>PCDB01000038.1 GCA_002591625.1 Porticoccaceae bacterium
GTCGTATGCCATCAACGAAAAACAATATGTAGCGGTGATGGTAGGAGATGGAGGAGCTGTCCCTCTCTCGCTGCCAAGTTTTAACGGCCCAAAAAACTACCCGAATGGTAGATTGCTTGTTTTCACATTAGATGGTGAGGCCGAACTGAAAAAAAACCACCTTTCACCTAGACCATTGCAGCAGCCCTCAGTGACTTTGAGTGCTGAGGAGATTGAGAATGGACGCATACTCTATGCTGCAAACTGCGCTGCGTGCCACGGAACAGGCACCTTATCTAGCGGCGTTTTGCCAGATTTAAAACGATCAATCGCCGTCACTGAATCAGAACTCTGGGAAGCTATTGTGATGGATGGAATATATCATGAACGCGGCATGGTCAGTTTTGCAGCCGCAATAACAACAGATGAGTCGAAAATGATAAGAGGGTATGTGGGGAGCGAGGCATTGCGAATCGCCCAAGAAATCAATGAAAATAACGCGGGGTATAGATAGTGAATTCAACGATTCCAAGCTATGAGAAGCTCTTCATAGGAGGTCAATGGTGCAATCCTTCAAGCACCGAGATTCTGTCGGTCTTCTCTCCTGCCACAGAAGAGGTTGTCGCTACTATCCCAGTCGTTACAGCAGACGACATGGATAGAGCAATTGCCGCAGCGAGACAAGCATTTGATAACGGCCCATGGCCAAGAATGTCTGCTACTGAGAGATCTCATTACCTTTCTAGGGCGGCTGAGGAAGTGGCAAAGCGTGATGCTGTTATTGCGACGAGTTTTACCGCAGAAGTGGGAGGCCCTGGTGCTCTGGCAAGTTTTATGGGAGTTCAAGCGCAAAAGATGTGGAATGATGCAGCCACTTTTCACTCACGGTTTAAATTTGAAGAGGAACGGAATTGGGAAGGGGGACGAGGCATTTTAACTTATGAACCCGTAGGCGTTCTGGCCACAATATTACCTTGGAATGGTCCTGTTCCTACAGCATCTCTTAAGATGGGAGCCGCTCTGGCTGCTGGCTGCACTCTGGTGGTTAAACCCGCGCCAGAGGCACCAATTGGAACATTGATCCTTGCCGAAGCGCTCGAGGCCGCAGGATTTCCCGAGGGAGTGATCAGTATATTACCCGCAGGACGAGATATAGGGCGACTCCTGGTTTCGGATCCTAGGATTGATAAGGTCGCTTTCACAGGTTCGACAAGAGGAGGCGCCGAAGTGATGAGTGAATGTTCGAAACGCATCGCTGGAGTAACTCTGGAACTCGGTGGAAAGTCGGCTGCGATAATTGCCGACGACATTGAGCTAGACCCGATAATCCAGTCAACCGTGTTTAATGCAATAGGACACTCTGGACAAATTTGTGCTGCTCTGACTCGCGTTTTAATCCGCAAAGATAGGCAAGAAGAATTGGTTTCCAAGATGGCTGAGTTGATCGAAAGTCTGAAGGTTGGCGACCCTCAAGACCCCGAAACATCCATCGGACCGGTGATCAGTAAAGCACAACGAGATCGCGTCGAAAACTACATCAAGATCGGTCGTGAAGAGGGCGCTCGACTTGTGTGTGGGGGCANCCGNCCNGCCCACTTAGAGCAAGGTTGGTATGTTAATCCGACTCTATTTGCCGATGTAGACAATAAAATGCGTATCGCACAGGAAGAAATATTTGGNCCCGTCATTACTGTCATACCGTTTGATGACATCGACCATGCGGTCNAGATCGCTAACGATTCNGATTATGGGCTNTCCGGAGCAGTCTATGCTTCTGANNTNGCTCTNGCAGAGAAGATTGCTCGNAGANTCAAGACTGGACAAATTTCGGTAAACACNTGGGATATGTGCGTCGTGCAACCATTCGGTGGGGTAAAAAAATCAGGGATTGGCCGNGAGGGTGGCCTTGAAGGCCTGCAAGAATATTTGGAGCCCAAATTGATTATCCTGCCAGAGTNNTTGTCGACCAGAGCTGAATCGCCTAAAGATTCAAACTAATCAACTGTCATTATAATCTTTCCGATGTGTTGATTTTCCTCCATCATACGATGAGCTTCTGCAANTTCATTCATTGAAAAGCAGTNATGGATTATCGGCCTGATTTTACCTGATGCAATTAAGGGCCAGACTTTCTTNTTCAGGTCTGTCGCTATTTTTCGCTTAGATTCTGGGGTTTGCGGGCGCAATGTAGACCCAGTCAGCGTGAGTCGCTTAATCATGATGGGCATCAAGTTTATTTCGCTGACTGCACCTGCCAAAAAAGCTATGTTGATAATTCTTCCGTCAACCGCCGCACACTTAATATTTTTCCTGATGTAATCGCCACCAACCATNTCAAGGATAACATCTACGCCGACGTTATTAGTAATCCGCATCACTTGAGATACGAAATCATTTGATTTGCTATCAATTGCCCAGTCAGCGCCGATTTTTTCGCATGCTGTGCACTTTGCACTGCTTCGAGNGGTTGCCAAAACAGTTGCCCCAAATGCCTTAGACAACTGAATAGCCGCTACTCCTATGCCACTGCCTCCCCCNTGGATCAAGATGCTGTCTCCTCGNGAGAGNTTTCCTCGCAAAAAAACATTCGCCCAAACCGTGAAAAACGTTTCGGGCAACGATGCGGCTTCCACCAAACTAAGATCACCCGGAATAGGCAAACACTGCCCTGCAGGAACCGCCACATATTCAGCATAGGCGCCCCCATTGCAAAGGGCGCAAACCTTGTCGCCTACCTTCCACCCCTCCACTGCCAAACCAATCTCACAAACTTCTCCTGCTGCTTCCAGACCCATCACTGGCGACGCTTGCTTTGGAGGATCATATAAGCCCTCGCGCTGCAGGATATCNGGCCTATTGATTCCAGCGGCTGCCACCTTTATTACCACCTCGTNCGGCCCACAATTTGGCAGTGGTCCTTCAGCNAGNTACATCTGATCTGCCCCGCCAGAGGCATGAAGGCCAATATATTTCATGTTCTGCATATTAAGTTTTCCANATAACTAGCTGCGATAATTCTAAATCATCATTCCATTAATTAGCTACTAACTACAGCGCCATTGACTCCTCGTCAGCAAGCACTAAAATCGCCTTGTAGAGCCACCAACGTTGCTTCACCAAATTTTGGGAGCGTGTAAATGAATAAAAATACAAACAGAAAGGCTGTAGACCTGACTCAGGATGCCCTGTCAGCTTCACTAAATCGTCGCGGCCACGCCGCCTTTAACTGGGATGATATTGACCCAATCCATCTGCCCAACGGGGTAATATCGAAGATGTATCGAATTGGTTGTCCCAAAGATCCCTCCTCCCCCACAGTTTTTAGGGTTTTTTATCCGCCCGAATGTTTGATTGAAGCGCATACTCACGAATGCGACTACACAGAAATTATTNTAGAGGGAACTCAAAAGGTGGGAGCAGAGTGGCACAGCGCAGGAGACATTCGGCTTGGTCTAGCCAACCGCGGATACGGTCCTCTGTTGGCAGGGCCAGACGGTGTAACGGTGCTATTTATCTTTAAAGACGGCCGATGGCCCGCGAAAACCATTGGAAACAACGATGGAAGTTCTCTCCACAGTGATGTAATAGCGCAAAGTATCACATAGTAATCGTATTCACTTAAAGGGCTTGCTGAGAGAACAGGAATAAATCTCCAGCTAGCCCATGAGTCGTTGCACCATGGAATGNAACAGTTAATTGTTTGTATAAACCAGCTGTAACAGAAGATAGCAACGTTGGTTCGCCTACCCTCCCCAATTAAAAAAAGCTGCCTTGTTGCCNTCAAGATCCCTGAAATAACCACCGTAAAAAACGTCGGGAACTCTAACTCCCGGGGCACCTTCGTCAGTCGCCCCTAACTCAATTGCTTTTGCATGCAATTTGTCAACCATCTGATTATTTTCGACATTTATAGATATCATATTGCCATTGCCCGGNCTGCAAGGTTCCCCATCCCATGGCAAGCAAACACCAATCAAGGGCGAGTCCTGACTTTTTCCAATCAGTGAAACCCGTTCATTTCCTACCACAAAGTCACAGCCGAGTTCTGATAACAGCTCGCACCAAAATGTCTTAGCACGCTCNANNTCACTNACACCGACGGTTACNTATCCTATCATTTGAAAAACTCCTTCTATCGTAAANAAANCTTTAATCTGAAAAACAATGGNTGCTGATGGANCTCCTAGTAACGAATAAAACCNGAGTCNAGGNCCACCTNACACTCTTTGCTAATTGCTTTGCTAAAGCGCACTCCTTTTTGTTTGTTTTTTCCGTATAACAGGCNTGTTTGCCCANAAAACTNTCAAATCTATAGGGAGCTCGGTTCAACCGAATAGCAAACTCATTCANTTATATTTTTGTCCATGCGGTTTGNAAGCGAGATGATTGNATTACTCTCTTTTCCAACTNCTTTGGCTCGCTTTGACAAANGCCCCTCTTGGTGCNCAAGTTATGCTAGTTAAAACAATTATGATTCCCCTNAAGTGACGNTTAAATAATACTTTAAGTTATAATGGAATTGAAGAACTGATCCATCCGACAATTTCGTGCACCTGTGAATCGCTATGATTTCAATNAACTCAACTAATGAGTNATCACATGCTNTTTGATATCGCTCAAAAAGTCNTGCTAAGGATGGATGCNGAAACAGCNCATGATGTTACGCTTTCAATTCTCAAACGAAGCGCTAATACNCCGNTTGANAAACTTTATCGGCAATCACTCAAATCCAAACCCATCGAGCTCATGGGGCTCCGCTTCCNCAACCCAGTAGGCCTAGCTGCTGGNCTGGACAAGGATGGTGAAGCGATCGATGCCTTCCATGCCATGGGGTTCGGACATGTTGAAGTGGGNACTGTAACTCCGAGGCCTCAATCAGGAAATAAGCTGCCGCGCCTATTCNGGCTCCAAGAAACGAAAGCGATAATCAATCGTATGGGTTTTAACAATCTGGGAGTAAACAATCTCAAAGAAAATCTTTTAGCAAANAAATCTGCGATTTTGGTAGGNGTTAACATTGGAAAGAATAAAGATACTCCCATNGAAAAAGGTAAGGATGACTACCTATTGTGTATGGAGCATATATATTCCGTTTCCGACTATATTACAGTAAATATTTCATCTCCAAATACTCCNGGACTCAGGTCTTTGCAGTATGGTGATCAACTGGATGAGCTTCTATATCNCCTTAAAAACAAGCAGTCCGAGCTATCCGATAAGTATGATAAATATGTCCCATTGTCTCTTAAGATCTCTCCTGACCTCAATGCAAAGGAAATTTCTGCAATTGCAAACAGTTTGCTGCATTGGAAATTCGATGCTGTCATTGCGACAAATACCACTGTCGATAGAAATNCTCTATGTAATCACCCACACTCTCTAGAGTCAGGCGGACTCAGTGGTGCACCACTTAAGAAAAAAGCAACACAAGTCGTTAAAACACTTAAATCCCATCTTGGTGATGAAATTCCAATAATTGCGGCTGGCGGCATAATGAGTGCCGCTGACGCGACAGAGAAGTTTTCAGCTGGGGCTAAATTAGTGCAAATCTATAGCGGCCTCATTTATCAAGGCCCTAAGCTAATAAAACAAATAACTGATTGTTATGAANATGCTNATTAAAAAATAGCTGCGACGATTTACACTTCATCTTTGAAGGGTTTATTTCTAGCAGTTTAATGATGCGGAATAATAGTGTCATTGTCAGTGGCCCTAACTTAGGCTTNAATGCTATATTACATCAATAAAAGTNTATCTTTTTGCGCGAATTTATCTTTAATTTAAACCCATAATGTAAACAATATAAATATAGGAAAATATAATTATGTCCAGACTTAAAGGGAAGTCAGCGCTAATTTTGGGTGCCGCCAGCAAAGGTAATATGGGGCAAGTTATCNCTAGACGCTTTGCCGCAGAGGGTGCCGACGTTACTGTTGCTGGTCGAAATATCGAAAATTTACANGCACTCGCGGAATCCATAAGCGGTTCAGCTGTCTACTGTGATATTACAGTAAAAGCAGATATAGAATCTGCAGTTAGCCATGCGGTGGCTAGATCTGGGCCAATAGATGTTGGTATAAACTGCACAGGCTGGGGACTTCTGACACCTTTCGAAGAGACGTCAGAGGATGACCTTGTCGCAATGATGAATCTCCAATTCAAAGGGCCATATCAATTTATGCAGACACTCGTCGGCAACATGAGTACAAGTGCGTCGATCATCCAGATATCATCAGCAACCGCAACCATTCTTGTGGGTAATCATCATGCTTACATCGGTACGAAAGCAGGTATTGATCATGTAATAAGAGGCGTTGCGGACGAGTTTGGTGTCAAGGGAATTCGAGCTAATTCCATCTCACCCGGGTTTACTGAATCCCCCATGACTACAGACTATTTTGCAGTGCCCGGCCTTCCCGAGGCGTTCATAAAAGAATATCCAATGGGGCGTCTAAACACCTGTGATGATATAGCCGCGGCTGCAGTCTTTCTGGCAACCGACGAGTGCTTTATGACCGGACAGAATNTGCAAGTAAATGGGGGCTTGACGCTTAGGAGAAATCCTACACCCTCTGAGATCGAAGACTTCACGACAAAAGCNGCTAGCGCTCAGGAGTAGGCTCATGACAAATCCACAAAAAGACAATCTGGATATTCGCCATCTCAATGCGTTGTACGGTGATGCCGTTATGCGGAGGGACAGCAAACTCTGGGGGTCGCTTTGGCAGCCTGATGGCGTGTGGCATTTTTTGGGCGAGTCAATCGTGGGGCAAACCAATATATTGGCTCGCTGGGAGGCGGCCATGGCAGGATTTCCAGTCGTATTTCATACCCACCATAGTGGTCTAATCGAAATCAAGGATGATGAAGCGAATTGCCGTTGGTATATTTACGAAGATATTCTTGATTCAAACGGAAATGCTTTGCGTATCGTTGGTATTTATAATGACAGATGTGTTCGCACACCATCCGGGTGGCGCTACTCATCAAGACGTTTTGACCCACTCTACCATGGCCCAGGGGTCATTAGAACCGAGCATGTCATGCCATACCCGGCAGACATCAATTCACCTCATGACGCATAATCAATTAATTTTTACCGCGCCGCTGTTTAGGGATTTTTAATGCTAAGGGAAATCGTCTCGGATGCATTCCGGAACCAGACAATCGCGGAAGTAGCCCTTGAAAAGGCAAATAAAAGGCCCGAACAGGAAATCATTTTTCATGAGAATGAACCCGCTATTGAGATCGCCAGTATAGTCGAGGAAGCAGGCTGTCTAGCAAATTCACTCCGTAGGTTGGGTATGATCGCCGGTGATGTCATTAGCTTTCAACTGCCAAGCTGGCGAGAGGCTGTAGCCATTGATCTGGCCGCATCCATACTAGGTTTAGTGGTTAACCCTATCATTCCGATATATAGAGAAAAAGAACTGAAATTTATCTTGAATGATGCCAATACGAAGCTGTTATTTATTCCCGAGAAGTTTAGATCTACAAACTACCTTGAAATGATAGGCTCAATTCGATCCAGTCTTCCCAAGCTGGAGCATGTCATTGTGGTAAGAGGCGTAGGAAACTTGCAACAGCTTAACTATGGAAAATTAATTGAGACTTCCGAAAGCAACTTTAATTTCAAAAAAGTTGGAGCCGATGGGTTAAAAGTGCTGATGTATACATCTGGAACAACCGGCACACCAAAAGCAGTGATGCACAGCCAGAATACGTTATGTCGAGCGATCGATAACACCGTTAACGCCTGGAATTTAAATAATGGAGATATGATGTTTATGCCGTCACCGGTAACTCATATCACTGGGTTCGCAAATGGAATGGAACTTCCTTTCTACACCGACATCTCGTCGCTCCTAATGACCCAATGGGATGTTAATCGTGCAGCAAAACTGATAAATGAATATCAAGCAACCCTATGCATCAGCGCCACACCATTCCTTCAGGAGCTTGTAGATTATGCTGAACGGAGTGGTGATGGGCTGCCAAGCCTCAGATTATTTGGCTGCGGCGGAGCTGCAGTGCCTCCTGAGCTCATAAGGCGAGTCCATAATATAATGGATCGCTGCTGCGCTTTCCGAGTTTATGGCAGCACTGAGGCTCCCCTTGTTAGTACCGGCTTTATAAATCCTGAAGAAATAGAATTGGCCGCCACCACCGATGGCAAAGTAACTAATTGGGACGTCATGGTCATCAATGACAAAGGTAAGAAAATGAGTGTTGGTGTTGACGGCGAGCTTTTAGTCAAGGGGCCTGCAATGATGCTGGGATACAAAGATCCGCAACAGACAGACCACGCAATGACTGATGGGTATTTTCACACCGGCGACATCGGTTATGTGACCACCGATAAAGCTGTTGTGATTACTGATCGAAAAAAGGATCTAATTATCCGTGGGGGCGAAAACATATCAGCCAAAGAGATTGAGGATGTACTGCATGCCCACCCTGATATACGAGAGGCTGCAGTAGTGTCCATGCCGCACGAGCGTCTTGGCGAGGGAGTATGTGCTTTTCTAACCGGACAATCCAGTGAATTCGGGGCATTGAAACTTACCGTCGCCAATTTGCGTCCCTTTCTCTCGCAAGCCGGTTTGGCGCGCCAAAAATGGCCGGAAAAAGTTGTCGTTCTGGACGATTTTGAGCGAACAGCCTCAGGAAAGATTCGTAAAGATCTGCTAAGGCAAGGACTCCGAGAGGACTAAAATTATGCATTCATACTCGAAACCCAACTCGTGAACAGACAATTTCTTCTAGCTGCAAGACCACACGGTATGGTCAAGCGATCAGATTTCAAGCTTGTCAAGAGGCCTACTAGCGCTATTGAAGATGATTCCTGCCTCGTTAAAATTCAGTACATGGGCATTGAGCCTGCGATGCGCGGATGGATGGAAAATCGGGCGGACTACATCGCCCCTTTGGAACTGGGCGACGTAATGCGCGGCTTTGGGGCTGGAGAGGTCATTGAATCTAAAAGTACCAATTTCCCTGTTGGAACTCGCGTCACTGGGAGTTTTGGATGGCAAGAGTATTTTCTCCACAGATCAGACGATGCACCCCTCCAAATAATACCTGACGGGGTATCACTTGATGAAGCAATTGGGGTTTTTGGATTAACGGGTATGACTGCTTGGTTCGGCGTAAATGAAATAGGCAAGCCGAAATCCGGAGATGTTTTCGTCGTGTCAAGCGCAGCCGGAGCCACAGGCTCAATTGCAGGACAATTGGCGAAAGCGATAGGTTGCTGGGTGGTGGGCATATCGAGCACTGATGAAAAATGCCAATGGCTCACAGACTCGATCGGTTTCAACGCAGCGATTAATTACACCCATGAGGATTGGCCTCAACGCCTAAAAAAAGCATGCTCAGGAGGAATAGATGTATATTTTGACAACGCGGGAGGAGATGTTCTTGACGTCGCTTTAGACCAAATTAGTGATGGTGCCCGAATCGTATTATGTGGCGGAATATCTCGCTACAACTCGACAGCGGCCCAAACGGGACCAGGGAATTACTTTAATCTAATATTCCGACGCGCGAAAATGGAGGGATTCATCGTTCTCGACTATGCATCAAAATTTAATTCGGCCATCACTTCCATGAAACCCCTCATTGCTTCTGGACAACTCAAGCACAAAGCCACTATTACTGATGGATTTGAAGCCCTGCCTGACGCTCTAATATCTATATTCGAAGGCACCAATATTGGGAAACAGATCGTTTGTATAAGCCCACCATCAGCTTAAAATGAATGATCTTTCGTTCCTATTAATATCGAGAGAATTGTCATTACTGAGACCTGATATCCAAACTGTTGCTTAAATGAATTTTGCAGATACAATTGTGCCCGGTCTTGTCTTACATGCTGTAATTCAAACCTCGGACAATGAAAATAAATTATGGTAAAACTTCTTTGTGAGACTCTTTATGAATGAAGAAGAAATTGCGTTCCGAAATGAAGTCCGGCAATTCATTAAAGAAAATTTGACGGCTAAGTTAAGACGCGCAGGAGCAAATATGACTAGCGTATTTGCTGACTATGATTGCGCGCTAGAGTGGCACAAAATCCTCCACCGCAAAGGCTGGTCAGCACCTGAATGGCCAGAAGAGTATGGCGGAACCGGATGGTCACCTAACAAACATTACATTTTTCAGCGTGAGCTAAAACTGGCAAATGCACCAGCGCTTATGGCACTTGGCATTCAGATGCTTGGCCCAATTCTCATGCATTATGGAACTGAACAACAAAAATCTGACTATCTACCACGCATACTTTCGGGTGAGGACATATGGTGCCAAGGATATTCTGAACCCGGCGCTGGCTCCGATCTCGCCTCTTTGTCAACTCGAGCTGAAAGAGACGGGGACGATTACGTCGTGAACGGCTCCAAGATTTGGACGAGTTTCGCACATCGTGCAAATAAAATATTTTGTCTTGTTCGCACAGCAACTGAAGGTAGGCCTCAAGCTGGTATAAGTTTTCTGCTAGCCGATATGAATTTAAATGGAATTACCGTTAGCGAGATAACTGGTCTAGATGGAACCGTCGAGCAGTGCCAAGTGTTTTTCAACGATGTCCGCATACCATCTGCCAATCTTGTGGGAGAAGAGAATGGAGGCTGGGGTGTAGCCAAATATCTTCTCGAGTTTGAGCGGGGTGGGCATAACTATTCAAATGACCATCAGAAGCTTTTGGCAAAAGTGCGAGATATTTCTGGCGAGCAGTTTTCTAGTACTGGCCTACTTTACAAAGATGATCCTTTCTTCGTTTCGAAACTTGCAGAATTAGAGATTGACGCTCTTGCCCTTGAAATCACAGAGCAACGCATAAAATCAAGTGTTAACCCAGGCGCTCTGACCAGCGTTGCAAAGTTGGTGGGCACTGAGTTAGGACAAAAAATTACAGAACTATCCGTTGATGCTCTCGGCGCATACATCGCGCCACTCCAATCCGAAGCACTAGAAATTGACTATGCGGGTACTGTAATAGGCCCCAGCAATGCAGTAACTACCTCTGCAGAATATATAAACATGCGTGCCTCAACAATTTATGGCGGTAGTGCCGAAATTCAGAGAAATATCATCGCTCGAGCAGTCCTAGGTTTGAGATAATTATGTCCCTTGATTCCAACCAACAACTCACGGATGAGCAGCAAATGCTGTCAGATCTGGTATCAAAGTACCTATCTGAAACATATGACTTTGACTCGCGGAGGAAGGTAGCGAACGGGCCAATTTCTGTCGCACCTCCTCACTGGAAAAAATTTGCTGAAATGGGATGGCTTGCCATGCCTTTTGATGAGTCAGATGGAGGATTAAACGGCGGCCCGAAGGAGATTTCAATACTTTTTGATGCTTTCGGAAAACACTTGGTACTGGAACCGTATCTAGAGACTATTTTGCTAGGTGGTGGTGCCCTGGCCCTTGGTTCAGAGGGCATCAGGCAGCAATATCTGCCGGGAATTATTGCTGGAGATCTTCATTGCGCTTTTGCTCATCATGAACCAAATCATACAGCCGAGCGCTATTATGTGAACACCACAGCGCTGCAGTCGAAAGATACTTGGCAACTCAATGGGGTAAAAAGTATTGTCTCAAATGCACCGCATTCCGATTTATTGGTATTAACCGCCAGAATCAAAGGACGGAAACATGATAGCGATGGGATTGGTCTGTTTGTCGTTGATAAAAATGCTCTTGGCGTTCACTGTGATGACTACCTGACTATAGACGGCCGCCGAGCCAGCGAGATAACACTCAATGAAGTGGAAGTGGGAAGAGGTGCTCTGCTGTCAGTTGACGCTGATCAGCTTGATGCCCTCCTCGATCGCGCCTGTTTTGCTGTCTGCGCAGAAGCTGTTGGTGCGATGAGCGCATTAATATCAATGACGATAGACTACTGCCAACAACGAAAACAATTTGGGCAGTCCATCGGAAGTTTTCAGGCACTCCAGCACCGCATGGTCGATATGTACATAGCCTCCGAATTGTCGCATTCCCTTCTAATCGCAACCACGAACGCTATTGCTAACGCATCAGATGATCGCCATAAACTATTGGCTGCTTTAAAATTTCGGGTCGATAGATCTGCGCGCGAAATATCCTACGGGGCTATTCAGATGCACGGCGGCATAGCAATGACCGATGAATTTAAAGTAGGCCATTACTTCAAACGACTAACGGTCATAGCTAAGCAATTTGGAAATGCTGACTTCCAATTGGAACGATACCGTCACTATAATGCCCATAATAGTCATTCTTAATTAACCGCTTGAAAATGCCTCACAGAGGCAATAAAGGAGTTCGAATTTCAAACTAAAGCCGAACGACAGTTGCGCAGCTTTCGTGTATCACTCGGTGTTATTGATCAACGTTTTTGGAATCGAAAACGGCAAATGAAGCATCAGACTTAGGAAGGTTATTGGTAAAAAGTCTCGCTCAAACTGATACCATCACAAAAAAGGAAACTATCATGGATCTAAAAATTAAAGGTAAAAATGCACTGATTACTGGCTCAACCAAAGGTATAGGCCGAGCTATAGCCGAAGCACTAGCCGCTGAGGGATGCAACTTAGGCATATGCTCGCGCAATGCTTCTGAAGTGACTGAAGCAATCAGCGATCTCTCCGCTCATGGAGTGAAAGTTGTTGGCAGCAGCGTTGATATTAGTGATGGTGACGCCTTAAGCGCCTGGGTGGACTCATGCGCTGAACAATTGGGTGGTATCGACATCTTTGTCCCCAATGTAAGTATAGGTGCCGGGCAACCCGGAATAGAGGGATGGAAAACAGTTTTTAATGTGGACATTCTAGGCACCATAGTCGGCATCAACTCCGCCAGACCACACTTAGAGAAATCGGGTTCCAGCTCTATTATTATTATATCCTCAACCGCAGCGCTCGAAGCTGGTTTTGGTGCTGATCCCTATTGTGCCATGAAAGCAGCACTGCTCAACTACTCTGGAACCCTCTCACAAGAGGTAGCACCTTCAGGTATCAGAGTAAACTGTGTTAGCCCCGGACCAATATTCGTCGAAGGTGGGGCGTGGGACAACATNAGCAAGGCAATGCCGGAATTTTTTGAGAGCACGGTCGCTTCCATACCCCTCGGTAGGATGGGTACAGCAGACGAGGTAGCCACACAAGTTGCCCTGCTTGCGAGTCCTCTCTCAGGCAACACGTTAGGTACCAATATTGTCATTGACGGAGGCTTCACCAAAGGAATTCAATTTTGACTGCTAGTCAAAGATTCTACAGTCAATGTGCGGCATATGCTCTTAATCACAATGAGACAGAGTGTTATGGCCGCACAACGACTATTTGGCCTCTGTCAACACACGATGTTTTAAGCATCCCACTGCTCATCAAGTGAACGCGCTCCTAGCTATTTCTCTACAAGCCGAATGGGCCAATATACCATTTTTACATTGGGAGACTTTAGTTTGCTGCACCGCTAAGCGGGATGATCTGACCGTTATTGGCAACCTCAAGCATATATTTAATTACCCCATTGATTTCTTCCAAACGGAAAACCCTCCCGATAGTGTCTTTAGGGTTTATCATATCCATATAATCCGCCTCGGTCTCAAATTGATCCACGCTACTTTGGATCATATCGGTAGCAGTAGCTCCAAGTCTTAAAAAGTTAACACGAATATCGAGTTCTGGGTTAACCGGTCCACCGGCCACCATAGCTCCATTAAAATCACTAAGATCTCGGGTCACCTCATACGCGGTAAGCTCGGTAATTTTTTGCAAAGCAGTCTTCGAACACACATAGGGCGCGGCGTTGGCGAGATTGTAAGACACAACATCACTTCCGATATTTATAATACGACCAAAACCATGAGCCCTGAAGACTCGCGAAGATGCAGCTATCAGCTGCATTGGACTCACAATATTTGTATTGAGCGTATCATAAATTTGCTGATCTTCGAGACTTTCCAAGGCACCAAATGCGCCCGTCCCAGCATTGTTAACCAAGACCGCGTATTGCCCTAGATTTTTAGCGGCAGAGATGGCAGTTTGTCGAGAACTTTGGCTATTGACGTCCCCCGAAACCAAGATCAATTCAGCACCTAAACGATTTTGTTTTGAGATTTCATTCAGAGANTCCACCACCGGNGAAGCATCAGTTTCATTCCTGCAAAAAATAACTATTTTCATGCCGTAGTCCATCAGTGCCTTGGTAACTTGCAGACCAATGCCTCGATATCCTCCTGTAACAATGGCTGACTTACCTTTTAGCATTTTTCGATCGAATGGTTGGTATGACATTATTTTCTCCTGATGAACCGTTTTCAAAACCTAATTACCCTTTCTGACTGGATCTGATCCATCCCAGTTAATGGCAGCCTCTTCTACGCGCCTAAATAATTCCTCAACTTCTTCATTTCTAGTAACAATTTCGAACATACAACCAATCATATCTCGTGTATCAAAGTAGGCAAATTGAGTTTCTCCACTTTTCGCTGAAAACGCTGCCGGGCAACCAATGCTCTCGAAGTCCACTAGGTCAGTTTCAAAGTCACTTGTCCACGCACAAATATGATGAAAACCAGTTTTTCCGACATCAACACTATCACGATAGACAGACGGATGGGACATGGGTTGGATTAGTTCGATTTGGGTCTGTCCCGACTGAGCCAATGCCAGTAACACCTTGAACTCTCCGGGTTCGCCTCGATATAAGACGTCGGAAAAGACGTCAACAAAATCAAACAGGAGGAATGGCCCCACTCCAAAGGTTTGGGCCCAAAAATAGCTCGCAGATTCCACATCATCAACTACCCATGCGCTCTGAAAGATCTCTCGCTTTAGTAGCCTTTCATCCATAATCCCTATCTTTTTACTAGCTGATTTATTAGAGCACAATGATCATTTAAATAACACGGTTTTAGACCGGGGTAACACTTCCAAACACATAACCTAATTTTGATTGGAAGCAAGAACGCCGTTCATTGGCCTAGTCGCTTGCTTCTTTGAAAAAATGTATTTGATGAATCTTAGTCTGCAAGCTTTACAATCGTTTTCCCAAAATTTTTTCCCTGAAACATGTCGCAAAAAGCAGGGCCCACGCGATGAATGCCATCCGACATATACTCTATGCTTCTAAGTTGTCCAGACTCTATCCAATCCATTATTTGATGCCGTGCCTCGTCATACCGATCTTTCTGATGATGGCACATTAAACCGGTCATCGTTGCAACGTTTTTAGATAGATTAAAGAGATTATTAGGCCCGGGCGCTGGCTCGTCCAAGTGATAATCAGTTATGGCGCCACAAAGTATAATTCGAGCCTTTTCATTTATGTTGTTAATTGCGGCCTCGAGCAACGAGCCTCCTATGTTATCGAAGTAAACGTCCACCCCGTTTGGACAAGCTTCGCCAATTGCAGCACTCAGATCCCCNGTATCACGGTAATTTACGGCAGCATCGTAACCCAACTCATCCATGAGTCGCTGACATTTTTCGTCACTGCCGGCAATCCCCACAGAGCGAGCGCCAAAGATTTTGCCGATTTGGCCGGCAACAGACCCAACCGCGCCNCCTGCACCGCTAACCAGCAACGTTTCTCCGGGTTGAAGCTTGCCCACATCAGTCAANCCAAAATAGGCTGACAGGCCTGTATCACCCAAAATGCCCAAGTAATAGCTGAGAGGCGCGTCAATGCCCTTAGGTAAGTGCACAAACCACTCATCAATACCGTTGCTTATACTATACTCTTCCCAAGAAACCCTAATCATAAGCAAATCACCAAGTGGTAGTTTCGGGTTTTTGCTTTCTACCACCCGACCCAATGTCAAACCCATCACTGGCTTACCAATTTCCATCGCTGGCAATATGTGGTCTCCGCTACCTTCCTTCATCCAGTTTCTAAAACCAGCATCAAGCGAGATATACAAGTTTTGTATAAGGACCTCACCATCCGCGATTTGACGAATGGGATTTTCTACAACTTTAAAGTTATGCTCTACTGGCGTTCCAACCGGACGTGATTCAAGGAGCACTTGACGATTTACTTTCATGATTAAGCCCTTCTACTAGAATGGTGTGCCGCTGCCCTAGAATCAATTAAACAGTCATCACTTAACGAATGAAAGAGTCGCTCTTAGCTTGAAAAAATAAACTCAACAGACTCAAGCTGAGCAGTCAGCATTTGAGTTGAAGAATAACTACGGAGAACATAAAATGCAACGCCATGTATACCCTCAAATAAGACTCCATAGGAACCTATTATGTCTACCTTCAATACACGACAAATCCTGCTGACCTCGCGACCTCAAGGGCTTCTTAAAGAGTCTGATATAGAAAGAACTGAAACGACTCTCGACCAAATAGATGAGGGGCAAATCATAATAAAAAATCAGTACCTTTCGCTTGATCCAGCAATAAGTGTCTGGATGAGTGATATGGATAATAATTATTTACCTCCCATACCACTGGGTCATCCTGTTTGGTGCACTGTTATTGGGGAAATCGTTAAAAGCAGAAGCAACAAATATGCAGTTGGCGACACTGTTTGGGGCATGGGAAATTGGTCAGACTATTCTATAGCACCTGAGGATTATGTTTTCCCGGCAGACATGACTCTTGGTCTGCCGATTAATAACCATCTCAGTGTTCTTGGGGCAGTCGGCATGACAGGATACTATGGCATTCTGGACGTCGGCAAACCCGTCGCTGGAGAGACGGTATTGATCAGTGCGGCTGCTGGAGCAGTGGGTTCTATAGCAGGACAAATTGCGAAAATCAGCGGATGTCATGTGGTTGGCCTAGCCGGAACGCAAGCCAAGTGCGACTGGATAACAAAAGATCTGGGTTTTGACGGCGCGATCAACTATCGTGAAACTGATAACATGTCGCAAGCCATTGCTAACGCTTGTCCTAACGGAGTCGACATCTATTTTGATAATGTCGGAGGGGAGATATTGAGCGCAACTCTTAAAAACCTGGCCAAGAATGCTAGGATCCTTTTTTGCGGGTGGATGTCCACATACAATAATGACGAGTCCCTCCCTGGACCACATAACATGTGGCAGATCTTAGCCAAAACCGCGCGCCTCGAGGGCTTTTTAGTGAGCGACTACTTTGGTGACTTCGAAAATGGAGTGCCAACCATGGCCAATTGGGTGAAAGAAGGCAAAATTAAGTTTAAAGAAGACATTGTGGAGGGGCTTGAAAATACTCCAGAGGCCTTCCTAAAACTGTTTAACGGGACCAACGATGGCAAGTTGATGGTCAAAGTATAGTTTTAGCTAGCGTGCGCTGTTTGGTTGGTGACCAACCAGATTGGTTTACTGCCTGTCCCATCTTATATTGTCATGCCACCATCCACCGGCATAGAAATGCCCGTGATAAACTTAGAGTTATCTCCCGCCAAGAAAAGAGCCGCGCTGGCTACATCTTGAATATCACCAATGTAGCCAACCGGGTGCAAATTACTGTACCCCTTCAGCATCCCAGCAGGGTCCTCCGCAACATCTAACGCGTTATCCAATAGCGGAGTTCTGATAAAGCCAGGATTGATAGCGTTACAACGGATATCATAGCCGTTCTCGGCGCAATGCAGCGCCGTACTTTTCGTAAGATTCACCACGGCCGCCTTACTTGCTCCATAGGCTGGTGTACTGCTCAAAGGTCTCAATCCTAGAGCGGAGGAAATATTAATTATGCTTCCTTTAACACCGCTCTCTTTCATGTACCGGATAGCTACTCTGCACCCCAGAAAAACCCCAGTGGCATTTATAGCGATAATTTCATGCCAAACATCCATGCTGACGTCTTCTATGGATTCAGCTGACCCAATTCCAGCGTTATTGACGAGGATATCAATGTCGCCCCATTTTTGCCTGGCTTTATCAAAAAGAGCAGCCCAACTCAACTCCTCTTTAACATCAAGGTATGAATATTGGGCTAGATCGCCTAACTCACTTGCCAGATCAGAGCCGGCTGTTTCATCAATGTCAGCGATAATAACGCAACATCCGCTGTCCACGAACAACTTAGCAATGCCTGCTCCAATCCCGCTCGCACCGCCGCTAATAATAGCCACCTTATTTTCTAGACTTGTTGAAGCAACTTTCATGATTTTCCCTCCCAGTTTAATTGCCTATCTTACTGTTAGCCCTCGGAAAAAAGCTCTAATGTCTCTGATATAGCAGATAGTATCCAAAAACTCTATTCCGCCGGCTTTACTATGCGACACGACAAGAATAACATCCCCCAATAATAAACCTAACATTCCCAATTACAGAGGTATTAATGATGCATCCAATTCAAGTTGTAGAAACTTTTATTGAAAATTGGAACCANCGAGATTTTGAAAACATCGATGCACTCCTCAGCGAGGATATTGAATATCACAATATCCCCATGCCGATGCTACGAGGAAAAATTGCCGTTAGGGACTTTTTTAAGTCATTTGAAAACGTAGAAAAAATTGATTGGGTAACTCACCACATCGCCTGCAATAACGATATTGTCATGACTGAGCGAACAGACACATTTATTTTCCCAAACGGTGGGGTTCTCAGCTTACCTGTCATGGGGATTTTTCATGTTGATGGAACACTCATTGTCAAGTGGAGAGATTACTTTGATATGCATGATTTCCAACAACAGATGGAAGCCATTGAAAGCTAAAAACTGAAGGGCTCCATGGGTTGTTGGGTCGGTTTCATCAAATTATTGTCATTAATTGCTGCTTCTGCCAAGACTGAATCAAAGAATTCCCAGAACTCTCCTATCTTGCCACCACGAAAACCAAAAACATGGCAATAGGTCTGATTATAGCGAACACCATTCATAGCAAGCCCATCCGCCTGCATAAAGGAAACAACACGTTCCTCATCAGCACACATAATCTTGCACCTTGTACAGAACCTGAACGTATTCATCTGCAAACGCCCGAACACCTTGGGAAAAACTTCTCGAACTAGCGTATCATTTCCCTGAAAGCGCCCCGAAACGGGGGTGGTCCCATGGATATTATAAATAACATCTTCCCATTGCAGTCCAAGCATCTTTGCACTGTCCCCCTCAGCCAAGGCGTGGTACCAGTCCTGAACACTTTTCCTATTTTGTTCCACTTGCTCTTGGTTCATACCCGGTCTCCTTTAACAGTTAGCATTCCAATCAGAATAATCAATCCAGCCTCAACCAACACTTTCAAAACGAATGGGGAGTTGCTTAATTCCCCGCAAAATCATGCTCGACATATACTCAATTTGATCCTCATCAAGACTTATCCTCATTGGTCTAAGTCGATTGAGGAGTTGCTCATAGGCGATATTCAGTTCACGTCGAGCTAGCATTAATCCAATGCAAACATGCCTGCCGCCCTCTCCAAAGGCTAGATGACGATTTACATCTGTTCGATCCACCTTAAATCGTTCCGGATCGTCAAATATCTGCTCATCACGATTGGCACTAATATATCGAAGCATCACCTTACTGCCTTGGGGAATCTCTGCTCCCCCAAGAACAGTATCGCGTGTGACAATTCGCAAAATAGAGTGAACCGGCGAACTACAGCGAAGTATCTCTTCTACCATATTGGGGATCAACTCTCGGTTCTTTATGACCTTTTTAAGTTCATTAGGATTTCTTAGAAGCAACAACATGCCCTCTGAGAGCGCATTGGCGGTCGTTTCATTTCCAGCGAGCAAAAGCTCATGACATATCGTTAATAATTCTGACATGTCAAGACTACGCTCCCCGCCAATTCTGGCGTGCACCAGATCGGAAACCAAATTATCTTCCGGAGCCTTCCTGTATCCTTCGATTTTGTCACTCATATGGTGCTGATATTCTAAAATCGTATGAGTGCATTCAATCAAACGTTCCCGCGAAGCCATTCCGCTTAACCGATCGGCAAAAGCGTCTGACCAACGTCTCAAAAGATCTAACTGATCATCCTCAAAAGCTAAAAGCTCCGCAATAACTTTCAGGGGCAATGGTATGGCGAAGTCCTTCACAAATTCACACTGCCCGCTATCTACGAATTGGTCGATAAGTTTATTCGCAATTGCAGAAATCCTCGGGGTTAATAGGTCTACCCTTTTTTTTGAGAAGGCCTCACTGACAAGACCCCTAAACCGGGCATGATGAGGCGGATCGTTAGTCAATAAAGCGTCACGTTCTGGCCAACCTCTACCATTTCGAATGATCGTCTGAATTTCTTCATCCGCGGCAATATCCCCTTCGAACTCTGCCATAAACCGGCTTGAAAAATCATCCGTGCGCTTAAGAGCCTCTTTCACCAATGAATGGGTGGAAACGTAGTAAATATCGGTACTAGGCACCAGGTATACCGGCTTCTGTTTTCTCAATATCTGATTAGCTTGAAAGGGACAAGAAATTATTTCTGGGGATAACAAATCAAAATCATCCGCAGTCTCTAAAGTCATTGTATTATTCCTAGGCCACTAAAAAAGAAAATTAAAATAGATTGGTTTGGATCGCAATAGTTCGCTCTTTACGTCAGATCTTTTTAAATGTTATGGGGAGTTCTTTAATCCCTCTCAGTAACATGCTTGGATGGTACTCCAAATCAAGCTCATCAATATCCAGTCGCATCATTGTTAGGCGCTCGAGAATCCGATCAAACGCCACAGTCAGTTCACGACGGGCTAACATCAGCCCAATACAAACATGCCTTCCACCCTGGCCAAAGGTCAAGTGCCGGTCAACATCATCACGATCTATCTTAAAACTCTCAGCATCACCAAAGACTTCCCTGTCCCGATTAGCGCTGACATACCTGAGCATCAGCTTCGCCCCCTCTGGAATTTTCACACCCCCAAGTAATGAGTCACAGGTTACAATGCGCAACATAGACTGAACTGGCGTGGTACATCGAAGTATTTCTTCGACCATATTGGGTATTAAACTTCGGTCCTCAATTACCTTTTCTAGCTCGTTAGGGTTAGTTAAAAGTAGTAACATTCCACCCGACAACGCGTTTACCGTTGTCTCATTACCTGCCACAAGTAGCTCATGGCAAATCGTCAACAGTTCGGGCATATCGAGGCCCCGCTCACCGCCCACTTTAGCATGGACGAGGTCTGATACTAGATTATCTCTTGGTTCTTCCCTGTAGCTTTCTATTTTACCGCTCATATAATGTTGGTATTGCAAGATAATCTCTGTGCACTCTAGCAANCGTNCCCTTGACGCCATACCACTGAGGCGGTCAGTAAATGCCTCCGACCAGGTGCGCAAGACCTCCAGGGGTTGGTCTTCCAAAGCCAGTAGTTTAGCGATGACTTTAAGCGGCATGGGCGCCGCAAATTCACGAACGAATTCGCAGCTTCCAGCATCGGCAAAGGAATCGATAAGCTGGTCAGCGAATCTCTCGATATCTGGGGCTAAGATTTCTACCCTCTTTTTAGAAAACGCTGTGTTAACAAGATTACGAAAGCGGCCATGGGCTGGAGGGTCGTTGGTGAGGAGCGCGTCACGCTCTGGCCAACCACCGCCCGCTGAGATGATCGCTTGAATTTCGCTGTCTTCCGCTATGTTACCTTCGATGTCTGCCATAAATCGGTTGGAAAACTCCTCAGACCGACGTATTGCTTCCTTTATCAATGCATGCGAAGAGACATAGTACATGTCAGTACCTGGGACCAAATAGACGGGACTATGCTTCCTAAGCACCTGATTTGCATCAAACGGGCAGGTGATNACCGCGGTCGANAGNAAATCNATATCTTCGGGTTTTGTCTCTTCCATTTAGATCATCCGCCTCTTTTATGGCGCCTGCATCGCGGCGCCATCCGCTACTAGCCCTGTTCCACTGACAAACGCTCCCAAATCAGAAGCGAGAAAAAGTGCAACCGGAGCAATGTCTGTTGGNTCTCCCCAACGTCCTAGGGCAGATTTTTGACGCCAAAAGACCTCCATCTCCGGGTGTTTTTCGATCGAATCCCGAGTGATATCAGTCAGTATGGCTCCAGGTTGAATGAAATTAGCCGTAATGCCAAACTCGCCCAATTCACTGGCAAGACATTTGGTCAAACCTGCAACACCATGCTTTGAGGCAGCATATGCGACTAAGCCGGCGTCCCCAAATGTCGACATTATTGAACCAATATTTATTATTCTGCCTGCAGAACTTTTCTTCAATAGGGTTAAAGATTCCCGACAAATCCTAAAAACAGCAGTAAGATTCAGCTCCATAACGGTATTCCAGGCTTGATCATCGGTATCGGAAATAGGCAGATAATTAGCAATACCCGCATTATTTACAACCACGTCAAGTCCNCCAAAACGTTCTACTACCTCATGCATCATAACCGCAGGCGCATCTTGCTCAGTGATATCGAGTTGTAAGCAAGTTAAAGACGTTGCGCCTGAATAGGCTGATTTTAAATTCTCCATCGCTTTCATATCAACAGCAAGGACTGAGGCACCTTCTTGTATAAACCTGTCTACTATTGCACGGCCAATCCCCTGTGCAGCACCGGTCACAATGGTCTTCCGATTGTCAAGCATTCCCATAGGACCTCCAAACACCCTCTTTTCAGAATTCGCCCCCGCAATAATTGCGTAAAACCCGTTTGTAGTAAACTACCAAGGACAAAAAAGTTGAATCTAAGCTCGGAACATATATCCTTAAACACTGACAACGACAGAAAATGTACCCAACTTCGAAGAGGACAAATGAAGTGAGTCATAAACCGATTAAGGCACATTTTATCTGCGGTGGGAAATTTCACGATATGCAATTTGCCCGGCTGCAAATACTACAGATGCTATACGAAAATGAGAGGATTTACACAACCGTTTCCGAGGATTACTCCGACATCGCAGCAATTCAATCGGCAGATGTTTTGATAGCCTACACCTGCGATGTGGTTCCCTCGGCCGATGCACTAGAAGCGATCAAAGGATTCTTTGCGTCAGGAAAACGTTGGCTTGCTCTGCATGGGACGAACTCCATTATCGAGTTTCTGGATGACGGGAGAGTTGGGGCCCCGAGAAGTGCGCCTGTTCTCATGGAAATGCTGGGGAGCCAATTTTTGGCTCACCCTCCAATTCAAGAATTTGAGGTTACGGTCTCAGATCCCCAGCATCCTCTAGTCGCTGGAATAGAGCCATTTAAGGTGACCGACGAAATATACTTATGCGAATTTCATGGGGAGTGTGTGCCTCTCTTGGAAACAAAATGGGTCGGCGAAGTGCCAGAATTTGCAGACAGCGATTGGAATGACGAAAAACCAAGATTAGTTATGTATCTTCACCCATATGATGCGGGTCAGGTGCTTTACTTCAATCTAGGCCACTGTCGGAGAGCCTATGATATGCAACCTCTAATGGAGGTCTGGCCAGATCGCGACCTCTGTAGCTGGGAGAATCCGGTTATGTATGAACTGGTAAGGCGCNGTATAAGTTGGGCGATAGAACCTTTCGCAGAATGATGTCCAAAAACTCGTGTCCGGTTTCAGAGCGAAATTCTTATGATGAGGCGCTCTCCAGTCCCGCGAACATTAGNGTATAGACCGTTATCAGGAACTCTTCAGCCTCAGCCTCCCGACCCGATTCAGCTTCGAAGGTGCCCACATAGGTCAATCGGCAAGTATCTTTGTCTAGCGCCTCCAAATGTGCGTTGGCTTGATATGTTAAAAGGCCAGCGGGCAATGTACCAACAATTGACAATGTCAAATTGCGGTTTTCAACATCAATTGCTTCAAGTCTTTCAGAGATACAATCAGGCATGCCTACGTTATAGATGTTGCGTAACATCCCTGGACCGTCGCCGATCACATCAACATGGTCAATTTGAACTGGACCGTCCTTCGGCCACCAAGATTCAATACTGCCGAAATCACCAAAGAACTGCCAGATGCGGTCTGCGGATACGCGGAAATCATGCGACCTTGTCACCGATAACATATGAAACACTCCTTATATATAATAAGCCTAAGCAGGCTAACCCGGAACTAAGCCTTCTGTTATTGAGGCAGTAGAATCTATGACAAATTCTGATCCACTGACAAATTTTGATTCATCACTGGCTAGATATACCATCATATGACCCACATCGTCGGGTTCGCCTAACAAGAGTTTTATTCGCTCTTCGCCTTGTTCTTCCACATCGGATTCAAAACCAGCTACCATTGGTGTAGCTATAGTGCCAGGATGAATTGAGTTTACACGAATGCCGAGACTATTTTGGGCGCAATAAACAGCCGCCGACTTTGTCATACTCCTTATGGCACCCTTCGAAGCAGAATAGGCAAATATGAGAGGGTATCCGATGAGTCCAGCCAATGAGGACATGTTGATGATGGAGCCACCTCCTGCATTTCGCATCACCCCTATTCCTTTCTGGATCCCAAAGAAAGTGCCGTCAGTACCAACACCATGAACTGAACGCCAATCCGCTAGAGTGGTCTTTTCAACATCAGCCACCACGACAATTCCGGCGTTATTAACCAACACATCAAGACGACCATAGCGGTCGATCACCAGATCAATTACACGATCCCACTCAGTCAGTTTAGACACGTCATGATGAACGAAAAGTGCTCCACCACCAATCTCTTGAGCGGTCACTTTCCCCAGATCATCATTGATATCAGTGATGATCACTTTGGCGCCTTCGGCGTGCATCAATGTCGCACCTGACTTGCCTAATCCAGAGGCACCACCAGTGACTAAAACAACCTTATCATTCAATCTAGACATGCATTTAACTCCTAAAAGCACCTAAATATGCGTTATCTTACCTAAACTAGGTCACCAAGACTAACTGCTATCGAAATAATGCAAGCCTCATTGCCCAAATTGAGCACAAACTAGTCTATAATTTTGTTATTGCAACATGAGATTCATCAAATGCCTAAAAACCAACAAGTTATCCTAAAACAACATCCTGAGGGAGAGATAACGGCTGATCACTTTGATGTTATCCAAGCCGAATTGCCTGAACTTAAGCCCAAACACTTCATACTTCAAAATCACTTCCTCTCAATGGATGCAGGGTTCAGGCAGTGGATGAATGAAAATGCTGGCGATGGCTATCTTCCGGGCATGCAAATTGGATCGGCAATACAAAGTATCGTAATTGGTGAGGTAGTAGAATCTGATAACGATGACTTCCCGGTTTCATCGATAGTTCTTGCCCGAACAGCATGGGAGGAATATAGCCTTCTTGATGGTGGAGATCTTTGCTTACTTCTCGAGGTCGATCCCGAAATGGAATTATATCATTATGTCGGGGTACTGGGCACCACCGGTCTAACGGCTTACTTCGGACTTTTTGACATCGGGCAGCCGAAACAAGGTGATACTCTTCTGGTATCAACTGCTGCAGGCGCCGTGGGCAACGTTGTATGCCAGTTAGGTAAGAAAGCAGGCTGTCGCGTGGTGGGTATGACCGGAAGTGATGAGAAATGTGACTGGCTTAAGACAGAGATTGGTATCGATGCCACCATTAATTACAACGCCGACCCTCTCTGCGATCAGATAGCTCGAACTTGTCCGACTGGTGTAGATATTTTTTTTGATAACGTTGGAGGTTCACAGTTAGATGCTGCCTTACAAAACATCTCAGACAATGCCCGCATAGTGCTGTGCGGTGCAATGTCGCAATATGAAAACAATTCCCCTGAGCCAATTTACAATTCGTGGCCACTGATTACCCATCGGGCAAGAGCCGAAGGCTTCATGTTTTCCGACTATCAAGCACAGTATCCCGCTGCAATTAAAGAACTCGCTGACATGATGAAAAGCGGTTCTCTGAAATCTTTTGTAAATATTTATGAAGGGATTTGTTCAACGCCCCAGGCCTTTAGTGACATGATCGGCGGCACCAACCGCGGCAAATGCCTTGTCAAGTTAATTTAAAAACAAAAACTGGGGCAACAAACATCACTGCGTATAAAAGATCCGTCGGTTCAAACCTCTATGGTTCCAACTTCCGATACAGTATATTTTTTAACCTCCGCATCGAGTATCTGAAAACCCGACGCTTTTTTCATGAAGTCACTGACATGCGGCGTGCCCAGGTGTGTCATCAAGTGCTCCTCAGATTCCCACTCTTCAGTAATCCAAATTACGTGATCTTCAATTAGATCCAAGGTTATTCCATAATGAACGCAGCCCTTTTCCTCTCGGGTCGGTGGTATAATGATTCTTGCTGCCTCTAGGTAATCTTCCCAAGAATCCTGATGCAGTTTGAATCTTGCCGATACTACTGTAGTCATACATTTGTCCCTCCATTAAAATCTAACTTTCCTGCTTGCTAACCATTTGATCCGTTATAATCGGTCTGACGCTTGTTTCCGAAAAAGCGCGACGGCGCAAGTAAGACTATCTCATATGACATCACGGATTATTGAAAGGCGAGGTCATTTAGAGATAATGTTATCATGTTCGGCGTTTAGGAGAAAAAATTTGAATAAGCTAGAACATCTCAAAAGCATGACTCATCAGATTCTGGCTCTCCTCGAGGCAGACAAGGAGCGCAGTCTGGAACCAGAAGTTAAGCACCCAGTTTGGGCCTATACTGATCCAAAGTTTTTCGAGTTAGAGAAAAAAAAATTATTTGGCGGCCAGCCTCTCTTGGCAGGGCTAAGCTGCGATATCCCCAAACCCGGGGATTTCTTTACACGTGATGACCTTGGAATCCCTACAATTATTACACGAGATAACGATGGCAAAGCTCATGCCCTTCTAAATATTTGCACTCACAGAGCCGCTAGACTTAAAGAGGGCTTTGGTAACGCCAGAAGTTTAAGTTGCCCTTATCATGCTTGGAATTTCGGTTTGGATGGCACCCTAAGAAAAGTCTTTAAGCAGGATTCATTTGGCAGCATTGAAAAATGCGAATACGACCTCGACAAGATTTCCTGTGAAGAAAAATATGGAATGATCTTTATATGCTTCGANTCAGATANCCAACTGGATATTGATAATCACCTCGGCAATATGGCACTTTCACTGGACATNTGGGAATTCAATGANCTTCGTTTCATCCGGGAGAGAGAGTGGAAGATAGATAAAAACTGGAAGCTNTCGTTGGACACGTTATGTGATGGCTATTGTTTCGACATTCAGCAGGNAATTCCNGAAAACAATNTCCGTCTTCGNCAGGCTGTTGGATACGACCAACTNGGGCCGATGAAGCAGCATCATCGCATGACATTTCCNAACAATAATATTTTTAAATTNAAAGANCTCGATGACCAGGAGTGGGGAGAAAAAGCTATCGACGGCTTTAAACTGCTGCATTTTGTTTTTCCAAATGTGGTCTTAGCGATTTCAGAATCGACCGTTGAATTCCTTTCTGTCTATCCGGGTGAAAGCAACGATGAGCATATTCTGCGCTTGAGGTCTTATGTNCGGTNAGATGAAAACGGTTTTGTGGAAGAGAACAAAGCGAANTTGCATTTTGATCAAATATGCGAAGCACTCGATACCGCAATGGAACGATTTATCAGGGACGTTGAGCTTAAAACAAGGCTCTCTGAAAGCCCATCCATTCTGTCACCCTCCAGCCAAGAGGCCCGGGCCAANATTCTCCATGGCATTTTTGANACCCTGGATGTNGATCCCGAACAAAANAATCATTGAGNTAGGTATCGNATTGATATCTTNAAACAANNATATGGAATAGAAAAAATCAACAAACNGTATGCCNCCAAGCANTTTAAGCTNAGATTTTCAAAACTCTCCCTAACATTGCGAGACCGGTAANAAACNAATTTTCTGGAAAAATCACAAATTCGACTTCAGNTCAGTGCTGCAGTTAAATATGGATTTACTAGGAAAACCGTATAAAATAAGTNANATGGNGNCGGCCGNNATTTGACTAATTTCTNAGAGGTATTNCATGAACGAACTTGAGGAGTATAAAAAAATCGTCCACTACATGCTCGATCTGCATGGTCGAGGGACGACCGACAGTGCGGAGGCACCTTACCGTCATCCCACATGGACCTACACCGATGAGCAACTTTTCGAAATCGAGAAGGAGAGAATATTTTTCAAAGAACCACTGTTAGTTGGTTTCAGTTGTGAGATGGCAAATCCTGGCGACTGTTTTATGTTCCAGGATCTTGAAAACATAAACGTGTTAATGATTCGGGATTCCGAAGGTAAAGCACATGCCTTATTGAATTCAAGCCTTGAAGCCGGCCAAGTTTCCGCAGGTGACCTCAACAAATGTGGTGAGAACATTCAACATCTCCCCTGCGAAGAAAAATATGGGATGCTCTACATCTGTCTTGACAAAGCTTCCGCGGTAAATATAGATAAACATCTCGCAGACCTGACGCCCTGGTTCAAACAATGGGACCTTGCCGACACACAGCTTATAGGAGAGCATGTTTGGGACTTGAAGAGCAACTGGAAACTAGCACTTGATACGTTCTGTGAAGGTTATCACTTTGACATCCTCCATAAGGACTCGGTAGGTGATTTTAGCTTGGGGAATATTTCTCAATACAAGCGCTTCGGCAGCCCGCAACGGCATCATCGCATGACTTTTCCTAACAAACCCATGCTCGACTTGCGCGGAACCGACGACAAAGATTGGGGAATGGAGATTCAAACTCATTTTCAGTTGGTGCATTTCATTTACCCCAATGTGAGTCTCTTGATTTCTCCGACCGCTGTTGAATTTTTTGTTCTCTATCCCGGGAAAAAAGTGGGCGAACATATTACTCGCTATCGGTCATACTGGCGCGGCGACATAAATAGGGCAAGCTGGTCTGGGGGAGGCGCCAAAGAAAATTTTGACTTTATAGTCTATGTTGTTGATAAAGAGGACTATTGGGTAAGTGCAAATGTCCAAAAAAGTCTTAACGCCAATCGCCGAAAGTTCTCTACTTTTGGAAAGAATGAACCGTCACTGATAAACATGCATAGGAATTTTCTGTCGGCAGTGGGGCTTGATCCAGATATAAAGGAAGCCCCCGACTGGGAGGATCTGACAGGTGACAAAAGCACTGGCCCTGTGGCAGCCTAATGAATTTTAAGTCATCTACAGAATAAGATGAATTGATACTAAATGCGATTTTATAAAAAGGAGTCACTATGGCGCTTCAAGAAAAAGACTTGCTGAGAGCTTATCGGCTAATGTCCACCATTCGGCAATTTGAGCCGCGTGTGGATACCGAGTTTCAACAAGGAAATATTCCAGGATTTGTGCATGACTACAGTGGCCAAGAGGCTGTTGCTACCGGCGCATGCATGCATCTAACTAAAGATGATTATGTGGGCAGCACCCATAGAGGTCATGGACATTGCATCGCCAAAGTTTGTGACATTAAAGGTATGATGGCCGAAATCATGGGGCGATCTACAGGACTCTGTCGCGGCAAAGGCGGTTCGATGCACATTGCAGATATCAACCAAGGTATGCTTGGAGCAAACGCGATCGTTGGCGGTGCTCCGCCCCTTGCCATAGGGGCGGCCCTCAGCGCGAAAACTCTTGGCACAAAAAACGTTTCTCTCAGTTTCACAGGGGACGGCGGCTCAAATCAAGGTACAGTCTTCGAATCTATGAACCTCGCAGTTGTTCTTCAGCTTCCAACTATATTTATGTTTGAAAACAATGGTTATGGAGAACACACAGCTGCCAAATATGCGGTGGGCAGCGGAGATATTGCCGGTCGAGCAGCAGGTTTTGGGATGCCGGCAAAACGAGTAGATGGCCTCGATTTTTTTGCCGTGTATGATGCTGTTGGCGAGGCGGTTGAACGAGCTCGTTCAGGTGGCGGTCCGAGCGCCATTGAAGCAAGTGCAGTCCGTTTTGGCGGGCATTTCATCGGTGATCCTCAGTTATATCGGGGTGAAGGGGAGCATGAAAGAAATCGACGCGACAATGATTGCATCAAGATCTTTTCAAAAAAAGTCATATCTGAAAAGATGCTGAAGAAAAGCCAATTAAACTCAGTTGACAAGGAAATTGCGCAACTGATCGATACCGCTGTAGAGGAAGGATTGTCTGCTCCTTGGCCTTCGGCAGAAGAATTATTAACAGACGTCTACAGTAACTACTGATCTGAGGAAACACTATGCCAATTAAAAGTATAAGACAAGCCATCAACGAAACTCTGAAAAACGAGATGCGTCGCGATTCAACGATCGTTGTAATAGGTGAAGACGTGGCCGGTGGAGCTGGGTCAGATGGTATTGATGATGCGGCTGGCGGAGTATTCGGAGTGACCAAAGGTCTAGTGGGAGAGTTCGGTCGAGAGCGAGTAATTGATACGCCAATTACGGAAGCTGGATTCATTGGGATGGCTGCTGGTGCCGCATGCACAGGACTGAGGCCAGTGGTAGAACTAATGTTTGTTGACTTTATTGGTGTCTGCTTTGACCAAGTCTTCAATCAGACAGCCAAATTTCGTTACATGTTTGGAGGGAAGAGCGAGACACCGCTTGTTATAAGATCAATGGTCGGTGCAGGTATTGGAGCAGCCGCTCAGCACTCACATATGCTGCATCCGCTTCTAGCGAGCGTTCCGGGTCTTAAGGTAGCATTACCGAGTAATGCCTATGATGCAAAAGGGCTCTTGCTCACTGCGATTCGGGATAATGATCCCGTTATTTTCCTTGAACATAAGCTCCTGTACGACATGAAATGTGAAGTTCCTGATGAAGATTATCTGATTCCTTTTGGTCAGGCAGCATTTACTCGCGAGGGAGACGATATCACCCTTGTTTCGATGTCCAACATGGTACTCAACTGCAACCAAGTGGCTGATAATCTGGCAAAGGATGGGATAAACGCCGATGTCATTGACCTCCGAACTGTCTCGCCGATTGATGAGGGTGCTGTTCTCGAAAGTGTAGAAGTGAGCGGTCGACTGCTCATAGTGGATGAGGCGAGCGAGCGTTGCAGTATGGCATCTGAAATTTCCAGCATCGTTGCAGAAAAAGCCTTTAAAAGCCTAAGAGCACCCATCGCTAAGGTGACTGCGCCTCACACACCGGTGCCTTTCACGCCAACCTTGGAAAAACTGTATGTGCCAAGCGTTGAGCGCATTGAGCAAGCAGCTCGCATGACCTTGGAGGCCTGATCATGAGTGATTCACTCGTCGCGGTCGTTATGCCTAAATGGGGTCTCGAGATGGTGGAGGGAACAATTACCGAGTGGCTCGTGAAGGTTGGTGATCCTATTTCTTTTGAGCAAGACCTTGTGGACATTGAGACCAGTAAAATAGTTAACACTCTCACATCTCATCAATCGGGGACGTTAGTGCGCATTCTTGCACAAGAAGGGGAACTTTTAGATGTTGGTACCCCCATAGCCATCATCGCTATAAAAGAGACGACTGAATCTGAAGTAGACAAATACGTGGCCGAGATTAATGACGGTGTCGTGTCATTGGCCACAACATATTCAGAAAAGCCGTCAAGCCAAGAAGGCATTTCTGATCAAATCTCAAGAGCAAACTCCGATTCTACTGCAGATGTGTCGCCTGCAGAAATAGATGACAAAATTGATTTCGTCATTCCAAAAAGTCTTCTGGGTTATGATAATACTGACGCTACTTCTGCAACGCCAGTAGCTCTTCGTGTAGCGAAGCAACATAACGTAGCTATCGACTCCATCGCGGCCACTGGACGTCATGAGCGCGTCACATTGGATGACATACGAACCGCTGTCATTGCAGCAGGTGGGCGATTCAAAATAGCCCAAAAGGCAAGCTACAAAACCTCGTCAGATGGACGTGCAGCCGATGACAGTGATGTGCCGGCCACTCCTATTGCTAGGCGACTGGCAAAAAAACTAGGGGTCAGTCTAAATGACTGCCGGCGCACAGGACGTCATCAGAGAGTAAGCAAAGCTGATGTTGAATTAGCCGCATTCAAGCTGGCCCCCACGCCCGACCTGTCGGCTCCGGCTGCGAAGGCGCCAGAGGTTAAGGAAGAGGCCCCTCTGGAAGCAAAGCCCCTTTCGGGAATGAGACGCACTATCGCCAAGCGCTTGCAAGAGTCAAAACTTGAAGCGCCTCACTTTCGTGCCTGTATCGACGTAGAGCTGGATGCGCTTCTGTCGCTGAGAAAGCAACTCAATGACTCGCGAACTGATGCAAACATTTCCATTAATGATTGTTTCATTAAAGCTACAGCTATGGCACTTTCTGCAACACCGAAAGTCAATATTCAGTTTGATGGCAAGAATGTAACCTCAATGCCTCACGCCGACATTGCCGTTGCTGTGGCCTTGGAGGACGGACTCATAACACCTATCGTAAGCAAGGCAGAAACCAAGGGATTGGTAGAAATTTCAAACGAAATGCGTGAGCTGGCGACGCGAGCGAAGATCGGTAAATTAAAGCCAGCGGAGTTCCAGGGAGGTAGCTTCAGCTTGTCTAATCTAGGCATGTTCGGTGTTAGTCAGTTCGATGCGATTATCAACCCGCCTCAGGCTGCAATATTGGCAATCGGTGCAAGCGAGAGACGACTCCTGCCAGACGGCGATTCTGACATGCGACAGGCAACTATTTTAACGCTGACGCTCTCGAGTGACCATCGCGTAATAGATGGTGCAATCGCCGCAAAGTTTTTGCAGACACTGAAAACGTTTATCGATCAGCCTGCCATGATGTTGGGTTAACGGTAATAATGGCTGAACACTTTGATCTAGCAGTTATCGGCGGAGGCCCGGGCGGTTATGTAGCGGCTATAAGGGCTGCTCAACTGGGGTTTAAGGTAACTCTGGTTGAGAAAGAACATCTCGGGGGTGTATGTCTGAACTGGGGCTGTATTCCGACCAAAGCGCTTTTGAAAGGCGCGGAAGTTTCACATACCTTGAACACCATGGAAAGGTGGGGGTTCACTGCAGATAACCTCTCCTTTGATATCAACAAATTGGTCGATCATAGCCGTGCAGCAGCAACTAAACTAAGCGGTGGTATCGAATATCTTCTGCGAAAAAACCGAGTTATAGTTTTCGAGGGCACAGCGAAGCTGACCGGAAAATGTAAATTACAGGTCAGCACAAAGAATAAAGTGATCTCAATAAATGCCATGCATGTTATAGTGGCCACGGGGGCACGACCGCGAGAATTGCCCAACCTACCAGCCAATCGAAACATCATATGGACGGCGCGCGAGGCCATGACACCCAAGAATTTGCCAGAACGTCTTTTGATTGTCGGGGCAGGGGCAATAGGTTGTGAATTCGCAAGCTTCTATGCTGATTTAGGCTCTCATGTTACATTGGTAGAAGCTGTCGATCATATCCTCCCAACTGAAGATAAAGAGATTTCGCAACTCGCTGGGCGGGCTTTCTTAACCAGGGGCATAGATATTCTGACTGACTCGCTCATTAGCAGGATAGCTATCACAAACGATAGAGTCGAAGCGGAAATAAAGAACCAAGGAAAAACAAGCAAACTTGTTGCTGATCGCGTCATTCTCGCAATAGGTGTTTCAGGAAACACAGAAAATCTTGGTTTGGAATCACTGAACGTCGAAGTTGAAAATAGCTTCATCAAGACCGATCAATGGTGTAGGACAAATGTTGTGGGGTTATATGCGATTGGAGACGTTGCAGGGGCTCCTTGGCTTGCGCATAAGGCAAGTCACGAGGCGGTAATTTGTGTCGAGCACATCGCCGGTGAGCCAACATCCAAACCACTAAACAGAACGCAGATTCCTGGATGCACATACTGCCGACCCCAATTGGCGAGCGTCGGTCTAACCGAGCAAGGCGCTAAACAACAAGGAATTAACGTTAGGGTGGGCCGATTTGATCTTCAAGCTAGTGGTAAGGCAATCGCAATCAACGAGCCGAAAGGTCTCGTCAAGACAATCTTTGATGCCGGAACAGGCAAATTGATCGGAGCCCATATGATCGGTCCAGAAGTAACCGAGCAGATTCAAGGACTTGTAGTTGCCATGGGTGCTGAAATGAGCGACGAGCAACTATCAGAAACAATTTTCCCTCATCCCACGGTATCTGAGTCAATTCACGAATCAGTGCTCGACTCAATTAATAGAGCCATTCATAAATAGTTGACACAAAGAATTTGCTTATGTCAGATTATCCCATTCATTCAAACCTATTCACCTGGCCCACGAGCAATCCCGTTCTCCTAGGTGGCTGCTGCCCTCACTGTGGGGAGATCAGCTTCCCAGCACAATCATCTTGTAGAAACTGCAGCAGAAATGATAGCAATGTTATTGAGTTAGGGAATAAGGGCTTGCTATGGACATGGACAATTCAAAGCTTTTTGCCAAAACCGCCTTACATGCGCGACGAGACTGCAGAGACATTCAAACCTTATGGCGTGGGTTATGTGGAAATGCCTGCTGGTATCCGGATTGAGTCACGCCTTCTGATTGCAGATCCCAACAAACTTCAGATTGGTATGCCCATGAAATTAGTAATTGAAAAATTCTCACCCAATGATCAAGGGGGACATAACCTCTGCTTTGCCTTTGATAGCCTGGAGAATTCGCAATGGACGTAGCAATAATCGGTTTGGGCATGCATCCTTTCGGACGCTCACCCCAAAAAACTGGCCTTCAGCAGGGTGCAGAGGCCGCAAGAGAGGCTTTGGCAGATGCAGGTGTCGACTGGAAGGACATTGAGTGCGGTTATGGTGGCAGTCAAGATGGCGGCAACGCAGACTCAATTGTAAATGAACTAGGCCTGAGCGGCCTGCAATTTACAAACATTTTCAATGGATGTGCGACGGGAGGAAGCTCTTTGCATGCCGCATACAGCACCATAAAATCAGGTGAATATCGTAACGCGTTGGTTCTGGGGTTCGATAAGCACCCAAGAGGCGCCTTCAATCCGTTACCGGCTGAGTGGGGAATTGACGATTGGTATGGTGAAACGGGCCTGATGCTGACAACACAATATTTTGCTATGAAAATACAGCGCTACATGCATGAATATGACATTTCAGAGCAAGCGTTGATTAGTGTAGCCGAAAAAGCTTTTTATAATGGTTCTATTAACCCAACTGCCTGGCGAAGACAAGCTCTCAGTCGAGAAGATATAGGCACCTCTCAAATGGTTAGCCACCCCCTTAGGAAATATATGTTCTGCAACCCAGCTGAGGGGGCGGTAGCACTGGTTATCTGCAACGCTGAAGAGGCGAAGCGATACACCGATAAACCAGTGTTCATCAATGCGGCCATTGTCCGCACCCGCCATTATGGAAGTTTTGAAGTCTTCAGCCCATCGCAGCCCGTAATAACAGCAGATTCGCCTACTGTAATCGCCTCACAAGCTGCATATGAACAGGCAGGCATAGGTCCCGCCGACATTGATGTTGCGCAGCTGCAGGACACTGAAAGTGGGGCAGAAATAATTCATATGGCAGAAAATGGATTCTGTGCTCATGGGGAACAAGAGAAATTATTGGAAGAACGT
>PCDB01000039.1 GCA_002591625.1 Porticoccaceae bacterium
ACTAGACCTACGCTCATTTTAAACCTCTCAAATGCAAGGGGCTTTCACCCGCTATGGCCGCTCATTTCAGAACGTTACATTATAAAAAACCCACCCTCTACAGCAAGGATGCTTATTAACTAAGGCTGATCTGAACTTCAACGCCAGCGGCCAAATTTAACTTCATTAACGCATCCACTGTCTTTTCAGTTGGACTAACAATATCAAGAAGCCTTTTATGCGTTCTTATTTCATACTGGTCGCGGGCATCCTTGTTCACGTGGGGCGATATGAGCACTGTAAATTTCTCCCGTCTAGTTGGCAACGGAATCGGTCCACGTATCTGGGCGCCTGTTCTCCGAGCTGTTTCAACTATTTCTTGAGTCGAAGTGTCTATCAACTTATGGTCGAATGCCTTCAAGCGAATTCTTATACTTTGGTTTTGCACTTTTACAAGCCTTATTTTTTAATATTCTCTTCGCCAAGGCGACCCCGATTTTGAAATATATGCGTCAAAAACGGAGGCCGAATTCTAGTTCCGCTCTTCAAAAGAGTCAAGTTATTTGTGACCTGACGCTAGTTTGATCTTGGCTGTCTATTTGAATATGGTTAACCCGCAATAATCGATCAAATTTTGCTTTAGATCTCCTCGCAGAAATTACTCTACAATTTTCGATACAACGCCAGCACCCACTGTTCGCCCACCTTCGCGTATTGCAAATCTTAATCCATCTTCCATCGCAATTGGTGCAATCAACGTCACAGCCATCTGTATATTATCACCAGGCATCACCATTTCCACGCCATCTGGCAATTCAACTGCACCAGTGACGTCTGTGGTCCGAAAATAAAATTGTGGACGATACCCTTTAAAGAAGGGCGTATGACGACCACCCTCATCCTTTGACAAAACATATACCTCAGCTTCAAAGGACGTATGCGGTGTTATCGAATTGGGCTGGGCCAGAACCTGGCCACGTTCTACTTCATCACGTTTCGTCCCGCGCAATAACACTCCAACATTCTCTCCTGCCCGGCCCTCATCTAAGAGCTTACGAAACATCTCCACACCCGTGCATGTAGTCTTACTAGTCTCATTTATCCCAACTACTTCAATCTCTTCTCCAACCTTGACAATCCCACGCTCAACACGACCCGTAACCACAGTGCCTCGGCCCGCAATAGAGAAAACATCCTCTATTGGCATCAAAAATGGCTGATCAATCGCACGCTCTGGTTCTGGTATATAACTATCAAGCGTTTCAACCAACTTAGTTATCGAGGATGTGCCTAATCCGTCATCGTCCTTGCCTTCTAATGCCATCAACGCAGATCCAATAATAATAGGCGTGTCATCACCTGGAAAGTCATAAAGGTCAAGTAATTCACGTAGTTCCATCTCAACTAATTCAACCATTTCATCATATTCTTCCGAGCCCACACCACCGCAATCATCAGCTAACAAGTCGGCCTTGTTCAAAAAAACTATCACATAGGGAACACCAACTTGTCTCGCCAAAAGTATGTGCTCGCGCGTTTGAGGCATAGGACCATCAGTGGCACCACATACCAAAATTGCACCGTCCATCTGCGCCGCACCGGTAATCATATTTTTCACATAATCAGCATGTCCAGGACAATCCACATGGGCATAATGACGATCCGGAGAATCGTACTCAACATGCGCCGTGGAAATTGTTATCCCACGCTCCCTTTCTTCAGGAGCATTATCAATCTGNTCAAAAGCCTTAACTTCTCCACCATATTCCTCAGCACAAACCCTCGTCAAAGCAGCCGTCAAAGTGGTCTTACCATGATCAACATGACCAATGGTACCAACATTGACATGCGGCTTATTTCTTTCAAATTTTTCTTTTGCCATTTCGACGTCTCCTAAGCAAACGCAATTTCTCACATAATGAGTTTATTTATTACTCATTAAAAACATAAAATCCTGACACAGTACCACCACTTCTTTTAACGGCTCAGCTAACTCATCTCATCTGAAACATGGAGCTCATAACCGGATTTGAACCGGTGACCTCTTCCTTACCAAGAAGGATTGAAACAGCAANTCATGGTATAAGGAATTTGGTAATAGTCAATGTCGAAATTAACCACGATTCTTGTTTGTGAGAAAATAATGATAGATTGCAAAACGCGTCTTATCATTTTAATGAGAGAGGCTTCAAAAAAAGCACTTTTTGTTGCAAAAATTAAGTTTTATGACGATTTTTTTTATATAGCCGCCTAATATCCGGTATACTCGCGCGCGTCGAATTTAAAGCTTTTAAACTTTGAGCATAACCACATGACTGACTTATCAAATTATAGAAATATAGGCATTTTCGCGCATGTTGATGCCGGAAAGACAACCACTACCGAGAGGATCTTGAAACTAACGGGTAAAATACATAAAACGGGCGAAGTACATGATGGTGCCGCTACTACTGATTTTATGGAACAAGAACAAGAACGTGGCATTACTATCCAATCAGCTGCCACAACCTGTTACTGGCATGAGCATCGACTCAATATCATTGATACTCCGGGTCACGTGGATTTCACGATCGAAGTCTATAGATCCCTAAAAGTTCTAGATGGCGGTGTCGGCGTCTTTTGTGGCTCTGGAGGAGTGGAACCGCAATCAGAAACCAATTGGCGTTATGCTAATGATTCAGGCGTTGCACGAATTATCTTTGTAAACAAACTAGATCGAATTGGTGCCGACTTTTATAGCGTCGTCAATCAAGTCAAAACCGTTCTCGGTGCTAAGCCTGTCGTAATGTGCCTCCCTATAGGCATAGAAGACCAGTTTGTTGGCGTGGTGGATCTTTTAACACGTCAAGCTTATGTTTGGGACGACACCGGTTTGCCTGAAAATTATCAGATCGTAGATATTCCAGATGAAATGACAGATATTGTTGAAAAATATCGAGAAGAGCTCATCGAGACTGCTGTGGAACAAGATGACGACGTCATGATGGCATATATGGAAGGAGAAGAGGTTACCATAGATGAAATCAAAAATTGTATTCGTAAAGGCACCATATCACTCGATTTTTTCCCAACTTACTGCGGCTCGGCATTCAAAAATAAAGGGGTTCAACTGGTCCTTGATGCCGTTGTTGACTATCTGCCCAACCCTAAAGAAGTCGATCCTCAACCGCTAACTGATGATACAGGAAGTGAGACAGGCGAATACGCAATAGTCGCTCCGGAAGAATCATTCAAAGCGCTAGCATTTAAAATCATGGATGACCGATTTGGGGCACTTACTTTTATAAGGATTTATTCGGGAGTCCTTCGAAGAGGAGACACGATCTTAAACTCGTATACTGGAAAAACAGAACGTATCGGCAGGATGGTCGAAATGCATGCTGACGATCGTAACGAGCTCGAGCAAGCTAAAGCGGGAGACATTATTGCAATTATTGGCATGAAGAATGTGCAAACAGGTCACACCCTCTGTGATCCCAAACATCCAGTGAACTTGGAATCCATGGTGTTTCCCGATCCAGTCATTTCTATCGCGGTTAAGCCGAAGGATAAAGGTGGTTCGGAAAAAATGGGTATAGCAATCGGAAAAATGGTAGCCGAAGACCCCTCTTTTCATGTTGAAACGGATCAGGATTCAGGAGAGACCATCCTCAAAGGAATGGGAGAATTGCATTTAGACGTGAAGGTTGACATTCTTCATCGCACCTATGGAGTAGATCTGTTAGTCGGCGANCCTCAGGTAGCTTATAGGGAAACAATAACGGCGCCGGTGGATGACAGTTATACTCACAAGAAGCAAACAGGAGGAGCGGGGCAGTTTGGCAAGATTGATTTTAGGATCAAACCGGGCGAGCCCGGAAGCGGGTTTGCCTTCAGTTCGACTGTAGTTGGGGGGAATATTCCTAAAGAATTCTTCCCTGCGATCGAAAAAGGCTTCAAAAGCATGATGATGGAGGGACCGCTTGCTGGATATCCTGTGCTAGATGTTGAAATAGAGATCTATGACGGTGCTTATCATGCTGTCGACTCATCCGCTGTGGCCTTCGAACTAGCTGCAAAAGCTGCATACAGGCAAACAATGCCAAAAGCTGGCCCTCAGCTTATTGAACCGATTATGAAAGTGGACGTGTTTACGCCTGAAGATCACGTTGGCGACGTCATTGGAGACCTAAATCGCCGGCGGGGCATGATTAAAGATCAAGAAGCGGGTAAGACAGGTGTAAGAATTAAGGCGGAGGTGCCGCTATCCGAGATGTTTGGATATATCGGTCACTTGCGCACAATGACCTCAGGTCGCGGCCAATTCTCTATGGAATTTTCTCACTACTTACCGTGCCCACAAAACATCTCCGTGGAAATCATCGCTGCTTCAAAGGAGAGAGATGCTAGCAAGTGAATCCTTGCGAAATCTTAGGCACCTAGGTTCTTTGCAACCATGCTATCGGTGACAGTCTTGGGGGCCTCAGAGTACTTTTCAAATTCCATTGTGAAAGTAGCCCTNCCCTGAGTGGCCGACCTCAGGTCAGTGGCATAACCGAACATTTCCGCTAGAGGAACTTGAGCATTAACTATTTTTCCNTGCGATCTATCAGCCATTCCNAGTATGATTCCGCGGCGACGATTTAGGTCTCCCACTACATCACCCATNTTTTCTTCAGGAGTTACTATCTCAACTTTCATTACCGGTTCAAGAAGAATTGCCCCGCCATTTTCTGATAACTTTTTTGTTGCATGCGAAGCTGCAATCTTGAAGGCCATCTCGGACGAATCNACATCGTGGAAAGAACCGTCGAATAACGTTGCCTTAACGCCCAAAAGAGGATATCCAGCCAAAATGCCGTTTCGCATTTGNTCTTCTATACCNTTNGATACCGCAGGGATATANTCTTTTGGTACTGCTCCACCAACNATCTCATTTTCAAACTCAAGACCTACTTGGAATGAGCCTTCGATCGGTTCAAATCTAATCCATACATGTCCATATTGACCCCGGCCACCTGACTGACGAACAAACTTACCCTCGATTTCACACCTCTTGCTTATAGCCTCACGATAAGCCACCTGAGGTTTACCAATATTTGCTTCTACTCCAAATTCTCTCCTCATCCGTTCCACCAAAATATCAAGATGCAACTCACCCATACCAGATATTATTGTCTGGCCACTNTCTTCGTCAGTATGNACCTGAAAGGATGGATCTTCTTGCGCCAATTTTCCTAGAGCTACCCCCATGCTTTCTTGATCGGACTTAGATCGTGGTTCNACCGCAACCGAGATTACCGGATCGGGGAAACTCATTCGCTCAAGAATGATCGCGTCCTTTTCAGAGCAGAGGGTATCTCCGGTAGTNACGTCTTTAAGACCGATGGCAGCAGCGATATCTCCCGCTAAAACTTCCTTAATTTCTTCACGACTGTTTGAATGCATCTGGACCATTCGACCAACTCGCTCACGCTTCATCTTNACGGAATTGTAAACCGCAGTTCCGCTCTGAAGAGTNCCCGAATANACTCTGATGAANGTAAGTGANCCTACGTAAGGATCCGTGGCAATNTTGAATGCTAAAGCGGNAAATGGAGCATCATCATCTGCATGCCGCNTCGCTTTCAATCCGTTCNTCANNTCACCCTCNATGGCTTTAACCTCCGTAGGCGAGGGAAGATATTGAATCACGGCATCTAANAAGGCTTGCACNCCTTTATTTTTAAAAGCAGANCCTCCTATAACAGGAACAATNTCATTCGCCAGAACTCTTTGGCGGAGTCCGGCCANTATTTCCTCTTCCTGCAATGGCTGCTCTTCGAGGTATTTTTCCATCAGTTCCTCGGTTGCCTCTGCAGCGCTTTCTATTATATATTCACGCATCTGNGAACACTGCTCTTCTAGCTCACNGGGAATATCTNCGTAAACAAAACTCATACCTTGATCGTTTTCGTCCCAATAAATTGCNTTCATCTTTATTAGGTCNACCACGCCTTGGAAATTTTCTTCGGANCCAATGGTCATTTGNAGNGGCACTGGCGCAGCNCCTAGNCGTTCTTCCAATTGTTTNACTACNTTCAAAAAGTCTGCGCCGGCCCTGTCCATCTTGTTTACAAAAACCATACGCGGCACTTCATACTTCTCCGATTGCCTCCATACCGTTTCGGTTTGAGGCTGCACGCCAGACGCAGCGCATAGCACTACGATTGCCGCATCCAANACNCTAAGAGAACGNTCAACCTCAATTGTAAAATCAACGTGGCCAGGNGTGTCGATTATNTTGATGCGATGATTTGGAAANTGCGCATCCATCCCACGCCAAAAACAGGTCGTGGCCGCCGANGTTATGGTAATTCCTCTCTCCTGCTCTTGCTCCATCCAATCCATTGTCGCNGCACCATCATGCACTTCACCAATTTTATGCGACAAACCAGTATAGTAGAGAATCCGCTCTGTTGTGGTAGTCTTTCCCGCATCCACATGNGCACAGATTCCAATATTTCGATAACGGTTTATANATGTGGAACGGGGCACGAATTTTCCTCTCTGAACAGCGCACGGCAAANGTCTAGACGGTTATACTAGATGANAGGTTAANTGGGGATAANAACTCAGAAACGGAAGTGAGANAATGCCTTGTTTGCCTCGGCCATGCGNTGCACATCTTCGCGCTTTTTTACCGCACCACCCTTTCCCTGAACCGCGTCGATTANTTCGCCTGCNAGCCGCAGCGGCATNGATTTTTCTCCNCTACNCCGAGCATAGTCAACTAGCCAGCGCATGGCNANGGCTGTGCGCCTTGANGGCCTCACCTCNACAGGNACNTGATATGTCGCCCCNCCTACTCTCCTNGATTTTACCTCTACCATGGGGGCAATGTTATCCAAAGCTTCTTCGAAAATTTCCAGCGGATCTCTCTTNAAACGATCTTCAACTACTGACATAGCACCATAAACAATTCGCTCAGCAACNGATTTTTTGCCGCTTATCATCACATGGTTCATGAACTTAGCAAGCATNATGTTNCCNAACTTTGGNTCCGGAAGAATTTCTCGCTTTGCTATCACTCTCCTTCTTGGCATGATGCTTCCTTTTTTTNCTGATTAATCTGACATACTNCGGAGGTCCAGCCATTCTCTCGAGCAAAAATNATGACGAACCAATNTAAAGCTAGTTANAANTTAATTCTTGGGCCGCTTTGTCCCATACTTTGACCGACGCTGCGTTCNACCANTNACTCCAGCTGTATCNAAAGCTCCTCGAACTGTATGATAGCGCACTCCAGGCAGGTCCTTNACTCGCCCACCTCGGATGAGCACNACACTATGTTCCTGCAAATTATGGCCCTCGCCTCCAATGTATGAGGTTACCTCATACCCACTGGTCAGACGNACTCTACAAACTTTTCGCAAGGCTGAATTAGGCTTTTTGGGGGTGGTAGTATAAACCCTAGTACACACTCCCCTTCGTTGCGGGCATGCCTGCAAGGCAGGAACATCGCTCTTGCTTTCCNTACGCTTTCTCGGCTTACGNACTAACTGATTAATTGTCGCCATANNAATTGNTCTCTNATCTCGTAATTAATTGCGCNCCTGCGCTTCTGCCCCTTTANTNACTNCTNCAAAATANTCNCCCCANTGCGGNGCGTGATTCTAAAGACCANGACTANNTGAGTCAATAGGACTNNAGAANCAAATTTANGCCATCAAGGCNGATTNNCNGCCCTAATCCTCAACAGTNTCCATNCTNAATGCCTCCATCAAGGCNGCTTCCACATCAGCTGCACTCTTNGCAGANTCATCTTTTGCAGCTCGATCTATACGTCTCTGTTTGTGATAAGCCAAGCCAGTACCTGCAGGAATTAAGCGGCCTACAACGACATTCTCTTTTAGGCCTCTTAAGGAATCAGCCTTGCCTGTCACGGCAGCTTCAGTTAANACCCTAGTNGTTTCCTGAAAAGAAGCGGCCGAGATGAAACTCTCCGTTGCTAAAGAGGCCTTGGTTATACCAAGGAGTTGTCGNTCATATTTTGCTGGCTGAAGGCCTTCTTCTCTNAGCNTTTCATTCTCATCGGTCAAATCCCGGTATTCTACCTGCTCACCCCGAATTCTGGCTGAATCTCCGACNTCAGTAACTTCCACCTTNCGNAGCATTTGGCGAGTAATNACTTCNATNTGTTTATCGTTAATTTTAACTCCTTGAAGTCGATATACCTCCTGAATCTCATTAACAATATAACGAGCTAATTCACTGACCCCTTTAAGTCTCAAAATATCATGCGGAGTAAGTGGGCCATCNGAAATTACTTCACCTTTTTCTACATGCTCTCCTTCAAAAACTCNAAGNTGCCGCCATTTTGGTATTAATTCTTCATATTGGAGCTTACCATTTGATAATGGCTTCCCATCTTCAGGAGTTATAACCAAGCGCAATTTCCCTTTGGTTTCTTTACCTAAAGTTACAGTGCCGCTAATTTCTGCNAGAATGGCAGGGTCTTTGGGCTTTCTGGCTTCAAAAAGATCAGCCACCCTAGGGAGCCCCCCAGTTATATCTTTTGTACCACCACTCTCNTGTGGAATACGGGCGACNATCTGACCAACATCTATAACNTCGCCATCAANAACNCTTATNCTTGCATTGGCTGGCAAGGGGTAATGAGCTGGTACTGAAGAGTTGGGNAATATNAGTTGCTTTCCGTCCTTATCAGTCAGAGATATAATNGGTTTCAGGTCCTTGCCTGCCGCGGGCCGNTCATTCGGATCNATGATTGAAATACTGGTAAGCCCAGTAATNTCATCCGTCTGNTGCCGCGTGCTCAAACCTTCCTCCATGCCCGAGAAAGCAACCACTCCTGAAACCTCTGTGACAATAGGNAGGGTATGAGGGTCCCAGCTCGCTATCACATCTCCTGCAGATACNGAGGATTGGTCCTCCACATTTATAACGGCGCCATAAGGCAATTTATAGCTTTCTCGGACTCTTCCATTAACATCTGCGATTGCCAAAGAGCCAGATCGCGAAACNGCCACCAGATNCCCATCTTTATTTTGCACTGTCTTAACATTTTGAAGNCGCACANCACCGCTTTGNTTTACTTTNACAGAATCAACCGCTGAAGCTCTAGAAGCAGCACCTCCGATATGGAAAGTACGCATCGTCAACTGCGTTCCGGGCTCTCCTATAGATTGGGCTGCTATGACTCCTACAGATTCACCTTGGTTGACTAGGTGGCCTCTGGCCAAATCGCGACCNTAACACATTGCGCAGATACCATGACGCACCTCACANGTGATTGGAGAACGANCTTTAACCTCATCTACACCNAATGATTCAATNCGTTTAACCCATTGCTCATCAATCATAGTGCCNGANGGAACCAATATCTCATNACTCTCCGGCTTTTTAACNTCAACTGCTACAACTCGACCCAGAATNCGGTCACCCAATGATTCGATTATATCGCCACCTTCTATNACGGGAGTCATAAGNAGTCCAGACTCAGTTCCACAGTCTGTCTCAGTAACGACAACGTCTTGAGCAACATCTACNANTCTNCGNGTTAAATAACCGGAGTTAGCTGTTTTCAGNGCGGTATCAGCAAGTCCNTTTCTAGCTCCGTGCGTNGATATAAAATATTGCAACACATTAAGNCCTTCACGAAAATTTGCCGTTATCGGAGTTTCAATAATAGAACCNTCGGGTCGAGCCATAAGTCCCCGCATTCCTGCAAGTTGCCTGATCTGAGCAGGCGAGCCACGGGCGCCCGAGTCGGCCATAATATATACAGAGTTAAAAGAATCTTGTTCCTCCTGATTTCCATCTTTGTTTACTATGACCTCGCTACTTATTCCTTGCATCATTGATTTCGCCACACGATCATTGGCTTGCGACCAAATATCAATGACCTTGTTATACTTTTCTCCTTGAGTTACAAGCCCTGAGGCAAATTGAGCCTCAATCTCTCTCACTTGTTCATCTGCTGAACCAATAATATCTTGTTTGTCTTGGGGAATAACGAAATCATCCACTCCGATCGATGCCCCTGACTTAGTTGAGAAATCAAATCCGGTGTACATCAACTGGTCGGCAAATATAACCGTATCCTTCAAACCGACTCGCCTGTAACACTCGTTTATTACTTTCGAGATCGCTCTTTTGACCATTGGTTTATTCACCAAACTAAAAGGTACGCCTTGAGGGACAATTTCCCAAAGAAGGGCTCTTCCAACCGTTGTATCCAAAATATCAGAGTTCTCGATCCGCTCTCCAGTCTCTTCATCGACTAATACTTCAGCCACTCGCAGCTTTATGCGGGCTTGAAGATCCACCGATTTTGAGTAGTAAGCGCGAGAGACCTCCCGAACATCCATGAAGACCATCCCTTCACCAACTGCGTTAACTCTGTCTCGGGTCATGTAGTAAAGCCCGAGAACCACATCCTGAGAGGGAACAATAATCGGTTCTCCGGACGCTGGTGAAAGAATATTATTTGTTGACATCATGAGGGCTCGAGCTTCCATTTGAGCCTCTATAGTGAGAGGGACGTGCACGGCCATTTGATCCCCATCAAAGTCTGCGTTGTAAGCTGCGCAAACCAATGGATGCAAGTTGATAGCCTTACCTTCGATCAGAACAGGCTCAAAAGCCTGAATTCCAAGCCTATGAAGAGTGGGCGCTCGATTAAGCAGAACCGGATGTTCCCGAATCACTTCATCCAGTATATCCCAAACAACCGATTCTTCTCTTTCGACCATTTTTTTTGCCGCTTTAATCGTTGTTGCTAACCCTCGCAACTCAAGCTTGCTAAAGATAAATGGTTTGAAAAGTTCAAGTGCCATCCTTTTTGGCAACCCGCACTGATGGAGACGGAGTGTAGGCCCAACTACAATAACAGAGCGACCAGAATAATCCACTCGCTTGCCCAGCAGGTTCTGCCTAAATCGCCCTTGTTTGCCTTTAATCATGTCTGCAAGAGATTTCAAAGGCCTTTTATTGGAACCAGTGATAGCTCGCCCTCGACGACCATTGTCGAGGAGCGCATCTACCGATTCCTGCAACATGCGCTTTTCATTCCTTACTATGATGTCAGGGGCGTTTAATTCCAATAAGCGTTTTAGTCGGTTGTTGCGGTTAATGACTCGCCTATACAAATCATTTAAATCTGAAGTCGCAAATCGACCACCATCTAATGGAACCAAAGGACGAAGATCAGGGGGCAATACGGGGAGCGACTTTAAAATCATCCATTCGGGATTGTTTCCCGAGCCATGAAAGGCTTCAAGCAATTTTAGGCGTTTGGAAACTTTCTTTATCTTTGTCTCGGACCTAGTGTTGGGGATTTCTTCACGAATAGTCGCGATTTCGCCGTCTAAATCAATTTCTCGTAGGAGCATCTGAATCGCTTCCGCTCCCATCATTGCAACAAACTCATCCCCATACTCTTCGACGGAGTCATAATACTCTTCATCCGTGAGCAATTGTCCTTTTTCCAAAGTCGTCAGGCCTGGTTCAGTGACAACAAACGATTCGAAGTACAAAACTCTTTCTATCTCGCGCAGAGTCATGTCGAGCATTAGACCTATGCGCGAGGGCAATGATTTAAGAAACCAAATATGAGCAACGGGGCATGCAAGTTCTATGTGGCCCATTCGTTCTCGGCGCACCTTAGTGAGGGTCACCTCAACACCACATTTTTCGCAAACAATACCGCGATGTTTCATTCGCTTATACTTACCGCATAGACATTCGTAGTCTTTGACTGGTCCGAAAATCTTGGCACAAAAGAGACCCTCTCTCTCGGGTTTGAAAGTGCGATAATTTATGGTTTCCGGCTTTTTGACCTCACCGAAGGACCACGAGCGAATCATCTCTGGCGATGCCAAGCTAATACGAAGGTTATCAAATTCGCTACTCTGATCTTGTTGCTTGAGCAAGTTTACTAAGTCTTTCAAGATCTTCCCTCCAGTGTGTGAGTTTGTTTAAGTCGCTTTCGCGAAAAACTTTGCTTCCTTTCCACGGCTATTCATGCTCCAACTCTATATTTATGCCTAATGAACGGATTTCTTTAACAAGAACATTAAAGGATTCAGGCATTCCGGGCTCCATGCGGTGATCACCATCCACAATATTTTTATACATCTTAGTCCTACCCGCAACATCATCCGACTTAACCGTCAACATCTCTTGTAACGTGTAAGACGCTCCATACGCTTCCAGAGCCCAGACTTCCATTTCCCCAAAGCGTTGTCCACCAAACTGAGCTTTACCCCCTAATGGCTGCTGAGTGACCAAACTATATGAGCCGGTGGATCTGGCGTGCATCTTGTCATCAACAAGATGATTGAGTTTCAACACATACATGTAACCCACTGTGACTGGCCGATCAAACTTATCTCCAGTCCTTCCATCATATAGCGTAGTTTGACCCGTCTCCGGCAAACCAGCCAAATTCAGGAGTGTCTTGACTTCTGATTCGCTAGCACCATCGAAAACGGGGGTTGCAATTGGCACTCCATTTCGAAGATTTTTGGCCAGTTCTAACACCTCTGCATCTGAAAGAGTTTGTAAATTTACATCATCCAAGCCATCCCCTACATCATAGATCTCTTGCAAAAAGCCTCGCAACTCAGTGGCTTTACAATTATCAACAAGCATCTCATTTATTTTAACNCCAAGGCCTTTTGCAGCCATGCCCAAATGCGTCTCTAAGATCTGGCCCACGTTCATGCGAGAAGGGACACCCAATGGATTAAGCACAATATCNACCGGCACACCATCTTGGTCATAAGGCATATCTTCAACAGGCTTGATTACAGATATGACGCCTTTNTTACCATGTCTTCCTGCCATTTTGTCACCTGGCTGTATGCGTCTTCGAACTGCTAAATAGACTTTCACAGTTTTCAAAACACCGGGCGCGAGATCGTCACCGCTTTGGAGTTTATGCCTCTTCTCTTCAAAACGCTCATCTAGCAGTGCTCGTCGGCCATCCAACTGTTTCTGGGCTTCGAGTATCAGCTCATTTAGCTCAGCGTTTTCAAATCGCAATTCAAACCATTCCTCAGCGGTATAACCTTTANCCACTTCCGCATCGATCAGCGCTCCTTTGGAGAGACTCTTAGACTTTGAAACCTTTTGTCCCAAGGTACTTTGGAGNAACCTGCCCAAAGTAGCATTTTCGACAATACGGTATTCGTCGTTGAGGTCCTTCCGNAATTGCTCGAGNTCTGCATTTTCAATGTCCAATGACCGTTNATCNTTTTCCAGACCATCTCGGGTAAAAATTTGCACATCAATTACTGTACCTTTCGTACTGCTAGGAACACGCAAGGATGTATCTTTTACATCAGACGCCTTCTCACCAAAAATGGCTCGGAGTAATTTCTCTTCAGGGGTCAATTGTACTTCCCCTTTAGGCGTTACTTTTCCAACCAATATATCGCCAGCATCTACTTCAGCTCCGATGTGCACGATACCCGATTCGTCAAGTCGTGACAGCGCTGCCTCTCCCACATTTGGTATATCCGCGGTTATGTCTTCAGAACCCAACTTGGTATCGCGCGCAATGCAGGTCAACTCTTGAATATGAATGGTTGTGAATCTATCTTCCTCTACGACGCGNTCAGAAATAAGAATTGAGTCCTCGAAGTTATACCCATTCCAAGGCATAAATGCTATGCGCATGTTCTGCCCCAGCGCAAGCTCTCCAAGATCTACGGAAGGGCCATCGGCAAGGACATCACCAGACGCGACAACGTCATTCTGTTTAACAATGGGACGCTGATTAATGCAAGTGTTTTGATTTGAACGCGTATATTTAGTGAGATTATATATATCCACACCAGCCTCACCAGCGGCTATTTCATCTTCATTGACCCTCACTACAATCCTAGCAGCATCCACGCTCTCAATCACACCGCCCCGAAGAGCCACCTTACAAACACCAGAATCGCTTGCAACAGTGCGTTCGATTCCCGTGCCCACAAATGGCGCTTCTGCTTTTAATGTGGGCACCGCTTGACGTTGCATGTTGGAACCCATCAGCGCTCTATTCGCATCATCATGCTCTAGAAAAGGAATTAGTGACGCCGCCACAGATACCACTTGATGTGGCGACACATCCATAAAATCTACTTCATCTGGCGGCTTGACAGTGAACTCATTTTGATGCCTGACNGTTACAAGTGCCTCATCAAGTTTATTTTCTTCATCGAGAGATGAAGAAGCTTGTGCGATCACAAATTGAGCCTCATTGATTGCAGACAGGTAATCGATCTCGTTAGTAACCTTAGAGCCCACAACTTTTCTATAAGGTGTCTCAATAAAACCATAACTATTGGTGCGGGCATAAGTGGCTAGGGAGTTAATGAGCCCAATGTTTGGGCCCTCTGGAGTTTCAATAGGACAGACCCTACCATAATGAGTAGGATGCACATCACGAACCTCGAACCCCGCCCTCTCTCGAGTCAGACCACCAGGTCCTAGAGCTGAAACACGCCGTTTATGCGTAATCTCTGACAGCGGGTTATTTTGATCCATAAATTGAGATAGCTGACTCGAACCAAAAAACTCTTTCATTGCCGCCGCCACGGGTTTTGCATTGACCAAATCCTGAGGCATTAGGCCTTCCGATTCCGCCACCCCAAGACGCTCCTTCACTGCTCGTTCCACACGCACTAGCCCCACGCGAAACTGGTTTTCAGCCATCTCGCCAACTGACCTTATTCGACGATTCCCCAAGTGATCAATATCGTCTACCACTCCTTTGCCGTTACGAATACCAATTAAAGTTTTCATAACATCTGCTATGTCAGCATCATTTTCATACTGTTCAATCATTTCTTTAGCGTCATCTGTTTTTAATGAGGCAAAATAACGCTTATCGTATAATACGCCTGCTCCTTTTTCCTCTTTACGCCCCAGACGACGATTAAATTTCATGCGCCCCACTGCCGACAAATCATACCTCTCAANATTAAAAAATAAATTGTAAAAGAGGTTTTCTGCAGCTTCCTTAGTTGGAGGCTCTCCTGGTCTCATCATTCGATATATTTCGACCATTGCCTCTAGTTGGCTGCTACAAGGATCTATACGAAGCGTATCAGATATAAAAGACCCACAGTCTAAATCATTCGTATATAAAGTCTCAATTTTCGTTACACCGGCATCCAAAAGACTACCCAATACATCAGTTGTGATTTCAGTATTACATTCAAAAAGCAGTTCTCCGGTCGATTCATTTNCAACATCTTTTGCCAAGGCTCGCCCTAGCAAATACTCCTCAGGAACTGGAAGTGAAGATACCTTACCCTTCTCCAATTGACGTATGTGACGAGCAGTAATGCGTCTACCCTTCTCAACGATGGTCTCGCCTTTGTTGTCCTTGATTTCGAAGACAGTGATCTCCCCTCGCAGCCGCTCGGGATCAAGATCCAGCATAAATTTTCCTTTTTTAAAGTGAAAGACGCTGGCCTCAAAGAACGTGTTTAAAATTTCTTCACTGGTATATCCTAGCGCACGGAGCAATATTGTGGCAGGNAGCTTACGTCTGCGATCAATGCGCACGTAAAGCAAGTCTTTAGGGTCGAATTCAAAATCCAACCATGAACCACGGTATGGAATAACCCTTGCAGTATGAAGCAATTTCCCAGAAGAGTGAGTCTTACCCTTGTCATGGTCAAATATTACGCCCGGAGAACGGTGAAGTTGAGAAACGATTACACGTTCGGTCCCATTGATTATGAAAGTACCAGTATCAGTCATCAAAGGTATCTCACCGAGGTAGACTTCTTGCTCTTTGATATCTTTAATTGCTTTGTTAGGCGAATCTTTATCATAAATGACTAATCGGACCCGCACTCTGAGAGGGACGGAAAAAGTAACCCCACGAAGCTTACACTCATCAACATCAAAGGAGGGCTTACCTAAAATATAATCAACATACTCTAGAGCTGCGTAACCAGCATAACCGACAATCGGAAAGATTGAATCTAGCGCTGCATGCAATCCTGTATCTTTTCGGGCATCTGATGCAATTCCTATCTGGGTAAAATTTTTATAGGAATCAATTTGAATAGCAAGCAAATATGGTAAATCCATAACGTTTGGTAACTTACCAAAATTCTTACGGATTCGTTTTTTCTCGGTAAATGAGTACGCCATTTTTTTTCCTCGAAGTAATCATTTTTCGCAATTTTGAAACCTTTGTTTTTCTAGTCATAAAATGAAAAAGAAANACTTGATTCATCAGAGTATGATAAATCTGGTTAGATCTCGTTATAAATAGACCAAAACAAAANCTCTTATTTTAGCTCCACACTGGCCCCAGCCTCTTCTAGCTGCTTCTTTGCATCTTCTGCTTCATCTTTGGAGATCCCTTCCTTCACGTTGGAAGGCGCACCGTCCACCATACCCTTCGCTTCTTTGAGACCGAGACCGGTAATTGCACGCACTGCTTTAATGACATTTACTTTTTTGTCGCCTGTAGCAGTAAGAACCACACTAAACTCAGTCTGCTCTTCGGCAGCGACCTCTCCCGCACCCGCTGGAGCAGCAGCAACAGCAACAGCGGCTTGTGCAGAAACTCCAAATTTCTCCTCCATCGCACTGACCAAGGCCACCACATCCATCACACTCATCTCTGATATAGCATTTAAAATATCTTCATTTGATAGGGCCATTAAAAGCCTCCTTTTGTAAATAGAAAGTGAGGAACCGTTATGCGGCTTCCCCTTTTTGGTCACGAATTGCTGCCACCGCCCTCGTCACTTGAGTCGGCACCTCATTTAGTGTGCGCACAATATTTATGACAGGAGTTAAAGCAACGGACGCCAGCATACCCAAGGCCTGCTCAAGCGTGGGCAAGTTGGCCAGCACATCTATATTCTCGCTGCCAAGAAGCTTACCACCAACAGAAAGGGCTTTGATCTCAAAATCTTCATTCTCTTTGGAGAACTCTTTAAATATTCGAGCGCCTGCTCCCGGATCTTCCATAGAGAAGGCAAATAATGACGGCCCAACCAATAACTCCTCCACGCACGCATATTCGGTATCAGCAAAAGCCCGTCTAGCAAGAGTGTTGCGAACAACACGCAATTCTACTCCCTCCGATCTCGCCTTTGATCGCAATGAGGTCATAGCGCCCACATTTACACCACGAGCATCAGCAATAACCAAAGACAGCGAATCGTTTGCCATGGATCGAACTTCTGTTACGATAGCCTTTTTTTCATCAAGATTTAATGGCATAGCTTTAAATCCACATTCGAGACCCACCAAAACCGCAAATAACTCATCTGCGATCACCCATGTGTAACTCCGTCGGGCTTTACCACCCGATACAGGTCCACTATCTGCGCAGGAGAAAAAATTCATTAAACCTTTTCAGGAACCTGCGGTCTTTGACAGTCAACGCTTCANTATATTGAGACGTGACCCCAAAGTCTATTACTCAGAAAAAACTGAGAAAGCTCATATATCCAAGGACGCCTTATCAATTATGAGTCCTGGCCCCATGGTTGAAGACAATGTAATCTTCTTCAAATAAACCCCTTTAGACGAAGCTGGCTTGATCTTCGTAAGATCAGCGATTAAAGCTTTCAAGTTACCCTTAATAGCTTCCGACTCAAAAGACAGCATGCCTATGCCGCCGTGCACAATACCGCTTTTGTCAGCACGAAACCGAATTTGACCCGACTTTGCATTTTTTACTGCAGTAGCAACATCGGCGGTGACTGTTCCTGATTTAGGGTTAGGCATAAGTCCTCTGGGGCCCAGAATTTTTCCCAAAGCGCCGACAACTTTCATGGCTTCCGGCGCTGCTATAACAACGTCGAAGGTGAGTTCTCCCTTCTTTAGCTGATCTGCCAATTCATCCATACCAACATATTCAGCACCCGCAGACTTCGCCAAATCTGCTCCCTCACCTTGGGCAAAAACGCATACTCTCACCTCTTTCCCAGTCCCATATGGAAGAGTTGTAGCCCCTCTCACTACCTGATCGGACTTTCTCGAATCGATCCCTAGGTTGACTGCAATATCAACTGTTTCAACAAACTTACCGGTTGAGACCTCTTTTAAGATATTTATTGCTTCTTCTATTGGGTACATCCTTCGAAATTCAACTTTCTCACTGATAGCACGTCGCCGTTTGGAAATCTTNCTCATGTTTACACGCCCTCAGTTTCTATACCCATTGACCTGGCTGAGCCAGCAATGGTCTTAACAGAAGCTTCTAATCCATCAGCAGTTAAATCTGGCGTCTTTATTTTTGCAATTTCTTCAAGTTGTGCTCGCGTTACCACGCCGACCTTCTTGGTATTTGGCTCGCCACTGCCACTAGCAATACCAGCCGCTTTCTTCAGTAAGAAAGAGGCAGGTGGCGTCTTCATCTCGAACGTGAAGCTTCGATCTGCATAAACCGTTATAACGACCGGGACTGGCGACCCAGGATCTATATTTTGTGTCTGAGCGTTAAAACCCTTACAGAATTCCATGATATTTACACCATGCTGGCCTAGTGCTGGGCCAACCGGTGGGCTCGGATTGGCCTGACCTGCTGGAACCTGCAGTTTGATGTAGGCTTGTACTTTTTTCGCCATTATCTTTCTCCAGTTACGGGTAATAGCGCCTAATAATCGACTCGCTTGGCGAGCACATCTTAAGCTTCCCAATACCTTCTTATAATTAAAAAGGCAGCTAGTATAACTTTTTAAGCTTTTTCGACTTGCACAAAATCCAATTCAACAGGGGTGGAGCGACCAAAGATGGACACGGCCACACGCAATTTACTTTTTGCATAGTTAACTTCCTCCACTATTCCGTTGAAGTCGTTAAACGGTCCATCACACACTCGAACATTCTCACCAACTTCAAAAACAGTCTTTGGTCTCGGAGCCTCTTCTGAATCCTGCATCCGTTGCAGAATCAAATCAGCTTCTTTATCGGCAATCGGTGCAGGTTTATCAGCTTTGCCACCAATAAAGCCCANTACTCTGGGGGTCTCCTTGACTAAATGCCAAGTTTCATCGTCTAAACTCATCTGGACCAACACGTAACCAGGAAAAAATTTGCGCTCGCTGGTACGCTTTTGACCGGCCTTCATTTCTACGACTTCTTCAGTAGGGACTAATATCTCTCCAAAGCGATCCTTTAAGCCATGCAGCTCAATTCTATCTTGGAGCGCAGTAGCGACCTTTTTCTCATAGCCTGAGTAGGCGTGAACTACATACCAGCGCATAACCATGCAATTCTCCTACCCCATAATTATAGAGGCTAACCAACTGAGCAGAGAATCAATCCCCCACAAAATTAAAGCCGTGATAATGATTACAGCCACCACAATCAATGTGGTTTGATTGCGCTCTTCAGCCGTCGGCCAAACCACTTTTCGCCATTCGGTCCTCGAACCCATAGCCAAGTCAATCGCAGCCACTCCATGTTTTGTCCTTGAAGCAATTAAAGAACAAACTACCAAAGCTAAAAGAAGGCCAATGACTCTGTACAAGACTGACTCAGCAGAGTAGTACCAGTTGGCATAAATGGCCGCCGACCCTAAAACCAAAGTGACGACCCACTTGAGCCAATCGAGTCGGAATTCTTTATCTTGTAATACTGCACTCATTGTTTGTACACATTTTATGAATTTAACTGGCAGGCCAGGAGGGACTCGAACCCCCAACTTTCGGTTTTGGAGACCGACGCTCTACCAATTGAACTACTGGCCTATGCGTTTGAACGATATGCTGANGAGCACTATGGTACCCGCAATAATCGATCAAATTTTGCTTTAGATCTCCTCGCAGAAATTACTCTACAATTTTCGATACAACGCCAGCACCCACTGTTCGCCCACCTTCGCGTATTGCAAATCTTAATCCATCTTCCATCGCAATTGGTGCAATCAACGTCACAGCCATCTGTATATTATCACCAGGCATCACCATTTCCACGCCATCTGGCAATTCAACTGCACCAGTGACGTCTGTGGTCCGAAAATAAAATTGTGGACGATACCCTTTAAAGAAGGGCGTATGACGACCACCCTCATCCTTTGACAAAACATATACCTCAGCTTCAAAGGACGTATGCGGTGTTATCGAATTGGGCTGGGCCAGAACTTGGCCACGTTCTACTTCATCACGTTTCGTCCCGCGCAATAACACTCCAACATTCTCTCCTGCCCGGCCCTCATCTAAGAGCTTACGAAACATCTCCACACCCGTGCATGTAGTCTTACTAGTCTCATTTATCCCAACTACTTCAATCTCTTCTCCAACCTTGACAATCCCACGCTCAACACGACCCGTAACCACAGTGCCTCGGCCCGCAATAGAGAAAACATCCTCTATTGGCATCAAAAATGGCTGATCAATCGCACGCTCTGGTTCTGGTATATAACTATCAAGCGTTTCAACCAACTTAGTTATCGAGGATGTGCCTAATCCGTCATCGTCCTTGCCTTCTAATGCCATCAACGCAGATCCAATAATAATAGGCGTGTCATCACCTGGAAAGTCATAAAGGTCAAGTAATTCACGTAGTTCCATCTCAACTAATTCAACCATTTCATCATATTCTTCCGAGCCCACACCACCGCAATCATCAGCTAACAAGTCGGCCTTGTTCAAAAAAACTATCACATAGGGAACACCAACTTGTCTCGCCAAAAGTATGTGCTCGCGCGTTTGAGGGATAGGACCATCAGTGGCACCACATACCAAAATTGCACCGTCCATCTGCGCCGCACCGGTAATCATATTTTTCACATAATCAGCATGTCCAGGACAATCCACATGGGCATAATGACGATCCGGAGAATCGTACTCAACATGCGCCGTGGAAATTGTTATCCCACGCTCCCTTTCTTCAGGAGCATTATCAATCTGGTCAAAAGCCTTAACTTCTCCACCATATTCCTCAGCACAAACCCTCGTCAAAGCAGCCGTCAAAGTGGTCTTACCATGATCAACATGACCAATGGTACCAACATTGACATGCGGCTTATTTCTTTCAAATTTTTCTTTTGCCATTTCGACGTCTCCTAAGCAAACGCAATTTCTCACATAATGAGTTTATTTATTACTCATTAAAAACATAAAATCCTGACACAGTACCACCACTTCTTTTAACGGCTCAGCTAACTCATCTCATCTGAAACATGGAGCTCATAACCGGATTTGAACCGGTGACCTCTTCCTTACCAAGGAAGTGCTCTACCAACTGAGCTATATGAGCACCTACCTCTAACTTGGAGCGGGCAGCGGGAATCGAACCCGCATCATCAGCTTGGAAGGCTGAGGTTCTACCACTGAACTATGCCCGCGGAGCCTGCAGCTCACGCTGAATCTGGTGGAGGGGGAAGGATTCGAACCTTCGAAGTCGATGACGTCAGATTTACAGTCTGATCCCTTTGGCCGCTCGGGAACCCCTCCAAAGTGAGGCGGCATTTTCTAGATCTGCCACCCTGCTGTCAAGCTTTTTCTCATTAAAATCTTGAGGTTAGCTACTTTGACAACATCTTCGTCGGGAACCAACTTTGACCACCCTGCGAAGCGGGCGCCATTCTATGCAAACTATTGGAGCAATGCAACGCCCTCGCACGGCATTAATTGATGTTGCAAACCAGCGAAGTCTCCAGCCAGTCGCCCCAGCAGAAATTCGTCGGCCAGACGCCTGCTTTCCGGGGCCACCCGCACCCAGAAACTGCGATGGGCACGCGACAATTCGCGCATCTGCGGCTCGTAACCCACTTCGCGAAGGCGCTGCATGACACTGTCGGCCGAATCGCTGCGCGGGAAGATGCCCAGGGAGATGCCATTAGCCAACTCCCCCTGCGTGATGATGTAACTGTCGATGCGCCGCGCCTGCAGCTCTCGCAACTGACGCAACGACGCCTGCCGGGACGCCAGCGGAGGCAGGTACACCCAGTACTCCACGCCCGCAGCCGCATCGATGCTGTGAACCTCAGCCTGTATGTCCAAGCTCAGCAGGCGCTGCTCGACGACCCGGGCGCGAGACTCTTCCTCGAAGCTCCCCAGGAAAAGACACACCGCCGCCTCGGAGGCAGCCGCCTGCGGTTCGACCTCCGGCTGTCTTGCGGGCAGACGAGGCGACTCGGCCTCGCTGAGCAGGCGTATGTCCTTGCGCGCCCCCTGATAGGAACTGGCCGGCGCCACCTCCTTGGCCCGCAACGGCGCCTGCTGTTGGTGCCAGACGTAGTAGAACGCGTTAAGAAGTAGCAGCAGTAGCAGGAACCAGCGCATGCCTTGCCTCAATTCAGGGGGCAGGCGATCGCCAACCCGACAAATACCAGATCCGCGACGACCTGAGCGCCCGGCACGACATCACGCACCAGGTCCGCGTCCCCACCCGTCAGGAACACCTCGAAGCCATCCGGAAAACGCGCCGTCGCCTGTGCCAACTGCTCGGCGACGAACCCGCGCAGCATCAGCACGCAACCACGCTCGACCGCCTCCGCAGTGGAACGCCCAGGATCCAGCTCCTGCAATGCCGCGAGTGCCACCTGGCGGTCGTAACGAATACGCCGGGTGTGCGTGCTCAGCTGATCACGCATCAACGGCAGCCCCGGACAGATGAAGCCGCCCAGGTGCGCACCGTCGGCAGAGATGAAATCGGCAGTGACGGCCGTTCCCAGATCTACCACGAGACAGGCGCGCTGACCGAGATGGTAAGCCCCGAGTACGGCCAGCCAGCGGTCCAGGCCCAGACGCTGGAAGTCAGCATAGCCATTGCGTACCGCACCGACCTGACTGGCGGACTGAGCGCAAACCGCCTCCACGCCCAGGGACGCACGCAGACGGGCAACCAACTGCTCGGTCTCGGCATCGCTGCGTACACTGACCATGCGGCAATGCTCCACCTGCAGATCGGGGACAGCCGACAGCGCCTCGAACAGGCCGGCATCGTCGTTGACCACGCCAGCGGCAATACGCTGAGCAGCGTCGATGGAGATCACTCGCCATTTGATGAAGCTGTTACCGCAGTCGAGCTCAAGAATCATGCTGCAACCTCAGGCTCAACTCGCCACCGCTGAAGGTTTGATCGACACCATCGACACTCAGCCGAATCGCCCCTCGTTCATCGACGCCCTGCACCACACCCAGGATTGCGTTGCTCCCCGCAGTCAACGCGACGGAGCGGCCTCGCCACACGTGCAACGCCTCCCACTCTTCTCGCAAGCCGGCAAAGCCCTGCTGCCAATGCGTGGAGAGATGCACACGCAACTGCTTCAGGAGTTCAGCCGCCAACTGGTTGCGGTCGAGCGCGTGGCCGAGACACTGCCGAACCGACGTCCAGGGCTGATCGATCAACGCAGGCGTATCGACCAGCATGTTCACATTGATACCGATACCGATCACGACATGGCAGACATCGGCAGGATCGCCGGCAAGCTCGAGCAGTATTCCGGATATCTTGCGCCCGTCGACCAACACGTCATTCGGCCACTTCAGCCCGGCCGCAGTCACGCCACACGCCCGCAGCGCTTTCGCCACCGCCAGGCCGACGGTCAGACTCAGGGCCTCGACCTGAGTCATTCCACCATCGACGCGCAGGACAAGACTGCAATAGAGGTTCTCGGCAAACGGACTCGCCCACACCCGGCCTCGCCGCCCGCGACCTGCGGTCTGACGTTCGGCAAGCAACACGAAAGGCGGACGAGCGCCGGCATCGAGGCGGCGGAAGATCTCCGCATTCGTCGAATCCAGACTGGACTCGACAGCGATGGGCCAGTCCACCTCTCCCGCCGCCTGTGAAATCCGCTCGGCATCGAGCAGGACCAGGGGCGAAGAAAGCCGATAGCCTTTACCTGGGACCTTGAACACCTCGACCCCCAGTTCAGCCTCCAGGCCCTGCAACTGCTTCCAGATGGCACTCCGACTGATTCCGAGCCGGGCCCCAAGGGCTTCACCGGAATGGAAGCGACCATCCTGCAGAAGTTTCAACAATTCCAGCATGCGAGGCCCCGCTATGAACAAGGCTGGCATGATAACGACGAGGCTTGTACTTGCATAGAAAACGCAGTGTTCCACCGCCGATCCGGGGAGAAGATCCAAGCACTGCACCGCGCCGGCAAACACCCCGAAAGCGCTGCACAGGAACATCCTCAGCCGCGAACGCCCCGACCACCCAGGTGCGGCGATCACCGCGATCGCCCGCAAGCGGGCTCCTACGGGAACTTCGCCAGGCCGCGTCTCGTAGGAGCCGGCTTGCCGGCGATCAGGTGTTCCTGCAGGCTGCCCCACCAACCCCGCCGCCGACGGGCGCTGCCCGCGCCCGACTTTCTGCCGCGCAAAGAAGAAACCCCAGACCTCGTTAGAGATCTGGGGTTTCGTATAGGAGCTTGACGATGACCTACTCTCACATGGTGAAGCACCACACTACCATCG
>PCDB01000003.1 GCA_002591625.1 Porticoccaceae bacterium
CCGAAGTAATCAGCCATTATCGACAAAGCAGGCAGGTAAGCGTCGACAGCAAAAGGGACCACTGCCATTATAGCTCCTAACAAGACCACCAGAAGAGGCGAATCAGCCAGATTCTGTCGATTTCGCATCATTTTTCCTGTAGCGAAGAAGGAAATAGCTCTCTTGGCCCCCTAATAGTTTGACACGAGAACAGCTAATCTATTACGAATTTAAGAGACAACTTGCTATAGTCAAGTGTCGAAAAATTTCCGAGTACTATTATGAATGATCCTAATGACACGCCCTTATGGTTATTTTCACTCGAGTTTTATGCCCACGATCACGTGTCCGAATGCTTGTTAGCCATTCAAGATTCATCGAAGGCTAACGTTAACATTATACTTTATTTACTTTGGTTGGCATCTAACTTCAAACAACTTTCAAAAACAGAAATCTTTTCGATTATTAATTCGACCGAAAATTGGACCCAGAATGTGGTCATTCAAATCCGTGAAGTTAGACGGTACTTAAAGCTAATGCTTAGGTCTGCTGTAAAGCTACCCATTCTATCCTTCAAGGATAAAGTGAAAGAACTGGAAATTCAGGCTGAGAAGATCGAACAGATGTTTTTATATCAGTTGGAGATCGAAAGCCCATTCGGGATGCCGGTCAATGATGCAATCATTGCTGGCCGAGAGAATTTAAGAAGCTATGAGCAGCTGCTGCAAAGGCCTTTTCCGCCCGAGCGGTTTAATTGTTTGTTAAACGCATTTCAAGATAAACTAGACGCGCTGTAATGATTCTTTATAAAACATACTCCCGGTCTAATATTCTGGCAGGGATTGGTATACAGAAACCTACTTTTTGCGCCCAAAAGAGCTATTAGTGTATATGGTTGATCAGCGATTATATGCATGCTTAATTGGTTAGCATGAAGAAACTCTGAAGGCGCTCTTCATCATGGCTCATACCCTTTTCTGGCGAAAATTATCATCGAGATACTCTGAGCTCGTTGCTGTGCTCATTGTTAGCTCATTTTTGTGTTCATGCCAGCCGCAAGATCGAGTAATCAAAATTTCTGGCACGACTTTTGGCACGACATATAACATTACCGTAGTTGGCGGAACGGTGGCAAAGGCGGAATTATCTATGGGAATCGAATCCCTTTTGTCTATCGTTGACGAAGCCACATCTTCCTATAGGGAAGATTCTGAAATCAGTTTGTTTAACGCCGCAGGAATAAATACAGAAATGAAAATTTCTGAAACGCTATGGCAAGTTCTGCTCATAAGTAAAGAGGTATGGGATCAAAGTCATGGCTCCTTTGATCCAAGTGTCGGAGCACTAGTCGAACTTTGGGGCTTCGATGATCGAGATAGCGTTAGTATTTTCCCAACAGATGAGGAAGTTGAGTTTGCAACGTCAAAAACAGGTTTTGACGGCCTGATTATGAAAGCTGACTCTGATTTTTATCTGCTTAAAAAATCTAGGAGTCTGATCTTAGACGTATCGGCCGTAGCAAAAGGTTATGCGGTTGACTTAATAGCTGATTANCTTGCNACGCTTTCNTTGANTAATTATTTAGTAGAAATCGGTGGTGANCTCAAAGTTAAAGGACATAATCCAAAGGGTCAGGAGTGGCGAGTTGCTATCGAATCAGCATCTAAATTTGGGTCCTATGACAGATTGATTTTNTTGAACCAAGGCGCAGTTGCGACCTCAGGAAGCTATAGAAATTTTTTTGAAAAAGAAGGCATNCNTTATTCGCACATTATTAACCCGCGATCTGGTTATCCTTTGATTCATAATCTTAAATCGGTCACCGTAATAATGGACGAATGTGCTTATGCCGATGCATGGGCGACCGCTTTTTCTGTTATGAGTNAGGAGGAGGCGATTTCTACAGCTATTNAACTCGANATTCCCNTGTACATAGCGGGAGAAGACCCTACCGAGAAAGAACCGAGNATGAGTCCCGCNTTCAGGAGATACAATACTGAGCTAATGGGAAGACAAGGCGGCNATAGTTTGAGCCGATAGCAGTGANGACAGCTCANAGNTNNGAANTGTGACTGCGTTCANCGGAATAANATAGCAATTGTTNTTTGCTCAAGATGNAATAGNGCGTCGATTNTNTCTNACAAATAGGCCAAATCTCTATCNANGCANGACCCTTTTTTTGCTTNTNGAAGAGNANTTCCTCAGGNNTTTTTAATATAGTTTTTTGNATTNCANCATNACATTTATNGCGAGCTGACNAGTCCTGCAGNAGTCTNACCTATGTTATTGATACTATTCATATTTGAATAGNTTTTGTAGTAAAAACTGNCGGTTAGAACTTGCCAAATAACATNATTTTCGATAATGTACNGCCGTGTTCATTTATGGCTACTCTAGTTTTTCAGAGTATAAACCTATTAGCAAAAGTCGGTAAAAAACAAATAGCTAAAACCGGCANATNTCGTGANTGAGCANTTTTTTAAAAGGGACCTTCAAAACAGTCAAATCAGAAGGTAAGCCACTCNAAGTGGCACTTGAGGTGTGNTAAGGGATCTGCCANCCNGCAATACGCGCTNAGTTTCCTAGCACNCCGATGTTATNGTCAGGATGGGCAATTGACTTCTAANCATACCGCTGAGATTTGGCCGCTGNTGCTATTNGGTACTNTGGTTGTATTNTTAATCGTAGCTATGCTGTTTGTCGGCTGGTTACTTGGCCAGAGNCGGAGAGTTGCNGCAACCAATGACCCTTATGAATCGGGTATCGTTTCTGTTGGTGGAGCGCAACTTAGGATTTCAGTGGAATTCTACCTTGTAGCTATCTTCTTTGTAATTTTCGACTTGGAAGCTATCTTTATATTCGCATATGCCGTGGCNTTTTATGAATTGGGATGGATGGGATACATCTCGATGATGATATTCGTTGNGGTTCTNGCNGTAGCACTTTTGTATGGNTGGCTCAGCGGGGGCCTTGACTGGGGTAACAAAAAACGAGTTGGTCTTGCAGAGGCGCTTGAGCGAGAGAGGCAAGAATCATGAGATGGAGCCTTACGCGACCCGANGAAAATNATAATGCTTTGNCAAATGATTTTGTGGAAGAGCANGTTCAGAGAAATGTTGCTTTCGCNAAACTTGAAGACCTTATAGCTTGGGGCCGATCTAACTCCTTATGGCCATTCAATTTCGGACTGTCCTGCTGCTATGTNGAGATGGCCACTGCATTTACGAGCAAACATGATATTGCACGATTNGGAGCTGAAGTTATCCGAGCCACNCCGCGTCAAGCTGACTTGATGGTAATTTCAGGGACCTGCTTTTTAAAGATGGCACCAGTAGTCAAAAGGCTTTATGACCAACTATTGGAACCACGATGGATTATTTCAATGGGCTCTTGCGCCAACTCTGGCGGAATGTATGACATCTACTCGGTAGTTCAAGGAGTTGANAAGTTCATCCCNGTNGATGTTTATGTGCCGGGATGTCCTCCGAGACCAGAGGCGTTTATGCAGGGCCTTATTATGCTACAGAAATCAGTTGGGAAGGAGCGCAGACCTTTAAGTTGGGTCACGGGAGATCAGACGGTTGTAAAACCCGACAAAATTAGCAAGAGAGATGAATTAACNCCAACTCGAATATTGGCTACCGAATTGAGAGAGCCCAAGGATATATAGGCCATTTAANAATGGATACCCCACTCGCANAGCAATCCTTCGTTGANAATCAATCGACGTTTGCCANAAGAGAGTTAATTAGTGCATTTGGCGANAACTCTTTTANGGAGCAAGAGTGCGCCGATGGTGTTGTCACGATATGGATTAGCCGTGACATGATAATAGCAGTGATGAAGTTTCTTCGATCCCATTTTTGCATGCTTTATGACCTATTTGGGATCGATGAACGGACCAGAATCCACCGATTAGGACAACCGGCCTCNGACTTCACAGTTGTTTATCAATTGCTTTCTACCCGGCGCAATGAGGACNTNCGCATTAAAGTTGCGTTAAACGAATCAGACNTAACTATCCCTACCATAATCNNAACNTGGCCCAATGCTAACTGGTATGAGAGAGAAGCNTGGGATATGTTTGGGATTGTATTCGANGGCCACCCCACACTTTTTCGNATCCTACTCCCTCCCACTTGGGAGGGCCATGCTCTCAGAAAGGATCATCCGGCGCGAGCCACCGAAATGGGGCCTTTCGAAATGGGCGATGAACGCGTGGCTCGTGAACAAGAGGCTCTGCGTTTCAGACCTGAAGACTGGGGCATGAAATCGAAGGATGAAGACAATGAGTACATGTTTTTAAATCTGGGACCAAATCATCCAAGNGTTCATGGCGTTTTTCGTATTGCTCTGCAACTCGATGGTGAGGTTATTAAGGATTCNGTNCCAGACATCGGGTATCACCATCGAGGTGCCGAGAAGATGGGTGAGCGACAGACTTGGCACACTTACATCCCTTACACGGACCGAATTGATTACCTGGCAGGGGTTATGAACAATNTAGCCTATGTTCAGGCCGTAGAAATACTCGCTGGCATCAAGGTTCCCGATCGGGCTAAGGTCATAAGGATCATGCTCGCAGAGCTTTTTCGCATATCAAGCCATCTCGTCTTCTATGGAACATTTGTTCAAGATGTTGGGCAAATGTCTCCTGTCTTCTACATGTTTGCAGACAGGGAAAGGCTTTTCGGGATCGTAGAGGCNATCACAGGAGGAAGGATGCACCCAGCCTGGTTTCGAATCGGAGGCGTGACCGCTGATCTTCCCAATGGATGGGAAAAACTGATGCGAGACTTCATAGATTCGATGCCCGCGAGACTAGACCACTACGACAAAATGGCTATGCAGAACAAAATCNTGANGGACCGCACAGTAGGNGTGGGCGTTTANACTCANTCAGAGGCTCTNGANTGGGGTATAACTGGACCAGGTTTGCGCGCAACCGGCAGTGATTGGGATCTCAGAAAAACTCGGCCATATAGCAGCGGATATGATCAGTTTGATTTTGAGGTTCCGACCGCAAGCAATGGCGANTGNTATGANCGTGCTGTTGTNAGGATTGAAGAAATGAGACAGAGTCTGAAAATAATCCGGCAATGCATAGATAATATGCCAAATGGTCCATATAAAAGTGAACATTCACTAACNACTCCTCCNCCNAAAGAGAGGACGATGCANGATATCGAAACCTTAATTCATCATTTTNTAAACGTAACCTGGGGGCCAGTAATNCCCCAGGGNGAAGCGTCGGTGATGCTNGAAGCAACAAAAGGCATCAACAGCTACCATNTAATCAGTGACGGNGGAACCAACTCTTATCGCACGCGTATTCGCACACCNTCNTTTNCTCANCTGCAGCAGATTCCGTTGATAAGTAATGGGCTGATGATACCTGATCTNATTGCNATTATTGCCAGCATCGACTTCGTTATGGCGGACGTAGATCGATGANANNGNCNGTCATACNNACNGANATCGATTCNNTTCTNNCGGAAGAAGAANTGCAAGGCNATTGATGCNGANTTGGAACACGTGCCNTACAANTCCGGNGCNGCNATTGACGCGNTNAAAATCGTNCANTCANANAGNGGNTGGATATCAGATGAAAGTCTTGCNGCGATANCNANACNNNTNGANATGTCANTTGACGAATTNGAAGGNATNGCNACCTTTTACAANCTGATNTATCGAANGCCNGTGGGAGANANNGTAATACTATTNTGTGANAGNGTCAGNTGTTGGATTTGNGGNTGCGANANGGCCAAGGAAAAAGTCAGCGACGTNTTNAANATAGGTTANGGNGAAACAACANCNGACAANAAATATACNNTNCTGCCAGTGCCNTGNCTNGGNGCCTGTGACNGAGCNCCNGTNATGATGGTNGGCGANGAACTNATAACNAANNTNGANGANGCNAAGATTNAAGCNNNATTCAATCANNNCTCTTCNCGCGAGGANTGTTGATGGAAAGAGTGCTTACNCGNAANATNNCANATGANCCNAAGCCNNTCNATNTNNTNNCNTANGAGGCCAANGANGGNTANNAAGGNNTNAANAANGCTNTNNCCGANTTGAGCCCAGAAGACTGNGAGTCNATCGTNAAGGATTCCAAACTNCGGGGNCGCGGNGGGGCAGGNTTNCCNACCGGGATGAAATGGAGNTTTGTGCCCAANGGCGATGCNTGTNCGCCNGGNCATAAATANCTNGTCTGNAATGCNGANGAGATGGAACCCGGCACNTTCAAAGACCGNNTGCTGATGGAATTCGANCCACANCAACTNATAGAAGGCATGATNCTNTCCGCATANACTCTNGGTGCNGANNTAGCNTATATNTTTATTCGCGGCGAATATGTCNTNTCGATTCAGCGGCTNCGNNACGCTATNGNCGAATGCTATNNGAANAACTATCTGGGCAAAAACATNCTNGGNTCNGGNTTNANTCTNGANATGTANGTCCACCCNAGCGCCGGNCGNTATATCTGCGGNGANGAAACGGCNCTNATNAACGCATTNGAAGGGAAGCGAGCAAACCCANGGGCCAAACCACCATTCCCNCANGTTAGCGGACTTTGGGGCCGTCCCACCATCGTAAATAATGTAGAAACACTGTGTAACATTACCCACATTATTCATCGAGGTGCTGANTGGTTCCAAACACTAGGTCGGGGAGAGGATAGCGGCACCAAACTGTTTGGCGTGAGCGGAAAAGTTAATAATCCTGGATGCTGGGAACTTCCCATGGGCACNCCGGTTCGCGAGATAATCGAAGACTGCGCCGGGGGAATGCAACCNGGATTGGAGCTCAAAGGTTTCCTTCCCGGTGGGGGTTCAACTGATTTTCTGACCAACGATCACNTAGACCTTGCCATGGATTATAACGTGATCGNTGCCGCCGGNAGCCGAATGGGAACTGGNACAATGATTATCCTAGATGACCAGACTTGTCCGGTTGGTATGGTNCTCAACCTGATACGATTTTTTGCTCAAGAATCCTGCGGCTTTTGTACACCGTGCCGAGACGGGCTTCCTTGGACTCGTCAGGTACTGGAGGATATATATAACGGCCGAGGTCAAAAAGAAGACCTCGAGACGTTGGCGTATCAAGTCAGATATATCGGCGGAATCGGCAATACCCATTGCGCNCTTGCTCCAGGAGCCATGGANCCACTTCAGAGTGCGTTGAAGTACTTTTACTCAGATTTTGAAAAACTGATTGAAGGTTCAGGCTCTCACAAATTGANNGGNGCAAGGGGATAATATATGCCCAAAGTTTTAGTGGACGGACAATCGATAGAGGTGAACGAAGGTGAAAACCTGCTGGAGGCTTGTCTCAATGCAGGTCTNGACCTTCCCTACTTTTGTTGGCACCCAGCAATGGGTTCTGTNGGNTCATGTCGACAATGCGCAGTAGTCCAATATCAGAGCGAAGAAGACACAACCGGTCGGATCGTAATGGGGTGCATGACGCAGGTTAAGGATGGGGCCAGGTTTTCCTTGGACACAGAAAATGCCNCGCAATTTCGTGAAGCCATCATAGAATCCCTGATGCTTAATCATCCCCATGACTGCCCGGTATGCTCCGAGGGTGGTGAATGCCACCTCCAAGATATGACTGTAATGGTGGGACANAGAGACAGAAGATATACCGGCAAAAAGAACACGCANAGGAANCAATATCTCGGCCCACTGATTCATCATGAAATGAACCGCTGTATAACCTGCTANCGATGCGAACGATTTTACAAAGATTATGCGGGTGGCAAGGACTTCGGCGCTCAGGCCTCGAGGGATAGGGTNTTTTTCGGTCGTCAAAAAGATGGCGTGCTCGAAAACGAATTCTCAGGAAATCTGGTCGAAGTTTGCCCAACAGGCGTCTTNACAGACAAGCCTTTCTTGGCCCACTATAGTCGAAAATGGGATTTGCAGTCCGCTCCATCTATCTGTNTTGGATGCGGCGTAGGATGTAACACCGCCCCNGGGGAAAGATATGGCCAATTAAAGAGAATCCANAACCGATATAATTATGACATAAATGGATATTTTATCTGTGATCGTGGANGATTCGGAGCCGGCTACGTCAATAATNCGGAAAGAATTGACTTCGCTGGATTGCGAGAAAAGGANGGAAGTTTCTCGGCCATTCGCCAAGAAAATGCGCTTTCCACCCTCGCTCNTTGGCTGAATAATAAACATGTGGTCGGTATAGGCTCTCCAAGGGCGTCGCTTGAATCGAACTTTCTTTTGAAACGATGGCTNGGGCCATCTAATTTTTCTTCAGGTCTTTCTTGCTCCGAAGCCTCAAGGATGAAAGANTTAGTTNAGATTCTCTCGNCAACGAGCGCCAAAGTCCCATCCGTNAGGCAAATGGAATCAGCCGATGCCATACTAATTTTGGGTGAGGATGTTGCCAACACTGCACCCAGAATTTCATTNGCACTTCGACAAGCAGTGAGAAACGAATCNTTTTCGATGGCAGAGAAAGCTGGCATACCAGAATGGCAAGATGCCGCCGTCAGAAACTTAGGCCAAGATGAACGCTCGCCTTTAGTGCTCGTCACAAGCTGTGAGACCCGTTTAGATGATGTAGCCTCACANATATACACCCTCAATCCCGACGCAATAGCTGACTTTGGCTTTTNACTGGCGACAAAACTTGATGGTAACGATATTGAGGACGAAATAGTCTGCAAAGTAGCCGANATACTTTTGCAAGCTGATCGCCCATTAATAATCAGCGGGATCGGCGCTTTTCACCCAGACATATTATTCAGTGCCGACAAGGTAGCTGACGCACTGAGNAAGTCAAATAAAGAGACGATGCTGAGTCTTTGTGTCTCTGAAAGTAATAGNATGGGTGTTGCTATGCTTAGCGATGAGCACACTCTCTCTATGACCGAGATNGTTGACCAGTTGGATCAAATAGACACCTTNGTAATCCTAGAGAATGACCTGTCTCGCCGGATAGATGGCATTGCNTTGCAAAAATTAGCAGATTCNAAAGTAGATATCATTTCACTGGACGTACTTGAAAACGATACGCTGAATCTTTCTAGCATGGTACTTCCCGCCGCTTCATTCGCAGAGTCAGAGGGNACATTGATAAACTTTGAAGGCCGCGCTCAACGTTACTTCCCCGTCTTCGAACCGGCTAATGAGCGTCTCCCAAGTTGGCAGTGGTTAATAAAAATGGCCTCCCTAGACATCGATAAAAAACTACCGAAGCTCGATTGTTTCGATGATGTGGTCTCCCTCCTCGCCAGTAGTGATAAAAAGTGGAATAGGGTAGATAAAGTGGCGCCCGGGCAAGCTTTCCGGGATCGCGGTCAAAAAATTCCAAGGCAAACCCATCGTTATAGTGGCAGAACAGCCATGAATGCCTCCGTTTCGGTTCATGAGCCACCTCAACCAAAGGATAACGAAACTGCACTCGCATACAGCATGGAAGGTTTGAATCGCGATCAGCCCTCGACCCTGTCGCCCTATGTCTGGTCACCAGGTTGGAATTCGAATCATTCCGTACAGAAATTCCAGTCCAAAGTGGATGGTCCTCACAAGAATCCGACACCCGATGTGATACTGATATCATCAGACCGAAATGGTTTCAGTAACGCGGTTAAAAGACATAAAGCTAGCGGGGCCAGGAAAGACATGTGGACATTGATATCAATAGCATGCATCCATGGTTCAGAGGAACTTTCATCCCACACTAAAGAGATTTCTGAATTGGCCGGTAACGCCTTTGTGGCTTTGACGGAAGATGGAGCGAACGCGTTACGCGTCTCAGATGGTGACGGCCTGGTAGTTATTGACGACCTCGATGAAAGATCCTTCGAGGTTCGGATCGTTGATCGTATGGCTGAGGGATGTGTTGGCTTTAGTGTAGGCTTTGAAGAAACCCTTCAGTTTGTTCCTGGCCAGTCTGTGCGACTGGTAAAGGATGCTAATTGGGTTCGATCTAAACCTCTTCTGATAGCGACCGATAGGGCATCGAAGGAGTCGTTAGGAGAGAACCTTCATGGGTGACTTAATGCTTGTCCTTCTTGCTCTATCGATTCTTGTGGGTGGAATCACAGTGGCAGGAGTTTTGGTTTGGTGGGAACGCAGACTTTTAGGATTTTGGCAAGACCGCTTGGGACCTAATCGCATTGGTCCGTTTGGCATAGGACAGTTAGGCGCCGATATTATTAAGCTATTATTTAAGGATGACTGGGTTCCTCCCTTCGCCGACCGCTTTGTCTTTATTCTAGCGCCCACCGCCATAATCGCCTCTATGATGATGGGTTTTGCCGTCGTCCCCTTTGCGCCCGGGGTACACATAGTGGACCTTAACATCGGATTACTGTTCTTCCTCGGCATGTCCGCACTAGCTGTATATAGCGTATTGCTTGGAGGGCTCGCTTCGAATAATAAGTATGCGCTATTGGGAGGCCTCCGGTCAGCTTCCCAGATGGTCAGTTACGAAGTATTCATGGGCTTGTCACTCATGGGAGTGGTCATGATTACCGGCAGCTTTAGCCTTGTTGATATTGTTGAAGCCCAAAAAGAAGTTTGGTTCTGCTTCTCTCAAGTTCTTGGTCTATTTGTCTTTATGATCGCGGGTATTGCAGAGAGCCACAGACTCCCTTTCGATCTCCCGGAGGCTGAACATGAACTTACAGCGGGTTTTCATACTGAATATGGAGGAATGAAGTTTGCCATGTTTATGCTAGGAGAGTACTTAGGACTTGCCCTGATCTCTTGCATGATTGTCACGCTCTTTTTTGGCGGTTGGATGGGGCCCAGTATATTTGGGGATTGGATTCCGCCATTCATGTGGTTCAGTTTGAAAGTGATTTTTGTCATTAACTTTTTCATACTTTTGAGGGCAGCCATTCCCAGACCGAGATACGACCAACTCATGGATTTAGGGTGGAAAGTTATGCTTCCGATAACGCTTTTGAACCTAGCAGTCACTGGCGCAATCCTTCTTTGGATAGAGGAGACTGTTTAATGTTGAGTATGCTGCGCACAATGTGGGAGATCTTTATTCATCTTTTTCACAAAGCCGAAACGGTCCAGTACCCTGAAGAAATGCCTTACTTGGCCCCTCGTTATCGGGGTCGGATTGTTCTTACTAGAGATCCAGACGGCGAGGAACGATGTGTTGCATGCAACTTATGCGCCGCAGCATGCCCAGTAGATTGTATAGCCTTGCAGAAGGATACTAGAGAAGACGGCACCTGGTATCCTGAATTTTTCAGGATCAATTTTTCACGGTGCATCATGTGTGGAATGTGTGAAGAGGCTTGTCCCACCTATGCCATTCAACTCACACCAGACTTCGAGATGTGCGAATACGACCGACAGAACATGGTATATGAAAAGGAACATCTCTTAATCAATGGCGTTGGCAAGTACCCAGATTACAACTTCTACAGAGTATCAGGTCTCCAAACTGCCACAAAAGATAAAGGTGAGGCACTCAACGAAAGCGCGCCAATTGACACCAAAAGTTTGATGCCATGACCAAGGACTCCATTTCTTGCAAGCGACCGAAATTGGACTGTTGGATTATATAAATGCTTGAAACAATACTTTTCTACATTTCAGCCGCCGTTGCACTGGCATCGACGATCTTGGCTATGACACGGACCAATGCCATCCACGCGCTCATATACCTCATCGTGTCTCTGTTAGCGATCGCAGTGATATTTTTCCTCATTGGGGCACCATTCGCGGCTGCACTAGAGGTTGTCGTATACGCTGGCGCAATCATGGTCCTTTTTGTGTTTGTCATCATGATGCTTAACTTAGGGGAAGAGGGAGATGCGCGCGAGCGAAAATGGCTAGGACCGAGCGTCTGGATTGGTCCAGCTGCTCTCTCTCTGATTCTATTGACCGAGTTGATAGTTTTAATTAGTTCTGTCGAGGGTCAAGTATCTCAGGGAGTTGTATCAGCCAAATTGGTTGGAATTTCACTCTTCGGTCCTTATGTTTTAGCGGTCGAAATTGCATCCATGCTCCTCCTCGCTGGAATGGTGGGAGCCTTCCACCTAGGCAGGCGCCTCTTAGAGAAGAGGGCTTAAGGGATGAACGAATTAGCAGTGCCCCTTAACCATTTGCTTCTCCTGTCAGGACTTCTTTTTTCTATTGGTATGTTGGGCGTTATGGTAAGACGCAATATCATATTCATACTAATGTCCATTGAGGTGATGTTAAACGCTTGTGCGCTGGCCTTCGTCTGTGCCGGAGCCCACTGGGGCCAAGCTGATGGGCAAGTAATGTATGTGATGATTCTAAGCATTGCCGCAGCTGAGATAGCTGTCGGATTGGGACTTGTTTTGCAAATCCAGCGGCGATTTAAGACGCTGGATATGGACCAAGCAAATCGGATGCGAGGTTAAGCATGACGGATTATATCTGGCTGATACCCATACTTCCTCTAATTAGCTCAATCACTTTGATGCTTGGCTCAGCATATTTCGCTCGGTCTATGGTGGCTTCTCTTGGCGTGGGCTCGGTAGGAGTATCCGCCGTTTTGACCGGTTTGCTTGCGTATCAGTTTTTGCATGTCCCGGAACCAATTCACTTAGTTTATTGGACTTGGATGAAAGTTGGGCAGTTCGATCCCCGCATAGCCTTCTATTTCGATGGTCTGACCTTAGTCATGATGTCAGTCATAACTGGCGTAGGTTTTTTAATTCATCTGTTTTCCAGCGAATTCATGGAGCATGACGTCAGTTACGCCCGCTATTTCGCATACCTAAACATGTTTGTAGCAGCGATGCTGATATTAGTTCTTGCCGACAACCTGCTCCTCATGTATCTCGGATGGGAAGGTGTCGGGACATGCAGCTATCTACTTGTGGGTTTTTGGTATCAGCATAGCGCCAATGGCCAAGCAGCTAGAAAAGCTTTCATTGTTACCCGGATTGGGGATACAGCAATGGCAATTGGTTTGCTTGTTTTGTTCACCGAACTCGGTACGCTGAATATACAAGAGATGGTTGCCGCCGCTCAGACGAAATGGCAAACGGGTGACTTTATTCCATTGCTCGTATGCATCTTGCTTCTTGCCGGGGCTGCTGGAAAATCTGCACAGCTGCCTTTGCACACTTGGCTGCCAGACGCGATGGCTGGCCCAACACCTGTAAGCGCGTTAATCCATGCAGCCACCATGGTGACCGCTGGAGTCTACCTGATTGCAAGAACACACGGACTGTTTCTTTTGTCCCCAGACGCAATGACCCTGGTAGCTATCGTTGGCTTATTAACTTCTCTAATGGCTGCTTTCACGGCTCTAGCTCAATACGACATTAAACGCATCCTCGCATATTCTACTATTAGTCAGATAGGCTACATGTTCCTGGCCCTTGGCGTTGGCGCATGGAGCGCCGGCGTTTTCCATCTCATGACTCATGCTTTCTTCAAAGCACTTTTATTCCTGGGTTCGGGAGCCATTATTCACTGCCTTCATCACGAGCATGACATTTTCAAAATGGGTGGGTTACGAACGCGCATGCCAGTGACATTCTGGAGTTTTATGATTGGATCAGCAGCTCTCGCAGCGTTGCCCATGACGTCAGGCTTCTTCAGCAAAGACTTAATTTTACTTCAAGCATACCAACAGGCCAGCATAGGCCCTCTGCTATGGATAGGTGGTCTTTTAGGAGCATTACTTACTGCAATCTACAGCTTCCGGTTGGTATTCATTGTCTTCTTTGGTGATACAAACACGATTCCTGACAAGGAAATTGGCTGGCGGATGGGTGTTCCGTTGGTCCTTCTATGTGCGCTATCCCTCATCGGTGGTTACTTCAGTCTACCACTAGAGCGAGTGTTTTCCGTGGATGGTAATGAGGACCCAGTCCATTGGGTTGAACTGGTGTCCATCAGCATACCGATCGTTGGGGTTGTATTGGCATATTTATTATTCCTCGGGCGCCAGTTAGACCTCGGTTTCTTAATAGAATCTGCGCTAGGGCAATCGCTCAAGCAGTTTTGGTATAGCGGGTGGAGAGTAGATAGATTATACGCCCTTACCCTGGTTAATCCTTATTGTTGGGTTGCATCAACGACTCGGAATGAGCCCGTTGATAATTTTTATCATTTAATTATGCGAACCAACCAATCTCTTAACGCTGGCTTAAGTAGGATGCAGACGGGACGGATGCGCGGTTACATTGTCAGCATGGTGTTAGGACTCATTGGCTTCCTCGGCTTGAGCTTATTATTTGCTGTCGGAGCGATCTGATGGTACTCGTTAATCTCATCCTGGTCTTTATTTTGGGCGGCGTTGTCGCCGCGGTATCCGAGCGGGCAAGTCCTGCAATGCCGAGAATGGTGGCGCTCTCGGTCATTGTTTTGGCATTCTTCTACTTGGTATTCCATCTCTCTAGTCTTAACGGTTTAAATCAGCTTCAGGCGTCCACTCCTGACGATCCAAGCTTCTGGCTGATCCATTTCAAAATGAATTGGATCCCTGCTTTTGGAATCAATATTGAGCTTGCCTTAGATGGCCTTAGCCTTTTAATGGTCCTGCTGACCTTGGTGCTCGGCGCTATCGCTGTTAGCGCATCATGGACCGACATTAAAGATAGGCATGGTTTTTTTGAAGCTAATCTCCTGTGGACCCTAGCAGGTGTTTTGGGCGTCTTTATGGCTATGGACTTGTTCTTGTTCTTCCTATTTTGGGAAGTTATGTTAATACCGATGTACTTCCTAATCGCAATATGGGGGCATGAAAACCGCGGCTATGCAGCAATGAAGTTTTTTATCTTTACTCAAGCCAGCGGCTTGCTGATGCTGGTGGCGACAATAGCTTTAGTGGCAGTTTACAAAGATTCTGCAGGGCACTACAGCTTCAGTTATTTCGATTTATTGAACACACCCATGACGCCACATACCGCAATGTGGCTCATGCTTGGCTTTTTTGTTGCATTCGTTGTCAAATTACCTGGCTTCCCTTTTCACACATGGCTACCAGATGCTCATACTCAAGCACCAACCGCGGGCAGCGTAATTTTGGCCGGCATTCTCTTGAAGACCGGTGCTTATGGCTTGATTCGTTTTGCCGTCCCTTTATTTCCGGATGCAGCAATCGAATTCTCAAATGTCGCGTTAATTCTCGGGGTCGCTGGAATAATCTATGGTGCCGTACTTGCCTTTGGTCAGACAGACTTCAAACGTCTGGTCGCATACAGTAGTGTAAGCCACATGGGGTTTATCTTATTGGGAGTTTATGCTTGGAATACACTAGCTCTTCAGGGAGCAGTAATGCAGATGGTTGCACATGGTTTTAGCACCGCCGCATTATTCATGGTAGCAGGTTCACTGCAAGAGAGACTGCACACTCGTGAAATGCCAAAAATGGGTGGACTTTGGCAAAGCATGCCGAGAATGGGTGCTATAGCAATGTTTTTTGTACTTGCCTCGCTTGGTCTTCCGGGTTTAGGAAACTTCGTTGCTGAATTCTTAGTTCTCCTCGGGCTCTTTCAAGTCAATCCTTGGTTAACGGTGCTTGCCTCGATGGGATTGATCACGGGGGCTATTTATTCCCTTATGCTGATGCAGCGCTCATTTCAAGGGGAGCCCAACCCAAAATTTGCAACAAGAGAAATGGCTGATTTCGGCTTTCGAGAGCTGCTTACAATGTCAATCATGGTGGTAGCTTTGGTCGCTCTTGGTATATATCCGCAACCCGTTCTGGACATTGCACAAACTACGATAGCAGGCACTCTGGCATTTACTCTATCGGGAGCCATGCCATGACATTATCTAAACTTTTCGCGCTCGCACCAATTCTACTAATATCATTCACTATTATTTTGTTGGTGCTTCATGCATCACTTAAGCGCGATCACAAAAGCGCTTGGTATATCAGCTCGCTTGGTCTAGTCGTTACACTCTGGGGCACTTATTATGCCCTTGATTATACTCAGCAAGTGACAGTGCTTATAAAAGTCGACCAATGGGGATTACTTTTCACTGGCTTTATACTAGTTTCTACTCTAGCCTCCCTCGCAATCTCTCGAGATGTTTTCGAGTCTGAAGGAAATCGCAAAGAAGAATACTATCTTCTCATTCTGCTTTCGACGCTTGGCGCAATAGTATTATGCCAGTCCTCTCATGTAGTTTCCTTACTGTTAGGAATGGAGTTAATGGGGATAGCTGTGTATGCCATGATTGCATTCCCCGAAGATGATTCCCTTTCGCTTGAAGCAAGCATAAAGTATCTAATTTTATCTGCCTGCGCGTCGGCAATGTTATTGTTCGGTTTTGCCCTACTTTACGCAGCTACCGGCGAGCTGAGCTACACAGGAATTGGTTCTAAAGTGGCCTCTGCTTACGAGTCAAATTCATTGATAGTAGTTGCTGGTACAGCGATGGTGCTCTCTGGGATCGGTTTCAAGTTATCGTTAGTTCCCTTCCATATGTGGACTCCAGATGTCTATGAGGGAGCACCAACACCGGTTACCAACTTTCTGGCAACCGTCTCGAAGGGATCAATGTTTGTTGCTCTAACTAGGTTATTTATAGATGGACAATTCTATCGGTTCCCGTCCCTAATAGTAGCTCTAACAGTAATCTCTTTTGCATCAATGCTTATCGGGAACTTGCTCGCCTTAAAGCAAAAAAATGTCAAGAGACTTTTGGCCTTCTCATCAATTGCTCATTTTGGTTATCTCTTGATGGTAATAGTAGGGTTTTCTAGCCTTCCAGAAACGCAGAAAATCCTTGACCTTGGAAAAGACGCCCTAACATTTTATTTGGTCGCTTACATCCTCTCTACTCTCGCAGCTATTGTGGTTGTAGCTAATGTTGCAAAGGAAAAAAAAGCCCAAATTGACGTTTTCTCTGGTCTTTTCTGGAATCGCCCAACTCAGGCCGCAACGCTCACGATCGCGATGCTATCGTTTGCAGGCATCCCGCTTACGGCAGGATTCATGGGCAAATTCTATCTTATAACCTTGGGACTTGATGCCAGACTATGGCTATTGCTCTCAGGACTTGTTATTGGAAGCGCTATTGCCGTTTACTATTACTTACGTGTGATTTTCGCTATGAGTAGCCCCTCTGATGAAACAACCGGGCAATCGCTTAGATCACTTAATTGGCAAGATGCGTTGGCACTGCTGTTACTGCTCTCAGTTCTGTACATTGGGACATGGCCGCAACCTTTTATCGAATTGTCACAGATGAGCCAAATTTGATAGGCGCCTTAATCAATATTTATTCTATTCTTTTTTTGGAGCAACTACTCCTTGATTGCCCGCACAAACTGCACCCAGTGGAATCTTTACTTAGTTGTCCAAACGACCCGCCACATGATCCTGTTATAGGTTTGCTAGCAAACACCGTGCCCACGGAAAGGCCAAAGACCGCTATCGCGAAAAAAAGACAACTCAGAAGAAACTCGATCATATTAGTTAATCAAATCTCCCTATAGCTCATTGACACAATGTTAACCACCAAAATCGTCGAGAAAAATATTTTCATTCTCAACTCCCAAATCTCCCAGCATTTTTATCACCGCCGCATTCATCATTGGAGGTCCACACATGTAATACTCACAATCTTCAGGCGCCTCATGGTGCTGCAAATATTGGTCATGAAGAACGTTATGGATAAATCCAGTAAGGCCAGTCCAATTGTCCTCAGGTTGGGGATCAGACAGCGCTANATGCCACTCGAAATTNTCATGACCTTCNGCCAAGTTATCATAATCTGAGGAATANAAACATTCACGGAGTGATCTCGCCCCATACCAAAANCTTACCTTTCGGCTTGTTTTAATTCTCTTAAATTGATCGAATATGTGAGAGCGCATAGGCGCCATACCTGCTCCGCCCCCAATAAATACCATTTCGCTGCNGGTCTCTTTCGCAAAAAACTCGCCAAANGGCCCGTAGACATTGATTCTATCTCCAGGACGCAAACTAAATACGTANGAGGACATTTGNCCTGGTTTAATNNCTTTTGANCCGGGTGGAGGGGTGGCGATTCGAATATTAAACTTCACGATTCCTTTCTCTTCTGGATAGTTNGCCATCGAATAAGCCCGAATGATTGGTTCAGTCACCACTGATTCATGATCGAAAAACCCGAAGCGTTCCCAATCACCCCTGTATTCATCANCGATATCAAAGTCGGCATATTTTATGCTATGAGGTTCGCACTCAAGTTGNACGTAACCGCCCGCTCTAAAGTTAACGCTCTCTCCCTCCGGGAGTTTGAGTGTCAACTCTTTTATAAAGGTAGCAACATTCCTATTNGATTCTACAGTGCATTTCCAACGCTTCACGCCGAANACATCTTCTGGTACCACAACTTTCATATCCTGTTTTACCGGCGTCTGGCATGACAAGCGCCACCCCTCCCGAGCNTGCCTTCGTGTGAAGTGACTTTCTTCTGCTGGAAGGATAGCGCCCCCTCCCTCAGAGATAATGCATCTGCATTGAGCGCAACTCCCTCCTCCNCCGCANGCTGAGGGGAGNAATAATCCCGCATCAGCCAGTGTNTGNAGTAACTTATCTCCTGCTGAAACGGTGAGGCTTTTCTCTCCATTAATCTCGATGTTAACNTCGCCGGAGGCAACAAGTCGTTTGCGAGCAAACAAGATGCCCAAGACCAAGCAGAGTATGATCACTGTAAACATCAATACACCCAGTAGGATTTCAATTTCCACCCACAGATCCTCCAAATAGTCTATATGTCTATTCCACCGAACGACATGAACCCCAANGATAATAGCCCCACAGTNATGAANACAATACCCAGACCCTGCAACCCCTCNGGGATATCACTGTACTTAAGCTTTTCTCTTACGCCGGCNAGAATCGCAATCGCTATTGCCCAAGATGTGCCTGATCCAAATCCAAAAACAATACTTTCCAAAAAATCATAACTTCGTTCCGCCATCAACAATGATCCTCCCAAAATCGCACAATTAACCGTNATCANAGGCAGAAAAACGCCAAGAGCGTTGTAAAGCACAGGAACATACTTATCCANCACCATTTCNAGGATCTGCACCATGGCGGCGATTACCCCAATGAAACAGAGGTAAGTNAGGAAACTTAAATCGACNTTNGGCAACCCGACCCATGAAAGGGCTCCGTCCANAAGTAAATAGTTCAAAATAAGATTGTTCACAGGTACGGTGATGGTCTGCACAACGATAACTGCCAATCCAAGACCAAGAGCGGCGTTGATTTTCTTAGATAATGCTATAAAGGTGCACATGCCCAAAAACAAACTTAGCGCTATGTTGTCAATGAAAATTGACCGAACAAGTAATCCAAGNTAATGCTCCATCAACNGCTCCAATCTATGCTATTGCTCGAAATCCTAAACTCCGGCTTCTCGATCTGCGATCTTTTCCAAACCCGCAATCCCCAAATGATAAAACCGATCAAGAAAAAAGCACTTGGNGGCATTAGCATCATTCCATTTGTTANNAACCAGCTTTCTCCNAATGTTGAGTTGAAAATTTCAGTCCCCCAAATTGTTCCACTGCCAAATANTTCNCTAAAAAATGCCACAGTCATCAATATCAAGCTATACCCGATACCATTCCCAATGCCATCCAATAAGCTTGGGATTGGNGCNTTTTTCATCGCAAATGCTTCNGCTCTCCCCATAACTATACAATTGGTGATAATTAACCCTACGAAAACAGANAATTGTTTNCTTATGTCNTATGCCACNGCCTTGAGAATCTGATCAACNACAATGACCAAAGAGGCGATTATTGTCATCTGTATTATTATTCGAATGCTGTTGGGAATCCTATGCCTAATCAGGGATACAAATAAGTTTGAAAAGGCGGTTACCGTTGTCAATGCAATGCTCATGACAAACGCCACCTTCATGCTAGAAGTCACCGCCAGGGCAGAGCAGATGCCAAGAATTTGGAGTGCNATAGGATTATTTGAAAAAAGCGGGTCAAGAAAGACATCTTTGCTCTCGGACATATTATACCTTTGCCCCCTCAAGAAACCGGATAAAGGGAGCAAAGCCCGCTTCACCCAGCCAGAATTGTACTAAGTCATTTATCCCTCTTGTAGTGAGGGTAGCTCCNGAAAGGCCATCGATCTCGTAGTCGGCCCTATCAGAATTTGCATTCACTTTACCTTTAATCACAGTCAGCGCTGCCTCCCCATCAATATAGGCCTTCTTGCCCACCCACTGAGATTTCCATTGAGGATTGTCTACCTCCCCACCTAAACCNGGAGTCTCACCATGCTCATAAAATCCGATGCCTGATACTGTTTTTAAATCACCATCTANGGCAATAAAACCATACAANGTCGACCAAAGCCCATAGCCGTGAATTGGAAGAATCAGTTTTTCTATCGCACCGTNNTGCTCCAACATATAGATCTTAGAATACTTTACTAGCCGCTTTATCTTNGCCGGATCGTTTGATGGTGGGAGTTGTGAAGAAAGANTGTCATCCCGCGCTGCAGATCTTTGATCGTANGACTCTGGATCAAACGCATCACTGAAGGTACCTGAGGAAAGATGAACTAATCGTACCTTAATGGCCTGAAACTGTTCTTCGANATCCACGCCCTCTCGAAGCAAACCTGCAGATGCTAATATGTTTTTCTTCAAATCGAGTTCTTTATTNACCTTTTGCATAGGCCTCAAAAGAACCGAGGATGCAGAAACTATCACCGCACATACNAGGCAGACCGACAGGGCGACGAAAAGTACCTTTTTAGTATCAACGTCANCCACGGTTTAACCTTCTGTTGATATTTGCTTGGACGACAAAGTGATCTATTAGCGGGGCACATAAGTTAGCAAAAAGAATCGCCANCATCATNCCTTCTGGAAATGCAGGATTAACTACCCTTATCAAGACAGCCATAACGCCAATNACAAGACCATAAAAGATTTTTCCNGTGTCTGTCATGGCCGCAGAAANAGGATCGGTTGCCATGAATATAGCTCCAAATGCGAAGCCACCTATCACCCAATGCCAATAGAAAGGGAGTCCAAACATCGGATTATCGGATTGAACTTGGTTAAGCAGCCCNGAGAGCAGCGCCGATCCCACCAAAACCCCAAGAATAATTCTCCAAGACGCAATTCGCATCGAAACTAAGACTATTCCTCCAAGCAGTATGGCGAGCGTGGATGTCTCACCGATCGATCCAGGCACAACTCCTAAAAATGCTTGTGTCCAGGAAAAATCCTCNAAAAGTCCAGTGTCNANAGCATCTGATGCTGCAACAGACAACATGGTGGCCCCTGTATATCCATCAACCGCTGTCCANACTGCGTCTCCGCTCATNTAGGCGGGGNAAGAAAAATATAAAAATGCTCTACTTGTAAGCGCTGGATTNAGAAAGTTTTTCCCNGTTCCTCCAAATACCTCTTTCCCGANAACTATGCCAAAGCTTATTCCGAGGGCAGCCATCCACAGTGGNAGATTNGGCGGGCATGTGAGTGCCAGCAGCACCGAGGTCACGAAGAAACCTTCATTCACCTCATGACCCCTCACNCTCGCGAATAGCACCTCCCAGAATCCTCCGACTACAAAAATAGTCAANTAGATAGGCAGGAAATAGAGCGCTCCATGAANGAAGTTATTCCATAAACTTTCGGGATCATANCCCGCNAGAACAGCAATGACATCATGGCGCCATCCATCAGACGGGGAGAGTCCTGTAGCGAGCAAGATTGAATTTGCTTGGAATCCAACGTTCCACATTCCAAAGAACATGGCAGGAAAAGTTGCCAACCATACAGTAATCATGACTCGTTTAAGATCTATGCTATCTCTTACGTGTGAGGCACTGNATGTAACTCTTGACGGCTTAAANAGCGCAGTATCGATAGCCTCATATANAGCGTAAAACTTCGACCAACGTCCGCCTTTTTGGAAATTTTTCTCATACTTGTCTAGCTTGTCTCTCAGCAANCTTTACCCCTCCGCTTCAATTTTTNTGAGGTTTTGCCGCAANATTGGTCCNTACTCGTACTTCCCNACGCAAGAGTAAGTGAAGAGACTTAGATCTTCCTCGTCCAGCTCCAAACATCCGAGCTTCTGAGCCATTTCGGTATCGCCTACNACGAGCGAACGCAAAAGCTGAGTTGGCAAAATATCCATTGGAGTCAGGTTCTCAAATTGACCAAGCGGCACCATGGCTCGTTCACTACCATTGGTGCTAGAATTCATGGCGAACTTTTTTCTTCTTANACTAGACACAAATATTGGAAGCGACGAGTGCGAGTGCGACCCGGCTCTCAAGTAGTGCAGAAAGACCCGATCGCGTCCTTCTTCAATGACCGAAACTTGAACATCATACCGACCTAAAAATTGCATGGGACTCTCAACTGCTCTGCCTGATAAGACCGAGCCCGAAATAATCCGGTTTTCGCCCTCACTCAGTTGACAGCTTAATAGCTCATTTAAATTCGCTCCCACTATAGTTGGCACCAATCGTGGGGCACGAACCTGAGGCCCAGCAACAGAAATTATTCTCGATGAATCAAGCTCACCATTTCTGAAAAGCGAGCCTATCGCTATTAGGTCTTGATATCCAATANTCCAAACAGACTTTTGCTCGCTCACCGGATCAATGAAGTGGATGTGTGTTCCCGCTAAACCAGCTGGATGAGGTCCATCAAAAATAGCATGCTTTATTTTATCACTGGGCAAATCAAACGGACCTAAATTTGGGGAAGTGCANAGATGAATGTCTCCNGCAGTNAGTGCACACAGTACTGCCATTCCTGCATAAAANTCGTCTTCGCGCAAAGCGATTATAGTTGAGGGGTCTGCNGCCAAAGGGTTCGTGTCAATGGCCGTGATGAATATCGACGAGGGGCTNGTTTTTGGATCAGGAATTTTNGAGAAAGGCCGTGTTCGGAAAGCTGTCCAAGCCCCTGAATCCAGCAAGTTTCNAATCGTATCGGCNCTAGANAGCGCTTTAATATCCGAGTCATTGAAACAAGGGAATTTTCGAGCTTGATCATCTTTATCTATGTCAATGACGAGGGACTGAAAAGAACGCCGAGCNCCCCGATTAATANAGGAAACCGTCCCACCAATCGGCGCCGTAAAATTTACTNNTGGGTTTCTTTTATCGTGNAAAAGTAGATCACCTCNTCTTACATCTGTACCTACCTTCACGGCCATNCTTGGTTTGAGCCCAATAAAATCGGTAGCCACAACACCAACCTGANTNACTGNATCGGCAGNTTNGATCTGGTGAANTGGCGGTCCAGAGATNGGGAGATTAAGCCCCTTTCGAGTNGTAAACACNCNGGAACCGCTACTGCGGAATGAGGCCTGTCTATTTAACACAACGTCGTCCTAGTTTTAGTAACCCAAAGGAGTGTAATTTACGGGTAATCATGAGGCTCAGATCGCAACGTTGCCCTAGCCGTCGANGAGNGNAAATTGTACTCATATTTGAATAGATTCGCAAAAAAAAGTGCCACNNAAATATAGGTCNATCAAAAGTGTTGACAGGCGCGATATCTCTTTATACTGTCGNTGATAGGTGACTAGGTATGCATTTAGAGCTTCNTANTNNATNGAATTTGCAGTCTTTAAAAGATTTAATCCGATTTTATGCCGNAAACCNCNGGCACAATCAACGNACNGAGAATAAGAAAAAACGAAACATTCGTTTTAGCNATATTAAAATCCAANTTTGAATAGCATTATAAATTATTAATNAGTGNCTCAGTGGCACTANTGGGTGGCAGNTANTAAACTNNNAAGGCAAANNGGACCGACATANANACAGTANTTTNNGTGAGATCAGGAGACGNCANTGGATNTAGCAAACTGAATAATGACCAATAGCTGGATGTTTTAACCAAGGATTATGACATGCTGCATTCTGTAGAGTTAAGTGACTATATTCAATACGACACTGTGACAGTAGGAGTNAACTCTGATATCGCAGAGGCCTCTNAATTAATTTTAAATAAACGCGTGTCCGGAGTATGCGTTNTCGACAATGATGAGGNNCTGTCTGGCATGTTATCCGAGATCGACTGCCTCAGAGCTGGGATNTCAAACTTTAGATCAGANAATAATCCGCTNCCAAGAGATACCGCATCTCATATGCTCCTGCATCCAATAAAAACAANAGCCAANGAAGATTTATTTTCCGCGATACATAAAATTGTGANTAATCAAGTATCAGGNTTGTGCGTTATNAATCGTGACAATAAGCTTATCGGGGTNTTATCAGAATTGGATTGTCTGAGAGCGATATTATCATCGACATATAATGACTTTCGAGAAGCCGGAAAAGTTGGGGATCACATGACTGACAACGCAGTCACNTGCAGCTTAGATAGCGATATAGTTTCTGTCGCTCAAGACATGCTCAGTGAAGGACACCGCAGGAGGCCAGTCACCAATTCAGGTCGATTGGTGGGACAGATGACTTGCCGAANAATAATNGCNTATCTTTCTCAAGGCACTAATAACCAAAGTTTTGTCCGTCAACATATGACAAAAAATGTAGAAGCCTGTCAGCTAAATGATGANATCGTTAGCGTTGCAAGTGAAATGCTTAAAAAAGGAAGACGACGNAGACCAGTTATTAGAGCGAGGGAACTCATTGGCCAAATTACTTGCAGAAAGTTACTATCTGTAGTGGTTCAATTCAATGANCATTGGCGAAATAGTGGGTAAATANAAGCGTCAACCCAAGTCTTATACGCCAGATAAAATTGTTTTCTNTTATCTCAATGGTCANTACTTNTAGCCTAGTTATNAACCTCGAATATGGAGGAATTGCATTTGATNNANAAACGTCTTCGGGATTATCTTAACAAGANGAAGTCCATGTCAACACGTNTNAACCATACCCGGTTTAGGAANGANCTTTGCAATCATTGGGACCTTGATTATTTNTCCTTAGAAGAGCTTGAAGACNCTCTGCTTGCCAANAACATAGTAACAACCAANAAAATTNTGGGNGAAAAATCGAAAGAANATTGAGNACAACCCGCATTATTTTNCGAANCANCTANNGATGTTTNNAAAGAANGAGGACGCAAAATTGTGTCANCTNGTNATCAAATGACANTTACAACCTANTCGGTTTTNTNAACAAAGGCATNAACAANACCANAAGGNNGCGGTTGCAAGGGAGGTTAAAGAATANACNATTTNAAAAGATTCTTTTCGTNAGNACATTTTTATCNGGGATAACAAAGTATTGACANCGCCCGATCCAGAAAAGATTATTNTTAACNAGCGACGATAATAATAATAATAATGGGTGAATTTATGTTGCACTCTGTCGATCTTGGGGATTTCATGTTGCATGACCCAATCACTATTCAACCAGAGGATGTCCTCTCAACTGCAGTAGATTTGATTATAGACAGNAAAGTCTCCGGTCTNTGCGTTACNGATAAAAATGATGCGCTNCTGGGCATACTATCGGAAATGGACTGTCTTTCAGCCGGGTTGAATCAAACNCGTTCAGATGACTTTCTGNGCGATGCCATGGTTAGTGAACACATGTTTTCTAAACCAATTACNATTCACAAGGACGAGGAACTCTATACCGCAATCAAAAAGATNATTGAGCATCGAATATCTGGGGTATGTGTGGTTGATNAATATGGGGCCTTAGTAGGCATTTTATCTGAAATGGATTGCCTAAAAGCAGTGCTTTCAGCAATATANAATGANCAGCGAGAGACGGACAAAGTTTCTGCACATATGACCAAAAAGNTNGAAAGTTGNGAGCCTCATTCNAANTTGGAAACCGTGGCCGCTGACATGTTGNAAAAAGGCCGCCGNCGAAGGCCTGTTGTTAGNAATGGAAGANTNGTTGGGCAGGTCACATGCAGGCAAATTNTGTCAGCTATTTCTCAACGNGGATGGGACGAAGANGACTTTANGCCATATATGACGGATTCGATTGAGTATTGCACAATTGGGGAGGACGTTGTCACCGTGGCGAAGGACATGTTAACAAAAGGTCGGCGCCGCAGACCCGTTTTAAGTGAAGANAANTTGGTTGGACAAATTACNTGTAGNCAAGCTNCTTCGTGTGGTGAGTGNATTCAACCGTAACCAGGTGGCTGGNAACTTCGACCCCCTCTACCGCGATCTGCTNTAATTGAACNCAACAATCCAGCTAATTTAAAAAAATAAAAAAAAATGGAACTACTTTGCTTCTGAAGGGTCTTATACTATACCCGATGCACCCGTTGTCCATTCTATCTCCCCCCTCTAAGGTGGGCAACGGGAGTGTCGAGGACCAACCAGCTTAGAGTTTAAGCTTTAATAAACCTGTCAGGCATCAATTCCAGCGACATCAGCTAGCATCTTAGTGTCGAAATAGTAGGGCACCACTTCCATTATCTTGCCTTCCAGGAAAGTCCATACCTCCGCTATGGGCACCTCAAAAGGTGTTCCAGTAATCCTACCGGAACCAGTCATTACCCCTAATAGAATTACACTATCTCCCTCTGAAACCCATTTATTTACCGTAACATTACAATCACGCCAAGTGCCAAAAACTCTGGGAATAAGTTCCATAAAGGCATCAGGTCCCTCATGGATCCCACCATATGGAAGTGAGTCGGCCTCTATAACTCTTATCTCAGGATGCAGAAATTCTCTCATTTCCTTCTCATTCCGCCTCTCAGATGCCTTTAAAAACGACTTGAGAATGTCTCTGTTGTCCAAGCTCCTTGATGCCCCCCGCGAAATTACATTGACTACGATATCCTATTTGCTCAATAAGAACGCGGAAGACCGAAACTTTCCGCTATTTGATTACGAGCCATTTCGTTGCTAACCGGTCCTATCCTAAGTAATCGCGAATCGCGCCAATATCGTTGCATATCGGTCTCGGCCGAATACCCCATTCCACCGAGAATCGAAATCCCCAAGTCTGCTGCTTTGCTGGCATATTCGGAGCACAACGTTTTCACCATGGCGGACTCGACCGCGTTTGGAATTCCCTCTTCTTGCAAACGCGCCGTATGATGGACCATAAGTTCACCCTGTTTCTGCCACATGGCTATATCTGCCACATAGTGTTGTAGCGCCTGGAAACGACCAATGGGGCCTCCAAAAGCATTTCGCGTTTTCAAGTGTTCAACGGCATCTTCCAGCACGCCATCCAACATCCCAAGACAAGTCGCCGCATTAACAAGTCGCTCGTTATTTAGAGGCTTGAGAGACGCATACCATCCCTTGCCTTCCTCCCCAAGTAACAACTCATTTGGTACGAATACATCCTCCAAGTGCACTGAACATGAACTAGCAGCGCGCATACCGAGCTTCGGGAGTTCTGTCATCGTAATACCCTGACTCGAGGCCGGCACAAAAAACATCGAAATACCATCAGAACGTTTGACAACTTCTCGATCGCTCCTTGCAAGCACTAACAAATAATCAGCGTTGCTAGCCAAAGTGCTCCAGATTTTCTCGCCATTTAGCTTCCACCCACCATCAACCCTTTCGGCTGAAGTTTTCATGCCGCCGAGCAGATCTGTACCTCCACCAGGCTCCGTGTAACTCATAGCAGTTTTTAGTTTTCCGGCAGCAATCAGAGGTAAGTATTTTTGTTTTTGAGCCTCAGTCCCACAATAACCGATTGCCTTACTGCCCGAAAAGGAAGTCACGCCCCAAATCCAGCTTAGCCCTCCGGCAGTTCGAGCAATCTCTCGAGCGAAAATACTTTGCGTAGTTATGGTGCCACCCAAGCCACCATACTCTTCTGGTATGCCAATACCATGCGCACCATAGTCAACCAATTTATCCCAAAAAGCCTGTGGGAACTCATGCTCCTTTGATTCTAGTTCTCTGCACCAAGCCTTCGGGAACTCCTTGTCTATCCATTTTTTAGTGGTTTCACGAAATAATTCGTTCTCTTGATCGATTTCTGTCCTCATTTTCTCTCCTAGAACTATGGGCACAAATTATGCGGGCCACTTTTTCTCTTAGGGCACAAAATTGTGACAACAGAGTTAAACATAAACAAATGTTAATCTTTATTTGAATAATATTCAAATAAAGTAATCAAAGATAAATTTAGTGCCCTATTCATCAATAAGTTATTTTTTAGATGGCATATGTACTCGTTTGTCCTCTAAATTGCGCAAAACTGATCAAATTTTCTCCTAAAAAACCTTTGACGGATTGACCCAGAGACAAGTGTTCTATAGGGTGGGGGCTACTGAAAAATCTGATGTATAGACTAGGGTCAAAATATAAGTGGAACAGACAAGTCCGAAAATTGACTTCGAACAACAACTTGCTAATCTGGAGTCACTCGTTACCTCTTTGGAAGGAGGTGATCTCACGTTGGAGGAATCACTTAATTCGTTTGAGGAAGGCGTAAAAATTGCCCGAGAATGCCAGAGAGCTCTGCAAAGCGCCGAACAGCGTGTTGAACTGCTGATGAAACAGGGAGACGAAATTGTAAGCCAGCCCTTTGTACCTGAACATAACTAGCCGGAATTATTATGGAAACCTTCATTGTAGAATGCCACGACCAAGTAAACGACCAACTTGAAAAAATTCTTCCCATGGAAACAGAGCCGGCAAAAAGGCTCAACACGGCTATACGTTACTCCGTTTTCAGCGGCGGCAAGCGTATTCGACCACTTTTATGTTATGGCGGCGCCTGTGCAGTAGCCCAACCAGATGAAAATACGACAAAAATCGCTGCTTCCCTGGAAATGATGCATACATACTCTCTAATTCATGATGATCTTCCAGCCATGGACGATGACAATCTTCGCAGAGGGAAGCGCGCTTGTCACATCGAATTCGATGAGGGCACTGCTATTTTAGCTGGCGATGCTCTTCAATCTCTGGCGATTAAGCAGTTGACTGAACTATCTGACATAGAACCCTCCATCAATTTGGAATTAATTCGGTTGCTCGTTCGCGGCAGCGGTATTGAAGGAATGGTGACGGGGCAGGCGATTGATATGGCCTCAACTGGTGCGCAAGTAGATTTGCCAACATTAGTAGAAATGCATCGGTTGAAAACTGCTGCAATGATTCAATCTAGTGTTTTAATGGGAGCACTAGGTACCGGCAAAGCAACTGAAGATCAATTGGACGCGCTCAAAAGTTATTCCACCGCTATTGGCGTCGCCTTCCAAATACAGGATGATATCCTGGACGTTGAGAGCACCACTCAGGCTATGGGCAAGAATCAAGGTACAGATAAACGGGCTGCAAAATCCACCTTCACCTCAGTATTGGGTGTTGACTCCGCAAAAGAAAACGTAAAAGAACTCTATGATGACTGCATTAATAGCTTGGAGCCATTGGGTGAAAGTGCCGATAAGCTGCGCCACATAGCAAACTTCATCGTAACCCGAAATTTTTAAAAAGTCTTAAGATATCTCAGTGGACACTATTACCATCTTGGTACAGTAGTGTTTACCAAAAAAAAGGCCCGCGTGCGCAAGTACCATGGTAAAAACATTCCAAGACATCCCGCATCAGCGACCGACCACACCAATTCTGGACGCGATCGAGACTCCGAGCGATATGCGAAAACTCGAAAGAGGTAAGCTCACCGCTTTAGCAGATGAGATAAGGGCATATTTACTTTATTGCGTTGGCAAAACCGGCGGTCACTTTGGAGCAGGGCTAGGGGTAGTTGAACTAACGATAGCTCTGCATTATGTGTTTAATACTCCCCATGACCGACTTGTTTGGGATGTTGGTCACCAAACCTATCCACATAAAATCCTGACTGGGCGTCGTGAGGAAATGCTCACCATGCGACAAAAGGGTGGACTATCTGGTTTCCCCAAGCGGTCAGAAAGTGTCTTTGACACCTTCGGTGTCGGCCATTCAAGCACAGCCATGAGCGCTGCGCTCGGCATGGCTATATCATCATCCAAACAAGAATCAGACAGAAAAACGGCTGCAATAGTGGGCGATGGTGCCATGACAGCCGGCATCGCCTTTGAAGCTATTAATCATGCAGCCCATGTAGACGCGAATTTATTGGTTATTCTTAATGACAATCAAATGTCAATTTCCCGAAATGTCGGCGGCCTTTCAACCTATTTTTCGAAACTTTGGAGCAGCAAAGCTTATACTCAGTTCCGTGAGACGGGTAAAAAGGCGCTAAGTTCCATGCCAGGTACGTCTAACTTCGTGCGCCGCACCGAGGAGTTTATGAAAAGTCTGGTTTCACCAGCCACTATTTTTGAAGAGTTGGGGTTTTATTATGTGGGGCCACTGGATGGTCATGATCTCAATCTTCTGGTAGAAACGCTTGATAACCTTAAAGATGTTAAAGGCGCCATCTTACTGCATATCATAACTCACAAGGGAAGGGGATTTGCGCCGGCTGAGAGCGACCCAGTTGGGTACCATGCCCTCACCAAGATCGAGCCCAAGCAAGATTTGCAGAGCGCAGAACCGCCATTAGCCAAGCAGAAACTGCCAAAATACCAGCAGGTTTTTGGGGATTGGCTGTGCGACATGGCAGAGAATGACGAAGGGTTGATCGCTATTACACCCGCGATGTGCGAGGGCTCAGGTATGAATGAATTTGCTGAGAAATTCCCAGACCGCTTTGAAGATGTAGCGATAGCAGAGCAACATGCATTGACCTTAGCTGCCGGAATGGCATGCGAGGGATCAAAACCTGTAGTAGCAATCTACTCAACCTTCCTTCAACGCGCTTATGATCAACTGATTCATGATATAGCCCTTCAGGATTTAGACGTTTTGTTTGCTATAGACCGCGCAGGGTTAGTCGGCGAGGACGGCGCTACACATGCGGGTGCTTTCGACATAACCTACCTACGTTGCATACCCAATATGGTTGTCATGACACCCTCTGATGAAAATGAAACCAGACAATTGCTTTACACAGGATATCGCTACAAAGGTCCTGCTGCAGTTCGATACCCTCGAGGTACTGGACCGGGCGCTAATATTGAAAAGGACATGACTGAATTTCCCATCGGGAAAGGAATAGTTCGCCGAAATGGGGCGGAGGTTGCAATTCTTAACTTCGGTACATTGATAGGAGTAGCAACAAGCGTTGCGGACCAGATTAACGCAACTTTGGCAGATATGCGTTTTGTCAAACCTCTTGATGAAGAGTTAATAGAGAAACTAGTGCATCAGCATGATCTGTTAGTCACCATTGAGGAGAACAGCGTGGCAGGCGGGGCTGGAGCCGCCGTAAGTGAATATCTTGCATCGACTGGTCTGGTTACCCCCATCATTCATCTTGGTCTGCCTGACCATTTTGCTGATCACGGAAAACATCATGAGCAACTGGAGTCTGTGGGACTGGGAGAAGCAAGCGTGCTCGAAGCCATCAAGTCACGTCTCAAATTGCTGCGAAAAGGGTCCACCAAAGCATCTTAACGAATTACCATTCTTAAGACATTCGAGCAGCAGAACTTTATCTAGCGCATGGAATATTTGCTAGTGAGTACTCAAACACCCCGCCGCCGAGGCTGCGCTGCTTGCATCTAAACTAAAGTTTACTTAATGCTAGGAAGCAATCTGGATAACATCCAATCGTTCCACCAAGGCGTTGTTCTTGGCTTAACAGCGCCGGTAACGAATCGATGCTGAATCTAGCTCTTTAGTCGCCCGCTAATGAGTATCATCTAACACTGTTTGATGCCGGATATCCTTGCCTCGCACAACGAAAACAATCTGCTCACAAAGATTCTTGGCATGATCGCCCACTCGCTCAAGGGATCGGATCACCCACAAAATATTGATCACGCGGCTGATACTCTTGGGGTCTTCCATCATATAGGTGACTGATTCACGCAACGCGGTCTGATAATCAAGGTCGATTTGCTGATCTTGATTGAACGTTCTCAAAGCAGCCTCAGTATCGAAGCGAGCAAAGGCATCCAAAGCATTACTTAAAATACTCAGGGCTCCCTTACCTAGATGCCTCACCTCGGTGAATCCCCATGGTTTTTCTTGTTCAGAGAGTATGATTGCTTGTTTCGCAATCTTTTTAGCCTCATCACCTATTCTTTCAAGATCATTGACCGCCTTAGAAACCATCATTACAAGTCTCAAGTCAGTCGCCGCAGGCTGTCTTCGCGCTATGATAGTCAAGCAGGCTTCATCGATCTCAAGTTCCATCTCATCTACCCGTTTATCTTGCTCAATCACGCTATCTGCCAACCCACTATCCACTTTAACAATCGAGTGAATGGCATCCTGCANCTGCNGTNCNACCATACCTCCCATCGCCATTAAGAGGGNACGNATCTCGTCTAATTCCTCATCAAACTGCTTTACAATATGATTNTCGAGCGCNATCTNTTCCAANACAAACTCCTTNTTAGCCNAAACGGCCTGTAATNTAGGANTCNGTAAGATTATGTTCAGGCATNGTAAATACCTGNTCAGTNGGNTTCACCTCAATGAGTTTACCNAGGTGNAAATAGGCNGTGCGGTGNGAAACNCTCGCGGCCTGTTGCATANTNTGNGTNACAATCGCAATNGTAAAATTCTGGCTNAGTTCTTCNATGAGTTCCTCTATCCTTGCCGTTGCAATTGGATCGAGNGCTGANCANGGNTCATCCATCANNATNACNTCGGGACTNACGGCAATCGCNCTGGCAATGCAAAGGCGCTGNTGTTGCCCNCCNGANAGACCCGTNCCGGGNTGCTGCAATCTATCNCTNACCTCATCCCAAAGACCGGCTCNTCGCAAGACTTTCNTCNACAATCTCATCNAGCTCATATCGCGAATCTGTNAGNCCATGAATCTTGGGNCCATAGGCNACATTGTCATANATNGATTTAGGAAAGGGGTTAGGCTTTTGGAAAACCATCCCGACNCNTGCTCTNAANTCNACNACATCCAGCTTGGGAGAGTATAGATCCTGTCCATCCATACTTATGTGGCCCTCGACCCGGCAGCCTTCAATAGTATCATTCATCCGGTTCANTGCCCGCAGGAAAGTCGACTTACCACATCCAGATGGTCCAATCATNGCAATCACTTGATTTTCAGCAATATCTAAGGTCGCATCAAAGATTGCCTGCTTGTTTCCGTAAAATACGTTCACAGCCTTGATCGACATTTTCGCATTTTCAGAAAAACAAGTTCCGACAGTTACGTGATCCTGAATNTCATTTAAAAAATTCTTTTGATCGCCATTCTTTAAANCCTGCGANCTCAGGTTGGAGTCTNNTTNAGATGCAGGGNTTACNGTAGTGCGCATTTCTAGTCCTTATNACCAGCGNCGCTCTAGTCTTTTGCGAAGCCAAACGGCAGATANATTCATTGTTATNAAAAACGCCAGCAATACCATAATAGCTGCTGATGTCTTCTCAATAAAGGCCCTTTCAGGGCTGTCCGCCCAGAGGAAGATCTGTACAGGCAGCACTGTGGCTGGATCAGAAAAACCGGCAGGCACGTCTGCAATNAACGCCACCATGCCTATCATCAGCAANGGCGCAGTTTCTCCNAGGGCCCTCNCCATTCCAATTATAGACCCTGTCAGCATACCAGGCATNGCCAGTGGCATCACATAATGAAGGACGACTTGGTTTGGGGAAGCACCCAGCCCNAGAGCAGCCTCNCGAATGGATGGCGGAACAGACTTAATTGCGGCACGGCTGGTAATAATAATGGTTGGCAGTGTCATCACTGCCAACACCATGCCCCCCAAAAACGGTATTGAACGAGGCACATTGAAAAAATTTATAAATATAGCGAGTCCCAGCAACCCAAAAATTATGGATGGTACTGCTGCCAAATTGTTGATATTTACCTCAATGAATTCAGTCCAACGATTTTTTGCTGCAAACTCCTCCAAATAAACCGCTGCGGCTATACCAANAGGAAATGAAAGNAGTAGCGTTATCACGAGCGTAAAAAAAGATCCCATCATGGCACCTTTTATACCTGCCTGTTCAGGTTCCCTAGAATCGCCACGACTNAGAAANTTTGCGTTGAATTTCAGNTCTATTTTCTTGTCATCGATGAGCTGNTTTATCCAAAGAATTTGCCCCTCGGAAAGTCGAGCCGTNTACGCCTTTCCTTTCAACAAACTCTTGTAGTAAGTATCGATATCATCATCAGCAAGGATCCAAAACTTTTCAGTTTTATTNAATAATTGAGGCTCGCTCAGAAGTCTATCCTTCAGATCATAACCGGCTCCATTACTGACCAAAGCATAAAGCTTCCTCTTCTCTGTTCGTTTTCGTATTTGGGAAAATTCTTGTCTTAAGGCAGCTTTGTANAGTCCATCCCAATCAGCCATCATTAATGCCTGCTTATCAGACAGATCGTCTGTGCCAAGTGCATCTCTATCGAAATTTATTTCAAGCTGAATATAAGTTGCCGAAAACGCTCCCTTCCCTTTAANAAAAATATCGGCAAAAAGAACCAAGACTGCCAGAAGTCCCAAAGTCACCGCAACGATTCCACAAAAACGAAATNCCTTTTCAGCACGATACCGAGACACCANCGACCGCTGAATCCTGTCTAGATTTCTNCTNGGTTTACTCATATTGTTCCCGAAATCGNTTCACTACCTGAAGAGCTATGATGTTNAGGATCAAAGTAACAATGAACAACATAAGTCCAAGGGCAAATGCTGCGAGAGTTTTGGGGCTGTCAAACTCTTGGTCACCAGTTAACAAAGTGACAATCTGCACTGTNACGGTGGTAACNGACTCTAGCGGATTCGCTGTCAGGTTCGCAGCGAGACCAGATGCCATGACAACGATCATGGTTTCCCCAATAGCTCTNGAGATAGCCAGCATNATCCCTGCCACGATGCCCGGCAATGCNGCTGGAATAACNACACGCCAGACTGTCTCGGAGTGCGTGGCACCCATGGCCAANGATCCATCCCTCATNGCTTGTGGAACCGCAGNNATAACATCATCCGCAAGAGAAGATATGAAAGGGATGATCATAACNCCCATCACNATCCCAGCTGCAAGCGCGCTCTCGGATGACACAGATAAGTCAAAACTTTCACCGATTGCGCGCAAATAAGGACCCAAGGTTAGAGCNGCGAAAAATCCATAAACCACTGTTGGGATTCCTGCNAGAACTTCTAGAGCGGGCTTAGCATANGTCCTAATTGATCGATGCGCATATTCCGCCAAATAAATCGCTGACATCAAACCAATAGGCACCGAAATGCACATNGCAACAGCCGAAACGAGCAGNGTNCCAACAAATAATGGTACCGCCCCAAAACTTCCTGAAGAACCAACCTGATCTTNTCTGATCGCTGTCTGCGGGCTCCATTCTAGNCCAAACACGAAATCAAGTACCGGTACAGACTTAAAAAATTGCAGCGATTCNAAGATNACCGATAATAAGATCCCAAGAGTAGTAAAGATAGCCACNACGGCGCAGCAAAANAGCGCGTGTTGGGTCACTCTTTCGACCGGCTGACGGGCTCTGAATTCAGTTGACAGATATGACCTTCCCCAACTGAAACCCATNAGTGCGATACACGAAACGACAGCTACCATACTCCAGCGTGAGAATTCTANANGAATAAGAAGTTGATCCGCGGCCGCNNCGATCTCAGCTGGCTGTCCGACTCGGGGCAGGACACCCANCGCCAGATTATTTATTTTATTTGNGAGCAAGGTCGCGCTTGCGGTGTCTNNGGGAAGTAAATGTTCCGGAAGTGANTCAAAAATTAATTTGACAATCANATAGTTTTCTANCGTCATCCAGATTACTAGTACTGACAGCGCTGGNAACGCNGTCCAAANAGCAGTGTAATAACCGTGATAATTTGGGAGCGAATGTAAGGACCCAAGTCCACCTGNNAGACCAGCGAGGGCTATAGACCGACGTCGACCAAGGAAGAATGCCAAGACAGAGGCACCANACAATAGGAGAAACACTTCACTTGATTGCATAANGCGCTATCAAACCTCAGATAATTGGCATTCAAAGCAGCACACAGGGCGTCACTGTGCCAACTTATNCCCACTATTTCAATGGTTCATCACCAGTCATCGGCAACATGGCTCGAGTATTTTTAGCCGTGAGCCTCCTTAATNCCGTCGGCAGCGGAATCATCCCTTTTTCGGCGAGGTAGCCCTCNTCGCCCCAGGCTTTTTCGCTNGTAAATTCATTAAGAAAACCTTTGATNCCTGGAACCACGCCTACGTGCGCTTTTTTNACGTAAAAGTAAAGCGGCCTNGATATGGAATAGGATTTATCNGCTATAGATTCGAACTCAGGGGCGACACCTTCCACNAGAGCTCCATGAACGGAATCGGCGTTCTGATCAAGAAAGCTGAAGCCAAATATACCCATGGCTTTTGGATTAGCCTGAAGTTTTTGGACGATNAGATTGTCATTTTCACCGGCCTCTATGAAGCGCCCATCCTCTCTAATAGTGTGGCAGATATTTTTAAAGGCTTTTTTGTCGGTNTTCTTCATTGCTGCCAACCAGGGAACGGCCATGCAACCTCCTTCCATCGCCAATTCGACAAATGCATCCCGAGTACCCGATGTTGGTGGTGGGCCCAAAACTTCTATTTCATCATCCGGAAGCATCTCATTTATTTGCCTCCAAGTAACGTAGGGGTTGTCGATNAACTCTCCCNTCTGGNCTCCGGGAACTTTAGCCGCCAGTGCCAAAAAGATTTCTTTGCGAGATAGTTTCATAACNGGGCTTATTACNGAGTTTGCAATCACNATCCCATCNAAACCAACTTGTACCTCGACAATTTCCGAGACACCATTTTTCTGACATTGATTGTATTCAGATTTTTTCATCCGGCGGGATGAATTCGTAATATCAGGAAACTGCGTGCCGACACCAGAGCAGAACAGTTTCATCCCACCNCCNGACCCNGTCGATTCGATTTTTGGAGTTGCTCCACCACTGCTTCTGCCATACCGCTCCGCTACAACAGTNGAGAAAGGGTAGACCGTTGAGGACCCAACAACCTCAATATTTTCTCTGGCAGACGTCGTGGCTGCGAGCGNCAACACCAGCGTAATTGCNNTAAAGANCTGGAAAGTTTTAGTAATTGNCATGCGNAGCTCCATTTTNAAATTNTATAACCGCACCTTATTAAAAATTTGTGACATTAAAATGACAGAGTTCTCGCATGTCACATAAATGCAATAAAAGTCGCATATCTTTGTCATTTCAGNCGCTTTAAATAATGAAATATGTCTTTCTNGACCATATGGAGTGATAAACATGAAACGAGTTNTTCTAATCGCAACGGTGAGCTCTATTATAGGGTTTTCTTGCGGCACNATGGCCGTCGGGCCTATCGATGGCAAAACCTACGGGAAAATAAATATTTCTNTAGTGAACGATGATCAGNGTGAAAAAAAACACTGGCAAGTGGACAGCAATGCNTCGCGTTTTGGCTTTGCCGGTAAAACAGAAATCACTGATAAACTTTTCGCCATCTACAAAGCCGAGTTTGAAATGTATGCTGATGATGGGAATAAGACATCGAGTNGCACNTCTTGCGTTGATGACTCCTCTGGNGATGAGTCCTGCTGGGTTGACCGNGANCGACTAACGCTTTCGCAACGAAATATTATGCTTGGAATAAAGGGGAATTTCGGCACCATCTGGGCAGGCAAACACGACTCCCCTACAAAACTCGCATTGAGCAAAGTTGATCTTTTTAATGATCTTCAAGGCGACGTTAAACACACGTTTGAGGGAGAAAACCGGCTGTCCAANCTATTTGCTTACACTTCACCAGACCTGAATGGCTTATCCGCAACCATTGCTATAGTGCCCGGTGAGGGCAGCGATATAGATGGNAATGGGAGCAGTGATACCGGTATAGCNGNCGGCANGTCCTACTCGGTAAGCTATTCAGGAGAGAATCTATATCTAGCGTTGGCCGGAGATCAGGACNTTGACAAANAGNATTTGTTGCGCCTNATTGGACNATATAAAATTGACTCAATGGCTCTGGGCTTTATGCTTCAGCAAAATGANAACGATCTGACCGGCCTGGATGAATCNGGCTACTTTTTAAGTGCCTCTTACCAGATANAAAATGCGATTCTNAAGGCACAATATGGGCGCGTTGAGGATGATAGANNAGGGAACGAGGAAGANACTCTTTCTGTAGGTGCNGATTATAAACTGTCNAATAAGACCAAACTATTCGTCTTTTACACAAAAAATGAGGGGTCCAATGAANAAGACTGGAANTCACTGGGGTTGGGCATGGAACACAAGTTTTAATCCAAATAACCCAACNTAAAACGAGGTTATAAACCGTNAAAATATGCTCAATAGACTNTNCTTTAAAGGCACNNATGGGTTTTATCTCATATTATTGATGCTCTCAAGCNTGGCAAACTCCGAGTGCGAATTTGATGCAGATGCGATCGATCAATCTGATTTTGTCTCCCAAATAGGNTTATGCGAGCAAAGTGACANAGATAATCCATTAAATCAGGCGAAGAAGGCCCCGATATCGCTTTTTGGTGAAGGAGTGTTAGATTCATCCTCTGGCATCATAGAACGCAATATAAGGACCCCAAATGCGATCAGGCATACCCCAAATCAAGCGTATATTGCTCGCCGAAAGTATTCATTGCGATCGGATGCAAAATTCGAGCAATCGGTTAATCTGGCCATTCACCGATTGCATTTAGATATGGCACATAACTGCTCGAGGGGCTGGCGCCTGGAAACGCAATGGAGCAAGATGATTCAATCTCAAGAAGGTGACTACTACCTGCACTACCAATTTCGCTGCTCGGATATCAAACAATAAAGGCAGTCCATTATCTCCTCGGCAGTTTGCACAAAAACTCAGAGCCCTGGCCGATTCGGCTGCTAACTATCAGGCTACCGTTATATCGATTAAGCGTATGCTTTACTATTGCTAGTCCCAATCCAGTCCCACCAGAGTGCGAGTTTCGGCTTGCATCAACCCGGTAAAATCGTTCAGTGATGCGCGGTATTTTGGGCAAATCAATTCCAATGCCGTCATCTCGGATAGATACACTCAAGAAGTTAGCATCTTCAGCAGCGTGTATGTCTATACTTGCTCCCTCCGGATTATGGTGCACAGCATTAAAAACAATATTACTGAACGCGCTTCGTAATTCGTTCGAATTGGCTCGAAACTCCAACTGGCTATCACAATCTAATTTGATGATATGCTTACCTGCGCTCAAACGTTTGGCGTCATTCACAATATCATCTAGCAACGGCTTGAGTTTAATCGGATTTAGCTGCTGGGGCGGACTCTCCGACTCTAACTTCGATAATAATGCTAAATCATCAGCCAATGCCTCCATTTTTTCTGTCTGAAGACCTATTTGATCAAGTGCTTTATGAGTGGCCAGCGAAAAATCTGATATATCTCTCAAGGTCTCCACGTACCCCTTTATTACAGTTAGAGGTGTTCTAAGTTCATGAGACACGTTCCCCAGAAATTCTTTACGCATTCTCTCTAGATTATCTACTTCAGTAACATCTGAAACGACAATGACTATTTCACCTTTTCCCACGTTAGAACCTAAAAATTCTAGCCAAATATCAGGCTCGGAGCCAGAGGGTATCCGGAGAGGCTCTTTAAAACGCGCCTTTGAAACATACTTTATGAAATCGGGATGCCTAACCAAATTCGTGATGGAACTACCTCGGTCGGTCCTGCGGAGTCCCAACAGGGACTCCGCTGCACGGTTCCACCAGTCCAAGGTTAAATCTCCATTCAATATAACCATACCCTGGTCTAAAGACTCGGTCATGCGTCTGACACGTTTGACGGTGAATCGCAATTTTTCTTTTGAGCGTCGTTGCCACTTACTCAGTCGCTCTAATAGACGAATAACCTCAATCCATGCACCATTGTTAAATGGTGGCTTACCTCTCATGCCTCCTTCCACCCAGCGAAAAATAGCTACACCCTTGCGCACAAACCATATTAAGTACGCACAGAGTCCCAGCAAAAACAATTCAAGAGGTAACTCGAGTATAATCCCGATTAACACGAGAGAAAGCATTAAAGCGGAAAATCGTCGAGCTTCAGTCTTAATGCCGTATCGCAAAACAAGCAAGACCTTTTTCGGGTTCAGTTAGTCCGGGTAGAGAACCTGTACCCAGCTCCTCTGACAGTCTGAACAAATTTTTCGTGTCCTGCAACCGCAATTGCCTTCCTGAGGCGTCGAATATGAACGTCAACCGTCCTTTCATCAAGATAGACATTGGCTCCCCAAACATGGTCTAGAATCTGGTCACGTGAGTAGACTCGTTCTTGGTGAGTAAGGAAAAACTGTAACAGTCGGTACTCGGTTGGCCCAATCTCAACGGGTTCACCGCAAATGCTGACCCTATGGCTTTCTGGATCAAAAAGCATTTCTCCGACCTTTATTGGTTCCCTGGGTTCTGTCACTGTTGAGCGTCTGATGAGTGCTCTGATCCGAGAGACCAGCTCCTTTGGAGAAAAGGGTTTGGATATAAAGTCATCAGCTCCCGAATCTAGGCCAGTAATTTTACTATCTTCTGATGTTTTAGCGGTTAGTAAAATCACAGGGATCTTCTCCGTCAGAGGGTCTCTCCTCAGACGCCTCAACAACTCAAGACCAGTCGTCCCGGGCATCATCCAATCAAGGAGCACAACATCAGGCTGTGAGTCAATGATTATAGCGCGACCTTCTTGCGAATCACTTGCCTCAAGAACATTGAATTTGGCTGTCTCAAGAGCCAAGGACACCATCTCTCTGATGGCAGCCTCATCATCAACGATCAAAACCGTCTTTGTGCGCACCTCGGCTTCCTCTTTTGACATTAGATGTGTGTTTCTCCTACATCAGAAGACTTTTTAATTTTAAACATATTACATTTAAGTGGCAGTAATATGACAGGTACTTCGACAAATCATTTATGTCTGAGTGAAATTATCGCACTAACTCGCGCGACAGACCGGCAAGCTAAGGTCGGTCATTTTTTTGTAGCTACAGAAACAAATTGCTTTTCCGGGCCATTACCCTTTTACTCAAGACCCCTCGTCTGTTAGGGTGCTAGTCGAGAAATCGAACTAGAAAACACAGATATGAATCAACAACAAATAGATGGCATGAATCCTAACGAGTTATATCGGGAGGAAAGCTATACAGATCAAAAACTCGGTAACATCCGAAAACTCATCCCGATCACTGCTGACGGCAGCGACGATGTTGGACGACCCACTCAGTTTGTGGGCTCTGCGCAAATTATGAGCCCAATGGGCGCAATTCCCTTGAGTTTCGAGCTCGACGGAACGAACATCGGCGAAGCCGCGGCAGATTTTGCGGATAAAGCTCAAAAAGCCATTGAGGAGGCCTCGGCCGAGATCGAGCGAGTTCGTCGCGAGCAAGCGTCGCAGATTGTTGTGCCAGGGCAAGGTGGCGGGAGCGGAATTATTTCTTAGCGTCTGCTGTCTGTAGGCTTCAAATCCTCGCTAGCTTCTATCAACTTGATCTTGTCTGAACGGCAGAGTTTTTTGATCTGTGCTTCTCTTTGACTAGCAGCGCTTCTGCTATTATGCTCTTCCGAAAATTTAATCGATATAGCTTCTCGCCCACGAAAATACCTAGCACCTCCCCTGCCCGACACATGTTGGCTGAACCTGCGCTCAAGATCAGTTGTAATACCAGTATAAAAGCTATGATCACTCGCTTCTATTATGTATACAAACCAGCTCATCTCACCGAAGATGGGTACCCTTAAAAAATTGAAAAGAAACAAATCTGGTGCAACTTCTCATGTTAACGCAAGTTTTCAGACCGAAAGAACTAAAATTATGTCATGGGACAAAACTTTTTGTTGGCCTTGCCCAAATCAAGCCTGAAATGTTAGGAATACCCACTATACATTTTCAGTAAGGAACTGATGTAACCTCATGAATGCAGACCTACATTGCCACTCCACCGCCTCAGATGGTTCTCTGAAACCCGCCGAGTTAGTTAAACTAGCAATCGAAAGAGAGGTGGATCTCCTATCTATAACGGACCATGACACCCTGAATGCCTACCATCATGGTTTAGATTCACTTCCGATCAACTTAGTTGCGGGTATTGAGCTGAGCACTTCCTGGAGAAAATTTGATATACATATTGTTGGACTTAATATAGACGTTGCCCACGAATCGATTTTGACCGCAGTCCAACTCCAAACCGATGCGAGAAATACCCGCGCAGCAAGAATTGCTAATAAACTTAAAGGTGTAGGTATTCAGGATAGTTTAAAAGGTGCTCGCATTGAAGCAGGCTGCGGACAGATAGGCCGCCTTCATTTTGCTAGATATTTAGTGAGAATAGGCGCAGTAAAAACCATCAAACAGGCGTTTAAAAAATATTTAGGCAAAGGCAACGCAGGCGATGTCAAGACTTCATGGGCCACGATGGAAAACGTTATAAATTGAATAGAACAAGCTGGAGGAACCGCAGTTCTTGCGCATCCGGTAAAATATGGGCTGACATGGACGACACTAAACTTATTATTATCTGACTTTAAGAATTTTAACGGCAAAGCCATTGAAGTGATATCTGGACGCCAAGACAAACATCTAACGAGTGAATTAGCCTCATTGGCCAACAAGTATCAATTCTTATCGTCTTGCGGATCTGACTTCCATGTTTTGAATAAAGCATGGGCGGCCCTCGGCCAGGTAGAAAAACTTCCCAGTGCTTGTTTGCCTGTGTGGGACCACTGGTGATCGAGTCAAGAAATTTCAATTTCCCGGCCAATTAATGATGTGTATACTCCATGCTGGTCTTGGTTTGCAGACATAAGATACTTGTCAGATATCGGCGATTGATGTGAAATTCTTTCTATTTGTAGGTGAACAATGGTTTTTAGTCACCATCTTAATGGCGCTCATGTATGCCTATCTCCTGAACGAGCGCAAGAAAAGCGGTAAGGTAATTGGGCAACATGAATTAGTTAGCTTAATCAATTCAGGTGAAGCCTTGCTTGTGGATGTCCGGGCAGCCAATGACTTTTCTCAAGGGCATATTCAGGGAGCCATCAACATACCTCACACAAAAATGAGCAATCGCTTTGTCGAGCTCGAAAAAGAAAAATCCAAACTGGTCGTTCTAACTGATCAGTACGGACAACACGCGGCCTCAGTGGGCAAGCTCCTAATGTCAAAGGGATTCGAAGTGCGCCGCTTAAACGGAGGCATGATCGAATGGAAAGAACAAAATATGCCGGTTGTAAGGAAAAAATGACCACGTTTTTAACTCACAGCCCAGAAAAAGGGTAATACCCAAAAATTTGGAGGAATTGAAGCAATGGCTGACACGGAAGAAAACGACAAAAACCCGGCAATAGATCAGACCCCAGAAGAGCCAAGCTTTTCACCACAACGTCTATATTTAAAGGACTTATCGTTTGAAACGCCCAAGGGAACTGCACTATTNCTGCGGCAATGGGAGCCAANGATTCAGCAAGATCTCAGCACCACGTCATCAAAGTTAGGTNATGATCTCTATGAGGTTGCTCTNCGCATCACTATCACAGTGAAACAGGAANAGGATGTGCTNTATCTGGTTGAAGCTGAGCANGGTGGTATTTTTAAAATTATTGGTCTATCGGATCAACAACNCTCGCAAGTTTTGAATACAACCTGTCCGAACATTCTATTTCCATATGTTCGGGAGATAATTGACAGCACAGTGACAAAGGCGTCCTTCCCCCCAATTATGTTGCCGCCGGTTAATTTTGATTCACTTTTCATAGCAGCAGTAAANAAAGCCAAGGNGGNTGAANGTGCTATGCCGATTCAGTCAGAAAACCCTGTTGCTCACTAACTGCCGCTAGATTAACGCTAGCAGGGGGAATAATCGTCTGANGCATGTTCCTGCAGCTTTCGTGTGAGGGTATTGCGACCCCATCCAAGTAAAAGCGCCGCATCTTTTTTTCTNCCACCGGTGTGAGATAGGGCAGCATCCATCATCACTTTCTCAAAATCTGCTAAAGCTGTGACCATGATTTTTGANGCGCCCGCGTTCAATTGGGACTCCCCCCAGCGCCGCAACAATTTCTGCCAAGACATATCATCAGATGCTGAACCCATCGCCTCCTGTGTAATCAGTTCTGGTGGCAAATCCGACANAAGCACCTCGCGACCCGCAGCCATTNCAGTGAGCCATCTGCAGGTGTTCTCTAACTGCCTGANATTTCCCGGCCACGTCAATTCTTGNCACAACAGACTTACTTCTTCAGATAATATCTTTGNTTCAACATCAAGTTCTTGAGCAGCCTTTACAAAAAAATGGCGCATNAACATGGGTATGTCCTCCTTTCTCTCGGACAAGCGAGGCAGATGCATTCGAATTACATTGAGTCGATGAAAGAGATCCTCTCGAAAACGNTTTTGTTCCACCAGTTGCTCTAGATTTTGATGAGTTGCAGCNATAATTCGAACATCGACCCTGATAGATGTGTGACCNCCCACTCGATAAAATTCTCCGTCAGAGAGCACACGTAAAAGTCGGGTCTGTGCTTCAGCCGGCATATCGCCAATTTCATCTANNAACAAGGTNCCCCCNTTTGACTGTTCAAAACGTCCTCGACGNTGTTGCGCTGCGCCTGTGAATGCGCCTTTTTCATGCCCAAATAATTCTGANTCTATTAAGTCATTGGGAATNGCCGCCATATTCAAGGCTACAAATTCATTGCCTTTCCNGGGGCTNTGNTTATGCAATGCTCTGGCAACAAGTTCTTTGCCAGTTCCTGATTCTCCATTTATAAGAACGGTAATATTCGAATTTGCGAGTCGCCCGATTGCTCGGAAGACTTCCTGCATGGCAGGAGCCTCACCNATAATTTCCTNAGACGCGGCGANAGTCTCAACAATACTTCCCTTTTTCTCTTTGGAAATGGCNATTGCTCTTTTCGNTACGGCAATCAACTCTTCTATGTCGAAAGGCTTGGGAAGATATTCAAAGGCNCCACCCTGATATGCAGAAACTGCACTATCGAGGTCAGAATGCGCAGTAGTGATGATAATNGGTATCTCTGGAAAGTTAACTTCTACTCGCTTCAAAAGAGCCAAGCCATCAGTACCCGGCATTCGGACATCGGAAATAATCACCGTGGGTCGTGCTTGAGTGAGGGCCGCTAGAAGATGATCTCCCCGTTCAAAACAACGAACGCCGATACCGGCACGTGTCAANGCCTTTTCCATGACCCAGCGCAGTGAGCGATCATCTTCAGCAATCCATATTTTTGAGGAATTTTCCATAGTCACACCTTTATNGGCAAGTAAATAGAAAAGCAGGTCTTTCCGGGTATCGAGTCGCACTCGATCGAACCTTCGTGACGAANAATAGCTGTCTGTGCGATGGTAAGGCCCAACCCCGCNCCTTCGCTATGACCGCTTACCATAGGNAAGAAAATGCGTTCCTTNATNATATGNTCAATGCCAGGTCCGTTATCTATAACATCCACCCTGCAGACCACTTTTCGGCGTAAACCTGCAATAGTAAAGCTCTGTTCGATACGTGTTTTAATNGTGATTTTCGAATCTAATCGNTCACTCCGATCCAGCGCTTGCATAGCATTTCTTNCAATGTTTAAAAAAGCTTGNATAAGTTGCTCTCGGTCACCTTGCAGGTCAGGTATGCTGGGATCATAATCTTTGTTNAGAACAATCTGNCCCTTCGTTTCTGCNTCAAGAAGAGTCGCAACATGATCNAAAANTTCATGGATNTTCAGGCTTGCTNGGGCTGGCAACTGGTTAGGNCCGAGAAGTCTATCAACTAGATTGCGNAGACGATCAACTTCCGTAACTATGATATTACAAAACTCTTGCNTCTCTGAACCCGCTAGACTGTCAATAAGNTCCTGTCGAAGGAGTTGTGCAGCGCCACGAATGCCTCCAAGCGGATTCTTAATTTCGTGCGCNAATCCCTTGATGAGATTTCTAGAACTATCTTGCGCAGATGAAAGNGCTTCCTCGCGATTAATACGAAGAAATCGGTCGATTCGTTGCATTTCAATTATTAAAAAGTTGGCATTNCCAAATTGNATTGGAGAAACGGAATAATCAANTAGACTCGATTCGCCGTCATGCAATTGAAGCGTTTCNTGGCGTTTNGTNTATGGCTGATTTATGCGCAGTGCATTTACCATTGCGCTTTTTGCCAATTCCACTTCACTGAAAAGTNTACAAACATCGGTCTCCNTCAGTTTTAAAAAGCTCANTTTAANTAAAGCCTCTGCAGCTATNTTTGCGTAACAGATATGCAAAACGTCGTTAACTAATATNACTGCNGTGTTAAGACTATCTAGTAAAGGTTGNCCTTCTNCTCGCAACTCCATGATGACTACNCTTGTTTTGCAGGTGCAGAGATTGANTGTAATGANNCAAAGCAATAACCAAGCCAACCTAANCAAAAAAGCAATTTTTCGANTTNTTTNTCGGTAAAGCCCGATATAACTAACTATTCTTTNCTACATTATANCAGGAACTCTCTCTTAANCGCACCAACATGGTGCANNCCGNNNAGGCTTNTCTATTTAAAATTTAAGCATGGCACTTNTAAATTAAGGGCTGATAAAAAAACCCGCGACGTTAAAAACAACACGGGCCTTTTATAATTTTTCAGNACTGGTNATGTAGNAGTANCTCGNTACTGAAGTGCTTCTTTAGTAGTTTTAATGATTGCAGCCGCAACCTTGTAGGGATCNGCGTTAGATGCGGGCCTTCTATCCTCCAGCCTNCCTTTCCAACCGTCCTCTACAGTTCCAACCGGGATCCGAATTGAAGCNCCGCGGTCTGAAACACCNTAACTAAACTCNTTTATTGATTGNGTTTCATGATCACCAGTCAGACGTTGATCATTGTCTGCCCCATACACGCTGATGTGTCGCTCAATGTTCCTACCAAATTCATCACAAATCTTGCTAAAGAGTGACTCCTCACCAGACTCGCGCATGGGTCCATTTGAAAAGTTGGCATGCATTCCAGAACCATTCCAATCCAGCTTNCCAAAGGGTTTGGGATGATAATCCACTGCAAANCCATACTTTTCTCCGGTTCTTTCCANCAGATANCGTGCCACCCAAGTTTCATCCCCTGCNCGCTTAGCTCCTTTTGCAAACACCTGGAATTCCCACTGCCCAGCCGCNACTTCAGCATTTATTCCCTCAACAGTTACNCCNGCCTCNAAGCAGAGATCNAGATGGTCGTCAATGCAGTCTCTNCCGAAAGTATTAGAGGCTCCTACTGAGCAATAATATGGTCCTTGAGGTCCGGGNAACCCTCCCGCCGGGAANCCNGGGGGCAAGTTNGTGTCGATGTCTATNAGGAAGTACTCCTGCTCAAAACCAAACCAAAAATCGTCGTCATCGTCATCAATTGTTGCACGACCATTAGTTACGTGAGGAGTACCATCCGCATTAAGAACCTCGGTCATAACTAAGTAGGCGCTGGCTCGATCCGGATCTGGAAAAATAGCCACAGGTTTAAGTAAGCAGTCTGANGNACTTCCATCAGCCTGTTCAGTGGAACTTCCGTCNAACGACCACATAGGNCATTCTTCCAATGTACCACCGAAATCGTTTTCTATTCGNGTTTTACTCCTNAGGCTTTGTGTTGGCGCATAGCCATCTAACCAAATATATTCTAATTTTGCTTTCATTNTTGATGAGTCTCCAAAATTTTAACTTCATGTTATCTGTATCAGCCGCNGGAAAGNAGAANGGTGGTCTGGCAAATNCCAATTTCTTTTAACCGCGATGTAGCCTANTGCAACCAGATNGNAGGCACCCTNNCGGTGCAATTGCCATGCCAAATGGCTTTNGANTGGAATTACATAATACNTTCAAGCACTGNAGCGCTTTCAGAGTTAATTTTTTAAAAAGGNAGAAAAAAATATAAANATAACAGCCTCAAAACGCCCNANNATAGTGCATNCNNACNNCAAAACGCCCTNTTATGGTGCGTTTTNCCNTTTCAAACTACTAAAANTTTNTGCCTTTACATAATATAGTTCCAAAAGTCCGCAAACGTTCCCTTATAATGCGCCACGAATTTACATTAAACCATTCTTCTATTCCAAGANCGCACTATGCAAANCCGGCCTCACCAAACCACAGCCATTAAATCCATAAGGAACATAGCCATTATCGCTCATGTTGATCATGGGAAAACCACTCTCATAGATAAGTTGTTATTGCAGACGGNTACATTAGNTAGAAAAAATGTCAACACTGAGCGCATCATGGATTCTGATGACCAGGAAAGAGANCGAGGCATTACAATCCTNGCTAAAAACACTGCNATNAGATGGCGNAACTATCACTTAAATATTGTTGATACGCCAGGGCATGCCGACTTTGGTGGCGAGGTAGAACGTGTTTTGTCAATGGTTGACTGCGTATTNCTGCTNGTTGATGCGGTCGANGGTCCAATGCCTCAAACTAGGTTTGTCACTCAAAAAGCTTTTGAAACNGGTCTTAATCCAATCTTGGTAATCAACAAAATCGATCGGCCAGGTGCCCGACCAGACTGGGTTTTGGACCANGTTTTCGACCTGTTCGACCGATTAGGCGGAACTGATGATCAGTTGAGTTTCCCAGTTATCTACGCTTCAGCANTAAATGGTATAGCCGGACTGGATATTGATAACCTCGGCAATGACATGACTCCGCTCCTAGACCTTATCATACAAGAGGTGCCTGCTCCCTCTGTTGACNTTTCCGGACACTTTCAAATGCAGATTAGCGCTCTCGACTTCAATAGTTATGTCGGGGTGATCGGGATCGGGCGTATTTCGCGCGGCNTATTGCAACCAAACTCGCGGGTGGTGGTTGTGGACAGGCATGGCCAGACACGTAAAGCCAGAGTCTTATCAATCATGAGCTANAAAGGNCTAGAGCGCATCGAATCGCCAATTGGATCAGCTGGANAGATTATCTGCATTACTGGAATNGAAAACCTCAACATATCAGACACACTTTGTGATCCCGAAAACATTGAAATGCTGCCACCACTTCGNGTGGATGAGCCAACTGTGCGAATGACATTNCAAGTCAATGACTCCCCATTCGCTGCTCTTGAAGGTAAGTTTGTGACCTCAAGAAATATAAAAGAGCGGTTGGAGCGAGAATTGATTCACAATGTAGCGTTGCNNGTCGANGAGGGANATACAACCGAAAAATTCATCGTTTCTGGNCGCGGCGAACTGCACCTTTCTGTGTTGATCGAGAACATGCGCNGAGAAGGTTTCGAGCTCGGCATCTCAAAGCCGGAAGTTATTCAACGCAATGTAAACGGCGAAATTCATGAGCCTTTTGAGCTAGTGTCCATTGACATCGANAATGAGCATCAAGGNTCAATAATGAGAGAAATGGGGTTGCGAAAGGCAGANATTGTNAATATTGAACCAGACCAAAATGATCGCGTTAAACTCGAATTCGTTGCTCCGTCAAAGGGTCTTATTGGATTCCGCTCCCAATTCTTATCAATGACNCGAGGAACAGGTGTTCTCTCTAGTGCATTTGACCACTATGGCTTAGCAAAATCGGGAGATCTTGGTANCAGGCGAAATGGGGNGCTAGTTTCAATGACATCAGGCAAAACGCTNGCGTATGCGCTGTTTGCTTTGCAAGATCGCGGTGAATTATTCGTCGGCCATGGCNTTGAAATTTATGANGGACAGNTTGTCGGAATTCACTCCAGAAGCAATGATCTGCCTGTAAATCCAACTAAAGCAAAGCAACTTACTAACATCAGAGCTTCTGGCACCGATGAAAACCTTGNATTNTCACCTCACATTGAGCATACANTAGAACAAGCACTTGAATTCATTNCCGAAGACGAATTGGTTGAAGTGACTCCATCTTCGATANGGATACGAAAAAAACTGTTATCCGAAAGTGCACGCAAACGCGCACAAAAAGCCATAAAAAATCAGTAAGAAGTCTGACATTCTGACCACCTAAAACAATACTCCAAATGATCATTTATCAAGCCCATTGCCTGAAGATATGAGTAACATATTGTCGGGCCAAAAAACTTAAACCCTCGCGCCATCATATCTTGACTGATCAACTGAGACATTTTGGTTTTTGAAGGAACTTGTCCGATATCTTGCCAACAATTGACGAGTGGCTCGTCCTTAAAAAAGTTCCACAGGTAGTCACTAAAACTACCAAACTCTGATTGAACCTGCATGAAGCAATAAGCATTAATCTGAGCGCTCATTATTTTGGCCCTGTTGCGAACTATTCCGTCTTCGTTCATCAAGCGAGCAAAGTCATCCTCGGTGAAACGACTGACAACCTCCACATTGAAATCCGCGAAAACACGTCGATAGTTTTCTCTTTTCCTCAGAACTGTGATCCAAGACAATCCAGCTTGAGCGCCTTCAAGAACAAGAAACTCAAATAACTTCGTTTCATCTCTGCATGGAACTCCCCATTCCTCATCATGATAACGTTGATAGACGGGATCATTCCGATGCCATGGACAACTTTTTCGCTCCAAAACACACCCTCAACTTGCATCTAAGAATTCAGATACTGCATTATATTCGCTGCGCTATTCGACTGAAACGCTGTGCGCGGCAATCAAGGCAGAAAAAGTGTAGGCACATATGATTGGACTTATTCAGAGAGTACGATCGGCTCTAGTGGAAGTAGAAGAGCAAGTGATTGGAAGAATTGATTCAGGGCTCACTCTGTTCTTGGGCATTGAAAAGGACGACAACAAATCGAACATTGATAGGCTTGCGCGAAAAGTCCTGCGCTATCGAGCATTCTCAGATCATGCGGGAAAAATGAACCTCTCATTAGCAGACATCCAAGGAGGGTTGCTGATAGTTTCTCAGTTCACATTGGCCGCAGACACTAACAAAGGGTTAAGAGCAAGTTTCAAATCTGCGGCATCGCCAATGGACGCCAAAGAAATCTATAAAACATTCGTCCAGACAGCTAGGGCGCTTCACCCTGCAGTTGAAACCGGAATTTTTGGCGCCGACATGCGCGTAACGCTTTGCAATGACGGGCCTGTCACATTTATCTTACGTGGTTAGGATTTTAAACACTCGACCAATGTCGCTTGCAGCCCCTGAAACCCGCCATTACTCATAATGACCATGTGAGTGTCAGAGTTTTCAAACTCGAGGCATCGTTTGAGTAGCGTTTCACTCTGGTCTATCACCTCATAACTGACGGCCGACCCATCCATTGCTCGATGAATGCCCTGACCAACGTTGTTGTCACAGAACCACAACACGTGATCGGCAGACGCAACTGATGATCCCAGTCTCTCGTTGTGCACTCCCAAGCGCATGCTCGCTGATCTCGGTTCAATTACCGCAACGATACGCGATTTACCGACCTTTTGCCTAAGGCCTGTTAGTGTTGTCTCTATAGCTGTTGGATGATGCGCAAAATCGTCATAGAGTACAAAATCATTCTCATTGTAAAGTGTTTCCATCCGCCTTTTAACGCCTTGGAAGCGACTTAGTATCTCACAACTGTTTTTGACAGAAACGCCAGCTTGATATGCAGCCATTACGGCCGCTACTCCATTATATACATTGTGACGACCACTCAAAAGCCAATCAACCTTACCCTGCTGAAGTCCGCCGGGCGTGTCTTTCAAAATTTCAAATTTCGCGCTTTGATCCGCCACATGATACCGCCAATCTCCGACCAAGTGGCCGTAGCAACTTTGATTGCTCCAACAACCTGCCTCTAAGACCGATTCAATCGCCTCATCACCTGCCGGAAAAATTACGGTCCCGGACTCAGGCAGTGTTCGAATCAAATGGTGGAATTGCTTCTTAATTGACTCTAAATCACCAAATATATCGGCATGATCATACTCTATATTATTAATTACCAATGTGTTGCTATGATAATGCAGAAATTTTGAACGTTTATCAAAAAAGGCGCTGTCATATTCATCAGCCTCCACCACAAAAAATTCGCTATCACCAAGGTCCGCTGAACTATCGCTTGCAATTGGCACTCCACCGATCAAATATCCCGGGCGAAGTCCCGCTGAGTTAAGAATAAAGGCGAGCATCGCTGTCGTGGTAGTTTTGCCATGAGTACCTGCGATTGCAAGAACATGACGATTGAAGAGAACATTATCACCAAGCCATTGAGGACCAGAAATATAAGGCATTCGACTATCAAGCATATGCTCTATGCAAGGATTTCCTCGAGAAAGGGCATTTCCAACGATAATTAAGTCAGGAGTGGGCTCAAGTTGCTTCGGATGATATCCATCGACAAGTTCAATTCCAAGTTCTTCCAGTTGGCCGTTCATCGGCGGATAGACTTGGGAATCGGATCCAGTTACGTCATGCCCAAGTTGCTTAGCTAACCGAGCAATACTGGCCATGAAAGTACCGCAAATACCCAACACGTGAATATGCATAAAATTCCCTAGTTTTTGGAGAAGTAATCAATCATTCCAAACAAACTTTTAATTTAAGTTTTCAGACTAAAATAAGACATCCGTTCTTATGAACAAGGACTACGATAGAGTATAATGACTGCTAAGTATATCCTTCTTCATTATTCAGACAAACTCAGTAAAGCGTCAATTTTTTAAGCGAGAAAAATATGGTAAAGCCTACGATGAATGCATTTTATGCTCAGTCAGGAGGAGTCACTTCTGTAATAAATGCTTCGGCGTGTGGAGTTATACAAACGGCACGTCAACATCCCGATAGAATTAACCGCATCTACGCTGGAAGAAATGGAATACTTGGTGCGCTTAGGGAAGAATTATTTGATATCCAACAAGAGACTACTAGTGATATCGAGAAGCTCAAAACTACTCCAGGCGGAGCTTTTGGGTCATGCCGGTATAAGTTGAAAGAGGCGTCTTCCAGCACTAGTGAGTACAAAAGAATAATCGATGTATTTGAGGCTCATAATATAGGATATTTTTTTTACAATGGTGGGGGCGACTCTGCAGATACATGTTTAAAGATTGCGCAAGTATCAGAACAAATGGGTTATCCGATAAGCGCAATCCATATCCCAAAAACGATTGATAACGACTTACCCGTAACTGATTGCAGCCCGGGTTTCGGTTCCGTTGCAAAATACGTTGCAATATCAACAAGAGAAGCCAGCCTAGACATCGCTTCTATGCGCGAGACCTCGACTAAAGTCTTTATTCTGGAAGTCATGGGTAGAAATGCCGGGTGGATAGCTGCCAGTGCAGGGCTAGCGGCAACAAAAGCATCTGACCCTCCACATATGATACTTTTCCCAGAAATTGCTTTTGACAAAGCAAAATTTTTAACAAAAGTTGAACAAACCGTGAGTAAAGAAGGATTCTGTGTCATAGTGGCTTCGGAAGGTGTCACCTATCAGGATGGCTCCCCAATAGCTGGATCGACGGACAAAGATGCCTTCGGCCATAAGCAACTTGGTGGAGTAGCGCCCGCACTGGCAGAGCTCGTAAAGAAAGAGCTAGGATATAAACACCACTGGGCTAAATCAGATTACCTGCAGCGTTCTGCGCGCCATATTGCTTCCGCCACAGATGTTAGTCAAGCATATGCAGCGGGGCAGCAAGCCGTGGAAAAGAGTTTAAATGGAGATAGCGCAATTATGGTCACCATTGAACGAGAAATGAACCCAGATTATGAATGGACCTTGGGGTCAGCCCCTTTAATCGATATAGCAAATAAAGAAAAATTTGTCCCCGCCGATTTTATAAGCCGAGATGGCTTTGGCATTACACAAAAAGCTCTGGACTATTTATTACCTCTTATTCAGGGGGAGTCATATCCACCTTATATCGATGGATTACCACAATATGCAAAGCTCAAAAACAGATTAGTGCCGAAGAAACTCTTACAATCTTTCAATCTTTTAGCTACTAGACTTACTTGCGGATGAAAACATTCTATAATTTGAGGCAAAACGTTATCTGACATAGGCCTTTTTAAACACTTGGCAAAACAGTCTCAAACGAGGAGTTTTTTTGATGTCATCAAGCCCATTTAAAGCTTATGAAAAATGCATTCTCCAACACCCGCGGATGGCATTAACATTTGTGTTTGCGATTGCAGTAATGATGGCAATCGGATTGCAAAATTTTAAAATTGACGCTTCAGCCGATGCGCTTACTTTAGAGCTAGACGAAGACCTTGGTTATTATAGAGAGTTGGTCAGCCGTTATGGAGCCTCCAACTACTTGGTGGTTACCTATAATCCAAAAGACGATAGTCTATTCGACGACAAAGTTTTAGTTCATCTTCAATCCTTAATAGATGACTTGGTCGCAGTGCCGGGTGTTACGGGAAGTTTATCCATTCTTGATGTGCCTCTTCTTTACAGTCCAAAGATTTCAGTAGCTGATTTTAGCGATGAATTAAGGACATTGTTGACCCCAGGGGTCGATCGAAGCCTCGCTAAAAAGGAATTTTTGGAGAGCCCAATATACAAAAACACCATATTGAGCTCGGATGGCCAAACCACGGGAATCATGCTTAACCTTGAGCTTGATCAGCTATATCTGTCTTTGGTAAAGACTCGNGATACTCTCCGTCAGCGNCGCNCGGANCGCCNACTNACTGATGAAGAAANCGAAGAACTCGATAGAATCAGTAAAGAGTTTCTTGATCANAGAACAGATCAAACCTTGAAAAACCAACGTCTTATTGCNGAGATCAGAGCAGTTACNTCTGCCTATAAAGACAAGGCGACAATTTTTCTTGGGGGTCCCGATATGATTACCGTAGACATGGTCGATTTCCTAAAGAGCGATCTGATTGTTTTTGGCAACGGTATCTTGATATTTATCATTTTCACACTCGTTCTNATTTTTAGGCGGATTCATTGGGTAGTCCTTCCCCTGATTAACTGCGCCGCCTGCATCGTAATTATGCTTGGCTTTTTTAGCTGGATTGACTGGCGTCTCACGGTAATCTCATCAAATTTCGTGTCTCTTCTCATGATAGTCACATTAGCGCTGACAATTCATCTTATAGTGCGCTATCGAGAACTATCGAGCCAAAAACCAAAAGCTGAACAAATTCAGCTGGTAACAGAGACCGTTNCTTCAATGACCAGACCCTGCTTGTATACGGTACTAACGACTGCCGTTGCCTTTGCATCACTGGTCGTAAGCAACATTCGACCAGTNATAGANTTTGGTTGGATGATGACTCTGGGGATATTCGTAGCATTAGCTATCTCATTCATCGTTATTCCTGCCGGAATGATGCTAATCGGAAGAAAACCCGACAANCATCACGANGACTCNGTTTCCATCACCCGCGTTTTCNCGGCCTTTACCGAGCGATATGGGAATGTCGTATTGGGCGCATCATTGATTTTAGCGGGACTAGCAACATTCGGAATCTCGCAGCTGGAGGTAGAGAATCGTTTTATAGATTATTTCCATAGTGATACTGAGATATATCGNGGCATGGAAACCATCGANACTTCATTAGGAGGCACAACTCCTCTAGACATAGTAATACAAGCCCCAAGTCAGGGNATACTCTCAGGATCAAATGACACCCCTGATAGTTTAGATNTTTTCGAGGANGATGCATCATCTGATTACGATCCCGAATCAGACGAGTACGAAGAGTACGAAGAGTACGAAGAGTACGAAGAGTACGAAGATAATGCATTCGATATGACTGATAATGGGAACGAAGAGGCGGCAAGCAGTTATTGGTTTTCGTCGGCTGGTCTTGATGATTTGGGCAGGTTCCATGCTTTCCTTGAAGATCAGCCCGAGNTNGGCAAAGTCAACTCACTTGCNCAACTNTACCAAGTCGCAAATGATTTGAGTGGCCACAAACTAAACGATTTCGANTTGGCGTTTTTGAGAAAAAGTTTGAGCCCAGAGATTTTCAAGCAACTGGTTGGNCCATACCTTATAGAGGAACTCGATGAGACGCGNATTCAACTGCGGACCATGGAAACAAGCGGAGATTTGCGGAGNGCTGAACTCATTGAGAAAATCAGGCTTTATGCAGTCAACGAGCTAANAATANATGACGAAAATATTCGGTTCAGTGGTCTCTTGGTTTTGTATAACAATATGCTNCAGAGCCTGTATCAATCACAGATTCTTACTCTTGGCGCAGTTTTCATGGGCATCATGTNTATGTTCATAGTGTTATTTGGGTCTATCAANATTTCTCTTATTGCTGTAATTCCGAATTTTTTAGCTGCTGGGATCGTATTGGGTGGGATGGGTATTGCGCGGATTCCTTTGGACATGATGACAATNACCATAGCTGCCATCACAGTTGGTATTGGAGTTGACCACGCAATTCACTANCTNACCCGCTTCAAAAAGGAATTCGGCACTGATCAAGACTACGTTGCGTCAATGTATAGGTCCCATGCAAGCATTGGAAGAGCGCTCTTTTACACTGCAATCACCATAATTGTCGGTTTTTCNATATTGGCTTTATCNAATTTCATCCCTTCTATATATTTTGGTTTGCTCACNGGGTTGGCCATGATAGCCGCTCTCCTGGGNTCGATGACATTGCTACCCAAATTAATACTTTTATCAAAACCATTTGGACCGGGCGCTNGGCGGAGCTAAGCGGATGGAATATGGCGCTAGGTGCCAATGCGAAAATGGCGCTAGAACGTTTATGGCCTTAAACTTACCTTACTACTCACTGAGTATTNGGTCTTATGAAGAAAAAACCGCTAGTTTTATTGATTCTGGATGGNTTCGGCTGCAACCAAAACAACTATTATAACGCTATAAAAAGTGCCGCCACTCCAAAATGGGATTCTATCTGGGCTGAGCATCCAAAAACAACCATTCTNACGTCTGGAAGCTCCGTCGGGTTGCCTGAAGGGCAAATGGGCAACTCCGAAGTNGGACATCTTACACTCGGGGCGGGCAGACTCATATTCCAAAACCTAACCCGNATCAATAAANCAATAGCNGATGGNAGCTTTAGCCGCAANGAGGTCTACTGTCGGGCAATTGATACNGCAATAGNNACAGATAAAAATATCCACATACTCGGTTTGCTTTCTCAAGGCGGAGTTCACTCTCATGAAGACCANATAAANGCAGCCATTAGATTAGCGGTTGAGCGAGGGGCCAAAAAGGTCTTCCTGCATGCTTTNTTGGACGGTCGGGATTGTCCGCCCGGCGAAGCCAAACTATCATTGCAAAAGACGCAAAATTTATTCGACTCTTTAGGNAAGGGAAGAATCGCTTCTNTGGTGGGACGNTTCTATGCAATGGATAGAGATCAGAATTGGGATCGNATNCGCCATGCNTACAAGTTGATTACTGAAGCGGTTGCACCCTATGAGGCTGNTAATGCCCTCGATGCNCTTGNCGCTGCNTACAGCCGCAACGAAACNGANGAATTTGTAAGTGCNACTAAAATCCTTGGAAAGGATCGATCTGANGCTAAAATCGAGGATGGAGACTCAGTGATCTTCATGAACTTTCGTCCAGACCGAGCTCGGCAGTTATCGCATGCGCTAGTTGATAAAAAACCATTCAAAGCCTTCAATAGAACCGTACATCGAGACCTTGCTAGCTTCGTAATGACAACGCAATATGAAAAATCACTGNATCAGCATTGTGCATTTCCGCCACAGACCATCGATAACTCAATTGGCAAATATCTNGCGGATTTAGGCAAAAATCAGTTAAGNATTGCTGAGACAGAAAAATATGCCCACGTAACTTTTTTCTTCAATGGCGGAGAAGAAGCTCTTCTAACCGGAGAGCAACGAATATTGCTNCCCTCTCCAAATGTCGACACNTACGATCTTCAACCAGANATGAGCGCCCCGAAAGTGACTGAAAAACTTNTCGAGGCAATAAAATCAGAACACTTTGATGTAATAATNTGTAACTATGCAAATTGCGATATGGTCGGCCATACCGGTAANTTCGAGGCGNCCATCCAAGCAGTNGAGGCAGTTGATGATGCCCTGAATCAGGTATTGNAGGCAATTTCTGNTGTTGGTGGAGAAGCTCTNGTTACAGCCGATCATGGGAANGTTGAACAGATGTTTGANCANNTAAATCACCANCCCCATACCCAGCANACTACCTTTCCAGTTCCATTCGTTTANNTNGGAACCCGCAAATTAANCTTGCGCAAGGGGGGCACNTTGGCTGATGTGGCACCAACAATGCTTGAGTTNCTNGGCCTNCAAAAACCAAAAGAGATGACCGGTCAATCTCTCATTGAATGATGAAGCACTTAATAATCATATTTTNTTATAGTTTNAGTCTTCTGGTTTTGAGCTGCAAAGTCTTCGCAGAGGACAACAATGTCAAAAAGCTCTCTGAACTTCAGGACTCAATTTCAAACCTNCAAAGGACACTCCAAGAAAGCAGTANAGAAAAAAACTTATTAGAAAATGAACTAATGTCCGTAGAGTTAGAAGTCTCACAATTAANCAAGNCATTGCGTCAACTAAATAAAAAAGTTAGTGCTCTAGAANCTGAAAAATCTACAATGGAGAGCCGCCAGAATATTTTACAAAAAGGCATTGTTNCACAAAAAGAAATATTAGCGCAGCATCTTCGAGCGGCTCACAAGATAGGACCCCAGGATCCCGTTAAACTCATTCTTAATCAAAGAGACCCCAGTAAATTNTCTAGGGTGCTAAGNTACTATAACTACTTTTCTCAATCNCGCACCAATAAATTAAATANNTTCGAGCAAGATTTAATAGCACTCGAAGAGACNATCATGGCTATCGATCAANAACGAGTTGAACTATCCAAATCCCGGNGGTCCTTAGCTAAAAATTATGACAAACTGACTTTAGGAAAAAATCAACGCGAGAAAACCNTANACNAANTAATGCTATCCTTACAAGGCGACCAAAAAAAACTGAGGCAGTGGGAAAAGCAACACGCCCGTCTTCAAGCNATATTAAATTCAGTCGNACAGATATCTAAAGAATTGACTCTCCCAGAAGACTATCTGCCNATTTCATCACGTAAGGGGTCGCTATCATGGCCTGTAAAAGGTCGAGTTACNAAACGGTTTGGCAATATCCGAAGCGGTTCTCTTCGCTGGGAGGGCTGGCTTATCAACACCGAAGCCGGCACTCCAGTNAATGCAGTGCATCAGGGTCGAGTCGTTTTNTCCAACTATTTGCGTGGCTTTGGGNTATTAATAATCCTTGACCATGGCGANAGCTTCTTGACNTTGTACGCACACAACCAGGAACTGCTCAAAAACACGGGCGACTGGGTCGAGATAAATGATACCCTCGCTCACTCGGGTAATAGCGGAGGNATTGACAAACCTGCCCTNTACTTCGAAATAAGAAAAAGCGGTGCCCCGGTTAATCCTAAAACATGGCTCGTAAAAAGATGACCATTACCAGCCTCAAAACGACTGAANAAAACCGTTTTCAACTTCGAATCTCTGACGGCTCGGACACAGAATTAGCAAAACATTANTGGATGACATAGTATGAGATANCATCTGGGATNAAGTCTTTTTNACGAGGCAAAAATGAAACGAATGAGTATCAAGTACTTTGTTTTTCTNTCGGTATTCATGTCTGCAATNATTTCTGCGAATGCCACCAAATCCGACCACGAANAAACCATTAAGAAAAATGAGGAAGGTCGACTTCCACTGAAAGAGCTTCGCATATTTACTCAAGTTTTTGAGCANGTCCGCAGNGGTTACGTTGATGAGGTAACTGACCTACAACTTCTAGANAGCGCTGTCGTGGGTCTGCTAATGGAGCTCGACCCGCATTCGGCCTACNTAGATGTGGAGGAGCACACNAAACTCCAAGAAAGTGCAACCGGTCAATATGGTGGTCTGGGCATCGANATAAGTGCAAAACGTGGCTTGTTAGAAGTTATTGCCCCCATTGATGATAGTCCAGCNCAAAAAGCTGGAATCCGAACGGGGGATNTTATACATGAAATAAATGGCGAACCAGTGCGTTCATTCGCTCTTCCNGAAGCNATTGATAAGCTTCGGGGCCCAAAAGGCAGTNCGATTGATTTGAGTATCCTGCGGGAGGGTGAAGANAAACCTATTTTTTTCACTATAACTCGAGACATCATCTANTCCAGCTCGGTCCGNAGTCGAATTTTACTTTCTGANATAGGCTACGTTCGAATTTCCCAATTCCAAGAGAATTCCGACAAAGATTTTATTGCCGCGCTTAAAAAATTAAATAAGTCCGAAAGTTTAAATGACGGTTTGAAAGGTCTGATCATAGATTTGAGAAATAATCCAGGAGGTCTCATTCCTCCAGCGGTGGAAATTGCGAATGCCCTCTTGGATGAGGGAATCATTGTCTACACTGAAGGACGGGCCCCCAGTGCTAACCATACATTCTCGGCCAGACCGGGCCAACTTCTGGAGGATATTCCAATCGTCATTTTAATAAATGGTGGTAGTGCCTCAGCATCCGAAATTGTTGCGGGTGCATTGCAGGATCACAGCAGGGCAGCGATTCTAGGAACTCAAAGTTTTGGAAAAGGTTCTGTACAAACGGTTATCCCTTTTGGCGATGGAAGAGCAATAAAACTGACCACAGCTAGGTATTTTACTCCGCTTGGCAGGTCTATACAGGCAGAAGGCATAACTCCTGATATTACAATTCCTAGAGCGGCAACAAAACTCCTAGACCCCAAGCCACGCCCGCGAGAGCGAGACCTCGATGGCCATTTGAAAAGTCAGGATCAAGAGCCTTCTGGCGAACAGCCCGGGGCCACCGAAGTGGAACATGACAATCAACTAAAAGAGGCAGTTCACATATTAAAGGGTTTTAAGCTACTCAAAAAAAGCTAATTACCAAAAGTTATTCCTCTTTGGCACTGCAGTCTAACCTATCCACTCGTTGGAAGCCTCTCGGTAATTTTCTGCCCCTTCTACCACGCTCACCAAAATAGTGTTTTAAGTCTTTATTTTTAATTAAATGATGTCGCTTACCAGAATAAACGATTAGCGAGCCTTCACTCTCGAGGATTGCATAGTCTGAAACATACTCTTGCCTATCAACGAGACGTGAAGCTGGAATATTTATAATTTTATTGCCTTTCCCTCTCGCCAATTCCGGCAGTTCAGCTAGACGAAATATTAGCAAGCGTCCCTCGTTGCTTACTGCCGCGATGTAACAATTATCACCAAAAATTACTTTGGGACTCATAACCCTTCCTCCGCGAGGGATGGAAACAACTGACTTCCCAGCTCGATTTTTCGTCAAAAGATTGCCAATCTGCGTCACAAATCCGTAACCCGCGTCACTCCCCAAAAATATCTTCTGGCTATCGGCTCCCATTAAAACATGTTGGAAGGAAGAACCTGAGGGAGGACTTAGCCTTCCAGTAGCAGGCTCCCCTTGCCCTCTGGCAGACGGAAGGGTATGACTCGCCAGAGAATAAAATCGCCCACCACTGTCCTGGAGAAAGACATTCTGGTTACTGCGGCCTCTTGCCATTGATAAAAATGAATCACCAGATTTATAACTTAAAGTGGTTGGATCAACTTCATGTCCCTTGGCTGCACGGATCCATCCGCTAGCTGAGAGAATAACTGTTATTGCTTCATTGGTAAGCAAGTCTTTTTCATTGAAAGCTTGCGCCTCAACTCGCTCAACTAGAGGCGATCTGCGAGAATCTCCATAATTATCAGCAGCTTTCTCCAACTCACGTTTCACCAGTGTTTTAAGTCGGTTATCGGAACTCAAAAGCAACTCCAGATCAACTTTTTCAGTTCCGAGTTGATCCTTTTCAGAGCGAATTTTCACTTCCTCAAGCCGAGCCAGTTGGCGTAGACGTGTCTCTAAAATATAATCTGCCTGAACTTCAGATAAACTAAAAGCCTCTATTAACGAAATCTTTGGATTATCTTCTGTGCGGATGATATGTATTGCCTTATCTAGGTTTAAAAAAACTTCTAATAACCCATCAAGCAAGTGCAACCTTTTTTCCACGCGCTCTAAACGATGGGCGATTCGGCGACGAGTTGTTGCAATGCGAAACTGATTCCATTGATAAAGGATTGGACGCATCCCCATGATTCTGGGTCGTCCGTCCATACCTATAATATTCAAATTTATTCTATAACTGCGCTCAAGGTCAGTTGTCGCAAACAGGTGATCCATAACTGAATTAACATCAACGCGATTGGAGCGCGGAGAAATCACTAGACGCGTCGGATTTTCATGGTCAGATTCATCTCTCAGGTCATCAATCATTGGTAGTTTTTTATTGCGCATTTGGGCTGCAATTTGCTCTAGCACCTTTGAGCCCGAAGTCTGAAATGGGAGCGCAGTCACAACAATATCCATACCTTCTTGCCGCCAAACCGCTCGCATTTTCAGCGAGCCTCTTCCAGTTTCATAAGCACTCAGCAGATCGCTTTTCGAAGTTATTATTTCCGCATCTGTGGGGTAATCAGGTGCTTTTAAAAATTCCATAAGTTCTGATGTGGTTGCCCTCGGGTGCTCAATCAAATGCAAACATGCTCTGACAACTTCATCCAAATTATGAGGTGGGATATCAGTTGCCATACCAACGGCTATGCCTGTCGTACCGTTCAAAAGGATGTTAGGTACTCGTGCTGGAAGAATTTCGGGCTCTTGCATCGTAGCATCAAAATTCGGTCGCCAATCCACTGTTCCCTGAGCTAATTCGGACAGAAGAATCTCGGAATATTTTGACAACTTGGACTCGGTATACCGCATTGCTGCGAAGGATTTAGGATCGTCTGAGGAACCCCAATTCCCCTGACCATTTACCAAAGGGTAACGATGAGAAAAAGGTTGCGCCATTAAAACCATGGCCTCGTAAGCCGCACTATCCCCGTGCGGATGGAACTTACCAATAACGTCTCCTACGGTTCTAGCTGACTTTTTGAATTTAGCTGCCGCATTCAACCCAAGCTCACTCATAGCATAAATGATTCGGCGTTGAACAGGTTTTAAACCATCGCCAATATGCGGCAGCGCTCTATCTAAGATTACATACATAGAATAATCTAGGTAAGCCTGTTCTGCATATTGACTCAGGGGTCGAGTTTCCTCTCCTTGTTCGTTATAAGTGACAATCTCAGTCATAGGAACATCCTTTGATGATCTCTCTATAAGCTCGTGGTGTCGGCTAAGTCTCCCTTGCCTTCTAACCAAATACGTCTGTCCGAGGCTCGTTTCTTAGCTAGCAACATATCCATAGTGCTATTAGTCTCATCCCCTGGTTGAAGGGTTAATTGAACCAACCGTCTCGTATTTGGATCCATGGTTGTCTCACGGAGTTGAATTGGATTCATCTCTCCCAAACCTTTGAACCGCTGGACGTTAACTTTTGCGCGTATTTTCTCAGCCTCTAACCGATTCAAAATTGCTTGTTTTTCGGACTCATCAAGAGCGTAAAACACTTCTTTACCCGCATCGATGCGAAAGAGCGGTGGCATCGCAACATAAACATGCCCAGCAATCACAAGTGGACGAAAATGACGAACAAATAGCGCACATAGGAGAGTGGCAATATGCAGACCATCAGAATCAGCATCAGCAAGGATACAAATTTTATGATAACGCAATGGCTCAATTTCGTTAGTCGCCGGATCAATCCCAAGTGCTACAGAGATATCATGAACTTCTTGTGAAGCCAGAATATCCTGCGAATCAACTTCCCATGTATTTAGTATTTTGCCCCGCAATGGCATAACTGCTTGGTTCTCTCGATTCCTTGCTTGCTTAGCAGATCCACCGGCAGAATCACCCTCAACAAGAAATAGCTCACATCGTTCGGCTTCTATGCTTGCACAATCAGCCAGTTTTCCCGGCAGCGCAGGACCTTGAGTGACCTTTTTTCTCACCACTTTTTTGCTGGCGCGCATTCGCTTTTGGGCTGCAGAGATGCATAGTTCAGCAATCCTCTCGGCCTCATTTGTATGTTGATTTAGCCACAAACTAAATGCATCTTTAACGAGCCCAGATATAAAACTCGCGGCCTCTCTTGACGATAATCGATCCTTAGTCTGACCAGAAAATTGGGGCTCTATCAGCTTAGCTGAAAGAACATAACTACAGCGTTCCCATATATCATCCGGGGTTAGTTTTATTCCTCGGGGTAGTAGATTTCTAAATTCACAAAACTCGCGAATGGCTTCCAGCAGTCCACTTCTCAGTCCATTAACGTGCGTGCCTCCTTGTGTCGTAGGTATTAAATTCACATAACTTTCCTGCACAAGGTCACCGCCCTCAGGCATCCATTGCAAAGCCCAATCAGCAGCCTCGGAATCGGTTGAAAAACAACCGACAAAAGGGGTCTCTGGAATGACCTCCCAACCGATAATCGCTCCAATCAAATAGTCGGATAGTCCGTCCTCGTAGTACCAGGTTTCGTTACTCTTGGACTGTTCATCTTTAAATGTAACCGTCAGGCCAGCACAGAGCACGGCTTTAGCGCGCAAATTATGCTTCAGTTTGGACAAAGAGAATTTAGTCGAATCAAAGTAAGAAGCATTTGGCCAAAATCGTAACGAGGTGCCCGTATTTCGCTGACCACACGTACCTATGACAGTTAAGTCTGAAGTTTTATATCCATCTGCATACCCAATATGATAAATATTGCCTAGACGTTTTACTGTCACCTCTAATTTCTCTGACAGAGCATTTACTACGGACACGCCAACTCCGTGCAACCCACCAGAGAACTTATAATTGTCACTCGAAAATTTTCCACCCGAGTGCAAGGTAGACAATATTACTTCTATCCCTGGAATCCCTTGCTCCGGATGCAGGTCAATCGGCATCCCTCGCCCGTTGTCATCTACTGATAATGAACCATCCTCATAAAGCACAACATCAATGCGACTGGCATGCTTAGCCAAAGCCTCATCCACACTGTTGTCTATCACTTCCTGTGCCAAATGATTTGGTCGGGCAGTGTCGGTATACATGCCAGGCCGCTTCCGCACCGGATCCAAGCCAGTCAATACTTCAATATCTTTTGCGCTGTAGTCACTCATTTTTAAGTACAAACATTTTAGATTATTCCTCACACAGGAAATGGTAAATGTCCTCTAGGTAATTCTGATAATTGGTGAAAGAATGGTCCCCGCCTTGCTCAATAATTGTCTTACAACCCGCATAATATTCTGCCGCATCTCTGTAATCCAACACCTCATCATCACTTTGCAACAGGACAAGATAATTGGACTTATTTTCAATTTTTTCGCGGGTCATGTCCCGATACTCATCGATGTGACATGTGTCGAAAGTCTTTAAATCAGTGCCCTGGAAATTTTTATTTTTGCCAAGCAATGACTTCATCCGACGAGCTGGCTTAACAGCCGGATTAATCAGCACCCCCTTCATACCGTATTTCTCAATCAAATTTGTGGCAAAAAAACCTCCCATGGAACTTCCAACCAAGCGTACAGTCCGATCTCCTATCAGAGAAATCTCCCTCTCGAGCATACCCATTGCAGCAATGGCGAATGGAGGTATGACTGGGCAAAGAAAATCTACATTCGGAGCGTTCCGAGCGAACCACTCCTTGGTAAACCTCGCCTTTTTTGAGTTTGGAGAACTATTAAATCCGTGAAGGTAAAGCAATGTAAACATATGCCAAGAATCATCTAATCGAAGTCAAATGCAGTCATTCCATAAATCTGCATTGAACCGGTGGTTGGCCCCTATACAGGTCAATCACTTTGAAGTTTCAATTTTTGAAATACTATTCCGAAGACCATACGATAATAGTTCACTGAGAAAAACGTTCCATTGCCATTTTTCGTCCCTCGATTGCATATGAGAGGGTTCCGAAAGCACAAAAGGTATCGTTCTATCCTTGCACCACTCGACCACCTCTGCCATCTTGGCGTCGCGATAAACACGAACCTTNAGATCAATGTCAGCAAGCCATNACGGGCCNAGTNTTGGCGCGCTTATTCGAACCAGACTAGTATATTTGGTNACCTCNATCACATAAAGNGANACTGCCCCATCGGAAATNTCATCAAGNATATATGANGTTGAATNACCCACNTCATCAGTCTTGCCCATTATTCGGTTTAACCGTCTATAGTTGAGCTCGAATTCTTCATGAAGCAGTTCCAANTTGACACTTTTACTTCTATTCCTAAACACCGTTGGATTCCGCCTTTGTGAAATCGCAGTATAGTCTAATTAANTNTATTTTAGNCCCTATTATAAAATTCCTGCCTAAAATTTTNAAGCCATTGAAAACTTATAGTCATTGCAGCGCTATTCAAATAACCCGAGTGGAAAGCTCTCTGCATCTCGTCGAAAGTCCAAACTTGAAACNTTATGTCTTCATTTTCAGACGNNAGCCCAAAAACGCCGCCTTTCCCCTTNAGATCTGTTAANGCGCAANATAAAAACATTTTCTCATCAGTGCCACCCGCACTAACAAAATAATCACAAATCGGAATCAATGTGTCNACATCAAGACCAGCCTCTTCCCTTAACTCGTCTCTAGCTACGTCTCTTGGATCACCACCCTTGCCTACCATTCCTGCGATCACTTCGTACTGCCAAGGCCCAGAAACACAGCGTATTGCTCCGATTCGGAACTGTTCGACTACCCCCACCAANTCGTGTTTTGGATCAAAAACCAGAACACCAACGGCGTCNCCNCGCTGAAAGAGTTCACGGTTTATCAGNTCACTCCAACCCCCATTGAATAANCGATGTCGCAATCTGAATTTNGATACGNCGAAAAAACCTTTGTACGCAATTTCCGTCGACTCAATTTCAAAGTCTTTGTCTCCAAATGAATGCTNACNCAATTAAAGTTACCTCTCAATGCCCCGTTGATNGCCTAAAAACTATGTCATGGCATTAACATTGTCCGTTCAAAACAATAAAACAGTATAATAGAATCATATTCGAATTGTTTTACGATGTTTCTCAAAGATGTCGTGATTGTCAGTTAATATGTCGAAAAAAATCATTTAATGACTAAAGGAACCTAGAACTGCATGAACGCTTTAACAAACCTCTCGAGAAAAACTNTTGCCTCCTTGTCTTTNCTANCTTTGTNTTTTANNTGNGCGAGTTTAGCTGAAAACCTGCNAGACATATATGAAATAGCAGTANCCCAAGATCCGGTAATNGCGTCCGCAAGGGCAACATATCGAGCNAATGCGGAGGCTAGGACGCAGGGAAGAGCCGCGTTACTACCTCAGCTGTCGGCAACAGGGAGTTATAGCGACAGCACTTATGAAGTTAGTGATTTGCAATCATTTTTTGTTCAAGANAACCGAACCGAAACAGATCTAAAACGATATTCGTTAAGNCTTACACAANCNCTNTTTGATCTTCCTGCATGGTACCGGTTTCAACAAGGCAAGGACCTAAGTGATAGTGCAAAAGCGCAGTTTNCAGCAGACCAGCAAGATCTNATCATTCGAGTCAGTGAAGCCTACTTCAATGTGCTGCGTGCNTTTGATAATCACATCACTCGCCAAGCGGAAGAGCGCGCTATCAGAAGACAATTGGATCAAACACGGGANCGATANCAAGTGGGTCTNGTTCCNATAACAGAAGTCCATGAAGCTCAAGCTGCCTTCGATGAAGCGGCTGTAGATGCGCTGGAGTCGCAGGGNTCNCTCAGAATTTCTTTTGAAGATTTGACNGTTCTGACCGGAGGTAATCATGGAGTATTAGCAGGTCTTGATGAGAANTTTTCAGCAGATCCACCAGCACCATCAAACAGCGATGCTTGGGTCAGTTTTTCCCTACAAAATAATTTTCAACTNAAAGTTGCAGCCCTAGCCAAGAAAGCTGCTGCCAACAATGCCAGAGCAAACAAATATAAACATCTTCCCAGGGTGAACCTATTATTGGGTTACGATAAAGATGAGAGTAATGGCACCCAAACAGGAGTAAGCGGTGTAAAAATTCCAGGCTTCAACGAAAATACACTTGATGCCACATCAAGGTCCATCAATCGAGAAACCGATAGTTCGGCAATACAGATTAATGTTAGCATGCCGATTTATTCCGGTGGGCTNATCCACTCTCAGCGTCGTCAGTCGGCATTCNAATCTACCTCAGCNGATCAAAATTANATATCTATTAAACGCAATACGGTNCAGTCTGCCAGATCACTTCATCACCAAGTTACTACNAACTCTGCGCGCGTTCAAGCNCGCAGCCAGTCCATTGTTTCAGCTGCCAGTGCCNTAGAAGCTACCGAGGCTGGCTACGAGGTCGGCACACGCAATATCGTCGATGTCCTGCTCGCTCAGAGAACTCTCTTTCGAGCACAACGGAACTACTCAAATGCCCGTTATGACTTCATAATTTCGATGATGCTGCTGAAACAGGTGGCGGGACAGCTTTCGCCGNAGGATATCTACCAACTAAACGCGTGGTTAAAACCAGAAATTATNGTAAAGCTTCTTGGGACATCAGAGCGCGGCTAGATTGNGAGCGAATTTTCCACCANGCNCATAAGCTTAGTTACNGCNCCCCGATTATTCTCAATGACATGGGCGGCGGCNCGACCCATTTTCTTGTTCGTTTCTTCGTCTTCGCANAATTGCATTACTTGTTTTGAGAGCTCATCAGCGGTTNCACAAAANTCAAGTGCCCCAGCTTCGTGCAGTAATTTGGCTACCTCGGTAAAATTATGGACAAATGGTCCACTTATAATGGGTTTCTTCCAAGCAGCCGGCTCAATCATGTTATGCCCTCCGATAGGGACTANGCTTCCTCCCACGAAAGCGATATCGCTTGCTCCATANTATATCAATAATTCGCCCATGCTATCACCGATAAGGATGTCGGCATCGNATGCTTGCTTGGTCAAATTGCTGCACCTNAGCACCCTAAATCCGCTATCCTCNGCCAATCTATACACCGAGTTAAATCTTTCAGGGTGCCGAGGTGTTAAAACTAACATTAGATGAGGAANACGCTGCTTAANTNTTCCGAAAGCATCGAGTACTATCTCGTCNTCNCCAGCATGCGTGCTNGCTGCCAACCAAATCAACTCCTTACCTGAACGCTGCCAAGACTTGCGCAATTTAGATGCTCNTGAATGTAGCTTCGGTTCAAGGNCCGAATCAAACTTGATATTACCNGTGACTGTTAGGGATGATGGAGAACTACCAAGCGCTATAAATCTCTCTGCATCATCACTACTTTGAGCGGCGACGGAGTGTAATGCTCCAAACATTGGTTTNACCANAGGGCTAATTCTTGAGTACCCTCTCGCTGATTTTTGGGATAGCCGTGCATTAGCCACTATCGTNGGTATACCTTTCGAGCTGCAAGCTGCTATCNNATTTGGCCATAGCTCCGTTTCCATAATTATTAATAACTTTGGCGAAGACCGTCGCAAAAACCGAGCTATGGCATCAGGGATATCATAGGGCGCATAGCAATGNGTCACAGTGTCACCNAATACAGNATTGATCATCTCAGATCCAGTCGGTGTCATGCATGTAACCAAAAGACGCAATTTCGGATNAGATGATTTCAACGCCGCAACAAGTGGACCTGCTGCAATTGTTTCTCCAACAGATACGGCATGAATCCAGACCAATGGTTTCTCTTGGGGTTGCAACGCAATAAAACCAAACCTTTCACCCCATCGCATGGCATAAAGAGGGGCTCTCAAGGACCGATACAAAAGCCGTAAAAGCACAAAAGGGATCGCGAGATAGACAAATAGGCAATATATTAATCGGATAAAGGACACCGCAAAATCCACTTCTCTTTGTTAAGCCGCAATCCAATTAAACTCATATGTGTCGGCACTTCCAGTGTAAAAATTTATTCCCGCCAATACTCGTCAACCCATTGAGTCGGCAGTATGAAATGCCGAAGGTGCGCAAANATACCGCGATTTCGTTCACGAGAGAANACNCGCAGAATATGATCCANTGGCGANAANATGGGTTCATCCTCATGATAACGGCCCTCAATGGCATCCTGGGGTTTCAAGTCTCCAGGAAAAATTATTATCTTGGCGCCTGTTGGAAAACGCGCACTTCGAAAATAATTTAGAGGGAAGAGCGGCCGACAATGATGTCTGAAATGGCGTACGCTTTGATGNGGCCAGAACNTNATTCCTCCCGGNGCATTTTGACTTACNAACCGCTGCTCATATCTGTACTTCTCCGCTATAACTNTAGGATCNGATGAAAAATTTCTTAACAACGGCTCCAACTTACCAACGGGGAACCTGTAAACTGACGTCTGCCCAAGTCTNTCTAGCGGGTTACTTGGGTTTCTAGCGAGAATTACTTCATCATCANNCCCAAAGGAAAAAAATTCGTCCAACGAGCCCGTGATCACCAAATCTANATCGAGAAACAGGACTGGACCTTCTAGGTTCCCCAAATTTTTACTCCAGAGCCTGCATTTCGGCCAAATGCCACGTTTAGTTACCGGCAATTCAAAATCAAGCACAGGCANCGGCTCCGTTAGCACTTCGGATCTCATCCCATGGGTATTATCGGTAAAACATGTGAACGTGAAAGGCGGCGTTATGTTNCGACTTACCATAGCATAAAGTCTATTTACATAGAGGGGGCCATATTTTGTGCCCCAGTTAATACAGATAATCTGTTTAACCTCATCGCTGAGCATTTGAATATGCCATGTAGACCTTATCCAGAGTGATTTCCAAACCGCCTTGAGAGCGCAAAAGACTATGCATCCGAGACGGGCTGGAGCCAATGCTTATAGTCAGAGTTGCCTCCTCGCACCAACTCTATATATGCAGCTTGCAGTTTTTCGGCTATTGGTCCGCGACGACCTGTTCCAATCAATCTTCCGTCATATTCACGAATTGGCATAACCTCAGAGGCTGTTCCAGTAAAGAATGCCTCATCACAAACATACACTTCATCCCTAGTAATTCGTTTCTCCTGCACAACCATTCCATGATCATGGGCAAGTGAAAAAACCGTGTTCCGAGTTATTCCATCTAAGCAAGAGGTGAGCTCCGGAGTGTAAATTATTCCATCGCGAACCATGAAAAAGTTTTCCGCGCTGCCTTCAGCCACAAAACCTTCAGTATCCAACATAATAACTTCATCACAATCTGAATCGTTTGCCTCACGAAATGCCAACATAGAATTTAAATAATTACCGCAAGCTTTTGCCTTACACATGGTCGCATTGACATGATGCCGCGAGTATGAAGAAGTACGAACTTTTAGTCCTTTTTCAACAGCTTCCGGATCCATATATGATGGCCATTCCCAAGCTGCTATTCCTACATGCACCTTGAGATCCTGGGCTCTAAGACCCATCCCTTCTGATCCAAAATAAACTAGTGGCCTGATGTAAGCTTCTTTTAGACCGTTGGCACGCACCACCTCACAATGAGCTGCATTGATAACGGCCCGATCAAACGGAATGGTCATATGAATGGTTTTAGCAGAATTAAATAGCCTATTCGTATGATCTTCAAGTCGGAATATGCAGGTCCCCATCGCCCCAGTGTCATAAGCTCTAACTCCTTCAAAAACCCCGGAACCATAATGTAGCGTGTGCGTTAATAGATGCACATTAGCCTCTCGCCAGTCCACCAGCTTCCCATCCACCCAGATGTAACCATCGCGATCAGCAAAAGACATACCCGCTCTACCCCTCTTTCAAAAAATAATGATTTATGGTTTTTCTGATAAATTAAAACTCATATCCTACCATCAAGTACCATTGCCTGCCTCGATCGTAGGCCTCGGCATCACTTCCAAAGTTAGGCTGGTAATCGCCGAATATTGCATACTCTTCGTCTCCGACATTTTCTATACCGGCAGTAACCTTGAAACCAGCCGCACCGCTCTCCCAGCTAATGCTAATATTAACCACACTATAATCTGGCTGGTAGAGCGCATCGGCCCACGGCGGCGGCAATGGCAGCCCACTTGCGTTGGTGTAGAGACCTGATCGCCATGTCCAATCGACACGTGGCGTCAAAGTGCCACCTCCTGACAAATCAACTGATTTTGACACCGATAGGTGTGCATTCCAGTCCGAAATAAAACCGAAAGGTGAATCCACCGTTAGCCCTCCGGCTAGTGCTCCATCAGTCAGCTCATCATAACCTGCGTCAGTATAGCCCGCAGCAAAGTCGATAAAAAACATAGTCGGCGTGACATACGTCAGCTCAAGTTCTAATCCCTCGATGGTGGCTTCTCCAGCGTTTGTAATGTAAGGACCCACGCGACTGGGCTCTGCTATTAATAGTTGGAGGTCAGTATAATCACTGACATAAACAGAGGCATTAAACCGGAGATCATTGTTTAGTAACTCTGTCTTTACACCGATCTCGTAGGATTTAACATACTCTGGATCGAATGTGGGCAGACTGGGTTCAGGTGGGAATATGCGCTGATTAAATCCGCCAACCTTGAAGCCCTCGCTGTAAGTCGCATATACCATTGTTTCATCATTAATAGTGTAAGCGAAATTTAGCATGGGCGTCGTTTCTGACATCTTATTATTCACGGTCTGATAAGGAACGACCCTATCCCCTAGCTCACAAGGCTTGAAATCACCTGCCTGAGAGTAACAGGGAAAGGCTGGTGTTCCCAAGGGTAATTCTTCAAAAAATTGGTCCGGAGTGTAATCACGGTCCTCTTTCGTATAACGAACACCGAAGGTGGCATCAAGTGAGTCCGTAACGCGAAACGTCAACTGACCAAACACTGCATCGCTCTTGTAATCAAAGTAACCACCACTTTGAATCGAAGCGGGGGTAAAGTCCACTGGATTTATATTTTCGCCATCTTCCCCGAAAGTATATATACCAATCACCCAATCAATTCGATCATCCATAGAAGTTCCGGACAGCTGCAGCTCAAGCGACGTCTGGTCCTGCACAAATGTGTCAAAATAATGCGTGACTGGATTGATCATCAGGGGCGGTCCGCCTGGAACCCAAGGATCGCCGTCAGCTTGAGGATAGCCATCACGGTCCGAGGCAAACGAACCATCAAGAGAGCGATAACCTCCTATCAACTTGGCAGTCATATTATCCAATTCCCATGTGAGGAGGATAGAAACCGCTTCATTCTCCATTTCAGAGAAATTCGGTCCTGTGCCAAGATTTGTATTGTTGCCTGTGACAACGTTCGCGGTTGTAAAGCAACTAGCAGGAGCTGTTGACAAAGTACAAGGAATCGGGTTCGGCCCGGCCGCACCAAAACCGGCAAATATATTATTAATGAATGGAAAATTGCCGCCCGCCGTCGCATTTAGACTATCGGGGAAATCGTCTACTCGAGTTATTACCATTGGGGGACCATTAGTTTTATCGTCGAAATAGTCGAAGGACACATCGGCCGTAATACTTTCTGAGGCGAGCCACCGAAATGCTACCCGCGCCATAGTGTAATCCTGGTTACCCAGATCTTTTCCATCAAAAGGTCTGAAAACATAACCATCTTGTTCCATGCTCGCGGCGCTCGCTCGCATGAACAAAGATTCTGTAATTGGCAAATTGATCATCCCCCTAAAGTTCTGCCTGCTGTCAGTGCCAATCTTAAAATCTAGCTTGCCGGCCAGCACATCATTCGGTTTAGTGGTAGATATGCTAATCGCGCCACCAATTGTATTTCGGCCAAATAATGTTCCTTGAGGCCCCCGGAGAACCTCCACTTGACCGATATCAATCATATCAAATACAGCACCCGCAGAGCGCCCAAGATAAACTTCATCAACGTAAATTCCCACACCAGGGTCAATCGTAGGTATAAAATCTCGCTGCCCGATGCCTCGAATGTAAACTGCTGCGTTATTGCCGGCCCCGCTAAAGGTTGGGGTGTTTTGAAACACGAGATTGGGGGTAACATCTTGTAATTTTGTAATCTTTGTCAAGCCCATATCTTCCAGCCTTTCCCCCGACAAAGCGGTGATAGATATCGGGGTATCTTGCAACCCCTCTGCTTTTTTCCTAGCAGTAACGATAATTTCTTCTAAATCAGCCGTTACGACGCTCGGCAAACATGTCAAGAACGTTACAGTTAAGAAAAAAACGAATTTTCGATGCAAGTGCGAGAGATACCAGAAGTCTGCAAACAAGACGGATTTTTTCAGGCCTAAACTTTTAAAATACTTGTTGAGCATGATGATGATTCCTTATTAGTATGAATAGCTATTAATTGAAGCACCGAGAGACTTCCCCACATATTCATTGAAGCTCCCATTAAACAAAATTTCCTAGCGATTTGGGCCAGCATTATGCCAAACTTCTGGCTAATTTAATTCTCCAAATTGCAATTGCGGCAAGCAACAGAGGGAGCGCAAAGATAACGATAATCTGGCTGGTATGAAAGCCCCAGTTAAGTAAAACACCCCCAAAAAATGGCGAAATAATTGCGCCAATGCGCCCGATACCAATCGCCCACCCCATCCCAGTAACACGATGGGTCGCCGGATATAACGATGGTGCTATGGTGTAAAGTCCGATCATTGCACCGATAAGGAAAAATCCCATTACAGAGGCACAAATCATCAAGCTAACCAGCTCTAAGTTGGCCAACCCAAAAACTGACATTGAGACCACACATAGCATTAAATAAAATGAGGTCAGCCGCGTCACATCATAACGCTTAGTCAATAATCCCAAGACGACAGATCCAACGATACCGCCGATCATCACATATATGTTTGCAGATATACCTTGCGCGGTTGTCAATCCGGCATCAACCAGCAATTTAGATGTCCAGCTTACAACGTAATAAAACGCAAACATGAGGCAAAAGAAGGATATCCATATCAAATATGTCGATCGCCAAAACGGCTTATTAAGAATGACTTTTAGACCACCCGATCGCTCTTTCTGACCAAGCCTTTCATATGAATCAATTGCCGCTAGGCTCATATTTCTCCTTAGTTTGTTGACATCCGAAAGTACGCCGTCAGATTTTTGAGACAATAAAAAATCTAGAGACTCCGGCATTTTCCAGTATACCAATGGCATCATCACCATCGAAGCCAGCCCGCCAAAAAGGAAAAGCGAACGCCAGCCATACTCTGAAATAAGATACACCGATACGATGCCACCAACGATGGCGCCAAGCGGGAATGCTGACTGAAGAATACTTATACTTAGGCCTCGCCTTGCATTATTCGAAAATTCAGACACAAGCGTATTCAGCGTGGCCAACATTCCTCCGATGCCAAGACCTGTCAAGAACCGGAAAAACATCAGTTGGTAACTTGAACTTACCTGAGAAGAAAGCAACATCCCCAATGTCACGAGACNCAAACAGAACAGCATCAGCTTCCTTCGCCCCCAAACATCGCCAAAAGGCGCCAGAACAAGAGAACCTATTGCCATGCCCACAAGAGCAGAGGTCAGCAGTAATCCCAAAAAAACCTGGGTCAGCTGCCATTCCTCTGAAACAGACGAGGCGGCAAACGGCATCACCATTACATCGAAGCCGTCCAACATATTTATCATCACGCAAAGGCCAATCACACCTACTTGAAAGAAACTCATTGGCCTCTCATTTATTTCAACTTGAATATCAGCAGCAGTAATGTGGGCCATCAATTGCAATCCTTTTAAATAATCTAAGAGCAAATGTTGTCATGCTTTTAGGGAAAGGTTAGATTACGCAGCTTAACATTAGAAACGTTGTTCTTCCATCAAGACAGCCGAGGGGGGAAGCATGATAGAAACATATAATGCCGTGGGTCTTATTCCTACCGTTTGGGGAGTGCGTCGAAGAGCCGAGATTTCCAAAAACATTGAGCATTTAGCATCCATGGCAAATGCAGCGCTTTGGTTATCTTCTCTCGACTTACCCGTGAAGCTAATCGCACTGCCCGAAGGCGCATTGCAGGGTTTTAACGATGAAGTCATGGACGCCGATCACGTTACCTATGCAAGAGAGTGCGCCATTGATATTCCCGGTCCTGAAACAGAGATGATTGCAGAAAAAATCGCCCGAGCGCATGGCGTTTACGTTATGGCTCAAGCAAAAGCTCGCCACGAAGAAATGCCTGACAGGTTTTTCAATGTTGGGTTTATTTTGGATCCGGACGGTGAGGTAATACTGAAACATTTCAAAGTAGCGCCGCTATACCCTGTCGAGCACTCTGTATGTCCGCATGATGTCTACGATTGGTGGGTGGAACGGTATGGCAATACCCTCGAGAGCTTCTGGCCCGTGGTTGATACTGAAATTGGCCGAATGGGTATTATGATGGCAAATGAAGGGTCGTATCCAGAAAATGCTAGAGCATTGGCAATGAACGGAGCGGAAATTCTGTACCGCGCTTCAATTCCTCACCCAGCGGCTTCAAACGACTATTTTGAGATCCAAACGCGAGCGCGTGCTCTAGACAATAATTTATTTGTGGTTGCTCCCAATATGGGCACCTATTATCTGACTCAAGACGAGGAAACCCCAGTAGATACTTTCGGAGGCCAATCGATGATAGTAGACTATCGCGGCCAGATTGTAGGCAAACAGTCGTACGGGGGGGTATCAACGAGTGTATGTGGGCCCATAAATATTGAGGCGATGCGAAATCATCGGCAAAACTCTTTATGGACGAATTGGATGAAGGACCTAAGAAATGAACTGTATCAGATAGTCTACAAGGACCCAATTTATCCTAAAAATTTGTACCTAAACCGAGAACCAATGAAGCATGCAGAGTACGAGGAAAAAGTACTGAAGCAGCAAGTTAAGCTCCTGCAAGACTCTGATATATGGAAAAAACCCTCAATTTAATAGCCCAGATCGTACAAGTAATGAATCAGCGAAATTTTAGAGTGACCGTAGCATGAAAAAATCGAAACTCTGGATAGGAGGTGAGCATATTGAACCCTCAAGCGGAGAGTATTTTGAAGATCTAAACCCTTCAGACCAAACTGTAATAGCAAGTGTCGCAAAGGGCACACCCACCGATGTTGATAAAGCGGTAAGATCAGCTCAAAAGGCATTCCATAGCTTCAGTGGAAGTCAAGCAAAAGAGCGGGAAGCCATATTGAGCCGAGCCGCCGCTCTTGTTGAACGCGACCGTGACCAATACCTTCAGTTACTAATTGAAGAAGTTGGCTCTCCTATAATGAAGGCGCAATTCGAGGTTGATTATTGTATCAATGCGTTCCGTGCGGCATCTGGAGTTCCCCGACGACTGACTGGGCAGACGATGCCACTCGATCGGCCAGGGGCTTTTGGCATGTCTATTAGAGAACCGGTAGGAGTAATAGCATGCATAACCCCATTCAATGTGCCCTTGCTAAAAAATGTAAAACAGATTGCCATGGTGATTGCCACGGGCAACACTTCAGTTCTACTGCCGTCTGAGTTTGCATCTCAGATCACAGTTAAGTTTGCTGAAACGCTTGATGAGGCCGGGACACCAGCGGGCGTGTTCAATTATGTAACTGGCAATCCTTTCGAAATCGGAGACACGCTGACGCGTCATCCAGAAATCGCAGCAATTAATTTCTGCGGTTCGCCGAGGATTGGAAAGCATGTTGCCGAACTTGCAGCTAAGGATTTAAAACCCGTTACGCTAGAGCTAGGGGGCAAAAATCCACTGATCGTGCTGGATGATGCGGACCTTGACAAAGCGCTAGAGGCCGCCACTATTGGCATTTTCTTTTTTCAGGGCCAAGCATGCATGGCATCAAGTCGAATAATTTTGCAGAGTGGAATTGCACCAAAGTTCATCTCAGCTTTTAAAGAAATTGCCAGTGGCATCAAGGTGGGAGATCTCTCAGACCCGGAAACTGCAATAGGTCCCATTATAAGCTCTCGACAACAAAATCGTGTTAAAGAGCATATAAGAGATGCCCTGTCAAAAGGTGCTACTTTGCTTCATGGTGGTACGGACTGGCAAGGGGCTTGCTGCCCACCAACAATCCTCACCGGCGTGAAAGAGGGCATGACCGTTTACAGAGAAGAGACATTTGGTCCAGTCACTTCAATCTATGTGGTAAACAGCATTGAAGAAGCCATAATTATGGCAAACGACACGGATTATGGGCTCAGTTATGCTGTCTTTACGCAAGATATAAATACCGCGCTCGGTGTCGCCAAGAGAGCTAATGCAGGGATGGTTCATATTAATGCGATGTCGATACAAGATGAGCCTCATGTGCCATTTGGCGGAAACGGGTTAAGCGGTTTTGGTAGAGAAGGAACAGAAGCCGACCTTGACATCATGACTCGATGGAAGTGGATTACTGTGCAGCTTTAACCTCAATCAAATCCATTTTCAAAACACAGTTAATTGGAAAATTAAACATGCCATACCCAAACAAAATCTTACTACAAGAAAACGAAATTCCTACCCAGTGGTACAACATAACTGCCGATCTCCCAGAACCGATGCCGCCCCCGCTTCACCCAGGGACGCATGAACCGGCAACGGGAGACGACTTTGCTCCGCTCTTCCCGAAATCTCTAGTAGAGCAGGAGATGAGTAACGAGAGGTATATAGACATCCCAGGAGAAGTTTTAGATGTATATAAACTTTGGAGACCAAGCCCGTTATTCCGCGCAAGACGACTAGAAAAAGCGCTGGATACTCCAGCGAAAATATTCTATAAATATGAAGGCGTAAGTCCGGCTGGCTCGCACAAGCCCAATACTGCTGTGCCTCAGGTGTATTATAACGCTAAAGAGGGTATAACTAAATTAACAACAGAGACTGGAGCGGGCCAATGGGGCAGCTCCCTCGCATTTGCTTGTGCGCAATATGGATTGAAGTGCGAAATTTGGCAAGTCGCAGCCTCATACCGCAGCAAACCTTATCGTAAGACCATGATGGAGATTTGGGGAGGCAAAGTGCATCCTAGCCCCTCAACGGTGACTGATTTTGGACGCTCACTGCTCTCCAAGGACCCTGATCACCCTGGATCTCTCGGTATAGCAATATCCGAAGCCGTAAGTGAGGCCGTGGCAGATGATAAAACACGTTATGCTCTAGGTAGTGTGCTAAACCACGTTCTAATGCACCAAACTGTAATCGGCGAGGAAGCGCTTTTGCAGCTAGCAAAAGTGGGCGAAACCCCCGACGTGCTGGTCGGATGCACGGGGGGTGGGTCAAACTTTGGAGGTCTGGCTTTCCCATTCATGCGAGAAAAAATGAACGGAAAAATGAGTCCNNCGATCCGGTGCGTTGAACCTACTGCCTGTCCAACACTCACCAAAGGCGAATATCGGTATGACTTCGGGGACACGGCGGGCATGACGCCGCTNATGAAGATGCATACCTTAGGCCACAACTTTATTCCCGAACCGATTCATGCGGGAGGGCTCCGTTACCATGGAATGGCGCCGCTAGTGTCTCATGTCTTCGAACTTGGGTTAGTAGAGGCAGTATCCATCGCGCAAACTGAGTGTTTCTCTGCAGGAATTTTGTTTGCAAAGACTGAAGGAATCGTCCCAGCTCCAGAGCCAACGCATGCGATCGCAGCAGCAGTCAGAGAAGCTTTAGTGTGCAAAGAGTCAGGGGAGCCAAGAACTATCCTCACTGCGTTATGCGGACATGGGCACCTCGATCTTGCGTCCTATGAAAAGTACCTCCATGATGAAATGACGGACTTGGATCTAGACCAAACTGCCATAGATCGGGCGCTGCAAGGGGTGCCCATTATCGATTCCTAGTCATCAGTGGAGTAATTCCTTAGTGGTATACTACATATGGAACCCAAATAATTGGTAACGTTAACCTCCACTCAACCTTTATCTTTGCTTTTGCACATCATAGAGAAGCCTGTAATGCAATTTAAGCACCTGTTGAAACAAATTATCGCNTGTAATTCAATCAGCAGCGTCGACCCGTCGCTAGATCAAGGAAACACGTCAATCATTCATTTATTAGCAAATCAACTGGAAGATCTGGGTTTTAGCTGCGAAATAATGGAACTGAGCTCTAATAAAGCGAACCTCATAGCCTCGAGAGGCCAAGGGCCGGGGGGGCTTGTTCTTTCTGGCCATACAGATACAGTTCCATGCGATGACACTATTTGGGCCAGCAATCCATTTAAATTGACTGAGCGTGATGGTCGCTTCTATGGCCTCGGCTGCTGCGATATGAAAAGTTTTTTCGCGCTCGCCATAGAAGCACTTAAGCCTCATTTAAACCGCGATTTTAAGCAACCCTTAATAATTCTAGCAACAGCTGATGAAGAGTCATCNATGAGCGGAGCACGAGCGCTGGTTTCTAAACGGGTTCCTGTCGCACGTCGGGCAGTAATAGGCGAGCCGACGGGCATGCGACCAATATCCATGCACAAGGGAATCATGGTGGAAAAGCTGAGTATCGTCGGGAAATCGGGACACTCTAGCAATCCAAACTTGGGTCGCAATGCCATGGAGACTATGCAGCGGGTAATGTCTTATCTGCTTGCACTTCGCGACGAAATGGTGCAACACAAGCATCCTGGATTTGAAATTGACCATCCGACCTTGAATCTGGGTTGCATTAAGGGCGGTGACAATGCAAATAGAATCTGCTCTCACTGCTTCCTCGCTTTTGAAATTCGCCCCCTGCCAGGGATGGATATAAATAAATTACAGATAGATCTCGAGAAAAAAATTTCGCAATTGGCATCAATCGACAGAGTTGGATGGGACTTGGANCGGATNATCGTTCCGCCCTTCAGCAGCGAGGCTGGCTCCGAAATGCTGGACCTATGTGAAAAGTTAACGGGTTATGAAAGTGGGTCCGTTGCTTTTGCTACGGAAGCACCCTTTCTTCAGCAGTTGGGGATGGATGTAGTGGTTCTGGGCCCTGGAGATATTGAAGTGGCACATCAACCTGATGAGTATCTGGCATTAGATCGCATTAATCCTGCTATTAGCTTCTTATCTAAACTTATCGACCACTCTTGCTTATAATCGTGAGGTGAANATGCAAGACTATGTCAATTTTTTTCGCCATATGTCCCCATACGTGCGCGCGCATCGAGGTAAGACCTTTGTTATTGCATTCTCTGGCGACGTCCTTGTGGAAAATGCAAGTCATCAACTCATGTCAGATGTAATGCTACTCCAAAGTTTAGGAGTACGGGTCGCGCTAGTCCATGGAGCGAGACCTCAAATTGAACAGCGGCTGTCGGAAGCAGGTATCGAGACACCATTTCAAGATAGTGCGCGCATCACAAGTTTTCATGCTATGGAGCATGTGAAGCANGCCGTCGGTAGTGCTCGCCTGACAATAGANTCAAGCCTATCCATGAATTTGTCTAACCCCAGCCTTCAAATCCCGGCAGCAGGCGTGGTCAGTGGAAATTTTGTTGTAGCAAAACCTAAAGGCGTGATTGATGGTGTTGACCATTTGCATACGGGAGAAATTCGTCGCATTGATGCCTCGGCTATTCAAAGACAACTAGAAAACAATACGATTGTCCTGCTATCTCCAATCGGTTTCTCTCCAACAGGGGAAAGTTTCAACTTATGTTATCAGGATGTCGCAACCGAAGTGGCAATCGCTTTGAAAGCTGATAAATTAATCTTNATAAGCAAAAAGAACGGAGTTTCAATAGATGGTATTGTTCAAAATAGTCTTTCTCTGACANATCTAAAAGCACTTCTTTCAAAAACTAATCTGCTGTCTTTAAATGATAGGAAATTACTAGCTTGTTCTTATAACGCATGCAAAAGAGAGGTAGCGCGTGCTCATTTGATTGGGTTCTCGGAAGATGGAGCTTTACTTTCTGAGCTCTTCACCAGAGATGGGATCGGAACTCTTGTGAGCAAGGATTATTCCGAAACACTCCGCCCTGCAACCATTGATGACGTAAACGAGATACTCAGTCTAATCAGCCCACTTGAAAAGCAAGGCAAATTAGCCAAGCGTTCAAGGGAACTTTTGGAGACCGAAATATCGTATTTTTCAGTGGCTGACCATCCAGATGGGTTTTTGGTCGGCTGCGCAGCCCTTTACCCTATGGGGATTGTTAGTAGTAGAGAGTTGGCATGTGTTGTAACCCACCCCGACTTTCAGGACAGAGGGATTGCATCTCGGCTCTTGGCATCGATAGAGCAGCAAGCCGCTGATCATGCTGTAGTGCAACTATTCGTGCTCACCACGCATGCAACCCACTGGTTTCAAGAGAAAGGTTTTATCGAAACCACTTTTGACGAATTACCTGAAGACAGAAAGCTTCTTTATAACTACCATAGAAATTCTAAGATCTTGAAAAAAATTCTTTAATCCAAAGCCAATTTGCAAAGACCGAGAAGTTACTGGTATCAAATGTTAATCATTTGAGTTTGAAAAACAAATGTTTTAGATACGGATCGCTAACCAAATCCAAAAGTCGATCGGGTCAGTTAATAGGCGCTAATGCAGATATTGCTAAGGGCGTCAGAGACTCAGATTTAATGAAACCCTGCATGCTTGGAGGCCACAAATAAAATTTGTGAAAGGGTCGAGAGTGGGTCTAAAACTAACGATGAGAATGCAAGTATTTCAGCTTCTCGGTATTGTTCTAACTCAAAATGGCCATGGCATTTAATTTTTCTTAAGCCAATTTACTTGATGCGTCCTTCGAATTTGATGTTCCAACCTAAATAGTCTGCTGAGTTTATTACATAGGTAGTTAAATACTTAGATGAATGGAAAACCATTTTTGAGCCTTCCGAAAATTTACTTTCGACCGCTTTCAACCACTCTGGGATCGCATTTGGTTGAAATGCCCACCAAAAAGATTTGAATATCTGCTNGTTAATACCATAGGGATGCCGAATTTTTATCTGCTGATCGTGACTCGAGTGGCCAGAGTCACACAATATGAATAGAATGGTCGTCCCAGCAGATCTCAAATTTTACTATGCCTCTAAGGTTTGATGCGATCTCAGGTATCAGGTGTTTTTAGCGCAGCAGGAACTGCTGGCAATGCTATCGGAGTAATAATGAAGAATTCTAGTACAGTTTTAATTGATAGAAACCCAGGAAGGAGTTCGCAATCCTTTGGTATAGCGCGCGAGCTAGGCACTGACCTAGAATTAATTCATGAGCCCTCGGTCGGCGTGGTTGGGAATAAGGGCGATTCGCAATGTTACCTTGGTGTTATGCGCAAAGTCAGCATAATTCATGATGCACTGCGAAATCGAGTTGGGACCGGCGCGGGACAGTTGCGTATGCGTTTGGTTCAGCCCGAGTTTACCGTAGCCACCTCCGACGGAATTCGCAATGGCACAAAGGAGATGCGCTACTCATTGATTGGTCGAGAAGTTACCAATGATGCTTTAACAGAGCATTTGAGTGCGTCCGGTTTAGAGGGCATTATCGCCGTCGTTGCCTGCGACAAGCCGCCAGTCGGTACTTTGGCGGCCATGCTAGAACATAACCGACCGGCGATTATAATGTCAGATGGATCTATAAGGCCCGGGGTTGACTCGGCAACTGGTGAGACCATCGATCTGATAACCGCTTATCAACTAGCGGGCAGCGAAGACGAAGACTTAAAACGTCGGATCGCTCGCGAGGCTTGTCCGGGTTTTGGCAGCTGCGGCGGGATGTTTACTTACAATACGATGCAGACTTTTATTGGAGTTGTCGGGATGGAGCCACTGCATATGATTTCTCCGGCTTCGCAGGATATCCGTCGCACTAATGAATTCCCTGATCAGTTGATCGATTATCTATCTGGTTTAATAAACAAGAATATTCGACCGCGAGACATTGTTACACGAGATTCCCTCCGCAATGCAATTATCGTCGCGATGTCTGTTGGAGGGTCCACAAATGTGCTGCTGCATGCTCCTGAATTGGCTCGCGCGGCCGGTTATAAAGACTTTTCAAGAGATATTATGAGTCCAGAAGAATTCAACTATCTGTCTGAAAATGTGGTTCCTGTAGTCGTAAATGCGCGACCGTTTGGAGATTACTCAATGGTTGATATCGATAGCAGGGGCGGCATACAGGTTATCGTTAAAGAGTTGCTTGATGCCGGATTACTCAACGGAAACACCTTAACCTGTACCGATGAGACCTTAGCCGAACAAATTGACCGTCTGGCTCCACCAAAACCTGATGGCCATGTGATCTGCACCGCAAAAAAACCATTTAAAGAAACCGGAGGGCTAAGATTACTGGGTGGCAATCTATCACCAGATTTCAGTGCAGTCCTGAAATTGGCAGGCGTTGAGGGAGGGTTAGAAAATAACGTTTTTAGCGGCAAGGCTAAAGTCTTCAACGGCGAACAGGAACTTTTAAAAGCACTCGATTCATCCAACGATGTTTTTGAAAATTTTGATATGGTTGTAGTGCGCTATGAGGGACCTTTTGGTGCCCCAGGCATGCCCGAAATGCTTGACTCGACGTCTAGAATTACGGCGTTGTGTCGCGAGAAAAATATCGTTGTTGGACTGATGACGGATGGCCGATTCTCCGGCGGATCCGTCGGTTTGGTCATCGGGCATGTTGGTCCCGAAGCGGCCGCAGGGGGCCCGATCGGCCTCATCGAAAATGGTGATGATATTACGGTTGATCTCAATAATAATGAGTTGCACTGCAAACAGCTGGCAAATGAGGCCGTTTTTGAGCATCGGAAATTGCAGTGGGATCGACTGGTCGATTGCAATAAAGGCATCCATCCCTTCGCTGGCGAAGCTAACACTCGACTGCTAAACCGCATGCGCCGTTCAGCAGTCTCGGCAGTATATGGCGCTGGTATGCATCCCGACAGGACAGTTTGGGTAAAGGATCCTAGAGAGGCAAAGAGGTCCAACTTTGAGCCGCATAATAAATTCAAATAGCTTTAAATTTAGAGGAGCATGTTGTTTTGGACCAATAGGCAAATATAAAAGCGTTCTCTATCAGCTTTATATCGAAAATCAGCTCAAAGAAGCAATCAATCAACTTGACTTTTATCTAGGCTGTCTTTTTCTCCAGCGGAGGCACAACAAAGGGGTTATGAATCAATATTAGAGTGAATAGGCGCTGAGCTTGCAGACCACGCCCGTTTTTTCCATACAAATCCGGTAAAAAATTGGCATCCAAACAAATAGGTTACTGCCCCAGGCGCAGGTTCCGAAAAGGCAGAGTTTTCTAGATCTAATAAAATTCTAAGACAGACCTACCATGGACCTAAGTCAAGGACCGATTTCTCAAAAAAAAATCTTCAAACATCATAAAAAAATGATAAACATCAGAATGGTTTAGATTAGGAGGTTCAGACTTTGCCGCAACCACGAATCTTAAGTCCAACATCACGCAGTCGCTGTAAGCGATTGCCTTCAGTTTCAGCATACTTTATCCANTGTCGAGGATATTTCTTGGCCTTTTTATCTTTCGCTTTTTTTAACGATTTATTAAATGCAGAAATTGCATCATCGAAACAGTTGAGATTAATGAGCGCATTGCCCATTACTAGAAAATTTGAATCCGGTCGCTTAACACCGCCTTTCTTATCTGCTTTTTTGGCCGCTTTATATGCCTCTTTGTCTCTACCTAAATCCAAATAAATACCAGCCAAGCGCGCATTTAGATTACCATTATCAGCTTTCTTTGCTGCTGACTCCAAAACTTCTACCGCGTTGTTAAGATTGCGAGCCTGATACCAAGCGGTTCCCAGAATCTCCAGATTTTTGAANGATCTCTCTATTATTTTATCTGTCATTCCTTGATCAATAATCTTTGCAGCTCGGTATGGTACCCCAGCCCCGAGATACATGTAGGCCATGCTCATAACCTCACTCTCTTTATCTAACTCGCCATTCATGTAAACCATTTCGGTCGCGACAAGCCGGTCCATTTCTCTTTCCTTTTCGCCATACATACCGCCTAATTGCTGCCAGTAGGTCCATTTAGGATAATGTTTGACCAGTTTTTCTAATATATTGATCACTGTCCCGTAGTCATTCTTCTCATAATACAGAACTCTCTGTAAACCCCAATAGCGCTCCTTAGGAAGAATACCTTTTGCTTCTACGTCCCTTATGGCGGTTTCCACCATCTCCAGGGATTCTTTCTTTCTCTCCAATTGATAATATATCTGAGCTAAAAAATATCGCTGATCGGCTCCTATGATAAGGGCCTCTTTGATCCAGTCCTCTAGATACTTAGCTGCACTAGCATAGTCTTCCTCAGCAGCATACAACTGTCCTAACGTATAGAGGGTATCGAGTCGAACTTCCGGTGGGGTACCTATACCATTAACTACTTTCACATAGGAATTGATCGCATTGGGAAAATCATCAAGCGCAAAGTAGATGTAACCGGAAAATTTCCAGATTTGAGTCTGCTCGTAGTCGCTTTTACAGGTCTTGCTACTTGCCTCTATGTCTTTCAACGCTCGGAGAGAATCGGCCCAGAGTTCCTCTTCCAAAGTGACCTGAATCTTCTCCAAAGCTTTACCGCATTTTGCTCCAACTGCTTGTCGCTGACGGGTTTTTGCATTCTTATACTTTTTCTCTTTCTTTTCATCAGCCGCCATAACGGAGCTTCCATATTCCACCCCAGGCAAAAACATCGAGGCCAATAATGGGAACAGCATTGAAGCAACTAGCACCGAGATTTTAATGGAATTCTTGGCAATCATAAGGACTCCTATTTTTGCATCTGGAACGTGAACTTGTACAACACACCAAAGACTTCCTGAGGAACTCCATCAATCACGCGTGGGTTATACTTAAGTTTATTTGCAGCCTTCAAAGCAGCTCGCCCAAAGCCCCATCCTTCTGGGTCTTCTTCTATCATAACAGGGTCTCTAACGCCTCCTGTAGTGGTGATTATCACTTCCACCACTGCATAGCCCTCTTTCCCGCGAGTCTGAGCTCGACGAGGATATTGAGGTTGCGGAACATAAACCGGAATATAATCTGTATCTCTAGCAAAAGTACCCGTGGACAAACTTATCTTACTACCCATGGGCGCAGCAGCCATACTCACCGCATTATCAGGCATCTCAAATTCAATATTGTCTTCCGGTATTTCGGGTGGGGGCTCGGGATCATCGGGTTTTTCGATCTCTGCAGTCTTTACATTGGTCGTCATCTCACGTTCCACATGCAAAAAATCTGCTATCTTGATTGCTTGTTTGGAATCTATTTCCGTATTCCCAGAATCAATCAACTTGAACATGACAATAATTAATCCCAACGTGACAATAAGGCCAAGTCCCAAAGATGTTCCAAAACGTAATATAGCCATAACTAAAGCTCAATCATTCTCCACAGAAATCGCTACCGGTGTAATACCAATCTCGCGCGCTACGTCAGCCACCCTGGCCAACGACTCTATATCCGCCTCATTGTCAGCTTGGATAACCATACCGCCCTTCGGGTTGTCATTGAACATCCGGGTAAGATTGAGCTTGAGACCCGATCCTTCGACACGTTTTTTGTCTATCCAATACTCATTGTTCCCACTTACTGCAACCAATATACCAACCTTCTTGTAAGGATCCGAGGTCTTGGTATCAACTTTTGTAATATCAACACCAGGTAACTTAATGAAGGTTGCAGTTACAATGAAAAAGATCAACATTATGAATACAACATCTAGCATTGGTGTTAAGTCAATGGCTTGACCCTGATCTTCTGAGGTTCTCGTTCTATTTCGCATGAATACATCTCCCACTCGATGAGTGGCTACTTAATGCTCATCATTGTTCCATAATAAGACTGTTCTCCAACAGGCTCTTTTTTCGTTCTGCATTTTTTTCAACAATTGTGAGGCCGAAAACTCCAGAGAGCGCCGCAACCATGCCTGACATAGTAGGAATGGTTGCCTTTGAAACTCCACCGGCCATAGCTTTAGCATCTCCACCACCTGTGTATGCCATTACATCGAACACTACAATCATTCCAGTTACAGTTCCTAGTAACCCAAACAAGGGCGCCAAAGCCACAAGTGTTTTGATCATCATGACATTCTGATTGATCTTTAGGTCCACTTCAGAGATCAACTTTTCGCGCACCTGACGAGCACGCTTTGAAACCCTATCAGACCGAGAACGCCATGCCGTGAGTGCTAATCCAATGTCAGAGGACACTGACCCCCGCAAGTACCAGATGCGTTCAAAAATCAAAGTCCACATGACAAAAAGCAGCATGGCTATAGCCCAAAGCACTTGCCCGCCAGAGTCCATAAACTTATCCATATCGGCCAAAAGATCACTAAGGAACATATCTATTTACTCTCAACAGACTCGGCTACAATTCCAGCACTCTGCTCCTCGAGCACGTGCAAAATTCGCTGTGCCCGACCATTGACCAACGTATGCAAGAGCACTGTGGGGATCGCCACACAAAGCCCAAGAACGGTGGTCACAAGTGCCTGTGAAATCCCTCCAGCCATGGCTTTCGGATCTCCAGCGCCAAAAAGGGTGATCATTTGGAATGTGAGAATCATCCCAGTTACTGTACCTAATAGCCCCATCAACGGCGCAACCATAGCGATAATCTTCAAAAGATTGAGCCCCGACTCTATCGCTGGACGTTCCTTAAGAACTGCTTCATGCAATTTTAACTCCAAAGATTCCGGATCCAGATCGGGGTTTTCAGATGCCACCTGAAGAACTCGCCCAAGAGGATTATTTGTGTTTGGTTGTTTGTTCTTTAGTTGGGAGCTAACACTAGACGACATCGCAAAAAGCACCGCAAATCTCCATAGCGCGAGAAGAATGGCCACCACGAATACACCGGTAATGACGTACCCCACTATACCTCCAAAATGCCAACGCTCTACCAAAGAAGGGGTGTTTATTAGCGCACGTAATAGACCGCCTCCAAAGGGGCCAGATGGATCTAAACCTACCTTTGTAAAGCCTGACGTAGCAGACTGAAGGTCCGAGGCACTAGCTTGATGCTTCGAATCAGGTTGGCGAGGAAGCACAGAGACCGCTCCAGAATTAGGATTAAATTCTAGGTAATCTCCTCCTGCCATAAGATTGTAGGTGCCTACACGAACAACTTCCATTTCCCGTTGCTTGCCATTAGTCATAGTAACTTGCCTGGAAAACTTCACCACGCGACTGCTTTCAACCATTTCGCGTTGTTGCTCAAACCACAGTTTTTCAATGTCCTCTATTGAAGGCAACCGAGTATCACTACTCATTTTTTCGATCAACTCATCAAGAAACTCTGTCCTTCCTGGTATTTGAGCGCTTACAACCGATTGGTTAAGATTAGCTCGAATGTCCCCCGCAGCACCTGTTAAATGCCCAAAAAGTTCTTTGAGCGAACCGAGTCGCTTATCCAACTGTGTCCTAAGTGCGATAATCTTTTGCTCATTGTCACGTATATTTTGCTCGAGCCTATCGGATCTTCGCTCCTCACTGGTCCGAGTATCCTGAGCTTTTTTTAGCAACCGCGCCTGATCCTTTTTGTCTGAATTAAATTCAGCTTCACGTTGTTTATACTCCTTTGTCTCAGATGCCTGAGATTTTTCAATCATCTTAAGCAACTCATCCAAAGATTTTGCGCCCTCATCAGCAGAAACGTTGGACACGGCGAGTACGAGTGCAAAAGCCCATATAGAAAAGATTTGTATTTTCATTTTGCAATCTCCGGTGTCGTTATCGGCATCTCAATAACATCTTGAGCTTTAATCTTCTGAGCGATTTGGATCGCCTCATCGATTGGCCGACGATATTCTGCACCCAATGTTTCCCATGATCCTGATTCCTTATTCCATGCGCCGGTTTGCGCTTTATCTTTAGTCTGGTATGCAAGAACGATACGCCCAACTCTGAGAAGATCAACCTCAACCTCCGAGCCATTGGCGTTAATATCGATCATATCTCTGTAAGTTTCAATGGATTGGCTATACTCAGACTCTATATCATAAACCTCAAGAATTTGACGAAACTTCTCGGCCGCAGAAAACCTGGCACTATCTACATTAACTGATAAATCATTAACAGCTGACAAACGCTGCTCTTGCTTAAAAGGAAGGTCGAGGTTTATAAAGTCTTCCAGACCATCGATCATATTCAACATTAGAGGGGTCACCCCTCGCTCTATTACAGTCGCATTTGCAATCGATGTCTCAAGCTCCGACATCATCTGCTTCTGACTGGCAACTTGGCGTTCCAATTGAGCGTTGTAGACACGCAGCGATTCGATCTGTTTGTTGACCTGCTTAAATTCCTGCAACAACCCATCAGTTTGATCGGCAATCCGATCGATCTTCAATTGCGCTGCAGCACCGGTCTCAACTTTGACTGCTCCTGCCTTGAGCAAGTCCTCCACCTCCGCCGCCTGGAGAAACGAAGTCCCAAGCGTGATACTGAGAATGACAAAACATGTCATAGCTTTTAACGATTGCATTTTCATAATTCCCTCAATGTGGACTTATAATGTAATAAATTTCATAGACCCTCTTACCACTTGGCAAGGCCGTCTAGAATTGATTTTACTTCTTCCACAAGATTTTATCTAAAGATTATATTTAGCCCNTAAATCCATATGGCGGCGCCAATTGTATGCGATTGTGCAAAGAAACGTAAGACCCCTCTAGCATCTCTTGTCTAGAATGACGAAGTCATAAGNAAAATCCGCCTGANTTTTACCTCNACGCCTATTTTGCTCCACCCATTGCGACCTATCAAAGTTAGGAAAAAAAGTATCCGCCNCGATGTCCNCNTTGACTTCGGTNAAATATATTCTCGAANCAACTGGCAATGCGGCACGGTATATCATTTCACCGCCNATAACCATCATCTCATTGCGGTCGTTTTGATNNCAAGCATTTTTNGCTAGCAACAAAGCCTCGTCGAAACCATGTGCGACGAGCACCGTATTTGANGACCATCCGCGATTTCGGGTAACCACAATATTTGTTCGCCCCGGCAGNGGCCTTCCAATCGAATCAAAAGTTTTCCGTCCCATGATAATTGGTTTGCCCATCGTTATGGCTTTAAAATTNTTCANGTCCTCCGGGAGATGCCAAGGCAACTGATTTTCTCGGCCAATTCCGAAATTACNGCTCATGGCCACAACTATTGATACGGTAATCAAACTGCAACCGGGGCCGCGATAGCAGCATATGGNCTATAGCCTAGTAGNTCCAAATCATCGAAAACAAAGTCAAAAATGCTATNAACCCGACGATTGATTTTTAATTCCGGCAATTTGGTGGGTTCTCGGGCCAACTGNTCNTCAACCTGNTGNAGATGATTGACATAAANATGTGCATCCCCGAACGTGTGTATAAACTCACCAAGCTTGAAATCACAAACATGCGCAACCATTTGGGTAAGNAGGGCATANGAAGCAATGTTAAAGGGNACNCCCANAAANACATCAGCACTGCGCTGATATAGNTGACACGATAATTTTTCCTCACTCACATAAAACTGGAAAATGGTATGGCATGGAGGTAATCCTGCCTTGACCATAACCGGAANGTCTTTCGGGTTCCATGCAGACANAATATGACGGCGAGAATCGGGGTTAGTTTTTAAACTATCGATTATATTAGCNAGCTGATCGACACCCTCGAAGTTTCGCCANTGTTTTCCATAAACTGGACCGAGACAACCATACTCTTTTGCAAANTCTANATCATCGGCGATTTTAGTTACAAACTCTGACATCAAATCCTTCCTTTGCGGGGACCCCAATGGATAATCTTCTNGCATGAAATTTTCTCTCAACCAATTCTCAAATGGCCACTCNTTCCAAATGCTTACACCGTTTTCCACCAAATACCTGATNTTTGTGTCACCTGCTATAAACCAAAGTAACTCATGCACAATGGACNTGAAATGCACCTTTTTTGTTGTTANCAAAGGAAANCCTTCATTTAAATCGAATCGCATNTGATACCCAAAAACGCTGACCGTGCCCGTTCCAGTGCGGTCATCTTTTNTGACCCCCTGGTCCAAGATATAGCGCAAGAGTTNATGATATTGTTTCATTGTCTTTCACTGCCATCAGNAGACTCTTCAAAACNTGACCAAACAGTNCTTCGNATCAACCACAGCCCACCGATAATCATGGGCACACAGAGCCATTGGCCTTGTGTCATCCAATTAAATANCNCGAATATAGCCTCTGCATCTCGGAACTGAGCATCAGGTTGGCGCACAAATTCGATCANAAAACGAACTGTACCGTAGAGAAGTAAAAACAACCCGGAGACCTCNCCCTTTAAACGCGGCTTCCGAGCAAACCAGCTCAAGATCAAGAATAGCAAGATNCCCTCTCCCAACGCCTCATAAAGCTGAGAGGGATGCCTGGGAGTTTTGGTTGGATCAGCTGGGAAAATCATTGCCCAAGGNACATCGCTAGCACGTCCCCAAAGCTCCTGATTTANGAAATTAGCCAGCCTACCATACAGAAGACCNGTCGGAACCAAAGGCGCAATAAAGTCCGTTAAAGACAAAAATGGGATCTGGAGNTTTTTTGCTACCATAGAAGTTGAGACTAAGAACNCCGATGAGNCCCCCATGAAAGGACATTCCTCCCTCCCACAATCTAAAAACTAGTGTAGGGTCTGCAACCCAANGATCCAAACTATAAAAAATCATATAACCAATGCGACCNCCCANAATGACNCCCCACATNCCATANAGCATTAAATCCTCTATTTGANCCTGTTTCACAGGTGCCCAATCTNTATCGCTATGCCGAATAGCCAAAATCCACGCAGTTGCAAATGCTAAAAGATAGGAAACCGAATACCATTGAATTTGAAGAGGACCGAANACCATGTCGTTNAAATGAAAAGGACCAAAAGANATGGCTGTTGGATCAATATCAGGNTAAGTTATCATNNGGGTCCGACTCTAAATTCGTTCATGCTAGATAATAGCGTGTTCTCGGTTAACCAACTAGTNAAGATGTGCAGACAAATAAAAAAACTTGAGCCTANATTATGTGTCTANTCGCTTTCGCTTTCCAAATGANGTCAGATTTGCCNTTAGTAGTTACTGCAAATCGTGACGAATTTTATTCGAGACCCGCTAAGCCAATGCATTGGTGGCCTTCAAAAGATATTTTGGCAGGCAAGGATCTTCAGGCTGGAGGAACGTGGCTTGGGTTGTCGCGTANCGGCAGATTTGCCGCCGTTACTAATTTACGATCNGCGACCNTTAATGCTAAAGCGCTTTCCCGNGGTTCGTTAGTNACTGATTTCTTATTCTCCGCGGAACCCGCAAAAAAGTGGTTANCNACCATCTTTCCGGCGGTTAAAAACTATATGGGATTTAACTTATTGCTTTTCGATGGTGATGAGCTCATTTTATTCAACAGCAAGGACGGCATAACAAAAATTTTGGAGCCCGGCATATATGCGTTTAGCAATGCAGATCCAGACATACTTTGGCCCAAAGTGCGATCTGCGAAAGCAAGTCTGAGCAAATATCTTCTCGGATCATGTAATGGTAACGTACAACTCGAAAAGTTATCCGCTTTGTTATCAAGCCGCAAAACTTACGAGGTCCAGCGTGCTTCTGATACAGGGTTGTCTCTCGAACTGGAGAAATTATTATCCTCTTCGTTCATTGTATCTGAAAACTATGGCACTAGAAGCTGCACCGCAGTCATAGCTGCTAGGAAAAACATCGCGGTGATGGAGAGTTGTTATCGAAGGGGTGTCCTAGAACAAACGAACAAATTCTTTTATGAACTCTAAACCACTAGTGCCCCAGAGAAAGCCAACGAGAGCTTGCAAAACGCGCAGTCAAACACTAACCGAAAAATCTCAAACCTTTTACTAGCCTTAAAATCCCGGCAATCATCTCAGAAATCGAAAAATATAAGTTTAGGAATTTATCGCGATCGTTGCATATGACTATTTTTCAAATAGAACTCCTTTAAGGCAGCCCTATAAACACCCTTTTTAAAAGCCACAACCGAGTTGAGAGGATGCCAGAAAGTTACCCACCTCCAATCATCAAATTCTGGTTCTCGCGTTACGTCAAAACGAATTTTTTCTTCATTCGATGTAAGCTTCAAAAAAAACCATTTTTGTTTTTGCCCTATGCAGACATCACTCCCTTTATTGCGTCTCAAATTCGGCGGGATCTTGTATCTTAACCAGCGTCGAGTACTCTGGNCCACAGAAACGTCTTCAGCTGTCAATCCAATTTCTTCGTAGAGTTCTCTATATAAAGCNTGTTCAACCGATTCCTTATAATCAACTCCCCCCTGAGGAAATTGCCAAGCGCTTTGACCTATGCGCTTGGCCCAAAATACTCTTCCCATGCCATCGCCCAAAACGATAGCTACATTAGATCTAAAACCATCTTTATCTAGCAAAACAATCTCCAAAGGTCCTATTGGTTTTCAAAAAAGAATAAAATNAGGCGGCAAACTAAAGCAATTTTCTNTTGAGTGGTAATCGTATCATCTTTAAGATTGCAATCCTCATGATTTTTTAGGCCCATGCGATGGCTCTGGCTCTCTTCGATCTTGATAACACACTGCTCGCGGGTGACAGTGATCANNGCTGGGGCGAGTTCTTGGTTGCCAATGGACATGTTGATTCAAGCGAGTACAAAAAGAAAAATGACGAGTTCTACCACGAGTATATTAATAGAAAACTGGATATTTATGCTTACCTTGATTTCTCCCTCAATATTTTAGCAAAAATACCCATGGCCGAATTGCAAAGACTGAGAGCAACCTTCATGCAGCAATACATAGCTCCCATTTTACTGCCCAAAGCGAGAGAATTGCTCAAAAAACACCGAGACGCCGATGACCATATTCTTATAATTACCTCTACAAATCGTTTTATCGTAGAACCGATCTGCAAAGCATTTGGTGTAAAGGATGTTCTTGCCACAGAGCTGGAAAAAAAGGATGGTAAGTTCACAGGAAGGGTCAAAGGAATTCCCGCTTTTGGGGAAGGGAAAATACATCACTTACAAGCCTGGATGAAGGACAAAAACTTCACCCTAAAGCACAGTTCATTTTATACAGACTCTGCAAACGATTTGCCGCTCATGCTTAAGGTTGACAATCCAATTGCTGTTGATCCCGACCCAAACTTATTAAACGAGGCAAAAGTTCGGGGTTGGGAGATAATTTCACTCCGAGATTAACTGAATTTATTAAAAATCCGCTTCAACCAACGCTCTGTAATCTTCTGGATCAATAAGATTGTCATATTCTATGCTATTTGAAAGCTTTAATCTCAAAAACCAGCCGTCGTCAAAGGGAGACTTGTTGACAATTTTTGGGTCGGTTGACAGGGTCGGATTAATTTCAATCACCTCGCCCGACACCGGGGAGCAGATGTCTGTGGCTGCCTTCATTGACTCGACAATTGCTAATTCCATGCCTGATTCAATTATGTCGCCCACTTGGGCTAAATCAACATAAATCAAGTCACCTAGCGCGTCCTGGCCATGATCGGTAATACCAATGATCGCAGAGCCATCTTCTTCGATCTTTATCCACTCATGACTAGCAGAATATTTCAATTCAGAGGGTATTTTCATGCTAATTTCCCAGTCGCTCCCAAATCTTTTTAAAACTAATTAGTAAAAATCGGGCTTAGTGTACCCATTCGCTCAGCCGTTAAGCAATATTTTGTCCCTCAACTTGAGCAGGCTCATGAATGACGTATAATTTTGCATGACAAATAGGGAGAAAATTCATTGTGCGTTAAAAATCGATTTCTACTGATGCTATCTCTTCTCTTGGTGAAAGAATTAAACCACGCAAATCAAATACATTTAAAAAATGGCGATTTATTGCATGGAAAACTTGTAAATAGAAATGAAAGTGGGATCGTTTGGCATTCTGACACTTTCGGTCTGATTACCATCCCAGTCGAGAACTTGCTTGAATCACTGGATGAGAAGCCTTTTCAAAAACCAGCCTTAGCACAAAGCACCGATCGGTCCGAAAAAAGTCCTCCGTTTTACGAGGGAAGTGTTTCCCTTACTGGATCTGCCTCAAGCGGCAATCAAGAAAGAAAAAACTGGGATTTAGACGCAACTCTACAAAGAACAAAAAACCAACTTCGCCAGATCGGAACTTTCGAGTATGAAAGTCATAGTTTAGACGGGCGTCAAGCAGAAAATAGTTTTGACATAACCTATACAGCAGATTGGTTTTTTGAACAACACTGGTTTTGGCGCAACGAAGTCTCGCTGGGCGCNGATGAAAACCGCTCGTTAGACCAGATATTCTCAGTCGGATCAGCATTAGGACGTCAATTTTGGGATGATAAAAACAGTTCGCTATCCACTGAATTTGGGTTGTTATGGATGACAGAAAAACAGATAAACGGGATTGAAAAGGAACATATGACATTAAATTGGTCGGTCGATTATTCCAAAATGTTGTGGAATAAAATAACAGTCTACCACCAACATGACCTTTGGATATCAGCCCAAGATCTCAATGACAATCAAGCTGAAATCGATATTGGCATTAAAATCCCTCTCATAAGAGATCTTTTTACAGAAATAAAATTCGAATGGATCTTCGACAATGANCCTGCCCTTGGCTCAGATAAGCTAGACAATAAGTACTCGATTGGAATAAATTATGTCTGGTAGCATTTCATAGAGAACGCCGATTAATTGACACAAAATATTCATAATTGAGACGGGTTTAACAACGCCATAAGAAAATAATAGTGGGTTTTGACTTATAAAATATTAAAATTTTTGTAAAAAACACCTGAAATTAAGCTCAGAATGAGGTTTTTTAAAAAAAAAAGCCCAAAAGATTAGCATCTCGGAAAAAAAAACAATAGACTGACAAAGTTGGCTTTTGCCTGTGACGCGTTTTGCGTTGGTGAAAGTTACGTTCGGCTTTGTGTGAGCGTTTATGTAATAAATTGCANCAAAGGGTAATGAAATTTTAAAGTGAGGTAGTTATGTCAGGGGAAAGAGTTTCTGGCACTGTAAAGTGGTTTAATGATAGTAAAGGCTTTGGTTTTATCGAACAAGAGGGTGGTGGTGATGTTTTTGTTCACCACAGTGCGATCCAAGCTGAAGGATTCAAGTCATTAAAAGAAGGCCAATCAGTGACCATGGTTGTAACTCAAGGCCAAAAGGGTGCGCAAGCTGAGGACGTAATAGCTGATTAAAGCTTTGCGCTTGCAAGTTACAGAGAAGATTAATAAAGTCATAAAGCCCTGATAATAGCATTGTCAGGGCTTTTTAATGCATAAGGAATCTATAAAGCGTTAAAGCCTAGTTAGACTAGGAACGAATGTCAGAACTGAATCGCTCACAGACCAAAAGACTATTTATTTAATTTTTGCTTCTTTATAAACCACATGCTTACGGACTTTTGGGTCGTACTTCTTGATCTGCATCTTCTCGGGCATATTTCTCTTGTTTTTATCGGTCGTGTAGAAATGGCCAGTGCCCGCACTAGAAACTAACCTAATTTTTTCTCTAGAAGATTTAGCCACCTTTAAGATCCTCGTACATTAATAAATACTATTGAATACTATATTTTTTGACCGCGAGCGCGCATGCCGGCTAAAACTTGATCAATGCCCAACTTATCAATTGTCCTTAAGCCCTTATTAGATAGTCTTATTTTCACAAATCGATTCTCAGTCTCGACCCAAAACCTATGGGTATGCAAGTTAGGTTCGAACCGACGGCGGGTTCTATTTTTGGCATGAGAAACATTGTTGCCATACATTGGGCGCTTTCCGGTAACCTGACAAACTCTTGACATACTCCTAACTCCACTTGTCGCTATCGCTCGTATTCAGCAACATAAAGGTTTCTCTAGCACTGAAATCAGAGAAATTTACGTTGAGGAGGTCTTATAACAAAAATCTCAAAGTTAAGCAAACATGGGGAACTACTACATAGGCTATTTTCAGCTTTAAATGCACTTGTTTGCTTGCAAGATATGTTTGTTTAAATATGTCCAAATTGTTCTACCGCTGGGATCTAGCAATAGTGAGCACTTCTTTATCAATACATTATGTTGAAATCCATGATACTATGATTCTTTAGGATTCAAATGTGTTGGATCAACAGATGGGTAGCCTCTCAAACAAGCNTATAGTTTTGGGTGTGACGGGCGGCATCGCGGCATACAAAAGCGCTGAGCTTGTAAGGCGTTTAATTGAGATGGGCGCCGAAATCCGCGTGGTCATGACCCCTGCGGCAATGGAGTTTGTTCGTCCACTNACATTCCAAGCGCTTTCGGGCAATCCAGTGTATAGCGCTCTCGTTGACTATGCCGCAGAGGCAGGCATGGGACATATAGAGCTTGCCAAGTGGGCAGATCTTTTACTCGTGGCTCCCGCGACTGCCAATACNATTTCGGACCTTGTACAGGGTCGCGCCAATACATTGCTAGGCGCAATATATCTAGCAGTTAAAGCCCCAGCAATGGTTGTTCCAGCTATGAATCAAGCCATGTGGCATAANCCAGCCACGATTTCAAATTTAAAAACTCTAGTCGAGCGGGGGGTGGAAATAATTGAACCCGAGAGTGGGGTGCAAGCCTGCGGTGACGNNGGTTTGGGCCGTATGCAAGAGCCTATTACGATCGCAGAGCGCGTATCAGCAATGTTCCGGTCAGGAATTCTGAGGGGTCGAAAATTGGTGATTACTGCAGGACCAACTCGCGAAGCTATAGATCCTGTTAGATATATAAGTAACCACAGCTCCGGCAAAATGGGTTATGCGCTTGCTACTGCCGCTATTGAAGCTGGTGCCCAAGTGACTTTGATTTCAGGGCCCGTCGATATTCCACCCCCCGAAAAATGTTTGCTTGTTCACGTCAAATCTGCAAACGATATGTATCAAGCAGCCAGAGACGCTTGCGCTAATGGAGAAATTTTTATTTCCGCAGCAGCAGTNGGTGATTACCGTTGTGTCAAAATCTCAGAGAAAAAAATCAAAAAGACGAAAAATGTTATTACTATGTCTTTGGAGAGAAACGTTGATATAGTGAGTCGTATTGGCACCCTCAATCCAAATCTTTATGTGGTCGGCTTTGCCGCTGAAACGGACGACTTAATTGAAAATGCAAAAGTTAAGCTCCACCAGAAGAGACTTGATGCGATTATCGCCAACGACGTGTCGCGACCTGATATCGGTTTTAATGCTGACGATAACGAAGTGTTTTGGATTACAAAAGATGTTGAAAAACATCTTGAAAGAAATAGTAAATCGAAGATTTGTCGAGAGATTATCCAGCTTGTGGCGGCTGCTTTTAACGAGCACGAGGCTGCTAGGATAAGTAAAGAGCAAATCAGTTAGAGGATAGGTAGCAACAAGTGCGAATAACAGCTTATTTGAGATCTCTAAAATCAGATCCTTTTATCGTAACTCTTGCCTTAGTAACTGGATTGCTCTTGATTTGGGCGTGTATCTCCCTAAGAGACATCATGGTCCTTGATAATCGCAATGAAACCATCAATCAGGACGTTGGAAAAGATCTAGCATACGTAAGCCAGGAAATATCGCAGAGAATTGAATCACAGATGAATCAACTGCAAGCAATCGCAGAACAACAAAATGTGGCACAACATCTTAAAGACTTTGATATTAGTGCATTGAATAACGCTGAGACTTTGGCCATCTCGATGATAGAAGTGGCAGATGCAATTTTTTATGTTGACGAAAATCTTGTAAGGCACCAAAACACTCTTAGCTCAGCTGTTTTGCAACTTGCACGCATTAGCATTGACAATCAACGACCCTACATCAGGGCAATTAAGATTGACGATGCGTGGAAAGTTTTTACAAGTTCCCCGCTNTATCATAACGACAAGATAATTGGCCTCGCGCTTCTCGAGCAACCCCTAGATCCATTTACTGAGCCCTTAACGGGTGGGAATTCAGAACAAAGTTCCTTGCACTTAGAGCAGATTGAGGCAAATGATTCCGTTACCAGACTAGCTACGATTGGTGGCGAAAACGAATATTCTGTTACCGAAAATCCTGCAAGCTACTCCCAAAAATATGCAATCCAAGGNTCTGACTGGCAGTTGATAGTGGAGCCGTCAGCCGAGCTTATCGAAAGATTCACATCAAATGAGTTCTTGTTCAGTTTGACTACGTTTGCAGCTGTTGTGCTCTGGATTCTATCGCTTCTCGCTTTCCACGTTATGAGAGTAAATCGAGGTGATTCCGAAATTAATATCTTTACAAGTCAATCTCGTGATGTCAGAACCATCCGATTGCCTGCCCAAAAAGAGCATAAAGCTGAGTCAAAATTAGAAGAAGACGGAGTTAACTCCGATAAAAATACTCCTGCAGAGACGACTGATACAGATGCCAAAAGTTCAATAAATGCTGATGAGGCCATGGGCCTTGACGACATATCAGATTTAGACGATCTCGCATTAATGATTACGGATGATGATATTGAATTTCTTGACGANNACGAGATTGATATCGAGCAAGATTATGAAGAACCTATTTTGACGGAAAATAACAAATTTGTTGTGCCTGACATCGTATTTCGCGATTACGATATCAGGGGAGTAGCAAATGAGCAGATTACACCAGAATTTGCCCTCAGATTGGGGAAGACTGTCGGATCTCTAGTATTGCGCAGGGGCAATAATGCGCTTTATCTTGGTCGAGANGGGAGATCNTCTTCTGAAGTATTATCTCNTGCATTGCGAGAGGGCGTTATCTCTACCGGTTGCAATGTTATCGATCTTGGGGAAATTATTACCCCCGCCCTTAATTACGCAATTCATTACTCCGGTCAATCGACCAGCGGAGTTATGGTAACTGCCAGTCATAATCCTGGCAACTTCAATGGTTTTAAAATTATCGTTCAAGGCCAAGTCCTATCTGGCGAAAACTTACAATTGCTCAAGCCGATTATGAGTCTGGATAATTTCACTGTAGGTAAAGGGGAATATTTTTCAAGACTGGTAATACCTCAATATGTAAGAGAAATTTTTGAAGATATTGGAATTGTAAAAGAGTTTAAAGTTGTTATTGATGGCGCCAATAGCGTCTCGGGGCCCGTGGCAGTGGAACTCTTTGAAAGTCTTGGATGCCAAGTAATCCCATTATATTGTGATATCGATGGCTCGTTTCCTAACCATGAACCCAATCCTTCAGATGAATTCAATTTAATGGACCTGCGAGCGAGGGTTGCCAGCGAAGATGCTGATCTAGGCTTTGCTTTTGACGGAGATGGCGATCGACTAGTAGTAATATCAAAATCAGGTCACATATGCTGGCCAGACCAATTGATGATGCTTTTTGCCACTGATGTCCTTCAAAATGCTGACGGCGCTCCAATCATCTATGACGTGAAATCCAGCCAAAATCTGGCAGAAGTGATCCAAAAGCACAAAGGCATCCCAATTCTGTGCAAAACCGGGCATGCTCATGTTAGGGAAGCTGTTCAAGAAAACAACGCGCTTCTTGGCGGCGAATTTAGTGGGCATATTTTTTTCAACGACCGAAGAAAATGCTTTGACGACGGTCTTTATGCGGCGGCGAGGTTACTTGAAATCCTTACAGCAACATACAAATCCCTTGATCAGCTTCTTGACAAAATGGATATCAGAGCGTTCACAGGCGAGATACTAATTCCTGTTCAGGACGATAAAAAGTTTGCTCTTATGTCACAAATTGCCAACGAATGTGAGTTTAGAGGCTCGAGAATCAATAGGCTCGATGGGTTACGTGTAGAATATCCTCAAGGATGGGGATTGGTTCGAGCTTCTAATACTTCTCCAAACCTCACCCTTCGCTTTGAAGCCGATGACCACAACGTTTTAGGTCATATCAAACAGACTTTTAAATTTAAATTGTCCAGGTTCATACCTGACATAGAAGAATATCTATGACTAGAAATAAGAATCTCAGCTCAGCAAAGCTAGCGGCTCAGATTATCTCAAGCGCACTCCCTTATATTCAGAGCTTCGCTGAAAAAACTTTGGTGATTAAGTATGGAGGCGCCGCGATGGTTGATACGGAGCTCCAAATGAGTTTCGCAAGAGATGTTGTTTTACTTCAAGCTGTTGGTATAAAACCGGTTATTGTGCATGGAGGAGGCCCGCAAATTGGAGAGCTACTCAATCGATTAGGAATCCAGTCCAGATTTGTTGATGGCATGCGTGTCACGGATGGGAAAACAATGGACGTTGTTGAAATGGTTTTGGGAGCCACAGTTAACAAGCAAATCGTGAACATTATTGCGGAAGCGGGTGGCAATGCATTTGGTGTCACAGGGAAAGACGGACAGCTTATTCGTGCAAAGAAAATGATGGTTACACAAAAAACGGCTGCCATGTCTGTTCCAGAAATAGTCGACATTGGTCACGTCGGGGAGGTGGAAGCCATCGATGCTTCCGTCATCAAAATGCTGCTCGATGCAGGCTATATTCCGGTTGTGGCCCCCATTGGAACCGGTAAAGACGGGACATCATATAATATCAATGCGGACTTAGTTGCGGGTAAGATAGCTTGTGTTCTCCAAGCAGAAAAACTCATCCTAATGACCAACGTACCCGGATTACTGGATGAAAATCAAAAGGTTCTTTCCGGCCTCAGTGCTGAGCGGGTAGATAGTCTTATAAGCGAAGGCATTGTTCATGGGGGGATGCTGCCTAAAATACGTTGTGCCTTAGAAGCGGTTAAAGCTGGCATCCCAAGTGCGCATATCATAGATGGTAGAGTTGACCATGCTTTGCTTCTTGAGCTCTTTACTGATGAAGGAGTAGGTACGTTGATTAGCGATCAAACTTCAAAATACTCGGAAACATTATGATGATCTCAAAGAAAGGATCTCGAGCGCAAGAAATTCTCCAAGCATTGGCAAGAATGCTTGAAGTTTCTAAAGGCGGCAGGATCACCACTTCTGCATTGGCCTCTGAACTTGGCGTTTCTGAGGCAGCACTCTATCGTCATTTTCCAAGCAAAACTCGCATGTTTGAGGGTCTCATTGACTTTATCGAAGTAACAATTTTTGGCCGTGTAACAAGCATCTTGCAAGAGGAGTCAAGCGCTGAGGACATGTGTTATCGTATTCTAACGCTACTGTTGGCTTTTGCTGAAAAAAACCCAGGCATTACACGTATATTAAATGGAGATGCCTTAACGGGCGAAACACAGCAACTCCATCAAAGGGTTGCTCAGTTTTACGCTCGACTAGATTCCCAACTTAAGCAAGTGTTGCGGGAGAGTCAGGCCAGAGACGGAATCATACTTTCCTTGCCTATAACAACGGCGGCAAATCTCATGCTGTGCGCAACAGAAGGCAAGATTCATCAGTATGTGCGCAGCGATTTTAAAGACCGTCCAAGCGCCCTCTGGCGAGAACAATGGCAGCTGTTAGCGCAAGGTATATTCAAAAATTAGTCAAATTTTTACGTAATAACTATCTTTTTCTAACTGCTCTTCCGATTTCTACTCCCTAATACCATACACTTCGCGATACTTAGTAATGGGTTCGATAAAATCTGACATGTCCGACGAGGAGCGAAGAAAGTCGAGAATATCGTCAATATCTATGATATTAAAAACAGGAATGCCATGCGCTTGCTCAATAAACTCTCTGGCGGGTTTATCTTTTACTGTGCTTTCCTTTCTATCTAAACCAATGATTACTCCAGCTACGTCAGCATCTGAATGACTGCTGATCATTTCTATTGCCTGACTGGTAGCAATCCCCGCGGTCATTACATCATCAATGATGACCACTTTACCCTGCAGCGGCGATCCTGCGAACACCCCGCCTTCACCGTGAGTTTTACCTTCTTTACGGTTAAAACAAAAGGGGGTCTTAGTTTGAAACACATCATTTAGCGCAATTGCGGCAGATGCGGCAAGCGGAATTCCTTTATAAGCAGGCCCAAATAACATGTCGAAATCCAACCCTGACTCTATTATTGCTTCAGCATAACAACGGCCTATTATGGACATAGTTTCACCGTTGCAGAAGTTACCTGCATTAAAAAAGTATGGCGAGATTCTCCCCGACTTCAATGTAAATTCCCCAAACGACAATGCATTGCAACGGATTGCTTCTCGGATAAAGCCTGCCTGATAATCTCTCATAACGTTATTCCGAAAGCACCATACGCTGTATATCGAGCAAATCCGCAATGCCATATTTGGCCAAGTTAATCATTTGTATAAGCTGATTTTCTGAAAAAGGACTGCCTTCAGCCGTACCCTGCACTTCTATGAACTCCCCATTTTCCGTCATCACCACATTCATGTCTATCTGGGCATCGCGGTCCTCGGCGTAATCAAGGTCCAACACAGCAACATTCTGAAAGATGCCTACGGAGACTGCGGCTACCATCTTTTGCAGAGGATCACCTTTAATAATTTTTTTCCTTTGGAGCCAGCGCACGGCGTCAACTAGTGCGACGCAGGCTCCGGTGATTGAAGCGGTTCGAGTTCCTCCATCAGCTTGGATAACATCACAATCAACATAAATCGTGTGCTCACTCAATTGTTTGAGGTCCATCGCCGCGCGGAGAGACCTTCCTATCAATCTCTGAATTTCTTGAGTTCTCCCACCCTGTTTTCCTCTGACAGCTTCTCGATGCATTCTCTCTCCAGTTGACCTTGGCAACATCCCGTACTCCGCAGTAACCCAACCCTGGCCCTGGCCTCTCAAAAACCTGGGAACACCCGTTTCAACCGTGGCATTGCAAATGACTTTTGTTTTACCATACTCTATCAATGCCGACCCTTCAGCATGCGCACTGTATTCTCGGGTAATTTGTATTTTCCGGAGTTGGTCAGGCATTCGCCCGCTTGGACGGTTCATAAAATCTTCCTTTTCGAAAACTTGCATTATATCCAGTCATCCGAGAATGTAGCGCCTCAATGACGAAATATTTGTTAATATCTACAATATGCTAGTCAATTCATTCTAGTTCACGAGAATACGCTCTAAATTATTATTGAGAGTCGATATGCCACGAAGTATGACCGCTTTTGCCCGAACAACTCAAGACTTTGAATGGGGGAATGTTTCCTGCGAACTTCGCTCCATTAACCATCGGTTTCTTGAGATAAACTTTAAAATGCCTGAAACACTGCGAGAAGTAGAGTTTTCTCTCCGAGAAGCATTGCGAAAAAAATTCGCAAGAGGAAAAATAGATTGTATTTTTCAAGTAACCCATAAAGAACGTTTATTTCCGATCGACATAAATATTGAGCTAGCCGAGAACTATATTCGAGCTGCAGAAAATCTAGCTTCAAAGATTACAACTCCAGCACCTCTATCTGCGCTTGAGATAATGAGATGGCCAGGAATCCTAAAAGAGCCGGCGTCGACGGATATGACATTAGAAACGTCTATAACGGATATATTTAATGTCACCTGCACAAAACTCGTGGCATGCCGCCAGCGTGAAGGAGATGAGCTTTCCAACACAATTGCTAAAAAGCTTCTTGATATTCAAAAGCAGGTGGCTTTGGTACGAAAAGCCATTCCTGATATATTGACAAGGCAACGCAAACGTTTGAATGACCGTCTCCTCGAGTATAAGAATGAGCTTGACAACAATAGAGTTGAGCAAGAAATGGTGCTCATTATCAGTCGTGCGGATGTTGAGGAAGAACTAGACAGACTAGAAACTCACGTTACTGAAGCCAAGCGAGTACTCTCAACTGACATGCCAATGGGCCGGCGCCTCGATTTTTTAATGCAGGAGCTCAATCGTGAAGCAAATACGCTAGGCTCAAAATCCATATCTGAGATAACTACGCAAGCATCTATAGAACTGAAAGTTTTAATAGAGCAAATACGTGAACAAATTCAAAACATCGAGTAAAACTGCTCTCGATAAAACTCTTTGTATGGAATGCATAAAACTCTAACATCGCGTGAGCTTGAAGTTATTGCTCCTTCGTAATGCCACTTCCGCTTTGCTTGGGGGCTTGTTGTCTGATTGGGAGTAGTTCTGCCGAATGAGTCAAAAAATTTAGGCATTTATTGTACAATTCTGATCTTACAATTATTTTCAGAATTACTCTAAATATATAATGGTCGCTAGTCGAATTAAACTCGTCTAATGTAACCCGAACGTAAAAAGCATCTTAAACAAGATATTATTCAATGCATAAAGGTACTCTTTTCATCATCTCTGCACCGTCAGGCGCTGGAAAAACTAGTCTCATAAGATGCGCCATAAAGGGGCTTGATAATGTCAGTGTTTCTATTAGTCATACGACTAGATTGCCGCGCCCTGGAGAATCCGACGGTATAAATTATCACTTTATATCACAACTTGAATTTGACGCCATGGCTAAAAGGTCAGAGTTCTTAGAGTACGCTGAAGTTCATGGGAACTGCTACGGCACATCTCGCGATAGCGTAGAACAAATGCTTTTGAAAGGTAGCGATATAGTGCTTGAAATTGATTGGCAGGGCGCCGATCAAGTTCGTGGAATTTTCGACAATTGTTGCAGTGTTTTTATCTTGCCCCCATCAAGAGACGAATTGCAACGAAGATTAATTAAGCGAGGCCAAGATAATGAAAATATTATTAAGAAGCGTTTATCGGCCGCACAGGAAGAAATGAAGCATTACAAAGAGGCTGACTTCATTATCGTAAATGATGATTTCCAAGCAAGCTGTGCTAGATTAAAGGCCATTTTGGGAAAACATACTGAATGCATTGCCACCGATACTGCAGATTCAAAATTTAATGTATTATTGTCTGATTTATTGTCCTAGTGAATTACATTAGTTAAACTACGTGGCCGTTTAATTTACATACCTTGGAGACAACATGGCTCGCATTACAGTTGAAGATTGCTTGGAAAACGTTGAGAACCGTTTTGAGTTAGTAATGGTCGGATCTAAGCGTGCTCGACAGCTCGCTGTGGAGGGGCGTGCGGCCCTTTTAGATGAAGAAAACGATAAACCAACAGTCTTAGCACTGAGAGAAATAGCTGAGGGGTTGATTGATTCGAGCATTCTATCCGTGGTAGAACAAGAATTCACTATTGATGAAATTGAGGAAGATTCTATTCCGAAGGAAAATAGTGACGTCTCCGAGCCATTATCCTTAGGGCATACTGACGCGTCCAGTCAACCAAATGTTGATGCTCTCCCTGTTGAGCCAATCCTCTCTGGGCAAGGAACTGCTGAATAACTATTGATTTACCCGTGGAGCGGTGTACGTGGCACTTTTGGGCCTAACAGAAAAGCTTTACTACCTCGAAAAACCAAGTCTTGAAAGGGTGGAACGCGCATATAAATATGCGGAGAAACACCATACCGGACAGCTTCGACAAACGGGCGACCTGTATATAACGCATCCTCTAGCAGTCGCGAATATCCTAGCTGATATGCAAATGGACTCAGAGGGCCTGATGGCCGCAATTCTGCATGATGTCATAGAGGACACTAGTGTTACCAAGCGCCAAATAACTAGGCGATTTGGGCGCAAGGTGGCTGAACTTGTTGATGGTGTAAGCAAACTTACAGAGATAGAATTTGAATCGAAAGCAGAGCAACAAGCTGAAAGCTTTCAGAAGATGACTCTGGCTATGTCCCAAGATATTAGAGTTCTGCTGATCAAGCTGGCCGATCGGCTACATAATATGCGAACTTTAACAACCCTATCACCCGAAAAAAGACGGCGTGTGGCGCGAGAAACAATTGAAATATATGCGCCCATCGCACAAAGACTAGGAATGGAGCATATTCGGATTGAATTTGAGGAGCTGAGCTTTGCGGCAATGTACCCCTTAAGGCATCGTCGTCTCCGCGAGGCAACAGAAGCCGCCAGACAAAACCGAAAAGCCTTCGTAATAGAAATTCGACAAGCAATTGAACATTGCCTTGTCCAGGAGTCCGTCAAAGCAGTGGTTAAGGGACGCGAGAAACATCTTTGGAGCATTTATCTAAAAATGCGGGAGAAAAAAAAATCCTTCCGAGACCTAATGGATGTATTTGCATTCCGGCTCGTTGTATCTTCGGTTGATGATTGTTACCGAACTCTAGGACTCATCCACAGTATCTTTAAGCCAGTTCCGGGAGAATTCAAGGATTATATAGCCATTCCTAAGGCGAACGGCTATCAATCTTTGCACACAGTGCTCGTTGGAATGCATGGCGTGCTTATTGAGGTGCAAATCCGCACCTCAGAAATGGAAATGATGGCGAACTATGGCATAGCCGCCCATGGCGACTACAAGAAAGGCCAACTTAATATTGAAGGAAATCAGAGAATAGCCTCTCGCTGGATCCAAGGCCTCTTAGCTATGCAAAAACAGGCGGGAAACTCTCTTGAATTTTTAGAGAATGTAAAGGCTGATCTTTTTCCTGACGAAGTTTATGTTTTTACTCCAAGGGGGGAAATAATAGAGCTACCCTCTGGCGCCACACCGATTGACTTTGCCTACTCTGTTCATACAGAGCTTGGCAATAGCTGCATTGCTTGCCGCGTTGACGGGCAACTCATCCCGCTCTCAGAAATGCTGCAGAGTGGACAAAAAATAGAAATCATATCAGCTGAAGGCGCTCAACCGAACCCCAATTGGTTAAGCTTTGTCGCGACCGCGAAAGCTCGTAGTGCTATACGACACTTTCTCAAACAACAGGAACATCATGAATCAGTAAACTTAGGAAAACGACTTTTAGATCAATCCCTAAGTAAATTCGGAACGAGTTATAACAAGCTTAAAAAATCCGAAATTAAACGAATTTTAAAAAGCTCGGGAGCCTCAACTTTTGAGTACATACTCAAGCAAATCGGGCTTGGTAATCGTGTGCCACTGGCTGTGGCAAATCTGATTGTTCCAACGGATCAAAAACATTCTGAGTCAGTGAAAAGATCTCCAGCTCTTCCTTTGGAAGTTGGCTCTCAGAAAGGATTGCTTCTTCAGTATGCTCGCTGTTGTCACCCGATTCCTGGCGATCCCATACTCGGACATTTGAGCCCAGGAAAAGGGTTGGTTGTGCATCTCGAATCCTGCCGAAATCTTAGCGAGATTCGATCAAATCCCGAATTGTGTACCTCTATGATGTGGTCAGAAAATGTTAGTGGTCAATTTCCGGTAGCCTTAAAGGTGGAAATAACACCCGAACGAGGATTTATTGCCGCGCTGGCATCACGTATTACCGAGCAAGAGGCAACCATCGAAAAAATTACCACTTCAGACAAAGATGCGTTCACCAGTGTCGTTGACATGGTCCTTTCAGTGCGCGATCGGATCCACTTGGCTGAGACTCTCCGGCGGGTCCGAAGCCTAACACCAGTAAGACGACTATATCGCATAAAGAACTAGCAATACCGAAAAACAATGGAGTTGCGTAAGATGCAAACAAAAGAGGCTATCAACAGTGAATTAGCTCCCAAAGCCATTGGAACATACTCTCAAGCAGTTAAGATTAATGATACGGTCTTTCTTTCAGGTCAAATCCCCCTAGAGCCAAAGAGCATGCAACTTGTGAGTGGACCGGTCGAGATGCATGTGCATCAAGTGTTTCATAACCTAAGCGCTGTATGCGAAGCGTCCGGAGGAAACCTTTGTGATATCGTTAAGTTAAATGTTTTTTTACGCGATCTAAAGCACTTTGAAATCGTTAACAGAATCATGGCAGAATATTTTGATGAGCCATATCCAGCGCGAGCTGTGGTTGAAGTAAACGCTCTTCCTCGCGATGCAATTATTGAAATGGATGGTATTATGATCACTTAAAGGCTTCTAGTATTGCGCAATAACCCTCTTTGTAAGAGGGAAACAAAAACTTGAATTCACTACCCAAAAGCCGCTCGTTGCTGCAACGCCGTCCAGACTGTGTTGGTTTAGCCGTTTCTTCCAGTTTAACATCTAGTTTTAATGACAACCATCGTCTGAGATCAAATTGTTTCACAGGCTCACAATCCGTACCGAGATATAGCTCATGCAGAATATGCCCCCTGAGATGCAAGTCCACAAAATGGCAAAAAACCGCTGCGCAGTCATCACTATGAATCCGATTGGTCCACTGACATTGATCCCTCTTGCTTTGCTCTCTGGCTGCTACTTGATCAAGAAGATGGTTTCTGCCCGGACCATAAATCCCAGAAAATCTTAGTATGAGCTTACTGCAAGACAGTTTTGTTATTATGTTTTCCGCCTCCAGCATTATTTGCCCATTATAGGTTTTTGGACTCACTGGCGATAANTCATCGACCCATTCACCAGATTCCTGCCCATAAACGCTTGTACTTGAGGTCCAAACTACTAGACTAGGTGGTTTCTTTGACGCGTTGACAGCCCTCAATAAGGTCTTTGCAGCGGCTATATACGCAGCGCGGTATGCACTTTCGGTATAAGCATCGGGAGTTATGGTCACAANAACGATTTGGAAACCTATGCCCATTACATCCTTTATGTGCTCAAAATTCGTAAGATCGGCGCGCAGAGGTCTTATAAAATCTGGCAGTCCCTCAGGGTTTCGTCTGAGACCATAACAAATATAGTTAGGATTCAACCTAGCCGCGGTTCTGGTTCCGAGATCCCCGCATCCGGCCAGTAATATATTTACAGGAANTCTCTGGGTAGAGTCAAATTGGGTATTATCATTTTGCTTATTCTCATGGCTATTCATAATAGTGATGCACGAAGACTCTTTAAATAAGGTAAATGGAATCTGTTAACTCAGCAGGAGCACCGCATCAGCGAACCCGAACTCTATGCTAACATATAGTCAACCCATTCTGGGGGGGCTCAAAGCCCAACAAAACTGGCTTTTTTCAGGGGTATTCTACAAAATTACTACAAATGGACTTGTTGCGTAGGGCTGTCATTTTACCTATGCTAAATCAACAATTGTGAGTGTAAAACATAATGCTCCAAAATTCAGTCCGTCAAGCTAAAATTACAGATCTGCGAGGAGTAGGCCCTAAGCTTGAAAAAAAACTGTTTAAGCTCGGAATTACAAAGGTTTTGGACCTGTTGTTCCACCTGCCGATCAGATATATCGACAAAACAAAGATCACTCCAATTGGTGCTCTTCAACCACAAACCCAAGCGCAAATAGAAGGCGAAATAAGAGGATGTGATGTCGTCTTTGGCAAGAGACGCAGCCTTATTTGTCGAATCCAAGACCAAACTGGCACTACCACATTACGTTTCTTTCACTTTAGCCGCGCCCAGAGAGCACGCCTGCAATCAGGCGTTCGACTGCGTTGCTTTGGCGAGATTCGTTCAGGTCCATCGGGTCTGGAATTGTATCACCCCGAATACCAAATCGTTGACAACCTGATTGACTCAGCATTAGAGCAAAGGCTCACGCCAATTTACCCCTCTACTGAGGGCCTNACTCAGCATCGTATCAGGAATCTCTGTGAGCAAGCCCTAAACCATCTCTGCCCAGANAGTATTGATGAGATTATAAAAGATAATATTGGTCTAAAGTTCTCGCTCTTTGACGCTTTGGTGTTGGTCCATCGACCACCCGTAGGAGCTTCTCTGGATATGCTGGATAAGGGCATGCACCCTGCCCAGCAACGCTTGGCGTTTGAAGAGTTAATTGCCCACCACTTGAGTATGAGGAGACTCCGTCAACAGGCCCAAAAGCAGCCAGCACCAAAATTACTTTTTGATAAAAACGTTCAAGCAAAGTTTCTGGACAATCTGATGTTTTCTCTTACAGAGGCACAAAGCCGAGTAAGCGAAACTATCTGCGCAGATCTTAATAGCGCGGTACCTATGCTCAGACTAATCCAAGGCGATGTGGGATCAGGTAAAACTGTAGTCGCAGCGTTAGCTGCAATACAAACCATTGCTAACGGGTATCAAGTGGCTCTAATGGCGCCAACAGAGATTCTTTCCGATCAGCATCGTATTAACTTTGAAAATTGGATGTCTCCATTAAATATCAATGTTGCTCTATTNACAGGGAGTATTAAAGGCAAGGCTCGAGAGAGAGTTTTGGATTCCATAGCGAAGGGCTTATCCCAGATGGTAATTGGAACGCATGCTCTTTTCCAAGAGGGAGTAGACTTTAACAAACTTGGACTTACTATCGTGGATGAACAACACAGATTTGGTGTACACCAGAGGCTCGCTTTGAGGAAAAAAGGAGCAATCACCAATGTGTCATCCGGTCCCAATGGCATTTTGCCGCATCAATTGATAATGACTGCGACTCCAATACCTCGAACCTTAGCTATGACTGCCTATGCTGACCTAGACTGCTCCATAATAGATGAACTCCCCAGCGGTCGAAAGCTTGTGCAGACCAGTGTTATTTCCAGTTTAAGACGAAATGAAGTTGTTCAGCGTGTTAAAAAAGCCTGTGAAGATGGTCGTCAAGCATACTGGGTCTGCACCTTAATTGAAGAATCTGACGTATTTGAGGCTGAAGCTGCGGAAGCAATAGCCAAAGAACTAAGATTAGTTCTCCCAAAACTTTCCATCGGTCTAATCCATGGTCGTTTAAAAGCAGGGGAAAAAATCTCAATTATGGAACAGTTTAAATCAAAAAAAATTCATCTCTTAGTGGCTACCACTGTGATTGAAGTAGGGGTTGACGTTTCGAATGCAAGTCTAATGATCATTGAAAACTCAGAACGTTTAGGACTTTCACAACTTCACCAACTCCGAGGACGAGTTGGTCGGGGATCTGACCAAAGTTACTGCGTTCTCTTGTACAATTCAAACTCGTCGCACAAAAGTAAAGAACGCCTGAAGATTATGAGAGAAACGTCAGATGGCTTTGAACTTGCCGAGAGAGATCTTGAAATGCGCGGTCCCGGGGAGATCTTGGGTGCTCGTCAGACTGGGGATATCCAATTCAGAGTCGCGAACTTGATAAGGGACGCTCATTTGATCCCGAGAGTTAAGGACGTGGCGCAATCGATCTTGAATAGTGATCCCGATGCTGCTCAGCAACTTATAGATCGTTGGTTAAACGGTAATGATCAGTTAGCACATGCTTAGGCTCGGAAATTCGGCCAGTAACAGCTGAAGGATAGTTATTGAAAACGGTTAATTACATATAGGTTTACAAAGCGATAATACTAAAATTCCCTTGATTGAGTTAGAAAGTTACCCCCCGAGTGAGGGAAATGATAAAATTGGAACAGAACAGATAAAGGTTATCGTAGAGCTACGTTATGGAAAATGGCGATACCAACGACATCGTTACCGATTACATAAAAGATCGACCACTCATTTCATTCGCTTCTTCTGAACATCCTTTGATACTCCGATTCCTAATAACGATCTTTGAACATTTTTTTGGTTGGAGAAAGATTGAATCTATTTATCATCAGGTCAAACCAACTCCGTTTTCTATCGAAACCTTTGTGAAAAACGCGTTCCAAGTCGCCCAAATCGATCACCAATTCAATGAAAAACAGCTGCGTAAAATTCCAGACTCGGGGCCACTTGTATTCGTTGCAAATCATCCTTTTGGGGTAATAGATGGCATAGCCCTTTGCGATCTAGCAGTTCGAACGCGAGGCGATTTCCGGATTCTAATCCATGCAATAATGTGTCAAGATGAAGATCTTGCTCGTCATTTTCTGCCTATAGATTTTAGCAAGACCAAGGCAGCAATCCGAAACAATATAAGATCAAAGGGAATTGCAAAAAAAGCGCTTAAGGAGGGTATTCCACTCTTAATTTTTCCTTCCGGTTTTGTAGCTACCGCAGACAGGTTTGGCCTTGGGCACGTCGAGGAGGCTCCATGGACAACCTTTGCCGCCAAAATGATTCGCGACGCAAAAGCAACGGTGGTGCCAGTCTATTTTGAGGGCCAAAACAGTCGGATTTTTCATATCGCCTCGCACCTTTCCGAAGCGCTGCGCTCCCTAGCTCTTCTTAATGAGGTGACAAAGCGTTTTAACGCGCCCGTTTTCACCACAATTGGAGAACCTCTTTTATGGGAAAAGCTCGACCCCATTGGGGATCGGAAAACACTGACACAATTCCTTTATTATGAGGTGCAAAAATTGAAGCCCCAATAACTTTCTATGACCACGCGAGAAAAAGATCTTTGGGGCAGCTACTAATCATTGCTCGCGTAGCGATTTATTATAGTCTTTCCTAAAGCCATTTGATGGACTTGATCTGGCCCATCAGCCTGACGACACCAACGAGCATAGTTGAAGGCCTCGGCCATAAAATAGTCCTGAGATAACCCTCCCGCNCCATGCAANTGCATACATCTATCAATTATTTTCTGCACCATCAGCGGAATACTAGTTTTTGTGGCNGCAATCATATCAATGGAGGACTGTACTCCAACCNTATCAATCTGAGCNCTAGTNTTGAGCACCAACAACCTGGCCATCTCAATCTCACAGAAGCTTTTGGATATTTCTTCACGAATTGACTGATGCTTGCTNAGGAGTCTACCGAAAGTTCGTCGAGTCTCTGCTCGNTTGCAAGCAAGCTCCAGAGCTCTTTGGGCCGAGCCTATAAGTCGCATGCAGTGGTGCATNCGACCAGGGCCCAAACGCCCTTGAGCTATCTCAAATCCTCTNCCCTCTCCAAGAAGCACATTCGTTAGTGGCACTCGGACATTATCAAAAGNNATNTCTGCATGTCCTATCGGAGCATCGTCGAATCCNANGGTTGTTAGCGGCCGCTTGATTGAAACGCCAAGCGTATTCTTGGGAACCAGAATTTGNGTTTGTTGCAAATGTCTATCAGGGTTTTGAGGATCCGATTTACCCATGACAATAAAAATTTTCGTCCGATGATTCATGGCTCCCGTGATGAACCACTTCCTGCCATTTAAAACCCANTCATCCTCATCCCGCTCGATTGCAAGCTCAATATTAGTAGCATCGCTTGANGCAACCTGCGGCTCCGTCATTGCATAAGACGACCGGATTTTCCCTNGCAACAAGGGGGTAAGCCACTCTTTTCGCTGATCATCGGTNCCATAATTCATCAAGACTTCCATGTTNCCGGTATCTGGCGCATTACAGTTAAAAACCTCCGCAGACCAAAGCACGCGCCCCATGGTTTCAGCAAGAGGCGCGTAATCGAAATATGATAACCCTCCATGATCACAGTACTGTTTNTGCTCTNTGGGAACAAAGAGGTTCCAGAGTCCTGCATCAACAGCCTTTCTTTTGAGTTCGTCCATCAGTGGGATTGGAGCGAAACGATCTTCAGCCTNNTCTATTTGCCGAGCGTANAGCTNCTCATTTGGATAAATATTTTCATTCATAAANTGCCTNAGTCTTTCCTGAAGCTCGAGCGACTCTTTGCCGAAGGTATACATCATANTTTTGGCTCCCTCCAAAAGGGTATCGGATTCTGTATNATTAAAAAACGCTATCACAAAACTTTNATAAGTTTACCTGCGTCTACAANTGACTTTTTCACAATCAAACAATTGTTGCCGCCAACTCACCGCTTTCATATCGTTTTGTCATAGCATCCATNGGAAGAGCTCTTATGTGGTCNGCATGCCCGGCAGTACCNAATGCTTCATAGCGCTCTACGCAGATATCGTGCATAGCAGTTATTGAGTGCTTTAAATATGCTCTTGGATCAAACTCAGCTGGATTTTCAACCAAAAATCGTCTGATCGNACCGGTTGANGCGAGACGTAAATCAGTATCAATATTGATTTTTCTTACCCCNTGCTTGATTCCCTCACATATTTGCTCTATCGGAACACCNTAGGTTTCCGGAATATNGCCNCCNTATTTATTAATNGTTGCNAACCANTCCTGGGGCACTGACGATGAGCCATGCATNACTAAATGAGTACTTGGAATACGCTCGTGAATAGCCTTGATTCGATCTATGGCGAGAATGTCACCGGTTGGTGGTCGACTAAATTTATAAGCTCCNTGAGAAGTCCCACAAGCAATTGCTAAAGCATCCACATCAGTCTGGGCAACAAAATCTACTGCTTCCTCTGGATCGGTNAGCATTTGATCNATTGTAAGCTCGCCCTCGGCTCCAATTCCATCTTCCTCTCCTGCCTGGCCCGTTTCTAGGGACCCCAAACATCCAAGCTCCCCTTCGACNGAGACACCGCAAGCATGAGCTATATCNACTGCTGCACGGGTCACATTCACATTGTAGTCGTAATCGGCTGGTGTTTTGCCATCTTCCTCTAGCGANCCATCCATCATAACGGAGGAGAACCCNAGTTGNATAGAACGCTGACAAACAGCAACACTAGTACCATGATCNTGNTGCATACAAATAGGTATTTGCGGCCATTCTTCTATNGCTGCTNCGATCAATTGCCTTAGAAAAGGTGCCCCAGCATATTTTCTAGCCCCTGCAGAGGCCTGCAAAATAACAGGGCTTGAAGTTAGCTCTGCCGCAGTCATTATTGCCCGAATTTGCTCTAAATTATTAACATTAAAAGCGGGAACACCATAATTATTTTCCGCCGCATGATCTAAAAGCTGTCTAAGTGAAATNAGCGCCATAAATCTCTCCAATNAATATTTGTCTNTCTTAAGTCAACCACCAACGGCTCTGCGTTTTAGNATCTCAACACCCGGCAATTCNTTACCNTGCANAGATTCTAAAAANGCTCCCCCGCCCGTAGAGATGTATGATATTTCGTCGCCCACNCCNTATTTTTCCACNGCNGCAATGGTATCTCCACCCCCTGCAATCGAAAACCCGTTGTGTTGTCCGATTGCCAACGCCAGAGTCTGAGTTGCCNTACCAAACTGCTCNTACTCAAACACTCCNAGGGGACCATTCCAAACAATNGTACCCATTTTTCCAATTAAACTGGCCAAATAATTTGCCGAATCCGGCCCNACATCAAGNATCATTTCGTCCGGCATTACCTTGTCGACCGGCCTTACNGNTGCCTCACTGGACTCTGATAGCGCCNTCCCCACAACTACATCTACAGGTAGTGGTATATCAACCTTAGTCATTAGCTTTCGGGCCGAAGAAATGAGTTCCTCCTCAAAGAGTGACTTACCTACCGNGATCCCAGTAGCAGCTAGGAATGTATTCAGAATTCCTCCCCCAATCACTAATTGGTCTACTTGNGTCGANAGACGCTCCAAGAGCTGCAGTTTACCAGAGACCTTNGAACCTCCGACAATCGCCATTATAGGTNTCGNGGGAGTTTTCAATGCTTNTGNTAAAGCCTCTAGTTCATTNATTAATAGTGGCCCGGCGCAAGCCATGGTTGCATATTNTGCTACNCCATGAGTGGAAGCATGAGCGCGGTGGGCTGTNCCAAAGGCGTCCATTACAAAAATGTCGCANAGATTTGCATAAGCTTGAGCTAACGATTCATCATTAGCTNTCTCTCCCTGATTAAACCGCACGTTTTCTAACAANGAGATCTNTCCGAAATCATTTTTTNCTTCATCCCTCCAATTTTTGATCAGGCNAACGTCCTNTCCGAGTTCCGATNCNAGCCTGTTTGCAACCGGCTCNAGAGAAAAATCGCGGTCGAATTGNCCCTCCATTGGACGNCCCAAATGTGACATTAGGATAATAGAGGCCCCTTCCGATAANGCAAATTGNATCGTNGGGATAATNGCAAGGATCCGAGCATCNCTNGTAACATNGCCGTCAATGATTGGCACATTGAGATCCGCTCGAATNAGCAAACGTTTCCCAGTCAAATTTAGACTAGTCATTTTCAAAAGATCCACTAGCCTGATTCCTTCCGATTATTAATTCTCAATNGGGAATTAGACCAATGNAGCAGAGTATCAAGCATACGGTTTGCATAACCCCATTCGTTATCGAACCAAATNAGAACTTTTGCGAGCTTTTTCTGAGAAACTCTAGTTTGACTGGCATCCACAATTCCACTTCGGGAATCATGATTAAAATCACACGAAGCTAGGGGCTCCTCTGAGTAACCCAATATGTCTTCGAGAGATNCGGANGCTGCTTNTGCTAGGCATTCGTTGATTTGCTTCGCATCAATGTCAGTNTTGAGNANNACTGACAAATCTATGCANGACACATTGATTGTGGGTACACGCATCGCTTGAGCCTCAAAATATCCCTCTAGGTGGGGCATCAATCGACCAATACCTAGCGCCAAACCAGTTTCTACTGGAATAATGGACTGCATTGCCGCACGAGTTTTCCTCAAATCATTGTGATGAAAAGCATCTATAACGGGCTGGTCATTCATCGCTGAATGGATTGTGGTGATGACCCCACCTCCAACACCGAATGTTTCATCCAGAACGTGAATNACAGGAACAACCGCATTAGTGGTGCAAGAGGCAGCAGAAATAATCGTTTCAGAACCATTTANTTCGTTTTGATTAACCCCNAAAACGATTGTNTGATCAACATCAGGTTGCGCTGGTTGAGAAAANAGAACTCGCTGAGCCCCACTTTGAATATGCTGCTCGGCTGAACGCCTGTCACTAAACGTGCCACTGCATTCCAANACAACATCCACGTCAAGATCCCGCCAAGGCAAACCCAATATGTCCTCAACCGCCAATAGATCAATAGANTCTTCATTAATTCGGAGGCTCNGGCCTTGCAACCCGACCGTCCCGGGGAACCGNCCATGGGTGGAATCATAACGGGTNAGGTATGCAATCGTTTTAGCATCTGCNGGTTCATTTATAGCCACNACTTGAAGNANTTCTCGAGCCTTCGATTCATAGACAGCCCTTAAGAACGAGCGCCCAATTCGACCGTAACCATTAATTGCTATGCGCAACANTANTCGATCACNTCAAGCAACGCTTGAACGACATTATCAACTGTGAATCCAAAGGTATGCATAAGNTCGTCTCCAGGTGCAGACTCTCCGAAGTTGTGCATTCCCACCACACGACCGTCAAGCCCTACATATTTTCGCCANTAATCCACATGCGATGCTTCNACAGCGACTCTAGCACGCAGTGCGGACGGCAGCACTTTTTCACGNTATGTTTCATCTTGAGCATCAAATAATTCGGCGCAGGGCATAGAAACAACTCTTACCTGAATNCCTCTATCGCTGNCAACACNGGCTGATCTGACCGCTAAATCAACCTCTGAACCAGAGGCAATAATAATTGCCTGGGGTTTNGANCAATCCACCAAAATATAGCCTCCGCGCTGAATATTCATTACNTGCTCATTGGATCGCGCCATTGGCACTAAGGCCTGGCGACTAAAAACCAATGCACTAGGGCCACTGTTCCTCTCAATGGCACTCTTCCAACAAACGGCTGATTCAACTGTGTCGCAAGGTCGCCANGTGCAAAGATTTGGCGTTCCCCGCAAGACCATCAACTGTTCTATGGGTTGATGTGTCGGCCCATCTTCCCCCAAACCAATAGAGTCATGTGTATAAATAAATATGCTCTGCACNCTCATAAGNGCTGCCATCCGCACGGCNTTACGCGCATAATCCATGAATGTCAAAAACGTGNCTCCATAATTTATAAAACCACCATGAAGTGCAATTCCATTCATNATGGCGCTCATACCGAACTCACGCACGCCANAGTATATGTAGTTTCCATCGCTATTCTTNGCGCTAATNGGTTTTGAACCNGACCATATCGTTAAATTTGAGCTGGCGAGGTCGGCCGAACCACCTAANAGNTCAGGNAATATTGGTCCAAACNCGTTGAGGCAATTCTGTGATGCTTTACGAGAAGCCATTTTTTGCATCGATTGCTGACATTCGATAATNAATGCATTTGACGCTTCATCGAAGTCATTAGGTAGCTGTCCCGCCACCCTGCGCTCAAATTCTGCAGCTAATTNAGGGTAAGCNTCCCGGTATTTTNCAAAAAGCGCAAGCCAAGCATTCTGGCTACTTGCGCCGCGACTTTTTGCNTCCCANCCGTCGTATACNCNCTCNGGAACATGAAAAGGACCATGACTCCAACTGAGTTNCTNCCGAGCTAAAATTATTTCNTCTTCTCCTAGGGGTGCACCATGACACTCCTCTTTCCCTTGCTTNTTAGGCGACCCAAACCCTATGATAGTTTTGCAGCAGATGAGCGTTGGTCGGTCAATCTCCTGTCGANCTTTTTCAATTGCAGCTCCGATCTCATCGCTATTATGGCCGTCCACTTGCGGTATTACCTGCCATCCATAAGACTCAAACCTAGCAGGGGTGTCATCTGTAAACCATTCCTNTACCTCACCATCAATTGATATTCCATTGTCATCNTAAAAAACAATCAGTTTTCCCAGATTCAAGGTNCCTGCAAGAGAGCAGACTTCGTGAGAAATCCCCTCCATCANACAACCATCCCCCAAAAACGCATATGTGTAATGGTCCACAATATGATANTCTGGTNGATTGAATTGTGCTGACAGGACTTTTTCAGCCAAAGCCATACCAATCGCATTNGCAACACCCTGACCTAAGGGACCGGTNGTGGTTTCAACGCCCGNGGTNTANCCATACTCNGGATGTCCNGGCGTTTTGGAGTTCAGTTGTCGAAAGTCTTTGAGGTCATCTAGAGACACGTCATACCCACTTAAATGCAACAGAGCATAAAGCAGCATCGATCCGTGGCCATTTGACAAAACGAAGCGATCCCTATCAAACCACTCGGGATCATCGGGATTATGATTAAGATAATCGTTCCATAAAACTTCAGCGATATCTGCCATCCCCATTGGCGCGCCGGGATGCCCACTTTTAGCCTTTTGCACCGCGTCCATGCTCAGGGCTCTAACCGCATTCGCGAGATATCTTCTTGAGATCATCTTTTCGCGCTCCTTACTGAGATTTTAAAAGCGCGTATTGTCTCTCAGGAGAGCCAGTCAGTAAACTGATATTCAATACTCCTGTATTCCTTAGGTAAACACATTATTAAAAAGTATCTTGAAAATAGTTGCTTGATTGAACGATATTCTTGTTAGAAACATCGATTGTGGTAGAATTTTGCACGCAAGCAGATGCGCTGTTTTTATCCTTTTTTAAATTCAATGGACAATAGCTTTCACCCGATGGTGATTGCCGGCTAATCTCAATTTGCGCTCAACGCCCTTGATTACATCAGAGGAAAAAACATGTCAAATTATACTATCTTCACCTCAGAATCAGTATCTGAAGGACATCCAGACAAAATGGCAGATCAGATATCTGACGCCGTTTTAGATGCCATGATAATAGATGACCCTCATTCTCGCGTTGCCGTGGAAACAATGGTCAAGACCGGAATGGTGGTTTTGGCAGGTGAAGTCCGCACCAATACCTATGTTGACCTAGAAAGGCTGGTGCGTCAGGTTGTAACGGAAATAGGCTATAATAGTTCAGAGGTTGGTTTTGATGGCAACACATGCGCTGTTTTAAACGCGATTGGCCAACAATCCAGCAACATTGCAATGGGAGTCGACGAAACCACAGAAAAAGATTTAGGAGCTGGCGACCAAGGGCTAATGTTCGGTTTCGCAAGCAATGAGACTGATGTGCTGATGCCAGCACCAATTTTTTACGCTCACCGATTAATGGAGATGCAAGCTAGGCTGCGAAAAGATGGTACCCTGCCATGGCTTTATCCTGATGCAAAAAGCCAAGTGAGTTTAAGATATGATAATGGAACTCCTGTGGCTGTAGATGCGGTGGTTTTATCAACACAGCACTCAAAGTCGATTTCCCTATCGGAGCTGCAAGAAGCGGTTAGGCATGAAATAATTGAAAAGGTGCTGCCCACCGATTGGCTGCATCCGGAAACAAAGTACCATATTAATCCGACGGGGGAATTCACTATCGGCGGTCCAATGGGAGACTGTGGCGTCACGGGTCGTAAAATTATAGTCGACACATACGGCGGTATGGCTCACCATGGCGGCGGAGCGTTCTCAGGCAAAGATCCAACAAAAGTTGACCGATCCGCTGCTTATGCCGGGCGTTATGTTGCAAAAAACGTTGTGGCAGCTGGCCTGGCTGATCGTTGTGAGCTCCAGATATCATATGCGATCGGAGTCTCGCAACCCACATCGATAAGCATCGAGACCTTCGGAACGGGAAAACTCCCAGATCACGAAATTTCGAATTTAATCCGCAAAAATTTCGACCTCAGCCCAAGCGGCATAATAAGCATGCTCGACTTACGCAGACCAATATATCGGTCTACGGCTTCATATGGTCATTTCGGTCGCGAAAAAGAGGCGTTTAGTTGGGAAAAAACCGACCGCGCCGCGATTTTGAAAAAATCACTTTGATAAGTTCCCAAGAACAAAAGATTGACGTATATACATTGAATAAATACAAAATGGAGAGATTATGGGCGCTAAAATCGTAGCAATCGACAACAACAGCAATTCGCCTGACTTTAAGGTGGCTGACATTAGCTTGGCAGAATTCGGTAGGAAAGAAATAGCTATTGCCGAAAGTGAGATGCCGGCTCTCATGGCGATTCGAGAAAAATATAAGGCCAGTCAACCTCTCTCTGGTGCTCGCATTCTCGGTTGTATACATATGACAATTCAGACCGCAGTGCTAATAGAGACCCTAGAAACTTTGGGGGCGCAAGTCCGATGGACTTCCTGTAATATCTTTTCGACTCAAGATCACGCAGCAGCAGCAGTGGCCGCAAATGGAACTCCAGTTTTCGCTTGGAAAGGAGAAACTGAAGAGGAATACGAATGGTGTCTAGAGCAACAGATTGTTAAGAACGGAGTTCCTTGGGATGCCAATATGGTTCTTGATGACGGCGGGGATCTAACCGCGATGCTTCATAACAGGTTTCCGGACGTTCTTGATTCGATTCATGGGATAACCGAAGAAACGACCACTGGTGTTCATAGGCTTGAAGAAATGTTGGCCTCCGGTCAACTGAAAGTTCCAGCTGTCAATGTAAATGACTCGATTACTAAGTCAAAGAATGACAACAAATACGGATGTCGACATAGTCTCAATGACGCTATTAAAAGAGCAACCGACCATTTGCTAGCAGGCAAAAAAGCTCTTGTAGTAGGCTACGGAGATGTAGGCAAAGGCTCAGCTCAATCTTTACGGCAGGAAGGCATGATTGTAAAAGTGACAGAAATTGATCCGATATGCGCGATGCAAGCATGCATGGATGGGTTTGAGGTTGTGTCTACTTATATAGACGGCCAACCAAACAACGGTGTAAACATAGGGTTGCTTCGCTCCATTGATATCTTAGTTACTAGCACAGGCAACTTGAACGTTGCATGCTCAGCAGTCTTGTCAGAGTTAAAAACAGGATGCGTGGTTTGTAATATCGGTCACTTCGATAACGAGATTGATACAAACTATATGCGGCAGCATTGGGAGTGGGACGAAATCAAACCCCAGGTTCATAAAGTCTTCAGAAACCGGAGTGAGAATGATCATTTGCTGCTTCTAGCGGAGGGTAGGCTGGTTAATCTAGGCAATGCGACCGGACATCCCAGTCGGATTATGGACGGGTCGTTCGCAAATCAAGTTCTTGCTCAAATAGATCTTTATAACAAAAAGTTTGCATTCCAAGACGCCAAAACAAAAAAGAAACTCTTGCGAGTTGAGGTTCTTTCTAAGACTCTAGATGAAGAGGTGGCAGCTCACATGGTTCAAGGGTTTGGCGGCGTTATGACTCAATTAACGCCAGATCAGGCAGATTATATTAACGTCCCAATACAAGGCCCTTATAAGAAAGAAAGTTATAAGTACTAGGCACTTTAAATTTCTTGGCTGTCCTGTATGCTTCCGAGTGTCTGCTGAATCAATAAATCAGCAGTCTCCTGTTTATACAAGGCAAGTATTGATGCGAATACCACGAATATTTGTTGACGATATTCTCACAACTAATACCGAAATAACCCTGGATGTTGCGCAAACGCATTATTTACTGAAGGTACTAAAACTTGCTCACTCCGATCCCATATTGCTATTCAATGGCCAAGGAGGGGAATATTCAGGACAACTGTTGGCGTCCAGAAAAAACACGGTAGTAGTGAAAATAGACCAATTCGACCCGGTAGAGAGGGAATCATCATTACGAACTCACCTCGGTATGGGTGTATCGCGTGGAGAGCGCATGACTTATGCCATTCAAAAAGCAACAGAACTTGGAGTCAGCAGAATCACACCTCTGATCAGCGCTCGCTGTGAGGTAAAGTTGTCGGAAAGCCGAAAAATGAGAAAGGTTGAGCAATGGCAGAAAGTGGTGGTGCATGCTTGCCAACAATCTCAACGAACAAGAGTTCCAGTAATTGATCCCATTGTCAACCTAACTAATTGGTGCCAAGCGAGCAACTCTTGCGCTAAATTTATTTTGGACAATAATGGAAATGAACCTCTTGATTTGATCGCAAACAAGCCTAAGAATGTTGCTATCCTGGTCGGGCCAGAGGGTGGTTTCGAGGAAAAGGAAATCATTACGGCAGTGCAAGCTGGCTTTAAACGCCTGCGGCTGGGACCGAGGGTGCTTCGCACTGAAACCGCTCCCATAGTTGCTCTTAGCATCCTCCAATCAGCACACGGAGATCTCTCATAAATGTATTTGTGCGCAAGGTTTCTTTTAGCGCCTTTTGCATTTTTTTTTCTGTTTGTGGCTAAGGTCGGTTTTTGCTCCTCACCAAAAAACATAGAGGAAACGATATTAGCAGCGAGCGGTACAATATTCTGTGATGGTTTCATTAGAGGAAGTGGCCTACACATATATAAGTCTGCTCGGCAGCATTCTATTATAATCACTGCAGCGCATGTGATCTTTGATGAGTCATCAAAAGGCTTGTTTGGACGATGCAGCTATAGGCCCAACAACATGCGACTCCAAGAAGTTCCATTCGCTGATATATCTACATATGGCTACTCTCCTTATGATCGAGACAAAGTTAAACAAAGTGAAACTGACTTGGCGTTCGTTGCACTTACACGGAAGCTTTATCAACCCGCTTTCCATCTTTCCAAAAAAAGAACTAATGTGAAAAGAGTGGATCCCTCTCAAACTCTACGAATAATTGCATACAACAGCACAACGAACCAAATCGAAGTTTCTAAGGCATGTGAGTCTATTGAGAGTCCAAATTTTACCAACAACTCATTGATATTGCATAATTGCCCAGCAGGACCGGGGTCCTCTGGCGCGTTAATTATTGATACGAATGACAATAGGTTAATAGGAATCCATGGAGGAACATTGCTTATCCATAAAGAGATTTTGAGCGCTGGAGAGACCCATAACATATCTCGCTTGCGTCAGGGCCGGATAATAGATGCACAGGTTTTAGCCGCATTGGAAAAATTTCGGTCCAACGCGCTCTGAAATTAAAATTCACATATCCGCCCATGGATTTTTGGCATCAAACAAAACCTCTTTTGAAAAACCCGGAACGCTTATTCCGTCGGGCTTTATAGAAATCTTGCTTTCGTCAATTAGAGGCTCGCCAAAGCGATAAATGACGTCCAGTTCCGCAAAATCCGATCTAACTGAGTACGCCTCAGCTTGGCGACGGGTTTTTTCACGAAGCAACAGATACTTATCAAAATGTTCTTTATGACGACTTTTTAACATTAAATCTGCACGGATAGGTGAGATTACAACCGCCGTAGCATTATTGCCACCAAACCCCTTGGAGTTGATGAAGGCAACATGCATCTGACGATCACTTACATTTAAATCTTTCAGGGGAAAAATCGCTCGTTCTTGGAAAACATCAGAAGCCACTTCTTTGATTGTTTTAATACCGGGTATGATATGATACCTAAAAGTTCCCAGCGCAGAAACAAGCTGGTCTCCGCTGGCTGCAGATAGAGAATGTCCAACAAAAGATTTAGTGGCTGTAACTGGCCAATCAAACAGATTAAAAGTTTTTGCAATCCGATCTATTAAATGAGACTCAGTCCTTCGATTGGCCGGGGTGCTTGAACCATGAGCATGAACAAAACTATGGTTTCTTACACTCTCTTGTCCCAAAGCTCTGGTTGCCGCAGCAATAGCCTTTGAAAACGAAATGTAGTTTCCAATGCCGGGAGCCGACACAGATTTTTTAATTCCGTCTGCATTAATAAAAACTTCAGGTATAGCACCAAAAACGTCTGCCCCTAATTCAATTGCCAATGCATCATCCATAAGGACCAGATATTGCGTCGACTCGGATAGCACAAAACCACAATTCTCAGCAAATGGCCTGCTGGCAAATCGATGATTTGGCGTGCTAGTACCATCCAATTTGCACAAGTTATCGTCGTCAGCGAGCGCCCCCATATTTGCAAACCCTTCCGATATTTCAGGCGTTACTCCCGCTTCAGCATTACCAACAATTGCTACGCGTCGTCGACCGCTCCGAATATCACGAACTGCGGCTTGCAGAACATACAGGAAGGTCGCGCACGCTCCAGTAGTGGCCTCAGTATGACCCACACTGCCCAGTACATAGGCATTAATGAAATCTGCGGGCATCGTATTTAGCCCTAGCGGAAGCTGCTTAGCTGTTGTTCGATTGCCTCGCAGACGCGCTTGCAATAAGCCACCAAATCCGTCGTCAGTGATTTGACTGAGGGCGCTGGACGAATATACCCCGATCTCGTCCGGTCGAACACTAGACATAATTTCTTTCCAATCAAGTCCTGTGGAATGAAGTGCATCGCTCGAACCCAATAGAGCCATTTGAAGACCTCGCGGATGGAATCGAGAGTTGTAATGCTCTGCTGGTTTAAATCCGGTGGGTAATTGCCCCGCAGCCTTCGACATCAGCTCATAGGAAGACTCGACTAAGAAACCGGAAGTATTTTTTGTTCGAATTTGCACTTTACCATCCACCTTCTTGTCGATTACCCAACCTTCAGGCAAATCATTTGGCAAATCCCTTTTGGGTAACGAAAAAATAATTTCGTCGCCATTTTGAGCACTAATTTCTATTTTTTTGTGCCCAGCAACCTTGTCCGGATTAAACAATTCTATCTTTCTCACCATAGTGCCATCCAAAATAGCCGATCTATAATGATGAGCTACTTCTTTGGCAGTCAGACTTTTGCCTTCCATATTCGAATATTGATCGCCATTGCGCTTCACCAAACCCATAAGGCAACCCAAACCCGCAAGGGTTTTCACTTGCTCAACCTCTGGTAGTGATTCCAGAATCATTCGTCGGTAAGACTGGAAGGATGAACTTCGCCCAGCTGCGTTGTAACCTCCAAAACCCACAATGATGGGCAACGCGTTCCCCATTTAACACCCCGACTGCAAAACACTTTATTAACACTGATAGTTTATATGAATCTATTCAAATAAACCCGACTAAAAAACGAGCAATAACCACTTTATAATTGAAGCTGAGACTTATTTCCTTTATTTACCAGCCGCAAAAATGTTAGAAATAATATCCTAGTCCCTCAATTTTGAGGTTTCGATACAAATGTCACTAACTGCAACTGAAATTTAACAAAATTTAAGGCCTAGTTGCNAGATAGNCTTCAACTTTTTTTGAACCTAAAAAAATATCAAACAAANTTCTAAGTAATTCAGTTCGAATTGANGCCTTCTTGACTGAAATAAATTTACGAGAGACACCACCACTANNANGAGATAGGAGTTTGTAAGTGTTAACTTGCTAANGCAATCAGNTACAAAAATTAACCCNTAAAAACGNTNTTACANTNACAATATTTGAATTGAGAAGCCAGACTAAACACNATTACATCACCCCCCTAAAATTCCAAGCTACTTAGCTACTCCATGGGTGGAAATAATTTTACCCCTTTNACACCACTNACTGACCCAATTTTACTGCTCAAAGATGGATCTAAANAACCTTCAACGTCAACGATGTTNTAAGCTATCTCGCTTCTACTTTTGTTGACCATATCAATAACATTTAAGCCATCGTCGGCCAATATGCTCAAGACATTCCCAAGCACTTTGGGCACATTTTGGTTGCTGAAGGTAATCCTATTTCCTGCCCTCCTAGCTAATTTTGTAGGAGGAAAGTTCACTGAATTAACGATGTTGCCGTTTTCGAGGAAATCCATCAGTTGTGATACTGCCATNACTGCGCAGTTCTCCTCAGCTTCTAAAGTGCTCGCTCCAATGTGAGGCATTAGAAGCACATTATCTCGGCCCAAAAGTTTGGGATCGGGGAAATCGGTNACNTAGCCGGCTAGATTACCATTGTCTAACGCTTCTAAAATAGCATCTANGCATATAACTTCTTCTCGCGCAAAATTAAGAATCTTAGTTGTTGGTCTGATACGCGATAAAACGGAAGCGTCGATGAGCTNNNNGGTTTCCGGAATCGCCGGTACATGCAAAGTCAGGAAGTCNGCACGAGCTAGCAATAGGTCTAAACTATCTATTCGCTCAACATTTCTTGATAGCTGCCATGCTGCTTCTACAGAAATTGCTGGGTCATGGCCAATCACCTCCATTCCCAGATCCAGGGCAAGATTGGCTATCATTGATCCAATTGCACCCAGACCAACTACTCCTAGTGTCTTTCCTCGAATCTCGGCACCAGCAAAACGTTTTTTTTCTTTTTCTAAAAGCTTGCCCAATTCGATACTGTCCTCAATATGAGTTAATTCTTGAACATAGTTCATACCGCCATATATGTTTCTTGAGGCCATCATTAATGCGCCNACCACTAACTCCTTGACTGCATTAGCATTGGCTCCTGGAGTATTAAAAACTACTATTCCTTGCTCCGTATATCGATCAACTGGAAGGTTATTAATGCCGGCGCCTGCCCTTGCAACAGCCAACAAACTTGCCGGTATATCTGCNTCATGNAGTTTTTGACTTCTTANTATGATTCCTTCTGGCTGATCGCAATCAGCTGANACCTNATAGAGGTCCTTTGGAAAACGNACNAAACCTTTCGGAGANATCGAGTTGTAAGTGCGAATTTTGTACATNATAGNCTCGCTCGTTATCCTTTTACCTTNGCATNTGCCCATCGAATCCANTCCATCAGCACCTCTANNTCGANCTTCTCAATTGTCGCGCCGCACCATANACGCANACCAGGTGGCGCATCNCGGTAAGCTCCGATATCGAATGCNACTGCCTCTTGCTCNAGAAGATTCACCATTTGNGATATTTTCTGAGCATCTAAGTCNAGCGTTAAGCAAACACTGGTGCTGGANATAGTTTTCTCNTCCTTTGCTAGAAAACTAACCCATGGGGTTTCGTTCACAAACNTTTTTATTACGCCCAAATTTTCTTTAGATTTGCTGATCGCTCCATCTAAACCACCGATTGATTCCACCCAATCAAGCGCATCTAAATAATCCGCGACACAAAGCATGGAAGGTGTGTTTATAGTAGCTCCCTTAAAAATCCCTTCGTTTAGTTGGTCTCCTTTTGTCAAACGAAAGATTTTAGGNATGGGCCAAGGGGGGGTATATGTTTGCAGACGGTCTANGGCCTTGGGACTGAGTATTAGCATACCATGGGCTCCCTCACNCCCAAGAACCTTTTGCCAACTGTATGTAATCACATCAAGCTTTTCCCAACACATCGGCATAGCAAAAATGGCAGAAGTAGCGTCACAGATNGTTAAGCCTNTTCGACTGCTNCTTATCCAGTCTGCNTTTGGGACACAAACTCCTGATGTCGTTCCATTCCAAGTGAATATTACATCATGCGCTGGATTNGCTTTGGTCAAATCTGGGAGTTNNCCATAATCCGTTACAAAACTGGATACAGCATCCAAGCAAAGTTGATTGGTGATATCGTTCAGCCAATCCTTACCNAAGGATTCCCAAGCAAAAACATCTACTGGAAGTGCACCCAAAGTNGACCACATNATCATTTCCATTGCCCCAGTATCAGATGCTGGAACAATACCAACTCGATAGCCGCTGGGAAGCCCTAAGATTTCCGAAGTACGTCTGCAAGCGAGCTGGAGAGCCGATTTCCCTATACTTGATCGATGAGATCTCCCCAAAGTTGACAAATCGAGATTTCTNACATCATAGCCAGGCCTCTTNGAACAGGGTCCAGAGGAAAAATGAGGNTTTTTAGGTTTTAATTTNGGTCGCATTTTTTTANCAGAAAAACCNTCTAAACATACACTATTGATTGGCAGGTACTATCGTAAGTATCTTGGGAACGCTCGTGGCAATTTATGAAATNNAATGACAACNNAAGGAGCTGCACTGCTGGGGGAGCTGCACTGCATTTCGCAACTACCTTGTTCCTAATCGCTCCTTCTCNATGAGAAAATCNGCCACCTTCAACATGTTNACAAAACCACCGCTAAGACCAGTGGTTACCCGATATTTACCGTTTATGACTAGTTCTGGTGTGCCTTTCGTGCGGTAGCCACGCACACGCGCCTGACCTTGGTTGACCATACTCTTGACGCCAAAAGAGTTGAAGACTTTCTCAAAACGCTGCTCATCAACCCCATTTGCAGCAAAAATTTCCTGCAANGTCTCTTGCGAGNTTATATCTNTTTTTCTTATATGGATAGCTTCGAAGATAGGCTNATGAACGNCGTCAACTGTCCCGAGCACTAAAGCAGNATTGTANGCTTTAGCATAGTTTTCNAGGGAAGGATTCCAAACGACGTGTGTTCGTCGGAAATCGATGTCATCTNCCAAATTCTCGCTCCATGCATGAATTGCTTCCTGGAAATTATAGCAATGNCCGCAATGGTATGAAAAAAGCTCATTGACCTCTATCTTTGCAGGGTCAGTCGTTCTTACTGCCTGAGGCAGCAGTTCGTAATGCANGTCCAGCTGGTATTGAGGATTTGTCTCNGCATATAAATAANTAGGGAAAAGGCAAAGTNCAATAAGTAATCTTGANAACAACGCCATATTTANAAGACCTCCTTTAAAGCATCCGTTAGTTCAGGCCAGCAATGTAATTAGCTACAGCTTTAATCTCATCATCGCTCAAATATTGCGCAACGCCNTGCATTATTTGGGCATTTGCACCGCTTCTGCGCTCCCCTCGTCGGTAGGCTAGCAGTTGTTTCTCTATGTAATCCGCATGNTGNCCCCCNAGAGCCGGGTATCCTGCNGGANNATTCCCAGAACCAGACGGTGCGTGACAGCCGGTACATGCGGCAACGCCACTTTTCAAGTTGCCCGCTCGATAAACCTTTTCCCCCAAAGCCAANGCTTCAGATGGATCGCTTACATTTACAAGCTCGATTTCTTCTGCNCCGGACAATGAACGCCCTTGTTTGTTATAATATGCAGCCATGTCCCATAGATCTTGTTCAGTCGAAGCATCCAACAACCCCGTCATTTCAACAATCACTCGCTCTTTGTTCTTGATAAGCAGTAACTGCTGGAAGATATATTTTTCGCCGATTCCAGCCAACTTAGGCCACGCAGGAACCATGCTGTTTCCATCATTCCCATGGCAACCAGCACACGCCGCCACTTTAGTAGCACCGGATTCGACATCACCTTTCGCAAATACTTGAAGGGCGATACAAAACATAATTAGCATAACGCTGACGCGCATTTAGGTCGTCCTTTTGTGAACCATTTTTTATCTGGTACTGTGAAATATTTTATTTCTATGGATTAATAGGCGAATATGAAGGCTCTCTTCTATTATACACTATAATTTATACGCTCTTAAGCTTTAAAGGCGCTTTTTTATGCACACACCTGTCGTGAACTATAGTGCAGCAAAGTTTAGCACCAGCGCACCATCACTAAAACACTGCCCCTCTGATAGCGGCGCGGAGATAGCCTTTGTTGGCAGATCCAATGCTGGTAAGTCGAGCGCTATCAATACATTAACTGGAGTTAAAGGCCTCGCTCGCACCAGCAAAACTCCCGGCAGAACTCAACAAATTAATTTCTTTACGATTGAACCACTCAAAAAGCTCGTTGACCTGCCGGGTTACGGATTTGCAAAGGTAGCAAAAGCTGAAAAAAGAAAATGGGACCATCACCTTATGGAATACCTTGAACTTAGAAAATGTCTTGTTGGACTTGTTTTGTTAATAGATATCCGACATATTTTGCTTGATTACGATAAACAAATGTTGATTTGGGCAAAATCTGTATCCTTACCTGTGCATATATTGCTCACCAAGTCAGACAAATTGAGTCGGATGAAGTGCAAAGAAATTCAAATCAAGGCAGAACAACATATCACATTAATGGATCCAGAGAGTCTCCTTTTCTCTTTACAAATATTTTCAGCCCGCAAAAAAATTGGCCTAGAACAGCTCAAGCGCACTCTGAACGTCTGGTTTGATAATTTGTCGGTTAATATTTAACTCTAAATAAGGTGAATAAAAAACCCCGACAAAAACTTATCAGGGTTTGCTGCAGAGAGCTAAAAGTTTGCACGCATCAGTCGGGGAGTTATAAGTTACACTGCACGCACTCATTGTTAGTGCGAATTTATTTGAATTAGTTCCATCTTCGGCAAAAATTTCCAAATCAACTGTAAATTTTTAGTTAGTTATTTGCATTAGGGACCCTAATGAGCCTCATTCCAGTTGCTTCCAACTCCGACGTTAACCAACAGAGGTATGTCTAAATTCGCTGCCGTTTCCATGCAATGTTTTAGGCCAGCTTTGACAAGATCTATTTCAACATCTGGCACTTCAAGCACAAGTTCATCATGAACTTGCAGTGTAATACGACTGCTCAGTCTTTCAGAGCAAAGCCAATCATCGGTAGCAATCATTGCAATTTTGATTATATCTGCTGCAGTCCCTTGCATGGGAGCATTAATTGCCGTCCGCTCAGCCGCCTGACGGCGGTTACTGTTTCTGGAGTTAATTTCTGGAAGATATAACCTTCGACCATATATCGTTTCCACAAAGCCTCTCGAAGCAGCTTGCTTGCGAACATTTTCCATATAGTCTTGGACACCCGGATAACGCTTAAAATACTTTCCAATATATTTTTTTGCCTCTGAAATTGAGATAGATAACTGCTTGGCCAAACCGAATGCTGACATGCCATAGATTAGACCAAAATTAATAGCTTTGGCGCTCCTGCGCTGTTGATCGGTTACATCATCGATATCCAAATCAAAAACCTCTGAAGCCGTGCGACGATGGACGTCTGAACCACTCAAAAAAGCATCCAATAAACCAATATCTTTGGATAAATGCGCCATAATTCTTAGCTCGATTTGCGAATAATCCGCCGCAACGATCTTGTGTCCTGGGGCCGCAACAAAAGCCTCACGAATCCGGCGACCCTCCTCCGTTTTAATTGGGATGTTCTGAAGGTTAGGATTAGAGGATGATAGCCTGCCAGTAGCCGTGCCAGCCTGATGGTAGGACGTATGAACACGTCCCGAGCATGGGTCGATCATGTTAGGAAGTTTATCTGTGTATGTCGACTTTAATTTAGCTAAGCCTCGATGCTCAAGAAGCAGAACGGGCAAAGGATAGTCCAAGGCCAGCTCTTGAAGCACCTCCTCTTTAGTGGAGGGAGCACCTTTTGACGTTTTTTTGAGAATTGGTAATTTAAGTTTTTCGAACAAAATCTGGCTTAGTTGCTTTGGAGAAGCAAGATTGAAGGGTTCGCCGGCTAAAACAAAAGCTCTTTCCTCCAATTCCTTTAACCTTGATTTAAGTTGCATACTCTGAGTTTGGAGCATATGGGGATCCACTAAAGCGCCAGTTCGTTCGATCTTTGAGAGCACAGAAATTAGTGGTAGCTCGATTCGCTCAAGTAATTGCGTTTTATCAGGATATTTGTCTAAGACGGAGCTGAGCATGTAGTGGACTCGAAGAGCCACATCCGCGTCCTCGGCCGCATAGCAAGCCGCGGTGTCAAGTGGAACTTCATTAAATGTCAGCTGAGAGCTTCCCTTTCCTGCGATATCCTCAAACGAAGTTGTTTTTAATTCGAGGTAGCGCTCGGCCAAGCTAGTTAGATCATGTCTAGTTGCTGTAGAGTTTATTACATAGGATTGGAGCATGGTATCATGCATGGCGCCTTGTAAAAAAACACCATGTTGCGCTAACACGTTGATATCATATTTCAGGTTTTGTCCAACTTTTTTCAGCTCGGGATCTTCAAGGACTGGTTTCAATGATTTGATTACGACGTCCATCGAAAGCTGTTCAGGAGCTCCTACATAGTCATGGCCAAACGGAATATAAGCGGCTTTGCCCGGGCTTAAGGCAAATGAAACTCCAACTAGTCGTGCGCTCATATAATTTAGGCTTGTCGTTTCGGTATCCAAGGCAAAAATCTTTTGATCGCGTAATTTTTCAATCCATTCATGGAGTTGTTCGACGTGCGTAATCAACTGGTAGTCCGTGTCAACCGGCCCGATGGGTGTATTGGGGCCAAATCCATGATCGACCTGTCTCGGTTGAGTCTCCTCCTGAGGAGATCCACGATCTGGTATAAAGATATTGCCTGAATTTTTTAACTCGTTAAGCAGACTATTAAATTCAAACTCTTCAAACAGGTCGATTAGAGCATCAATTTTAGTTTCCTCGTTGGAGAGTTGATCTACAGATATGGGCAAATCAACATCAGTTTTGATTGTAGCTAAGTCATAGGAGAGGAATGCTAATTCCTTATGAACATTTAGTTTTTCTGAAAGGGTTTTCGATCCCCTGATTTCTAGTCCAACTATCTGATCAAGGTTCTGGTATATTCCAGTCAAACCGCCTAGATTTTGAATCAACTGTACGGCTGTTTTTTGTCCAATACCGGGAACACCTGGAATATTGTCGCTTTTGTCACCCATCAAAGCCAAGTAATCAATCATAAACTCTGGTGAGATACCAAACTTGTCAACAACACCTGCGATATCAAGTTGTTTTTGATCCATCGTATTTACAAGCATGACTCGATCGTTGACGAGTTGTGCCATGTCTTTGTCACCAGTCGATATAATCACTTCTCTATTAGCTTTAACGGCTTGCACAGCGAGTGTGCCTATGACGTCATCTGCTTCGACGCCCGAAACCATTAGTAAAGGCAAGCCCATTGCTGCCACTATCCGGTGTATTGGTTCAATCTGTTGCCTCAGATCCTCCGGCATGGGAGGGCGGTTAGCTTTATATTTCGGATAGATTTTATCTCTAAAGGTTTTACCTTTTGCGTCAAAGACAACCGCAATGCAACAAGGAGAAGGGTAATCTTTTTTCAACCGAATGAGCATTGAAGTAACGCCTTTCATAGCACCGGTTGGATGATCTTTGCTATTAGATAGTGGTGGTAGCGCATGATAGGCTCTGTAAAGATAAGAAGAACCATCTACGAGAACTAATGGGGCAATTTTCGGCATTCAAAGCACCTTAATTTACTTTATCAGCGGTTATAGCAAGAATACCATAGTCATCGCGAGTGTTAATCCAAACCACTTAGAAATGAAAAAGGAATAGGGAATGCACAACAGTTTTTTTGCTGTTTTAGTTTGGTCCGATCAACTAAAACAACTTTCGTATTGCATAATGAATGCCTTAAAAAAGTCGGTATAGGCATTAGGCCCGAGTTCAATCGCAAGGCCTTCAGGATCAATCCTTCGGATTGGCACACTAAGTTCAGCGCTCAGAATTTTAGCCTCTTTTTTGTCGTAATTAGGCTCTATCAAAATACAAGCCGGAGAATCAAGCTTCACTTTCTCCCTGATCTTGTAATGGCTGGCGACTCCTCTTGTTTGGCCGGCGCTATCACGAATGGTTAAAAACGGTCGTAGCTCAAACGCATTTGTAAAGTGTGAATAAGCGTCGTGCTGAGCTAGAGAAATTCTTTTTCGATATTTCGTCAACCTTTTCTTGTATACAGATTTTTCTCCTTCACTCATTATCTCGACAGCGTCTAGGTTCAATCTCTCGCTAATCTCCGTTGCTAAGACGGACGCATTATCCGGATCTAGCCAAAAATGAAGATCATGGGTATTGGTATGAACACTTTTGGCACCAGGCCTAGTCATGGGCCATTTCATGTTTAGGTTCGCCGCGGTAATCAAATTTGATTGGTCACGTGATTCAAAGTACTTATTTAAGTGGTTCTCAAAGTCTGGGGAAACCCTAATAACTAGGTCAGCTGAGGACAAAAGTCGTATAGACGATGGTGATAAATAAAGATCATGAGTCGTCTGTGCATTAGATTGAAGATATTCAATCTTAGCTTTCCCTTGCACCGCAGCAGCCGCGATTATAGACAGAGGCTTTATGGTGGTGACAATCAGCAGCTTTTTTGGTTCTTCCTCTCCAGCGGCATCATATGAGTAATTTAAGCTCAAACAAAAAAACAATAATGCGCTTGTTAAATAATTTTTTTTAAACATATCTAAAAGTATATTTAATCAATTCCAAAAACACTCTTGGTTGTAATGGCATATCTATTATACTATATTATGTTATGTTATAACATAATATTTTACTACGAGTGGTTCAGTGATAACTAACTTTCATCTTGCTCTAAAATCTCACGACCATTCTCGATGCATTGATGCCGCGCTGGAGCAGGCGAACCATATTTGCAAACTAAAAAAGTTGCAGTTTACTCCCACGAGGAAGCTTGTCTTGAAACTAATATGGCAAAGTCACCGACCATTAGGAGCATATCAAATTCTGGACATGCTAGCCGACCTAAACAAAAAAAAGTCAATCGCTCCCCCCACAGTATACCGAGCAATTAATTTTTTGTTATTGCATGGTCTAATTCATAGGATCCCCTCTCTCAATGCATTCATAGGATGCCCCTTCCCTAACAGTTCACACAGCAACGTTTTTATGATTTGCGAAAATTGCAGTAATGCTGCTGAAATATCCGATAAAGGGTTGAATAAAGTGTTACGCTCCGCATGCGAGAGAGCTCAATTCCAATTGAACATGCAAAATATTGAACTTTTTGGCACTTGCGCTACATGCACAGAAAACAAAACACTCAGTAGCTCGTGAAATTATGACTAAAGCTTCGATAGAACTATCATGTGCCAACAAGTCGTTCCAAGGCAGAAAAGTCCTTGAAGATATCACAATGCGTCTGACTCAAGGTGAAATAACCACTTTGGTGGGACCAAACGGAGCTGGCAAATCAACACTACTGAAAGTCATGCTCGGTCTCATAAAGCTCGACTCAGGGATCCTAAAAAAATCTTCTGATCTGCGTGTTGGCTATATGCCTCAGAAGATTATGATATCTCCAGTATTGCCCCTAACAACTTTGCGATTTCTCCAACTGGGGGAACCGTCAGTTAAAAAATGCATAGAAAGTCTGAAGCTTCTAGAAATTGAACATATAACGGAAGTGCCAGTAATAGCTCTATCTGGGGGAGAGATGCAGCGTGCATTATTAGCAAGAGCCATCCTTGGAAATCCAAATTTCCTTTTCCTTGATGAGCCAGTTCAAGGAGTAGATGCGAATGGTCAAAACAATTTATACCAAGCCATTAATTGCATTAGCCGCCGCCTTGGATGCGGCGTTCTTATGGTTTCGCACGACCTCCACATCGTGATGTCCTCCACCGACCATGTTATTTGTCTTAATCAACATATTTGCTGTTCAGGTCAGCCAGAAAAGGTTAGCAAAGATCCTGCCTACATAAACATTTTTGGAGACATCACTGCTCCCTATGCTCATAAGCACGATCACCAACATTCCTTAAATGGTGATATCGTAAAAACCAACTCCCATAAACTGGAGGGCTCTTCTTCTGATTGATTTTATTACATATGCAGCCCTTGCCGGGATCGGTGTAGCCATCATGGCAGGCCCGCTGGGTTGCTTTGTGGTTTGGCGTCGTATGTCTTACATCGGCGATACTCTAGCCCACTCCGCCTTATTAGGCGTTTCTTTGGGTATTTTTTTTAATTTAGATTTAAATATCGCTACTGCAACCGTGGCCATAGGAATCGCGTTATTTTTGGGCATCCTGGGTTCCCGCTCGCACCTCTCTCTCGACGCTTTGCTGGGGATCCTGTCCCACTCTACTTTGGCCCTCGGCCTTGTTATTATCTCTTTTGTTGAGGGAATGCGAGTGGATATTATGTCTTTACTTTTCGGCGACATACTATCTGTAGATGCAAAAGACCTCTTAATTATCTACTCAAATGCGGCAATCATATTTATATTGCTTGGATTCTTTTGGAGATCACTATTAAGCATTACTGTTAGCCCCGAAATAGCTCATGTCGATGGTATAAACGTAATGGCAATACGAACTACCCTGATGCTTATGATAGCATCCGTAATTGCTTTGGCCATGAAGCTAGTTGGAATATTGCTTATAACAGCTTTGCTTATTATCCCAGCCGCTGCAGCACGAAATATAAGCCGTTCACCAGAGAAAATGGCCATCTACTCAACCGCTTTAGGAATCCTCAGCGTTCTTTTAGGTATTGCCATGTCATGGGCTATAGATACCCCGGCCGGTCCCTCCATTATTTTATGCTCTGCTGTTATCTTCTTAATATTGGACTGTCTTTGCAAGAATCCTGTCATGAGAATTTCTTCTTAATCGAGACCCATATCGACTATTAAACGCCAACTTTGTAGTAACATAGTTTCGCTATGCGGTGACTTGAAAAAAGCATGGTACTCTCCACGAGGGTTGATCAGAATCAGTTGTGTCCCGTGGTCGATTGTATAGTTGTTTTTGTCCAACGGGACTCGACTATAAGCAACATTCAACTCAGTCGCAAATTTACCAACACTATCCTGCTCCCCAGTAATGCCAACAAAGTCTGAATTGAAGTAAGGCACATATTGGGACAGCCGGTGAGGAGTGTCACGGCCTGTGTCCAGAGAAACCATATATATCTGGAGGTTATTTCGTTCACCTAAACTCATCTGGTTGTACATGCTAGCCAGGGTCGAGAGCGTGGTCGGGCAAATATCCGGACAGTTGGTAAAAGCAAAGAATATTATGCTCCAGACACCTTTTAATCGTTCTGGACGGAAGGGTTGGTTTAAATGATCTACCAGATGGAAATCGCTCAAGGGGATAGAGGAATGCAGAAGCATCGCCCCATTCATCTGCAGCTCCCTTTTGGACATTATTTCTGGATTGATAGAGCGCCAAGCCAAACTAGCACAAAATAAAAGCATCAGAATAATGGAGCCAATCAAAGCTTTACTTGCCAAACGATTTTGCGCCAGCACTTAAGCCCCCCTCCGCGAAGCAAAGATCATACGAAATTGACTATCAAATAGTGGTCTAGCAACATTACTAAGAAAAGGGCGGTCAGGTAGAAAATGGAGTAGTTAAAGGTTTTAATACCCGTATCACCACCGTCTCTCTTAAGCATCATTAAGGACCAGTAAACAAATCCCACTCCCAGTGTTGCTGCTCCAAATAGATATAGCCAGCCCAACATTCCAGTCAGGAAAGGCAAAAAACTGACCAAACAAAGAATTATCGTATAAAGAAAAATATTTATTATCGTGTATCTTTTCCCGTGAGTGACTGGAAGCATCGGTATTTTAGCCTTTGCATACTCGTCGCTACGATGAACTGCCAAGGCCCAAAAGTGGGGAGGTGTCCATGCGAAAATAATTAGGACCAGTAAGAGAGAATGAGGGTGCAAATCTCCAGTCACTGCTGTCCAACCAAGTAGCGGCGGAGACGCTCCAGCTAGACCTCCGATTACGATATTTTGAGGTGTAGCTCGCTTCAAATACATTGTATAAATAAAGGCATAGCCAACGAGGGATCCGAGTGTCAGCCAAGCAGTTAGAGCATTGATAAATATCAACAGGATTGCCAGACCAATGGAACCAATCGCTAGAGCAAATAACATTGCCCGCCAAGGTTCAATACGACCACGCGCAATCGGTCTGTTGGCAGTACGGGCCATTTTTTCGTCTATATGCTGATCTACAACATGGTTTACAACTGCTGCCGACCCAGCGCTTAACGCAATCCCTAGATTTCCCAATAGCAAAACATCAATGGGCACCATTTGGTCTGTTGCTAACAACATGCCAATCAGGGAGGTGATTAACATCAAGGCAACCACACTCGGTTTGCAAAGCTCTAAAAAGTCTTGCAAGCGCAACCCTTGATGTTTTGCTTTCACTTGTGAATTCATACGACCCTCACCACAGCTCTCCGATTTCGCATCATTCAATACCCAAGCCTTCAGTCTCTGAGCAACTGCGTTAAATCTTCTAAAAGATTTTTTTCACCAGATTGAAAATTATAAAATAAAACAGTCAGCTTGTCTGGAGATACTAATATTCCTCCGAGATGCCTGCTCGCGCGAAAATTAAGGTCATCTGGAAGCAGCGATTTAAAAGCAGAAAGGCTAATGGAGACTGCAGTCATACTGGGAAGCAGCCTCTTTAGAAAGTCAGACCTATGATGGCTTGCTGTCTGCTCATTTGACAAATAGTAAATATCAATCTTTCCCTTGGCTTCTTGTGATTTACCAATAAATATACGTAACTCGGCGAAAAATTTCTCACATTCCAAACTACAGTACCCCTCGCCAAAAATATACAAAATCCATTTACCCGATCGGATATCGCCAATTTCCCTATAAAAATCCATCATTTGATCATCTAGAGTCATTATCGAGCCACTGACCCCATCTACCTGCAGATTGAGGAGCATTGTCTTATGATTTTGAGCATCTCTGCTCTCGATTAAGTCAGTAACAGCGGGCAAAGTCATGCCAATGAGAATAAATACAGGCAGAAGTGTCCAGACCATTTCAACTCCAAGATGATCGTGAAAATGCGCCGAATCTCCTCCCTTTGACCGTCTATGGGAAAACATAAAAAAAAACATGAATATGAACACGACAGCCGCGACTGCGGCGCAGCTCCACATAATTACCATCTTCAGATCAAACGACAAATCATTTACCTTGTTTAAAAAATACGCCCGCAATAAAAAAACGTTATGATTATCAGCGGGTTGTTTCCGCCGGTTCATTCGAAAACAAAAAGGGCACTAAAGCGTCAGCCTAGCCGGAAAATGATTCCTACTCCTTTAAGAATCGATGTTGCCTCCCAAGCTGATTCATCCAAAATTTTAATCGAAGAACCTCATGGAGATATGGGGTCAGACCGAGGCATTTTAGCAAAAGCGATCAGTGTTCTCTATAAGCCTGAGGATCGCCGTGGAACGCCAATGCAAAAAGTGTGTTCTTAATCATCAATAAGGGTAATAACGTCAACCTGCTGTTCTTCGCCTTCCGAGGGTCGATTGACTCGAGTTTTAATTTCTCTTTTCAAAGCATTAATGCGCACCTGATCGGTGAATCCGCAAGCAGAGCATTCCCTGTAATCAACATTGTCCCTCGAAAAAACCAACAACTTGTCGATTTTTGAGCACTTCGGGCATACGACACCCGCGATAAAACGTTTTTTTGTGGAATATGCCATTTCATGATCACCATTGTGACTATCACTAAAAGACTCGCTACAATTACAGGATGAATAATTGTTTGCGCTCTTTCAAAGGCGTTTCACCCAAACTAGGTGAAAGAGTATATATTGATCCAGCAGCCATAGTTATAGGTAATGTCCATCTTGACGATGATTGCTCTATTTGGCCAGGCGCAGTTATACGCGGAGATATGCATAAAATCAAGATCGGGGTTCGTTGCAATATACAAGATAACGCCGTTCTGCA
>PCDB01000040.1:0-27224 GCA_002591625.1 Porticoccaceae bacterium
CTTTAACGCCGCAGTCGGCCAATCATCTAGCGGAGACGATCAGGCCTCTCGCTCATCGCTTGAGGAAGTTATAGTGACAGCTCAACGACGAGAGCAATCGATTATGGAGGTGCCAATTGCAGTTTCGGTGGCGAGTGGGAAAACAATGGAGAGTTTTAATTTAGAAACAAGCCATGATTTACAGTTCTTGTTCCCCGGAATTACATTTGCAGTCTCTTCAAGCACGAGCCAAATCTCTCTCAGAGGCGTCGGGACGGGTTATTCTGGCCCCGGACTTTCAAATAGCGTGTCAGTTTATACCGATGAATCGTATGTTTCGCAACAAGTTGGATCTCAGCAATTATTTTATGACATGGAATCCGTGCAAGTGTTAAAAGGTCCCCAAGGAACCCTATATGGTCGGAACACAACCGGCGGAGCAATGTTATATTCCACTAAGAATCCCGACTTAGAGTCCTATTCAGGTTATGTTCAAGCAGGTTTTGCGGAATTGGAGACTACAGAATTAGAAGCCGCCTTTAATATTCCTCTCAGCTCAACGTTAGCCCTGCGTTTAGCAGGAAAAGTTAATGATAGAGATGAAGGTCACGTTACCAACATACTCAACGGAACCAAAATTGGCGGCGAGGAAGAAATTGGTTTCAGGGCCAAACTACTTTGGCAACCATCAGACCGTCTTTCACTTATTTTTAAGTATGAACAAATCGAACTTGAGAGTAACGATGAGGGATCAATCAGGGCTCAAATTGGGACTGGACTTCAGTGCTTTTACTGTGAAGATGGTGCTCTAGATGGGTCGGCTCTTGGGTTTTATGAAACCAATCAGACGCCTATTGCTGTTTCTGAACAGGCGGTCTTGGATAATTTGGGTTATCAGGCGATGGCTGGAGCGGGCCTACGTCACATCATGGATATAGAGATTAAGGCTCTAAATATTGACTTTAACATAACCGATAGTCTGACACTTTCGAGCGTGACCCAGCTTAGAGAAATGGACCGAACCGGAGGGCAGGACCAAGATGGAAGTCCTTACGACGCGCTCCATGCTTTCGCTGGCAGATTCTCTACCGGAGAAAAAGGGGGCATTCAATTTGAATCCTTGACCCAAGAATTGAAATTAGCCTCCGAATTCGATGGGCCATTTAATTTTGTATTAGGCACCAGTTACCTTGAGGACGATAACGAGTTCACCTTGGGATATATGGGGATTCTTTTCGGCTATGGGTTGTTGGGTAGAACTGAGCATGACATCGAGTCGACCTCCTATTACCTTGATGGCTCATATGAGCTGTCAAATGCACTTACCTTCACCGCAGGCGTCAGAAACACTAAGGATGAGCAGGACTTGACGACTTTTGCCTTTGGAGCAACGGGCAGAGCCCGTTCAAGTTTTAGTGACACAACATATCGTGTTGTGCTCGATTATGACATTTCTGATTCCTTGATGATTTATGGTAGCTTTAATACTGGTTTTAAGTCGGGCGGGTACAATGGTTCTTGGTTTGGGGTCACGCCAGAAGTTGAGCCCGAAGAAATTGATTCTTTCGAGCTAGGGGCCAAATATACCGGCGACAGCTTTTCTTTTGAGGCAGCCTTTTTTGACTATGATTGGGAAAAGCTCCAAGTCGCTGTATTGTCTAATGATGCTGGTGGTTCAATTCAGGAAAATGCTGATGCCGAGATGACTGGTTTCGAGTTTAGTTCAACTTTTACGCCGTCAGATAATATTACCATTGGGTTAGCTGGCACATGGCTAGACGGTGAATACTCAAATTATAGCGCCTCAACGCATGTGCCCGCCTCCTCGATTACTCCCGGTGCAAGAGGTTTTGTCGGCGCGGTAAGAGAGGATTTATCTGGTTATCGCCTAGCCAATGCTCCCGAGATAAGTTTGAATGGTCATATTACTTATAGCTTTCTTGCTAGCGCAAATTTGGATGCGGAATTGTCTGCGCTTTTTTATCATAGCGATGAATATGACATGACCGCAGGTGCATCAGGACTAGCCCGTATTGACAAGCAAGATAGCATGACCATCGTTAATCTTAATTTGACCCTACGGCACAGGGATGGATGGCAGACAGACTTCTACGTGAGAAATGCAACGGACCAGGAATACTACACCGAAAAGACAACGCAACCTCAGGGCGCATTCGGCGCTCCGGCTCTACCTCGAGTAGCGGGAGCCAGGATAAGATATAACTTCTAGGTNCACAGCACACTGCACATAATCAACAATTGTCTTAAGCCTCCGATCACATCATTCTAGATCGGAGGCATTAGATTCTGGCCGATTTGGAAGAAAGGAAAGAATTATGAATGCTCCAGACATAATGTCCTCTGAGTATGAGACGAATCCATGGCCCATTCTCAACGAGATTAGAGAGAATCATCCAATCACCTTTCATGATGGGTTGGGTAGCTGGTTGCTCTCGCGCTTTGATGATGTAGAGANGGTTCTGACATCGCCTACCTTTACAACAGAGAATTATGCATGGCAGCTCGAGCCAGTGCATGGGTCCACTATTCTTCAATTGGAAGGTAAACGTCATCGGTTTACCAGAGGTATAGTTACGCCCACTCTCAGAGGGCGTTCGATGAGAGAGACGTTCGAACACGTGATTAAAGGAAACTGCGAACGTCTGATTGATGGCTGGCGGAGAGATGGCCATGTTGATCTCGTTAAACAATTTACCCAAAAGCTGCCATTGAGCGTCATCCTAGATGTCCTCGGGCTGGACCATGCTATGAAACCTACTTTTCATGTCTGGTACAATGGTATCCATGATTATTTTACTAACCTAGCTGGTGATGAGGCAGTTCGCCAAGAGGGGTTGAGGGTTAAAGAAGAATTACAGGCATATATGTTGCCGTTGATTGCTGAACGAAGAGATAATCCTGGCGACGACTTAATTAGTAAGATAGTGCACGCAGAGATAAACGGNGAGCGTCTCAGCGATATCGAAATTAAATCATTTATCAGTTTCTTGCTCGTGGCCGGGAGCGAAACTACCGATCTCCAAATGGCTAATATGTGGCTTCGTTTGCTTGAGCATCCAGATCAGTTCGCAGCAGTTCGACAGAACCGATCGTTAATTCCTGCAGCGTTCGCGGAAGCATTGCGACACACGCCCGCTGTACTGATGATTATGCGTCAGGCGAGTGAGGACACAGATTTCCATAATACAACAGTGCAAGCTGGAGACACGGTTACTTTGCTTCTAGCAGCTGCCAACCATGATCCACGCAAGTATCAAGATCCACAAGAATTCAATATTTTCCGTGATGGGGTTGATCCGGCGGAAGAGCTTGATCGCTATGCTAGTCATAGCACATTTGCGAGAGGTCGCCACTTTTGTATCGGAAGTAAACTGGCAGGATTGGAGGCCGAAATTGCCGCCAATCAACTNTTAGATGCTATGGATGACATTGCGTTTGCAGATGGGATTACGCCCAAACAGGAGGGTAACTTTGTCCGCGCCCCTCGCTCTTTTCCCGTGACGTTTACACCAACCTGAATCGGGTCTTAACAAAAGAACTTTGTTGCATTTGTTTAACAAAAAGTTGAAAAAGTTTTGGTTAAAAGGAATTAATCGTCTGTCAGCGCCAAAAAAGCCACTCATTGGTCTTGCCATCGAACCTTGCGGTTTCCGTCTGACCATAGGATAGTGATTGTTCTTTTTGAAAACCGCCATCCATCAGAAGTGCGGGTAAGCTCGTCGTCATAGCGACCGCCCATTTCAAAGTGCTCCCCGTCAACTAATCCCTCTCGATGCATGTGGACTGTAAAGTAACATCCCGCTTTGGCAAAGTCCCCTTCGATTTCTGCCCATTGGTTACCATTAATGTGCTGAGAGGTCTTGAGAGGTTGGAGGGCTTCTCGAATCGTTTGTTTAAGTGCTTCTATGTTGTCTGTAAATCCAGTAATAAAGTTGTAAGTTGCATTGGGAGTGAACATCGCGTCGAGATTATCATATCTGCCTGAGTCGATTGAATAAGAGTAATGATTTTGCAATTCTTGAATATGTTGTTTATCAATGATTTCCAGCATGCTAGTGTTCATGTGCTTTCCTTTTTAGGTAAATTATAGGATATTTTTTGTGTTGAAAAAACTCAATTGCCAACAAGCTTCATAAGTTTTAGGAGGGGAATGAGCCAAGGGTCTATTTAGCTATTAGTTTTACTATTTCGGTCTCTGCCTTCTTGTTTTTGTTTGNTCTTATACTTGCGGCTTTGGTAATTAACCCTGCTCAGTTTTGGAGGATTCAGAGAGAATGGAAATACAAATTCTTCCGCTCTTTGGTTGTTATTTTTGCTTGTTGGATGCATTGAAAAGCCATTAGGAATAGTGTCTAAAAACACACCCGCATAAACTATATCCAATTATTTTGAGGCCTTTCTTTCAGAGGATCTTGCAGCATTAGATATGACTTTTCACCAGGCCTTTTTTTCTTATGGGAGGTGAGAGACTGCTATTTGAAAAGTATACCGATATGGTTGATTTTGACATAATTAAGGGTACTGGCTGGAGTTACTCTAAAATTNATGATATTGATTTGCTATATGAGGATTCTGATACTGCAATGATTAATGTCAATTTTTCAAGGTACGAAGAGGATGATTCCGTTCCGACAACCCAAGATTTTACTTACCTGTTGGTTGCAGCTAGTGTTGGCTGGAAAGTGAAAGTAGCTTTCAGTTCTGGAGCAATTGTTCCGGGTAATGATCAGAGGCCAAAGTATCAGCTTAACCCCAAGAAAAGCAACAGAGGATGGTTTATGAGAATTTTTTACTTAGCATTGTTACTCACTATAACGAGTTCGGTGAGAGCAGAAGATACAGGCTTTATCTGCGAGATACCTGGCCAATTTGAGGAGCAGAAAAACTTAAAAGTTTATAGTATGGCTCAAGCCATAAGAAAGAAGGGGTGTAAGGTAGGAGACATATTTAAAAGTGTTACGCCAAATCCAAGGGAACTTGCTGCACATCTCTGTAATTTTGATAAGTACATATATCAGGGAGGGGAGCGAGGCCAATTCGGATATACTGATTTGATGTGTGTTTTAAAAAGGACAGAGCCTCGTCCAACCAGAAAGGAAAATACAGATGATTCGCAGAAAAGTTAACCTATTGTGAGACAGAAATTTTCAAACTAATAACCATTTAGATGACAAATTTGCGGCACTTGTGATTAATTTATAAAAACGAATGGATCACTTTTATCCCCTTNTTATTCTTTATGACCCAGCAGCTCTNGCACTTCGGTAGGAGAAAGATTAAATTCTCTTTTGAGTATGTCTATTAAACAACGTGCATCAGTAACTGGTTTAAGTTCTTTGTATCGTTTATTAACTAATTCACGTAAAAATTCATTGGTTTTCATGGGGGAGGCCAATCACTGGTTATTAAGCATATTGCGACTTTTCTTAGAGTAAAGAACGCAACTGAGCACCCCATCCCTAATGTCTCTATTCCTGTCAAACCTGCACCATCGTGAGGACTGACGAAATATCCTTCGTTCATCTGCTGCAGGCATTGTGTATATTACTTGAAGGATGTTATTCCTAGCACAACCTTGTTCATTTATGCGTTTTTCAATTGAGTCATAGGTATAATCCTCCACATGAATGAGACAAACATCATCCATTTCAGCCGATGCTAAACGCGGAAGTAATAGAAGAAAAATAAGTAATGGGTTTTTGTTCATAAGGCCGATTCTCTAGTCAATTCCTAACTAATTTACAGCCTAATCAACCCGCAAAAGTCAATCAAGCACTAAAAACTTCGGCATGGGGCTTTGGTCATTTAGACCATTTAAGGCTGTTGACACCATTTAAAACACTTGTGACTATCTGCAACACNTTAGCTTAGGCTTGGGAATATCCTTGTGTCGGAAACCGATAGCGACCCCCGAGGGCTATCTCTAAGTGAATGCAAGATCGTTTTTCAGAGCGGGCATTCACCCTCATCTTTTGAGTTTGCTGACACTTTTTAATTTTTTACAGCGAATTTACTTAGCACGCCGAGACAGACATCTTAGTCCAGCGGTAGGTATCCTATCAGATAGATAAAAAACTCCCTTTTCGCACTTCGATTTTTGCTCTAGGAAGCTTTTTCGATGCAGCCATTAAATTATAGCTAGTGCCAGCTGCTGCCGACAAATTCCAAATGTTCGGATATTTGCTGTGAGAAATCCGCAGTAGATTTCTTCACGGACCCCACCAAGTCCAACCCAAATTTTGTGCAACGTGCGCCCCCGCATCGCCATTTCTTTAGCGACATATACATTTACACAATCGGTGTCATCCTGAGGCGCCCAACCCGCTTCAGTTCGCCAGCGGCCTNGAGCGCNCTCTAAATCTACACCCTCGCTCTTAAGATACTCCAACCGTCTCTGATCAGATGCAGCCAGTGCGACCAACCCTAACCATCATTAAAAGCGCAACGCCAGAAAGTCAGCGTATCTGAATCAGCCTCTTGCTCCATCTCCACATCAGGCGTTACAGCGAAACCCACCGTAATCCATGACGAATCGCATGATATGATTTTGACCAGTTTATCTCGTGTTTCCCACTTTTTTTGACCAAGCGCTATGTGCCAGGCCTAAATCTTCATGATTTTGGTATCTATCTAGAAATACTAAATCTAAACCCGAATCGCCCAAATCAGCAATGTGAGGCGTCATCACATAGGAAGAACCGGTTAACGAATTCTCTTTTGCCCATTTGTCCAGTTCGCCACTTAGTGCACGAAGGTCGTCTATATGTTTCCCTTTACAGAAGCTACAGGCATAAATGTCTAAAGCAGCATATTGAGACGCAGCATGATTGTCTGCGAAATTCAAGTGCGCTAATAATATCGTAAAAACTGCAAGAACTAACTCGTTCATGTAAATCTCCAAATTCATATTTAGATGTAAATGAGAATTACTATCGTATATTGAATGGGGATTTTGCAACACGAGGCATAGCGACCGGCAACCTAATATTGGATTAATCCACATCCTTTTTAGAATCACTATTTTCATTTATTAATCAAACACAAAAACAACAATATGCCATTTGGCGATCACACTTCCCCTTCAATATTCACCCGTTTATAAACAAAAATTAGAGGTATTGCTGGAAGGCCTCGTTAACTCAATGTGACAAGACATTCACGGAACAACATAATTGCTAAGAAACACCAACTGAGGATGAACAAGGCAAAACGTATCCAAACATAGTTCAATGTGCTTTGGACTAAAGAGTGCAGCAATCTCAAAGCACAGTACGACCATGCACAGTACAAATGAAGCTGGTCTGTATGATTTTGTGCCCAAATTACAAAGATTAACGCATAGAACAATGTGGGCTGCTCCCACAAGTGATTGTAGTTGTCTGCAACTCGCTCAACCTTACTTGGGAAGATGCCTCCTATTTTAGCGGGGTGAGCCAAAGATTGAAGCTCCAAACCCTCTACCTCGAGCAGTTTGGCCGCTGGAATTCTGGTGGCATACATCCAGATCATCATTGCGGAGCTAAGTGCGCCCATAAATAAGATGGGTTGCAAAATTAAATCATTCATTTTCTTCTCCCTAAACTNGCAAAGTTATTTAAACAAGAATGTCTATGGAATCGGTTCAGATTGACAGGTTAGTAAAACGTCCACAAGCTCTATTTGAGATAATCCAACGCTTCAGTTTGCCCGCAGCAAACCTGTTGGAAATGAATTAGAGACCTATCAGAGTCATTTTGAGTAGCGCCTCAGACAGATTCCCTTGATCCGAGTCACCACCTGATGGGATTGTCTTCTCTAGAAAGAAAGTACCACTTATTTTCGATACGTTTGGGTCGCGCGGATCACCGTCGGATTTCTAAGGAGCGAAGTTGCCGCTCAGATAACTCTTATACCGCTGATAATCTTCAAAAATCTTGCCTCCCAAACTCCGCAACTCAACAAGCCGATCAGGTTATAGTGAATAAGCTTAAATGTTCTTATCGGAATCTAGCTGGGAACACATCGCACGAAACAGCCGAACAAATTCCATTTTTCTCGGGTACATAATTTAAACTTACCTCTCTTTTATCGATTAAAAATATATCCCCAAAGCGTCCTATGACCGGTTCTAGCCAAGTTATAATTGATGTCTTTTTTTTAATCCGGAGGTAGTATGTGGCCGAAATAATTAGTCACCACAAATTACTATTTTTTAACAATCCAGAATTGAGGAAGAAATAAAATGGCCAAAGGTTACCTGATTGCCCACATTAACATCCATGACAAAGATGGCTTTGAGGAATTTAGAAAAATGTCTCTACCCATTATCTCAAAATACGAAGGCAAAGCACTAATAAGAAACCCCAAACCGTATTTGAGGGAAGGAGATAATGCTGGCTTGGTGATTGTACTGGAATTTGAGAGTATCGAGCATGCTAAAAGGTTTTATGAATCTGAAGAATATTCAGCTGCAAAAGTAGTTAGAGAGAAAGCGTGTTCGACTGAACTTGTATTGGTTGAAGGAATATGATCCCGCTAATCAAGATATGAAAATAAACAGCAGAGTCCGTGAGCTATCTGACAGCTGTTTTGTCAGAATTGGCTTTGTCCAGCTCTATTCTTAATAATTGACGAAAAACATGAAAGGAAAATTGTAGCCCCCAAACTCGAAAAAGCTAGATGATTCGCTTGTTCTAAACACAAAGCTGCTAGGTTATTTCAAACCGACAGAGAAGATGAAGAGGATAGCGCTAAGGATGAAGTTAATTAAAACAATCAGTTTCGGTATTGTATTTGTATTTGGAGCAGTCACTTTATTGCTAATCTTGCTCTACATCACTCAAACCTCAAATTATNAAGTTACTAACATCGATAGCTGCCAGTCAGACTCAAAACTAACGGTCTTTTGTCAATTCAGCAACCCGGAAGGTATTGTAATACTTCCTGATAAACGCCACTTGTNAATTTCAGAATTTGGAGCATTCGTTCCGCTTAGCCCAAAACATTTGCCGGGAAACATATCATTATTTGATACATTTACGGCGAAAAAAAATCGATAAAAATATCTTTTGGTGACAACATATGGGGGGAACACCTGTGTCAACGTGATGACCTTGTATTTTCCCCCCATGGCATCGATCTTAAGAAAAGATTTGACGGCCGCTATCAGCTTGCGGTGATGAATCATATGCCGCGAGAGACCATTGAAATGTTTGAACTCATAAAGGACGATGGCTCTTGGGCGATAAAATGGAGGGGCTGTCTTGACGCACCGAACCGGGGCTATTTAAATGATGTTGCATTAATGCGAGATGGCAGNCTCTTTGCCACCCATATGTATGATAAAGGCACTCCTTATTGGAAGTTAGCCTATGTCTCGTTCGCTAAATCACAAACCGGCTTTCTATACCAATGGGGCCTTAATACTGGTTTTCTGAAAGTGCCAAACTCTGAAGGCTCTTTCCCAAATGAAATTTCAATCTCTGATGACGATAGGAGTCTATTTATCAATTATGTTTTCGATCGTAGAACTGTAAAGTTAGATGTTGAAAGTCACGAGATTCAAGCCGNGCATTTCAGCACCGGCACACCTGATAATTCATCTGTAGATGGAGAGTTTCTCTGGGTCGCTGCCCAAGTTAATACCAGCGCAGACGTGTTGCTCTTCTGCGCGGACGCAGCGAGACAATGCTCAGCTCCATTAACTATTTATAAATTACGGCAAGATAATTTATCTGAGGTCGAAAAATTCTCCTTCGAACAGACACAGATAGGTCTGGTAACTGTGGGAGTGAATCTCAAGAGCAAGATCTGGCCGGGCACTTTCAGGGGTGATCGAGTTGCGTCCTTCGAGTTGCCTAATTGATACATATCTGGAAGCCAATAACATAGATTTAATCGGCCATTGCCAAATAAAAATTTCAAAAACCCTGTTTTTGTTTCTTCAGGATTACATATACATAAATATCATTCGTTTGTGTCCACGGCGGTGTTAACGTCCTAAAAAAAATTCAAGGACGCAGCTGAAAAAAGNTTTTTCTGATGATTTGAGCGGTCCTTATTTGTTCTACTTACATTTTCAAAGTCTCAAGTAAGCATGGAATGCGGCCCCTGATACGTTCAAACAAGAGCCTATTAATAATACCTGACGGACAATATGTTTGCTTACTATGATATTGTCAGAAATTGAACCAACCTANGCTAAAGAAAAAGCCATAAGAATTATGCATTAATTGACTGATTATGCTCAAATAAAGCTTTGGCTTTTTTCATGCCTTCATTGTCTTCGTCAATTTTCCAATAACAGCTCAGGTACATAGAATTTTTCGGAAGATTCCTTTTTTCTTTGAGAAATTTCTTCGCACCGCGCATAAGCTCAAATTCACCTGCGACCCAAGCATAGGGATTGCGACTACACCATTTAATGGAGAAAAATTGATCCATCAACTCCGAGCAACCTCTAACTGGTGATCGATTAATGATCCACTGGATATCCAATCCGGGTGGCTTCTTCAAAGCTTGGATGTCTTTGGATGACATTACCTCAATCAGTGCTATTCCAGTCGCATCATTTCGCAACTTCTCTAAATTCACTGCTATTGCTGGCAATGCCGTCATGTCTCCCACAAACACATACCAGTTCGCTTCCGGGGGAGCAATTTTTGCAGGACCTGGACCTGCAATCTCAAGAGTATCCCCTTCTTTCGCACGTATGGCCCATTTTGACGCCGGTCCACTCTCACCATGTAAGAGGAAATCTAAATCTAGCTCTAGATCCTTTTTTCGAAAATGTCTTACAGTGAAAGATCTTCGGCAGAAACGATTTTCCGCCTTNCTATCGATAGGTGAGTCTATATTTTTTTCGAAAGATGCTTTCACATAAGAACCCTCCTGACCTTGAGGGAAATCGAGTAACCCTTCACCAGATAGGGTGATCCTCTTCATATTTGCACCCAGCATTTCGATTTTTTTTACTGCTAAAATCCTGCTTTTTGAAGGCATTAAAAGCTCCAGAAACCATTTCAATTTCGTTATATTAATTGATAATAATTATCATTTACAGTCTATTATTAGGAAAGATATACTATGACATGCAGCGGCAATTTTTATGCCAGGAAAAGCGCACGCGTTAAAAGACAAATGGCTTTTGAACGGCGNTNCAGAGGCTTATTATAGTTTANCATTTTAGATCAAAAAAATTACTTATGACTTTTAGCNATGAAGCTATTGCAAACAAGAGATGCTTTCGAAAGACTGAAAGTCATAATTTAATTATAGCCGTCACGTTCAAAAACATTGTTGTATGAGATCAGTTAGCGGCCGTGGAAAAAAAGAGGGTAAACGGAGGAATGAACATAGAAAAGAAATTTGTGCTTGACGTCAAATATGCGTGTCAAGAGATACTTAATAGATATTATTCCATTCAAGTAGCTCAGAAAAAATTACCCGAAGATCCCTGGTGGATTCATAAGATTAACTCTATCGAACAGAACTGCGACTCATTTCTCGATGGAGATATTGAAATTCAATGGCACAGAGATTTCTCAGATAAGGCTGGAGTAAAGTAAATAGACTAAGGAGTCTTCAACAATGTTAGTGCGCGCCATGAGCCTTTNTGCTCTNCTTATGTCGAGCTCAGTAACNAGCGGTGAGTCAATTCGGCTGTCAGAGCCAATTGCTGATACAAGTAAATACGAAATTTTTGGTGCCTTGCCTTCATCGCAAAAGCGCGGCATGAGCCTTACAAAAATTGTCACCGAAGCCGAGAAACATGAGGAGGAGTTTGTCCGCATTACCACCAATGTTTCGAAAGTTTGCCAGAGAAAAGGATGCTTTTTCATTGCAGTCGAAGGAGATATTTGGGCTCGCATCGTTTTTAAGGACTATGCATTCTTCTTGCCAACGGATAGCTCTGGCAAGCAAGCCACGCTGGAGGGAAGGTTGATAAGAAGAACATTGAGTGACGATCAGGCTAAACATTATTCACAAGATCTGGGTATTCGGTATTCTGAGACTGACCACCAAGAGGAATACTTGATTTCTGCATCATCCGTTTTACTAATGAAGTAATCATTCACAATGCTCGCAATAAAGGAATAGAGGATTGGCGAGTGCTGCTTTCCCAAATTCATCGGGGCTCGAAAGCATAAGCATTGTTCCTTTCCCCCATAAGGCTTGATCTCAGTCACCCTCCTCAAGTTTTGATAAATTGAAAACACCTGAGAATACTTTTAACTGCGATGATATTTCTCCAAATGACTTGCTTAAGGGTAAACCATTAAGCCCATTGACGGCATTGTTAATAATTTGAACCCTCAAAGCTATATGAGCTTGAGCGGCTAAATATGCCTAAAGTTAGGAACCAATAGAATCAAGGGGCACCTAATGGCGACATCATTGTGTGTCTGAAGTACTTTCGAGCACCTATCATATGCAATATAATCAATGAATTATCGGTAGGGGGATATATGCGAAAGGTTGTCATTGTCGGTGGTGGCTCAGCAGGCTGGATGACAGCTGCCTATCTAAATGGCGCTCTAAACCGTCAGGGTCGAGATAATAATGTTCACATCACATTGCTTGAGTCGCCCGATATTCCCAGGATTTCTGTGGGCGAAGCCACAATACCCTCTATGCGGCACTTGCTCGCGGTGGTGGGGGTGGACGAAAATGATTTTATGCGCACTACAGACGCTACGTTCAAGCAGTCTATTAAATATGTCAATTGGGTCAAGAATGACAACAGCTTCTATCACCACCCCTTCAGCCGCTATGAGCAATTTCCGATAGACCACTCCAGTGCTGATTGGTTAAAGAGTGATCGGAGTATCCCATATATGGAGACGGTCTCTGCTCAACCAATCTTGTGCGAAATGGGCCGTGCTCCTGTGATGATGTCAAAATTGGCTATGGATCCACCTTTGAACTACGCCTATCACATGAACGCACAGAAATTTGCTGACTACCTGAGAGATTTCTCGTTGCCTCGAGGTGTAGTCCATGTCCAAGCGAACCTGAGTGGGGTTAATCAGCAGGAAAATGGGTTTATAAAATCGATCGAGACCGATAACGAGATGACTTTGAGCGGAGACCTTTTTATCGACTGCACCGGATTCAAAGCCAAACTAATCGGGGAGGCTATGACGATAGGTGTGGAAGACTGTTCCCAATGGCTTCTCTGTGATCAGGCTGTGACGATGCATGTTCCATATGACTCGCATTATCCGGGCTTGGTAAGGCCTTACACGACGGCTACGGCGCTATCGAGTGGCTGGGTTTGGGATATCCCCATGCAATCCCAACGATCGATTGGTTACGTGCACTCAAGTCATTTTATTTCTGATGATGATGCAGAGAGGGAGATGCGAGCCTATCAAGGTTCATCCGCTGATCAACTGAACAGCAGGCAAATAAAATTTTCTGTGGAACGTCGTCACAAGGTGTGGGAGGGTAATTGCATTGCTATTGGCCTATCCGGGGGTTTCATTGAGCCTTTGGAATCAACTGGCTTGTATCTTAGCGATCTTGGTGCCGTAGCATTGGCAGAGCATTTTCCGTTTGATGATAGCCACATTGAGAGCATGGCCTACCGCTACAATCGAGTGCTGTCTAATCGATTTTATGAGATCCTCGATTTTATCAACATGCATTACTGCCTGACTAAGAGAACGGATACATCATTTTGGCAAGAGGTACAGAGGCCAGAGCGAATTAATGATCGACTGAAAGCCAAGCTAGAGTATTGGACAATGAGACCACCAACACCCCTAGATTTTGAGGACCAATGTTTTCCGACCTTGTCAACCGCCGCATCGAGCAACCCAGCCTTTCCTCATGCACCGGTAGACACCGCCGCGCTGTGGAATCACCAAAGCTATCAATGCATCCTGTTAGGGATGAACTTTATGGATGAGATCCATGACTCTAAATCTCAAGCGCAACGCCCCCAACCTCGGGTTGCCGACGCGGTAATAAATCGCCTCACAGAGGGCAATAAAAAGCTGCCGCCCCACGAGTTATGGCTTCAAGAAAACGTGGGGATGGGGCACTATGCCAAGGGTACAAAACCAGCAGGATGGGTGGCCTGACATCTGATGACCACCCTGGTTTAACGAAGATTATATTTACGTTGATCAATACCGTGAAATTAAAAAAAACACTGCAGGAGAATAGATTGTGATTAGAAAATTAATTTTGTTAGTTGCCTTGTCGTTAAACTTGGTTTCGCAAACCGTTCCGGCAGATGGAGAAACTCCATTGAGACATTTTGCTGAGTTTGGCACCTGGAGTGATATAAAAGTTAGTCCGACAGGCGAATATTTGGCAGGGATCGTTAGGGAATCATCTGGNATTGGCGGCTCTAAGCTGGTAGTCATTGACACCGAAACCCGCAAGTACCTACACGAAATCAAGATGACAGGGAGAGGCTTTGTTATTCGTTATATTTGGGCCAATAATGACCGGCTAATTGCTTGGGAAGGTAACCAGATGGGCAGTCGTGCCATGCCGTTTGCTACTGGGAATATCATCGCAGTGAATGCAGATGGGACAAAGAAGCGGTGGATCTATGGATCAGGCAAACAATCAAAGACGAGAGGCAATGAACGCTTTTCTAGGCGGGTCAGCGCAGATGTGTTACATCGACTCCCCAAAGACGACAAACATGTTCTCATGGAGGTCTACACGTATGGTAGTGATGATGGTAGTTTTACGCGTCTCGTTAAACTAAACATCTATACTGGCAGAGAGCAGCACTTGGGAACCTCGCCTATAAAGAACGCCAGTTTGACAGTGGATGGGGATGGAGAGCTTCGTTTCGCATATGGTCAAGATATTGACGATAACCTGAATTTTAAAGTTTTTGAAAGGGACAATTCAAATAATTGGGAACTGATCAATAGCACAACAAAATACGGCGGGTCATTCGTACCCCAAGGNTTCACGCCAGATAATAAAAAGATGTATGTTTTGGACAATATCGAGACCGATACCAATGCTCTCTACCTATATGACATAGAGTCAAGAAAGAGTGAACTCCTTTACCAACACTCGGTAGTGGATATTATTGGCGTTGAGACTGACGTGATCAAAGACACCGGCAATACTGGGGTGGTAGCAGGGGTATGGGTCGAACCAGATTACCCACAATATGTCCCTATGAGTTCTGATAGCAGTTACAACAAGTGGCTGCTCGCGATCCAACAAAACTTCAAAGACTTCACTGTTAGTGTCACGTCCGAAACATCTGCGAGCGATTTGGACAGAGAACTCGCGGTTATTNGTGTTCGGAGCGATAAGCATCCGGGCATGTATCTTTTGTATGACAAGACAGCAAAGACATTAAGCAAAATCGAGCAAGCGCATGCTTTTATCGATCCAAACAAGATGAGTCCAATGGTCCCCTATAAACTTACCATGCGCGATAAAAAATCAGTTTACGCGTATCTAACTAAACCGCGGGATTCTGATGGGCCGGCACCACTGGTAGTCCTCCCCCATGGAGGACCTTACGGTCCCAGAGATAGCTGGGGTTATAATTCAGAAGTGCAAGCCCTAGCAAGTCGGGGATTTGCCGTCCTTCAGGTAAACTTCCGCGGATCCGGTGGCTATGGAAAAGATTTCGAGTACTCAGCCCACAGGCAATGGGGTGATGAGATGCAAGATGATCTTACCGATGCAACGCGATGGGCGATCGAAAGTGGTGTAACTGAAACCGGAAAGGTTTGCATCTATGGCGGTTCTTACGGGGGATATGCTGCGTTGATGGGAGCGGTTAAAGAGCCCGATCTCTATGCGTGCACAGCCGTTTATGTTGGAGTTGTGGATATGTTGCTTGCCACTCAGACAGGGGATATTACTCGGGCTTCATGGGGTCTAGATTTCATGCGAGAAACCTGGTGTGCAACAGACGAAGAATGTAAAAAGGACTCTCCTATCAACTATATCGATCGCCTTAAAGCGGATGTAATGATTATTCATGGGACTGAGGATCAGCGCGTTCCTGTTGCTCAAGCAGAAACACTGATGAAGGAACTTGACCGAAGGGGAATACCTTATGAGAAAATGATCAAGACAAAGGAAGGTCACGGATTTGTAGATGTGGATAATCGAGAGGAGTTATTCGAGCGATTAATTGCCTTTTTAAATAAAAACATTGGCCGCAAATCCGGCTCATAGAACGATATCAACAACAAATGAGTTTCTGATAATGGCAAAGTGAGCTAAATGAAAAATTAAATTCTATTTTTAGGCCCCTCAAGATGAGAAATTAGTCCTAATCACATTCATTTGTGAATATATAATTGAAAATTAATTTATTCGTCATACAATGGAGGTATTCGTGGGGGGGCCAGGGCCTGTTAGTGGATCATGCGAGTTCCGCAAGGTTTGTCGAATCTGATAACGGAACAACCATTTGTTTAATACCAACGATTGGGCGCTACCTAAAAGAGATTGAGTCTTACACGTCTGCTCTATTCGATAGGCAGGCATATTTGGTACGGGAGAACCATAATGATGAAAAAAAAGCCGCTAGCTTGCGCAATAGGTACAGTTCTACTAGGGATGAGCTTTCCCAGTTTAGCTCAGATGGATGCGCAAAATGATACAGGGAATGCCGTAGCAGAATCTGAATTAACTTCAACGGCGGTGGTGCTGGATGCAGAGACCGATACTGCTGCTCTAGCGGAATCCATGGCTCCCGCAGTAGAAGAAGTGGTTGTGACCGGTTCTCGAATCTCCAAAGACGTGTTTTCAAGCAGTTCTCCGATTGATGTTATTTCTGTGGAAACCGCTGAACTGCAAGGCCTTGANGACTTGGGTACTCTGCTGCAGACAACAACGGTTGCTTCTGGCTCACCGCAGGTAACCGCAGCGTCTTCAACGGCTTTTGTGCAGAATGGCGGCACGGGCGCACAGACTATATCTTTGCGAGGTCTAGGCGCCAATCGCACCTTGGTATTGCTAAATGGACGTCGAGCTGGTCCAGCTGGTGTTCGCGGAGCCGTTTCATCTTTCGATCTGAATACCATCCCATTATCAGCCGTTGAAAGGGTAGAAGTATTGAAAGATGGTGCATCCTCAGTATATGGGTCTGATGCGGTTGCAGGAGTTGTGAACATCATTACAGACAAGGGGGACTCCTCATCCTTCAACTTATTCACGTCCCAACCAAGTGAGTCCGGTGGGGAAACCACTCGAGCAGATTTCACTTGGGCGAACTCGACTGACAAGCTTCGCTATCGGTTAACAGGCGACTACTACAAAAGAGAAGAGCTTGCAAAAGGCGACAGAGATTATTTTAGCTGCGGGGAACAGTATATATTTTCCCCGTCGACCGGCGAAAGAAGAGACGTGATAGATCCCCGAACTGGCAGCCCACGCTGCGCAGATCTGATATGGGGGCACGTATGGATTTATGATTATTCAGGCACAGTACCCGCTCGCGCCAAAGCTCAGTATGACTATGACGGAGACTTAGCCAACTATATCCCTGGGTTTGATGCATTTTACGAAGGGCCAAACTCCATGAGCACTCCTCCCGGATGGTTCCCTGTCGCTTATGACCGTACTTCTGATGGAGTGACCAACTTTGACCACCCATTTCAGGATGCAGAATCCCTGATACCCAATACAGAAATTATTACTCTCTTCGGAGAGACCTCTTACGACATATCAGATGACCATCAGATTTATGCTGAGGCACTTATGAGTCGAAGAGATAATGAAGTAAACGGGTATCGACAGTTTTGGTCATACACGTATAACGAAAATTTCTTTAACGGTAATGCCGCTCCGACCGCGCAAGGATGGACTGGTGCCCAATGGATGAGTGCCACTCCAATAACTGACCAAAACGACTCGACTGTAAGCATTGACTATACGCGATTCGTTGCCGGCATCACGGGCAACCTTTCGGAAGACTGGATGTACGACGCATCCATTCAATATTCAAAATCTGATGCAGAGTATTCAGACCAGCGAATCTTTCAAGGGCATATGAAAGCCAATAATTGGGGCTCGGCAAATGGCGACGGGACATGTGCAGGTACCACCACTAATAGGGGCGTCCCTTGTATGGATCTGCCCTGGTTCGATCCTAGGTTCCTAAATGGTGACTTCACCCCAGCAGAGCGGGAATTCCTCTTTGGTTGGGAAACTGGCACTACTGAGTACACTCAGAAATCATTCGAAGCGTTTGTTTCAGGGCCAATTATGGAACTCCCTGCAGGGGAAATGTCCGTCGCACTGGGTATTCACTATCGTACTGACGAGATACTAGATACGCCTGGGCCTATTACTCTTGNCGGTGACGCTTGGGGTACATCTGCTTCAGGAATTACTCAGGGTAAAGACAAAACAAATGCCATCTTTGCTGAGGTCGATATACCACTTTTGGAAGATGTCCCCTTGGTCAAAAGCTTGAACCTAAATGCTTCGGGTCGCTACACAGATGTGGATTCTTATGGCTCTGATACGACCTATAAGGCAGGTTTAAACTGGGAGATTACCGACACCGTTCGTCTGCGAGCGGGGCATGGCACCTCTTTTCGAAGTCCCGCATTATTTGAATTGTATTTGGCAGGACAAACCAGTTTCATCGGTCAACGGTCCGTAGATCCCTGTCTTGGCTGGGGTGCTGAATTAGATGCAGGCAACATTTCGCAGGAACTGGCCGATAACTGTGCCGCCGATGGTGTTGCGCCAGATCAGGCCGGAACGATCACAGCGACCGTCTTTTCAGGTGGCGGTGCGGGTTATTTAAAAGCCGAGACATCAGACACTACTACTGTTGGTCTAATTTGGTCTCCTGAGTTCGCAGATTTAAAGATTTCGGCTGACTATTTTGAAATCAATGTCGAGGATGAGGTCGGGCAGTTGTCCGCTGCTCAAATCGTGGCCGGTTGCTACTATTCAGATAGCTTTCCCAACGACCCACTGTGCAGACAGTTCGATAGAGATCCAATCATGGGGCATGTTGATAACATTAAAGCAAGCTATATCAATATAGCCCAGCAAGAGAATCGCGGTTGGGACCTCTCAATACAATATCGAACCGAAATACCTTGGGGAGAATTAATCGTTGATACCCAACACACCTTCCAGATCGGAGACTCCTANAAGTTATATACCGATTCCGAAGACATAAATACGAATGGTGAATTGGGAGATCCCAAATGGACTGGCAGACTTTCAGCAACCTTGCTTCGAGGTGACTGGGAGTACTACTACAACGTGAACATCATTGGAGAAGCAGACAACTATGACGGGTATGGAGGCAATACGGCTTCCTATAGGGGTGAAGAAGTAAGAGTTGTATTGCATGCTGATCGCGTTCTTTATCATACGCTATCTGCGTCATATTTTTTCCAGGATTATGAAACACAGGTCCGCTTCGGTATCACCAACCTAACTGATGAAAAGCCTCCCAGAGTGACTACNCTGGGTCTTGGGGAATTGAACACAATGGGAAATTCTGCATTCTATTCACAGTACAACTGGGTAGGACGATCGTTCTTCTTCAACGTAACCAAGGATTTGTAATTCTCGGTTGATTTGCCTATGTCAGAACATGCCTCGTTGAGGCATGTTCTGTCCACACAGTCAAAATGCAAGCTCAAAGCGCTTGAGACCCATGCTTCCGAGCATATGACGAACCCTCTAGGAAACTGGCTCATGCCTACTATAGCCGCAAAACCCGACAACCTTAATGAACTCAATTCAAAATTCGTACAAGAACCCTTAAAAACACCTCTGTTTTTAAACTCAGTACCAAAATCTGGTACTCACCTGATGCGAAATATTATTAGGATGTTCGTACCGGTGGCGCAACAGTATCATGATGCTTTCATTCAGATACCTATTCTTCGACAGCATATCGATGCCTTCAATAAGACAAAACCTAAAGTTAGCTGGGGTCACTTGTTATTTTCTGATGATTCGGCAATTGCTTTAAGGTCGGTAAGGCATATCTTATTGGTGCGAGACCCTTATGATTGGGTATTGGCTCGAGCCCGATTTTTCTTATCCGACACATTTAAAGGCTCACTTGATCACCTAAAAGGAGGCAACGTGTCGATTGATGAGGTGCTCAATATGATGATCCTCGGAATACATGGTAAATCACCAACGCTTAATGAAATTTATACCCATAATGCGGTCGGATGGATGGGAACTAACGCCATAGTAATCCGGTATGAAGATTTAATGGCGAATGCAANGGATCTTGAATCTGCGCGAAGCCGACATTTTTTTGAGTCACTCTTCAACAACGCANGGTTGAACGCTCTTCCTAAAGACTGGATTGAAAGGGTGAGATTAGGGGCTGACAGAAAACAAAGCGGAACTGCAAGAGAGAACCTAGCCGGCCTGAAGGAACCTGTCCCCGAAATCCTACCCGACAAACAGAAACAAATGGTCGATTACGCAGCGCCTGGATTACGCGCGATGTTAGGATACCGATGAATGTTTGCGTCAGACACATCGAAAACTTTTTTCTATCAGAGTATAGAAAGATTAAGTGGATAGAGGTAACTTAAATTCAATCTTCTAAATCGATATAGAACTTATNATGGCATTAACCGACACCCCGACCTGCAACTTTGGCTGGAAGGCTGCACACATAGATCTATTAGATGCAAAAGGGACCAAATACACCTTAAAGGAAATAGTGGGCAGAAATGGGTTNCTCATAGCCTTCATTTGCAACCACTGCCCCTATGTCAGGGCCATTGCAGAAGATTTTTCGAGAGACGCGAAAACACTTCGAAAGCTTGGTATAGGTGTTGCTGCCATTATGCCAAATGATTATCAAGCTTACCCAGATGATAACCCATTGAAGATGCTTGAATTTGCAGCCAGTTACTTTTTTGACTTCCCATACCTCATAGATGTCTCACAAGAGACGGCAAGCACTTATGGTGCGGTCTGCACTCCAGACTTTTTTGGCTTCAACGCCTCGTCTGATCTGCAATACCGAGGCAGACTAGACAACCTAGGAATAAACAGATCAGGCGAACGAATACCTGAACTACTAAATGCAATGCGCATTATAGCCGAGACCGGTCAGGGGCCGGCTAATCAAATTGCATCTTTGGGGTGTTCCATTAAATGGCGATCATAAAATTTGTTTTTAATTAATATGAACTATAGGATTATTTGATGATTTTTCTTGTTCCCGGTGGTGCAGGGTATATAGGTTCGCACATGGTCAAGTATCTTCAAGAAGCCGGCCATGAAACTGTGGTATTGGACGATTTTTCAACTGGGCATGAGTGGGCGGTGAAAGGCAGCGAAATCATGCGACTCAGCCTTCTTGATCAGGACGCTTTATCACGGGCTCTGAAGGGAAGAAAGTTCGATTGTGTGATTCACTTCGCTGGGAAATCGCTTGTTGATGAATCGATCAAGAGGTCCAATGCTTATTATCGTAGTAATGTGGTTGGTAGCCTTAACCTAATAAATGAGCTTATGCTTAACGATAACAACAATATTGTATTTTCATCCTCTGCTGCTATTTTTGGTAATCCAATTACTAACAAAATAAATGAGGATCATCCAAGAAATCCCATTAACCCTTACGGGCGAACAAAGCTTACGGTAGAGAATTTCCTTGAGCATATTTGTGATATGCATGGACTGAATGCAACATGCTTGAGATACTTTAACGCCGCAGGCGCCCATCACTCGGGAACATTAGGCGAAGCTCATGAACCCGAGACACATCTGATCCCTAAAATACTCAATCCGGGAAACTATCCCAGTGAAAAGTTGAAAGTGTATGGAGACGACTACGACACCCCTGATGGCACCTGTATTAGGGACTATGTGCATGTTGAAGATCTTGCCCAGGCACACCTAAAAGCGCTTGAATTCATGCANGTCAATAAAGGGTTTAACACATTTAATTTAGGGAATGGTAATGGCTTCTCCGTTTTAGAAGTCATAAAAGCATGTGAACATGTCTTGGGCAGAAGAGTTGACTACCAGTTTTCTGATCGACGAGAGGGTGATCCTCCTGTTTTGATAGCGGATAGCGCAAAGGCTATCGATCAACTCGGCTGGAGTCCCCAGCACACCTCCCTAGGAGGTATAATAATGAGCGCTTATTTCTGGCACCTAAATAAATCAGAGTTTTCTCTCCAATAGTGAACCAATCAGGTGTTCATATCGATCTACCATACCTTCCGTNCTGAGTTCATTTTTAGCTCTTTCACGCGCTTTCAGTCCGAGTCGCTCTGCGAAATTAACATCTGTAAGTAAGACTTCTAGGCCATCCGCCAACTCTTTGGGTGAGTTAGGCTCTACAAGCAAACCATCGTCTTTATGATTAATCATTTCTTTGACACCCACAACTGACGACCCTATGACTGCACAACCAGCTGCCATACCCTCGCTAAGCGATAGTGGCATACCTTCATAATGGGTGCTTAGAACACAGATCTGGTTGCTTAACAGCAGATCTGGCACGCTGTTGCAAAATCCCAAAAAGTGGACGCGCTCATTGAGCTCTAGTTCAGTAACGAGTGACTTAACTCGGGATGAGTGTCGATTATTCCCGGTACCTGCGAGATACACATTTGGAGAAAAACCTCGTTTAACCAACTCTCCAACTGCTCGAATAAGGGTCAAATGATCTTTTTGCTTAGCAAAACGAGCAGCCATGACAATGTTCGGAGCACGATTCTTAAAGTTTGTATACTTCAAAGACCTGAATGGTTCCAGGTTAATGCCATTATTGATCGCAATGGTTCTGTCATGCGGAAAATTTAAACGGAGTAAATTTTGTCGCACGCCCTCTGAAACGCCCACTATCTTATCGGTATGTCGAGACAACCAACGCGCCTGATACAAACGCCAAGGAGTATAGCGTTCTCGCGAGTTATGTTCGACATGAATTATACTAGGAACCCTCGCTAGCAATCCCGCATATCGCCCCCAAAGGTGTTCACTAAAACCATGACAAACCAACACCCTCGGATTATATTTTTTCAAAAGGCATGCTAGCTCTGCGACAGTTGCAAGATGTGCCCAACCAGGAACTAATAAGACTTTAATATCACTATCTATTGCCTGTTGGACTCTGATTGGATCTGTCGATCTTTTCTTTCTAAGTACCAAAAGCGATTTAAAATTCTGATTCTGATTTGACCCTCTCACAATCTCAAGCGCAACCTTTGTGGCTCCACTAAAACCGCCAGTTACAAAGTGAACTATGAAGTCGGAGCTGTCGGAAGATTTTCCATGCCAATCGGCGCCATTTTCCAAAGCCTCTCTTGACTTACTGAGGTGCACGAACAAAAAAACCACTATGAATGGCAATAGAGAAAGAAAAATCGCGAATAGTCCAAAACTAAAAAGTATATGAAGAAAATCCATTTTGGTTTTATCAAACTGCAGTAGGAATTCTGAGTATACTACATCGCATCGTTTCTCCAACGACAACTATGTTATCCCTTGCCAGCGAAGATGCTTTAGCCTCGGCGTTTGCGAAGTATCAAGATCTGCTAAATCGTTGCCATAGCAATAGAGCAGCTCGAGCGCAAAGTTTTTGGATAGATCAAGTTGTTTAAGTTTATTTCTGTAACAATAAAGCGCCTCGAGTTTTGGCGTGCAGGATAGGTCAAGTGATGTTAGTCGATTACCGCTGCAATAGAGAATTTCAAGGTCGNTGTTAAAAGACAAGTTGAGCTGTCTGAGCCGGTTGTCCCTGCAGTTAAGCATCTGGAGATCTGGAAGGCTAGAAAGGTCAATGTCATCTAATAGGTTGTTGTAGCAAAATAAAACATTCAGCGCCGAAGTCGACCGCAAATTCAGGTTTTCTAAACGGTTATTAAAACACCACAGTTTACGCAAAAATTGCATTTGACTAATATCAATCTGGGACAACGCATTGTTATTGCAATAGAACACCTCAAGGGAAGAGTTCGCTGACAAGTCAATTTCGCTGAGCTGATTGTTAAAGCATGAAAGCACTTTAAGGTTTTTATTCTTAGACAAATCAAGATGCGTGAGTTTGTTATTACCGCAATGAAGCGTCTCCAATTGTGGGTATCGTGATAAATCCAGCTCTGCAATCCCTGTCCCGGAGACATCCAGTTCCTTTGGATGGCCAGGGTCCATAACTGATGTATCTGAAATCACTAACACTGCCCTCCAAAAAATCCTCAATCCGATTGACTTATTGGCTCCAACGTCACGGAGTTCTTTGACAAGACAAAGGTTTCCGCCACAGAAAACCTCTATCGATCAGCATAAGGTACTCACACATCTTGTCATCGACAAAGAAAATGTTTTACATTTGGTGCAAACCAAACAATTATAGTTAATTTACTGGAGATCCATAATGCTTTATCAAATGCCTCACACACAAGGCGCGCTACATGACTTTAAAAGCCGTTACGATAATTTCATCGGAGGGCGATGGATAGCACCCGTCAACGGAGTCTATTTTGATAACATATCGCCAATCAATGGCGCACATCTTTGTGAGGTAGCTCGATCAAGTCAAGCCGATCTCGATCTTGCACTTGATGCTGCCCATGCTGCCGCCGGAGAATGGGGTTCCACATCGGTTACTGAAAGATCTAACCTCTTACTAAAGATTGCCGATCGGATTGAAAATAATCTTGAGTTATTGGCATATGTTGAGACATGTGACAATGGCAAAGGGATTCGTGAAACACTTAATGCAGACATNCCGCTGCTNGTAGACCACTTCCGATATTTTGCAGGATGTATCAGGGCACAAGANGGCAGCACAGCTGACCTNGATGCCTCCACGGCGTCATACCACTTCCANGAACCACTNGGCGTNGTNGGGCAAATCATACCGTGGAACTTCCCACTGCTCATGGCAGGTTGGAAATTNGCGCCAGCGCTGGCTGCAGGAAATTGCGTCGTATTAAAACCCGCAGAACAAACCCCCTGCTCCATTATGATCATGATGGAACTTTTNGCTGACCTTCTCCCCACCGGTGTCGTGAATATCTTAAACGGATACGGCGAAGAGATTGGCGCCGCGCTCGCCCAAAGTAAGCGCATNGCCAAAATCGCTTTCACNGGTTCAACACCAGTGGGGCACNTAATCCTTGGCCATGCCGCAAAAAACCTCATTCCATCCACAGTAGAACTGGGAGGTAAATCTCCTAACATCTATTTTGAAGACATCATGGATCAAGAGAGTGACTTCATCGACAAATGTGCCGAAGGCTTGCTATTNGGTTTCTTCAACCAAGGCGAGGTTTGCACCTGTCCATCTAGGGCACTTGTTCAGGAAAGCATTTATGACGACTTTATCAGNAAGGTCCTTGAACGCGCCACCCGAATTGTCCAGGGCAATCCGTTGGACACCGANACAATGGTTGGTGCTCAGGCNTCAAGAGAACAATTCGACAAAATCNTGGAATACATGGNAGTNGCTCGAAATGAGAACGCAGAATTTCTGATGGGCGGCAAGCGGGCNACTGTTGGGAGTGATCTCTCTGGCGGTTTCTACGTCGAACCNACACTGCTNAAGGGAGANAATAGCATGCGCATCTTCCANGAGGAGATCTTCGGGCCTACGCTGGGAATAACCACTTTTAAAGACGAGGAACATGCACTTTCAATCGCTAATGATACAGAATTNGGGTTGGGCGCGGGTGTCTGGACTAGAGANACTAANCGAGCATTCAGAATGGCTCGTGGCATAAAAGCTGGCCGAGTTTGGGTCAACTGNTACCATGCATATCCTGCNCATNCCGCNTTCGGAGGNTACAAAAAGTCAGGTATCGGTCGTGAGACGCACAAGATGGCTCTTGAGCACTATCAGCAAACGAAGAATGTACTCGTGAGTCACGACATCANTCCCCTCGGCTTTTTTTAGACTTGNGCTAGATGCTCCNAGANCTAGCCATCTAACTCTAGGAGCTCTAGAACCTGTCGCGACTGCATGTTGGCCTGAGCGAGCATTGCCGTGGCCGCCTGCTGNATTATTTGGGTTCGCGCGAGCGCCGTTGTTTCTGCNGCGTAGTCAGCGTCCTCTATACGGCTTCTTGATGCCTCGGTATTTAGCGCGATGTTCGAAAGGTTATCCGCTGCAAAGTCNAGGCGATTTATGACCGCTCCAAAGCTTGCTCTTCGTTCATTTATCTGGGTGACACTGGTATCTATTCGCTCCATCGCGGTCACCGCACTATCAAATGAGTTAATTGCTGTTGGAAAAAGCGCTTGCGAATTGTTTAAGCTCTCAAGAGTTACCGTNATNNCAGCAACCGCTGGCCCNGTCTCTAATCCTTTATAAGTTATTACGCCACCACTTGCCGAAGCTGACCGGAATAACCCTGTCTGAGAGGCAAGATCAGAGGCGATCGATGAGAGAGTCGCATCTAGTCCGTTGGGACTGACCACAGCCTGAATGGAATTACCACCTGCCACGACCAAGNTTATCCTGTCGCCCTCCACTAGNTTCCTATCACTGAAATCGATCCGCGCCTCTCGATTTGTTCCATCCTCAAGTGTCACCGTAACACCTGGCATACTGCTCGCATCTNGGAGACCAATTANCGTTAGAACGCCGGAGTTAGCAGATGCCGAACTATAGGTACCGGNNAGAGCCNCCGCATCAGCTGCCATGGACGCAAGTGTCGCATCGAGCCCACCAGTTCCTAAAACAGCCTCAACTTTTTGACCCCCAGATATGTTGAGCGTAATCCGGTCACCTTCTACTAGGTTCTTACCATTGAAGTCTAATGTTGAGAAGTAAAACGCATCCTCAAGGTTTACAGTGACCCTTGGCGGGTCCGTATTCGCGTCAGGACCATTCATATAAAGAATACCGTTCTGTGAAGTNACAGACCCAAATAGCGCNCTCTGANCGGACANTTCATCGGCAATGCTGGTGAGTAACGCNTCCAGTCCCTGACTTCCCAACACACCCTGCACCTGTGTGCCGCCATCAATATCGATAGTAATCCGNTCTCCAAGGACAATATTTTTCCCATTGAAATTAATNAGATTCTGATTAGTGGTNGAATTCTTCTCAANGCTAACTGTCACGGCTGGAAGCGACGCACCGGATGCTAGACCTGTAAGGGTGAGAACTCCTGANGAGGANGATGCCGCNCTGAAGATCGCGTCCTGTGCCGTCAGTGACGAGCTTAACGATGTCAGAAGCCCATCGAGCCCNTTAGNGCCAATAACACCTTTAACCGCAGTACCACCAGNTATNTNNATCNNNACNNNATCNCCCNCAGNGAGGNTNNNAT
>PCDB01000040.1:27229-113874 GCA_002591625.1 Porticoccaceae bacterium
AAATNNATGGTNGTNTTTGCCGGCGTAATNGCAGAAGAGTANCGNTGCGCATAGATGCCATAGCCGCTGCCGTCTTGGGTATAAGATTGCCAGGCGATAACGAAGCCACCATCAGCCAGTGGCGCGATCTCAGGATATTGTTGAGCGTTTGATGTATCTGTGTTGACCAAGAATTGTGATCCAACTGCCNNACCGGAAGCATCAAACCGCTGACCGTGAANCCCATAATTGGTGTCNTCTGTGTGCGTGTCCGAATACCATATGACCACATANCCGCCGTCATTAAGAGCAGTGACCTCTGAGTGCATTTCATTGCCCGTCTGGTATGTNTTGACCCGAAANTCTGTTCCGTCTTTCTCGCCANATGCATTATAACGTTGAGCATAAACACCCTCGCCATTGGCGTCCTGACCACTTGAGNTCCAAGTCACTACAAAGCCACCATTAGGTAGTGATGCGATATCAGACCAAGATTGATCGCCAGAGGTGTGGGTATTGATCTGAAATTCAGATGCGACCNTGTTACCTGATGCATCATAACGTTGACCAAAAATCCCCTTTCCGCTGCCATCTTCTCCACTATAATCTGTCCAAGTTGCGACAAACCCACCACCTGATAGCGATGAAATTGATGGATAGGCTTGGTCACTCGCTGTTGTAGAATTTATCTGAAATTGTGACCCNGTCGCGCTGCCAGAACTGCTATACCTCTGACCAAAGACACCGTAGTCGCTTCCATCATGACCAGAATCATCATGCCAAGTCACCACAAAGCCACCATCAGTCAATGAAGTCACGGCAGAGTATTGCTGAAAGCTTGTGGTGTGTGTATTGACTTGAAACTCTGCCCCTGATTTATTGCCTGACGCATCAAACCTTTGCCCAAATATCCCCTGATCATCCCCGTCCTGATGTCTGGAATGCCAGGNAACAACAAATCCACCATCGGAAAGTCCCGCTATATCNGGGTGTCTCTGGTTGCTGCTGGTATGGGTGTTGACTTGAAACTCTGCCCCAACGGTATTGCCTGATGCATTGTACATTTGACCAAAGACACCATAGCCGCTGCCATCTTGGCTTGATTCGTTAGTCCAGGTTACGACAAACCCGCCATTTGATAGATTNGTGATCGCCGGATCACCCTGATTGCCACTNGTATANGTNTTNACCNNNAACTCACTGCCNGCNNNCNCTGNCGATNTNACNGACTNNGTGACNNCAGGCGTTGGAGCANCAGACTGATGAGCCCCAAAGNTTCCCTCAAAAGTCTCAGGTCTGTTAGTNACAAGTGATACCGTAATTGCGGGCAACGCCGTTCCATCTGNTTTTCCGGTCAGTGTCAATGTCCCACTCCCCGCGCTAACCGAGCTGAAAAGCGAAGTTTGTCCNGCGATTTTTGATGCCAATGAAGTCAGCAACGCATCGAGCCCGTCACTACCGACAACCCCCTGAACTTTCTCTNCNCCCGGAATATTGATCGCTAGAGTGTCTCCAATTCCGATATTTCGACCCGAAAAATTNATGGTTTCCTNATTCCCAGTCGCCTGTGTCGGCCACTCAAAGACCCGNAAATGNCCAGAATCTATGCCGTTGCCGTCATTCAGCTGTGAGCCGANAGCGAGCCTTTTNCCATCTTTACTCAAACTTGCAACAACCGCGACATCAACCATGTTTTCGCCATCAATGTCTTGNCCNCTNTGAACCCATGCAGATCCGTTCCAGTCATATACAAATGCGCCTCCCGAAACCGGCCCGTTACCATCATTTCCAGGTGCGCTCACCGAAAGGCTGTTGCCATCGCCGCTTAGGCTCATAGTAATTCCAAACACATCGCCCGGCCTTTCACCGATAAGATCGTTCCCACGCTGCACCCAGGTTGAGCCGTCCCAATCGAACACTCTAACCCGCCCCGGATTTGCGGCACTGTTGAGGTCGAACAAATAGGAACCGATTGCGAGGGTGTTGCCGTCATCACTGAGCGCAGTCAATCCAGCCCGTTCTTCAACCCCGTCACCATCGATATCCAAACCTCTCTTAACCCAAGCATTTCCATTCCAGTCGAACACCCTCACATTTCCGGAGTTTTGCGCACTTGCATCATTTCGGAGCCCCCCAACCGCCAGCGTGTTCCCATCGGCACTGAGTCGGACTGTCGTGGACTCCTCTCCGGCTGTCTCAGCATCAATGTCCGCTCCTCTTTTGATCCAGGCAGTTCCATTCCAGTCGAACACACGGGCACTCGCTGTTTCGGTTCCATCATCATTCTCTGTCTCAAATGCACCAATTGCCAATGTGTTACCATCTGCGCTGAGTGCGACACTTGCTCCTAACCCATCACCAGCCTCGTCACCAGAAATAGCACCCCCTCTCTGCACCCAGGCTGAACCATTCCACTCAAAGACTTTGGTTTGGCCGGCATTTTTTCCCGCACTGTCATCAAGGCTTTCGCCTACCGCAAGGATGTTTCCATCATCACTTACGGCCACCAAAACACTAACAAAATTATTTTCTGAGTTAGCATATGCTGAAATATCTTGGCCTCTCTGCACCCAATTCGTTCCATCCCAGTCAAAGGCACGAACCTTACCTGCAGCGTCGGTGCCTGCGGGAGCTGCGACCACAAGAGTATCACCGCCACCACTGAGCATACCCAGACCGGCCCGCTCGCCCGCCTCCTTTCCATCTATATCGCCACCCATCTGGGTCCAAGCCCGAAATGGATCGCTGACGGTGGTAACACGAGTCACGTCAATCGTTGAACTCAATGGCTCAGCCACGGGGGGTACGGAGTTATGGCTAATGTAGCTTGAACCACCCGTATCACCCGGCACGCTGGATGCATGCGATAAAAAGGTTCTTGCTGTTATGGTGCTTAATGGCGGCGACATAGCATGAGAGCCATAGCCGTCACCTGATTTTCCTGCGTTGAGGTCGCCCAACTCCATCGTTGATAGCGTACCTAACTCTACCGAAATTTTTTGGCCAGCTTCAGCGCCAATCTGAAAATTCAAATTTCCGGTATGGCCGGAACCATCAAACAGAGATCGCCCGTTCCACTCCGTATTTAATGCGATACGATCGATCTCCGACTTGAGAGCCTGGTATTCTAGATCGAGTGCTGCCCTGTCTGAGGTCGTATTGGTGTCTGATATAGCTTGAATAGAAAGTTCTCGCATCCGCTGCAACATATCCGTCATCGCGACCATAGCTCCTTCAGCAGTCTGAAGCATTGACATTGCATCTTGAGCGTTCCTAACTGCCTGATTGAGGCCATTAATTTGAGCAGACATTCTTGAAGAAATCGCAAGACCAGCGGCATCGTCGGCGGCCGAATTGATTCTCAACCCCGTTGAAAGTCGCTCCATTGCCTGGTTCATTGCCCGATCATTCTTTGCAAGGGCATTCGCCGCAATGGTGGCGTTAATGTTAGTATTTATTTTCACCGTCTCAGGCTGTCAGTGAGTCCTCTCTCTATTCTTTTGCTGTCATGATTGTCTCAAGCAAAATACAGACCAAAAATGTGGCCCATAAAAGAATAATAAATTCAATGGCTTAAGGAGACTCTAAAAGATTACTTGCAAATCAATCAGAAATAGAAAAATTTAGAGGCTTTACGTCAATTAAATGACAGCTAGAACTTGATTTCGAAGCCTTTGGCCTACAGGGTCGCAATGCCAACAAGTTTCTTATGAAACCTGAAAATTGTTTGTACACTTCTCAGGGCCTCTTTTCATAGATATTAGAGCGAAGCGCTGTCCCCGTCTCCGAGCATCAAACCTAACCACTGGGTTTCTGTTTGACTCTCCAACGCTATTTTGACCATGATCGTAAGCGGTATTGATAATAGCATCCCTACAGGCCCGAGCACCCATCCCCATAGCAATAGAGATATGAAGACGACTAACGGCGAAAGATTTAATCCACGACCCATCCAGCGAGGCTCAACTCCATTTCCCATGATAAGATTGACTGCTAGAAATCCTCCCAAGGTTAGCGCCGCAGACCCAACTCCGAGCTGAATGAGAGCCAGTAAAACAGCAGGCACGCAGGCGATCACCGATCCCACTGCAGGAATAAAGTTGAGAAGGAACGCTAATAGTCCCCAAAGCACGGCATAATCAACGCCAATAATGGAGAGCCAGACGAAGATGATCAGACCGGTAATAAAACTTATCGCTGTTTTAATCGCCATATAATCGTTGACACTTTTGGTGAAAGTCTTGAGCCACTCGCTTGATGATCCTGGACCTCGAGCCATGGCAAGTTTTTCACCAAAACCCATGTTCTCGGCTAAAATAAAAATCACTGTCAGCAAAATCATCATGCTGTTGGTCATCACGTTACCAAAAGACGACAAAATATTTGCGACTAACGCCATCAATTTGCTTGGGTCAAAGCTGTTCTTCCATTGTTCAGCACTTATGCCAATACCTCTCTCGCCAAGCATCTGCTGAATGCCAGCGCTCATCGACGCGAGCTTGTTTGAATACTCCGGTAAATCCTTTTGAAAATTAACCATCGCCGATCCTATAACTGCGCCGAGTAGTAGGCCCACCGACATCATAAGGAGCACTACAATAAGAATCGATAAGCCAGTGGGCACGTTGCGCGATTTAAGCCATGCAACCATTGGAGATACTACCATCGCAATAAATACCGCAAGAATAAAGGGAACGATCAGCGCATTTGCCATCTTAAGGCCAGCAACAATGACGGTGAAAGCAGCAAAATTAATCAGCAGACCAGTAATGGGTGACACGTTTTGAGTCATCGACTTGCTCCCAGATTATGGAATTTAATGTTACTCACATGCCATTCTGAATCTTTGGCAATTGATGTGCAAGCCAGCCAAACAAACAACTAAAAGGCATCTAATGCCAAGTAAGCTCACAAAAAGAACGTGACAAAGGGGGAATAACTACGTTGAATCAAAAAACGAGCGCCGTAAAATTTTCGGCTAGAATTGGTCGGGATACTTTCCTTGAAACTGGTTATAGTATGCTCGAATTGCTGCCAAATCCGCTTCATTGTCTCCGGTGGGGTGAAAGAGTTCACCAAGAAACACCCGCTTAGTTGGGTACATCAAACCAACCATCAAAATGGGGCATTCCAAATTCATTGCGAGGCGCAAAAATCCGGTCTTCCATTTCTCAACTTTCTTCCTCGTGCCCTCCGGGGTAATGCCGATGACAATTCCCTCCTCTTCATTGGCTATCCGTTCCACATTCCTGACAATGACTTTAGGCTCTTTTCGATTTGTTGGAATCCCACCCAACCAGTGAAATAGCCACGAGATATACGGCTTAAATGCCGTGTGCTTCATTAGCCAGCGCATTTTTAGGTCAATTGTTAGAATAGATGCCATAGCCAAAACGAAATCCCAATTAGAGGTATGGGGAGCACCGATCAATATAAACCTTTTAACGTCGGGTATTTTACCCTCTATCCGCCAACCCAGAACCCTTAGGACAGCCAAACCAATCCAGCTAGAAATGAATCCTCGATTTGCTCGAAGCTGCCGAGGCGTTTGATTCGGTGAAGTCATAAAAATCTTGTCTGACATATTAGACCTTGCGAACCTCGCTAATTTTCTCGGGTCGCAGAGAAATCGATATCGGGGTATCGCTCTTCGGCAAGCGACAAATTCGCTCTAGTTGGAGCAAGATAGGTCAGGTGACCACCACCATCAATTGCTAGGTTATCCCTCGCCTTATTGCGAAAACTCTCTAGGGACTTTCCATCGACGGTATTAGTCCATCGAGCTGAATACACTTCAACCGGCTCATAGATTGCATCCACCCCATATTCAGCTTTCAATCGGTAAGCCACAACATCAAACTGCAGCTGCCCCACCGCCCCTACAATAATGTCGTTGTTTCGTAAGGGGAAAAATACCTGTGTACTGCCTTCTTCCGATAGTTGCCGTATTCCATTCTGAAGTTGCTTTATCCTCAGTGGATCTCTCAACCTAATAATCTTAAATAACTCAGGAGCAAAATATGGAATGCCACTAAACTTGAGAGCTTCGCCCTCACTAAAAGTGTCCCCGATATGAATCGAACCATGATTATGTAGGCCAATGATATCCCCTGCATGAGCCTCATCTAGGGACACACGCTCTCCTGCTTTAAAACTGAAAGCCTCGGCAATCCTGATATCTTTTCCTGTGCGAACGTGTCTGATCCTCATGCCACGAGAATATCTGCCCGAGCAAATGCGCAAGAATGCTATTCTATCACGGTGTCTAGGATCCATATTCGCCTGAATCTTGAAGACGAAGCCACTGAAAGATTGCTCAGACGGCGCCACAGAGCGCTCCTCCGACATTCGAGCTTGGGGCTCCGGCGCCCAGTTTATAAACCCATCCAGCAACTCCCTAACACCGAAGTTTCCGAGTGCTGAACCAAAAAACACCGGAGTTAAGGTGCCTGACATAAATTGGTCAACGGAGAATTCGTTTGTAGCTCCCCTGACAAGCTCGAGTTCCTCTAAAACATCTTGGGCAAATGGGCCCAGAACATCTTTGGCACGCGCAGATTCAAGCCCTTCTATTCGAACATCATCATCCAGAGTATGTCCCCGCCCCCTCCGAAATACGTGTATAGTATCAGTGTAAAGGTTGTACACACCCCGGAAATCTCTGCCCATACCAATAGGCCAGTTAATGGGCGCGGCTTTAATACCTAGAACCGCTTCAATTTCATCTAACAACTCGATGGGATCTCGAATATCACGATCCATTTTATTGATGAAAGAAAAAATTGGTGTATCACGAAGGCGACAAACTTCCATCAGCTTTATGGTTCGTGCCTCAACACCTTTAGAGCCATCGATCACCATCAGCGAGGAATCTACCGCGGTCAGAGTGCGATAAGTGTCTTCAGAAAAATCTTCATGTCCTGGTGTGTCCAAAAGATTTATCACCCGATTGCCATACGGAAACTGCATTACCGACGACGTAACGGAAATTCCGCGTTCCTTCTCCATCTCCATCCAGTCTGACGTAGCATGCCGATCACTTTTTCGGCCTTTTACAGTTCCAGCCAGCTGAATGACATTTCCCAACAACAGCAATTTTTCGGTAATGGTGGTTTTACCGGCATCAGGGTGTGAGATAATGGCAAAGGTNAGGCGATCGGAGTGAAGCTGGCGCATTTTGTAATACAAGAATCGTAAAAGCTGAGAATTATAGCGTTGACGGCACGTCTTCGCACCCGTTTATAGCGTATAGGCTTTGTGCGAACCAAAAGATTTGTTACATATAAAGCACTCTAAAATAATATAGAGAAGTCCCCGTTTTTATGAAATAGCAACTTAAAGTTGGATAAAGCAATGAGATTCAAAGGCCAAACCACATACGACCATGACGGCAAGCCGCCCTGCTCAGGGGTGTTACTGTGCAATCTTGGCACACCCGATGCCCCTCAAAGCCGCGAACTCAGACGCTATTTGAGAGAGTTTTTAAGCGATCCGCGNGTAGTAGAATTGCCCCGAGTACTTTGGTGGTTCATACTCCATCTCATTATTTTACCTATTCGACCTAAGCGTTCAGCCAAATTATATCGCAGTGTATGGGGATCCGAGGGATCACCTCTTTTGGTGCACAGTAAACAACAAGCTGAAGGCGTCTCACAACGCTTAGCAAAACATTTCGGCAGACCCATACCAGTCGCCCTAGGTATGCGTTATGGGAACCCCTCTATCTCATCGGCAATCAAGCATCTGACGGACCAGAATGTGAGAAATATAGTTGTGCTGCCCCTCTATCCCCAATATAGTGGTGCAACCACTGGCTCGACCTTTGACGCAATTGCAGCCGAAATGAAGAACACTCGTTGGGTCCCTGAACTGCACTTCATCGGCGGATATCAGCAATCACCTCCCTACATCGATGCTCTTGCCAAGAGCATCAGAGCGCACCTAGATCAGCATGGTATGCCAGACAAACTTATATTCTCCTATCATGGTACGCCGCAAAAGTACCTTGAAAAAGGAGACCCTTATCATTGTCTATGTCACCAAACGACTCGACTAGTGCGCGAGCAAATGGGCCTATCAGAAAAAATTGTGATGACGACATTTCAATCTCGATTCGGGCGTGAGCCTTGGCTACAACCCTACACTGATAAGACACTTGAAGAACTGCCCGCAGAGGGTGTCCAACATATCGCCATTGTATGCCCCGGATTTGCCTCTGACTGTTTAGAGACCCTAGAGGAAATTGAAGTTGAGGCTAGAGAAATATTCACGATTGCTGGTGGAAGTAAATTTCATTATATCCCTGCGTTAAACGCACAACCTGAACATCTAGACGCGCTCACCAAGATAGTTAGCCGTCATATCGACTGAGATTTATACTATACCGAGAGCCGTTTCAACCAGTTTTGCAAAACGGGCGCACATGGCGCCGAAGCCTTAGTCGCGGCAAGATGATCAGCTCGGGTTTCTCCTTCGTTAATCAAAGCAATAGGTTTGTTTTGTTCCTCCGCCCAAAGGCAAAACCGATAACCTGAGTAAGTCATCAAAGAAGATCCGATAACAAGAAGACCTGACGCTGACTCCAACATTTCCCTAGCGACCTTTAATCGTTTGAGGGGGACAGAATCACCGAAAAAAACAACATCTGGCTTCAAGATTCCCTCACATTTTAGACAACATGGAACACTTAATCGTGTAAATTCGAGATTGTCTGCATCAGCATCCCCGTCCGGAGCAATTTGTCCCGCTTGGTGAGCAAATTCTGGATTGCGCGACTCAAACCATGCTTGTAGCAAGCTGCGAGACTGGCTATCGCCGCAACTCAAACATTTGACTCTATCGATTCTTCCATGCAAATCAACGACATTTTTGCTGCCGGCTAGCTGATGTAAACCATCAACATTTTGTGTTATCAGACCGATCACCGCACCTTTGTTCTGAAGATCACGAATAGCGTAATGCGCGTGATTTGGTTTTGCTTGACTTATAAACCTCCAACCCACAACGTTTCTGGCCCAAAAACGTTGTCGACATGAAAGATTTTTAACAAACTCCTGATGCGTGACCGGTTGTTTCCTTTTCCAACGTCCAAACTTGTTTCTATATGTTGGAATACCCGATTCAGAGCTGATACCCGCGCCCGTCAGAACCAACCATCTCGATGATGCCATTAATAAATCAGTGATTTCTTCCAAAAGAATTCCCCCGGCGATAATAAGCAGTTAATGACACGAACGATACTCTTGCCCAAATTGACATCCATAACTTTGCGGCTAATAATCAGATTGTTGGGGTAGATTTTAAAACAACATGTTTACCATGTCTCCGAGTATAATGTTGGCCCTTTGGTCAAATAAATTTGGTTAATTGAGTTAATGGATATAAAAGCACATATGCAACATATAGGAAGCCTTGCTCAAGGGGCATCAAGAGCTCTTGCAAAGGCTTCTTTGGACGAGAAAAATTATGGTTTAGAGTGCATAGCTGTGCAGTTGGAAAATTGTCGAAGTTCTTTGCTTGATGCAAACGCCTTAGATCTTAAAACTGCCAAGAAGCAGAACCTTGATAGTGCACTACTCGATCGTCTCGAACTCAGCAACGAGAGAATTGATGGAATGCTCGAGGGACTCCAGCAAGTCATCAATCTAGACGATCCAATAGGATCTATGACTGAAATTGGCGAACGTCCCAGCGGAATCAGACTGAGCAAAATGCGCGTTCCATTGGGCGTTGTGGGTATCATTTACGAATCTCGCCCCAATGTTACTATTGATGCTGCGAGTCTGTGTCTTAAGGCAGGGAACGCGTGCATATTGAGGGGCGGCAGCGAGTCAATAAACTCAAATACAGCTATTGCCAGATGCATATATGACGGGCTTTCAGATGCCGGTCTTCCAAGAACTTCGGTGCAGGTTATCGATATTACTGATCGACAGATTGTAGGCGAGTTAATTACCCTGACCGACTATGTCGATGTCATCGTACCACGCGGAGGAAANAGTCTCATCGCAAGAATAAGTGAGGAGGCGCGCGTTCCTATAATTAAACACCTTGATGGAAATTGTCATATATATATCGACTCGCATGCAGATCCAAAGATGGCTGTTGAACTAGCAATAAATTCAAAAACGCATCGATATGGTGTTTGTAACGCGATGGAATCACTTCTGGTTGCAGATAATATCTCGAATAGAATTCTTCCTGGTTTGTGTCAGGAACTAATTAAAAGAAATGTTGAGCTTCGAGGTTGTGATAAGACACTTGCTTTGGTGAGCGCGGCAAAAGCAGCTTGCGAATCCGATTGGTCAGAAGAATATTTGGCGCCAATTCTGTCCATAAAAGTGGTGCAGAATATTGATGAAGCGATCGAGCATATTAATCATTATGGCTCAAAACATACCGACTCTATTGTCACGCAAAATGCTGAAAATGCTCAACAGTTCATTGAAAACGTTGACTCAAGCTCGGTTATGGTAAATGCGTCAACTCGTTTCGCTGACGGCTTTGAGTATGGTCTAGGTGCAGAGGTTGGAATTTCAACGGACAAAATCCATGCCCGCGGGCCAGTGGGCCTTGAAGGTCTGACCAGCCAAAAATGGATCGTCCATGGTAATGGACAAATTCGACATTAATATGGCTGTTGCAATCTTTGGAGGTACCTTTGATCCAGTCCATTATGGGCACATCAAGGTTGCCAGCGACCTCGCTGACCATTTGGACGTAAACTCTGTCGCTCTGATGCCTTGTGGCAAGCCGACGCACAGGCCGCCGCCCGCAGCAACTCCTTCGCAACGTCTCGATATGCTTAAGTTGTCTATAGTGGGAAACCAGAAATTAACCGTTGAAGAGAGTGAGATTGATACCACCACGCCAAACTACACCATAAACAGCCTGCATAGGATTAGATCTCGAATTGGCGCAAAAGAAACGGTATTTTTGTGTATAGGGTCAGATACATTGAGTCAATTAGACTCCTGGCACCAATGGACCGACCTTACCAAATACTGTCATATCGTTGCCATTTCTCGGCCAGGTTTAAATAGAAAATATTCCTCATCTTTAACAAATTGGATTGCTAGTCGCAGATGCAGAGATGTTGCGAAATTAAAAGAAAACCCAGCGGGCTTCGTTTACCATTGTGAGCTAAGCTTTTTGGATATTTCATCCACTAAAATCAGGCAAAAGATAAAAACAAATGAAGCCCTGCAAAAGCTTTTACCCAGCAAAGTGATCAACTACATCCATATTAATCATTTGTATAAATAACGCAGTCAGATGTCAGAAAATCTCAAAAATATAATCATAAATGCCCTAGAAGATATCAAGGCGGTTGACGTAGTAACCATTACTGTAAGTTCACTTACTGATGTTATGGATACAATGATCATTGCGAGTGGAAATAGTCACCGACAAGTGAAGGCGCTCGCTAACAATGTACTGAGCGATGCCAAAAATGCCGGTTTTTTTCCCATTGGTGTAGAGGGTGAAGATAACAGAGAATGGATCTTGATAGATTTTGGCGACGTGGTAACAAACATAATGTTACCCGGCAGCCGCGAGTTCTATGATTTAGATCGCCTTTGGTCGCTCCGCCCCGAAAACACAAAAAGAATCGCGGGCGAAGAAATCGTTGATTATCAAAAGGCCGGCCAATGAAATTGAAAATAATTGGCGTGGGCTCTCGTATGCCTGAGTGGGTATCTGGAGGCATCAAGGAATACCGACGCAGATTGCCTAAAACCTTGCTTCCTCAATTGATCGAAATCCCGCTTGCCAACCGACAAAAACATCAAACCGCAATCTCTGCCAGAGAAAAAGAGGGTGAAGCCATATTAAAAAAGCTAGATCATCAAGATTATGTGGTTGCACTGGATATCTTGGGCCAATCCATGAAAACAGTGGAATTAGCGAATAAACTGCTCCGCTGGCAGGAAGAAGCTTTACATGTAGCACTACTTATTGGCGGTCCAGATGGCATGAGCGACTCTTGCTTGAGCCGAGCTGACCTGCGTTGGTCTCTATCTGATTTAACTCTTCCTCATGCTTTGGTGCGCGTATTAATTTTGGAGCAAATATATAGAGCATGGAGTATTAATACCAGACATCCCTACCATAGGTCGTGATGAGATGATTAACAATACTTTCGTTGATTTCGAAGCCTCTCGTAAGCTCTTTGTTAAACGAGTTGTGATCTCAGGTATCTTTGTACTAATCCTTCTATCTTTAATTATGGTTAGATATTATGACCTGCAAGTGACTCGCCACGAAGATTTTGTAACTCAGTCGGATAATAATCGAGTGCATGTCAGGCCTGTGAGTCCAACAAGAGGTCTAATTTATGATCGAAACGGCAAACTATTAGCTGATAATAGATCAACATATAACTTAACCATTGTTCGAGAGCGTTCTAAAGATTTAGATAAATTACTCGCAGATTTAGGCAGCCTGATCGACATCTCCGAAAATGATGTCAGCGAGTTCAAAAAACGGCTGAACCGACGGAAACCCTTTGCAAATACGGCTCTCAAATTCGATTTAACTGAGCAAGATCGTAGCATACTTGCTGTAAACAGCTTCCGATTAGAAGGGGCTGAAGTTTCAGCACACTTGACGCGCCACTATCCTACAGAAGCTATGTTCGCTCACGCAGTGGGTTACGTTGGCAGAATTAACGAGCAAGAAATGTCCATCATAGATCCCGTTAAATATAGCGGAACAGACTCTATCGGCAGAATAGGTATCGAAAAGGAATATGAAAATTATCTTCTAGGCCAAGTTGGCAGTGAACATGTAGAGACCAATGCGCGTGGGCGTGTTATGCGCTTGATGAGCAAAAAAGATCCTCAACCGGGCCAAAACTTGACGCTGCATCTCGATAGCAATCTTCAGCAGGTTGCCTATGATGCGCTAGAAAACTACCGAAGCGCACTCGTTGCAATCGATGTGAAATCGGGCGGAATTCTAGCAATGGTAAGCACGCCCAGTTACAACCCAAATGCCTTTGTATCAGGAATAGGAAAAAAACATTATGCCTCATTGATAAATTCTGCCGACAGGCCGCTCTTTAATCGGGCCTTGAGAGGTCAGTACCCACCAGGGTCAACAATAAAACCTATGCTCGGTCTAATTGCTCTGAATGAAGAAATCGTGACAGCCGAGCATACCATTTCTGATAGCGGTTACTTCTACTTAGATGGCGTTTCGAGACCTTGGAGAGATCACAACGCAAAAAAAGGAGGTCACGGCGCCGATGTCAATCTCGCGCGAGCAATCGTTGAATCATGCGATGTCTACTTTTATACCATGAGTACTGAGATGGATATTGATTTGCTTTCCTCGAATAGCAAATTATTTGGTTTTGGGGGAAAAACCAATATTGATATTCCAGGCGAACAAATAGGTATTATGCCCGACCGACACTGGAAGAAAAATGAATTGGGCGAGGCTTGGTTCGATGGAGACACCGTCAATGCAAGTATCGGACAAGGGTTTATGTTGGCAACGCCATTGCAACTAGCTGTTATGACCGCGCGCTTAGCATCGAATGGTAGAATAGTTACCCCCCGACTTGTAAAAGCGATTAATGGTGTAGGAATAGAGCCAAATAATGAAAATTCTAATCTTACTGATATCGATACTTTTCACTGGGACTACATCCACAAAGCAATGCAAGATGTAATCCATAGTCCTCAAGGGACTGCCAATAAGATTTCAGCAGGTTTAAATTATCGAATGGCCGGAAAAACAGGTACCGCTCAGGTTGTCAGTATAGATGCGGATGTTGAGTATGATAAAACTAAAATACAGGAAAGACAGTGGGATCATGCGCTTTTTATAGCCTTTGCGCCAGCGGATGACCCTGAAATTGCAGTCGCTTTAATCGTTGAAAATGGCGGTCACGGGAGCGTAATAGCTGCTCCAATAGTGCGACTAGTCATAGACGAATTTATGAAAACTTCGACAAATGAAAACTTAGTACTAAGGTGATTATTCATGCACGAAGGTGATTTTGTCCGCCGCATTCAATCACTCGGAGATCGCTCCGACGAAAAAAACTTGCTTGAACTTGACTATTTTTTGATAGCTATTCTACTTTCATTGTGCGCTATCGGTGTTCTGATAATCTACAGTGCTACTGGGCAAGATACATTTTTTGTGAAACGTCAGTTGCTGTTCATAGCAGTCGGATTCGGCCTCATGTGCATAATGGCTCATTTATCACCCAGGGTCTGGGATAGATGGGCGCCCTTTTTGTATGTCGTTGGGATAGTATCGCTAGGTATGGTTCTGGCTTTTGGCGTTGAAGCGAATGGCGCAAGGAGGTGGCTTAACTTCGGTTTTACGCGACTGCAGCCATCGGAACTAATGAAAGTTGTGGTACCGTTAATGATTTCATCTTACATCTCAAGGAACAGTATTCCTCCAACTTTCAAAACTATCCTCGTCTCGATCATGTTAATTCTTCTACCCGTATTGCTAGTTATTAATCAACCTGACCTCGGCACAGCGCTCCTCATATTCATATCGGGCTTGATTGTCTTGTTTCTGTCTGGCATAGGACGCAGTTACCTTATTAGTGGATTTATTCTTGCTCTGGCCGCTATACCAAGCCTCTGGCTATTTGTGATGCGAGACTACCAAAAGCAACGCGTCCTGACCATGTTCAACCCCGAGCAGGATAAATTAGGTGCAGGCTGGAATATAATTCAATCGACTACAGCAATTGGTTCAGGCGGTTGGTACGGTAAGGGCTGGATGAACGGAACACAATCTCAACTTAACTTTCTACCTGAGAGCCATACAGATTTTATTATTGCAGTGTTAGCAGAAGAATTTGGCTTGGTGGGTGTAATGGTTCTAAACTGCCTCTACCTGATTCTTGTAGGCCATTGTATCTCCATAAGCATGAAATCCGAATCAATGTTTGGAAGACTTCTGGCGGCAAGCATAGGATTCACTTTCTTTGTTTTTGTATTGGTTAATCTCGCTATGGTCTCTGGAGTTCTGCCAGTTGTTGGAGCCCCTTTGCCTTTTATCAGCTATGGTGGCACTGCCATTGTGACCTTATTCGCAGGTTTTGGTATTCTAATGTCTCTCTCTAATGAATCTAAAACTAATAGGAGCAGTAATTGAAAAAGTTAATCAGTTCGCTATTGATTCCAGTTTGGGTTTTTAGCTCATTAGCTCGAGCAGATTATTCTGAGCACCCAAGCGCGGCGGAATTCATTGATTCCATGGTAAAGACTCATCAATTTTCTCGAATCGAGTTGACCGAGTGGCTGTCCAGTGCAAAAAAAATAGATTCAATTATCGCCGCTATGTCGCGCCCTGCCGAAAAAGTAAAACCATGGCATGAGTATAGAAAACACTTCATATCAGATCAGCGAATATCTTGGGGGGTAGACTTCTGGAACGAGCATAACGTCGTATTACAAAAAGCACAGCAAACCTTAGGTGTGGACTCCGCTATTGTGGTTAGCATTATCGGTGTCGAGACGAACTATGGCAGAAATGTCGGGAACTATCGAGTCATAGACGCTTTAAGCACATTGGCTTTTGACTTTTATAGGGATATTGAGCCAAGAGAAAAGCGACGATTATTTTTTACAGGGGAATTAGAGAATCTAATACTTATTGGTCGCACCCAAAAAGTGGATCCTACGTCTTTAATGGGCTCATATGCCGGTGCAATGGGATGGGGTCAGTTCATGCCGAGCAGTTACCGCAATTATGCTATAGATTTTGATCAAGACGGGTATGCCGATATATGGAAAAATCCCAATGATGTTATAGGAAGCGTGGCCAACTATCTGGCGCAGCATGGATGGGCCGCGCAAAAGCCCATTGCCATTCGAGCCTCACGAGAAGAGCCAACAAGTGAAATGATAAAAAGCTCTTCGAGAGCACATTATAATGTTGAGAAGGGGGATACACTGTATTCAATCGCCAAAAAGTTTGGTACCGATCATTATAATTTGCAAAAAGTAAATGACCTAAAAAATCCAAACGAGCTTTTTGTGGGGCAAGATTTGACAATTTCCTCTGAGCTGAAAATTAATGCATTGACTCGTCCATCAAAAACTATTGCTGAACTGAAGGAAGCAGGTTTCGACACACTAGAGCCAGCTCCGAGCGATATCAAAGCATTCCCAATGAAATTGGATGCTGGAAATAAGGATGAATATTGGATGGGCTTTAATAACTTCTACGTTATCAGCAGATATAATCCTCGAATCAAATATGCAATGGCGGTATATCAATTGAGTGAACTCATCCAAAATGAATACTGTGCAATCAAAAATAAATGTTGAATTTATCTTATTGATAGTTTGCGTCGTTCTAATTCAGGGCTGTAGCCAAATCAAACAAGTAGAAGGCGTGAAGGATGGCCCCGGTCGGGAACTTGATGTAAGCTCTATACCAGATGCGATTCCAAGAATAGAACCCGTAACGGTAGCCGGGAATAAGAATCCATATACAGTCTTTGGCAAGACATATCACCTGCTCCCCTCCGCTGAAAAATATCGCCAGGTTGGAATAGCCTCTTGGTATGGAACAAAATTCCACGGTAATCCGACTTCAAATGGAGAAATATATGATATGTATGCCATGACGGGTGCACACAAGACACTCCCAATCCCGTCATATGTTCGTGTAACTAATCTAGAGAACAATCGATCTATTGTGATTAGGATTAACGATCGAGGACCGTTCCATAGAGATCGCATCATCGATCTATCCTATGTGGGTGCATTAAAATTGGGCTTTGCCGATCAAGGTACTGCTCGAGTCGAAGTCCAGGCTTTAAGGCCAGAAACAAAGCCAAATGGCCAACTAGTGGAGCTTGATACACAAATTCAACCTCAATCAGAGGCTCGAGGAAAAATTTTGGATCTACGTGAACTCCCTCGAGGAGGCGTATTTCTTCAGATAGGTGCTTTTATAGAACGATCGGGTGCCGAAATTCTTAAAGAAAAAATCCAACCACTCACTTCCCTATCTATTGAAGTCCTCCAACATAAAAATTTATTTAAGGTAAAGATTGGCCCCATAAGAAACAGTGATCGCCTCACAATGCTACAAAAAAAGGTTAACGAAAAATTCGGCATAGCCTCCTTTATTCTTTGGCCTTGATATATAAGACATCTGACTTGTCAAAGTACCAGATGTGATAAGATACAGATCGAAACTCGAATTATGGAAAGAGAATACCATGCATAGAAAAAGTCTTGTCCGCCAAACTTTATTCCTGCTTTTTATCATCATGGGCACAAACATAGCGGCTCAAAATCCAGTGCCAAAAGCCCCCGATTTGGATGGAAAAGCTTGGATACTAATTGATGCGACCACTGGTTTTGTTATCGCCGAAAATAACGCAGATGAACCATTGCCGCCGGCTAGTTTGGCAAAAATGATGACTACATACATAGCAGTAAAACAAATTAAGCAAGGCATATTAAGGGATTATGATGAGGTTCTTGTTAGCGACAACGCATGGGAAAAAGGCGGTGCCAAAACCGACGGATCAACTATGTTTCTGAGTCCAAGAACAACCGTGCCAGTGATTGACTTGATGCGCGGCATCATTATTCAGTCAGGCAACGACGCAGCCATTGCTCTAGCCGAGCACATTAGTGGGAGCGAGGACGCATTCAGTAATCTAATGAACGACACCGCGGCTGATCTCGGCATGGACAACACTTTTTATTACAATTCCACAGGTCTGCCCATCGAAGGGATGTTGTCCTCAGCGCGAGACCAGGTTAGGCTGATAAGAGCAATCATCGAGCTCGACCCTGAGTATTATGCGTTATACTCCGAAAAATATTTCCAGCACAATGATATTAACCAACCGAACCGTAACCGGCTACTCTGGAGGGATAGTAGTGTTGATGGGCTCAAAACAGGTTATACCAAAGCGGCAGGGTATTGTTTAGCAGCATCTGCAAAACGAAAGGACATGCGATTAATATCCGTCCTTCTGGGCTCAACAAGTGCTGAGTCTAGAGCAAGGCAAACTCAGAAACTCTTATCTTATGGTTTCAGACATTTTGATACGAAAAAAATATACGCTCAAGGAGATGTTCTTAAAGAAAATGCAAAAGTCTGGTTTGGTTCAGATGATTTCCTTAATCTCACTATCGCGCAAGATATTGTCCTAACCCTCCCTCGTAGATCCGAAAAAAATTTAGTTGCTAATATTATAGTTGATCAACAACTAGAGGCCCCAATCATTGCGGGCGAAGAATTGGGCCGACTGCAGGTATCTCTTGCAGAAAACACACTAGTCGATGTTCCATTAGTTGCCGACAAAGACGTATCAGAATCTGATCTTTTTTCTAGATTTTATGATTGGGTTGTACTGTTTTTTACCAACTTGATGGCATAGCACCAATATTTTGAAAACTAGACGATCAAATGAGCTAACTTAATTAACACTAGGCAAAAGATGCGCGAGACTCCTCCCCTACTAGAATTTCCATGTTCATATCCGATTAAAATATTGGGTGAAAAGAACCCTGATCTTCGCGAGCAGATAGTTTCAGTAATTAAAAAACATTCATCAACTTTCGATGACCAGTTAACCAAGATCCGCCAAAGCCGGAAAGGACGCTGGCAATCTATCACAATAGTTTTACACGCAACCGGTGAGCATCAGATTAAAGCCATTTATGACGATCTGAGCCATAACCCTCTAGTTCGTATGGTACTATAATGTGACTAAATCTAGCAGACTAGTCATTCGACAACTAGGAGAAATTAGTTATTCAGACACCCTGAAGGCGATGCAGACATTTACGGAATACCGAAACTCAGATACCGACGACGAAATCTGGCTTCTTCAGCATCCGCCAGTATTTACAATGGGTCGCACTGGAAAAGATGAGCATATACTTGTTAAAACCAATATCCCTGTTATTCAAACTGATCGAGGTGGTGACATCACATACCATGGGCCAGGACAAATTATCGCTTATGTATTAATAGATCTTAGACGACGACAACAAGGAGTGCGGCAATTTGTGAACGCTTTGGAGGATGTGGTAATAAAAACCTTATCACATTGGGAGCTTGCGGCGAAAAGAGTCAAAAATGGGCCTGGTGTTTATGTGGGAGACGCTAAAATAGCCTCTATAGGACTCAGAGTTCAAAAGGGCTGCAGCTACCATGGCATCAGTCTCAATGTAAGCATGGATTTATCCCCTTGGAGTCTCGTTAAGCCTTGCGGGCTGGATATACCCATGACCCAACTCTCTGACCTGATTGATTCAAAAATAAAAAAAGATGATGTTATCAAAATTTTTACCAACCATTTATGTAACACGCTAAGCTATGCAAAGAAAAGTGCTGTCACCACTCCTTTTTCTGTGGCAGACTAAATCGTTATTAAACAACGCGTTGATCCCATGCCTCAAGAACTCATAGTCCCACCAAAAAGATCCAATCGGCCCAAGCCAGGCGTGAAGCTGCGCAGTGCTGACAAGGTAGAGCACATCCCAGTAAGGGTAATCCCCACAAAACATTTTGAACGCAAGCCTGCGTGGCTAAGAACTAGTCTATCAATTTCACCTGAACGCAAACGAGTTAAGGATTTATTGCGCGCAAACAGTATGGCAACTGTATGTGAAGAAGCCAATTGCCCTAATTTAAACGAGTGTTTTAGTAATGGTACCGCTACATTTATGATAATGGGTGAGATCTGCACTAGACGATGCCCATTTTGCGATGTTGGCCATGGACGACCCAATCCCTTAGATGAGAATGAACCTGGCAATCTAGCTCGTGCAATCTCTGCTATGGGGCTTAAATACGTAGTAATTACCTCTGTTGATCGCGACGACTTGCGTGATGGGGGTGCCCAACATTTCGCTAAGTGCATAGAAGAAGCGAAAAGGCTTGATCCAAAGCTCAAAGTTGAAATACTGGTGCCAGACTTTCGGGGTAGAAAAGAACCGGCACTTAAATTCTTAAGCGAAACTCCACCAGATGTATTTAATCACAATATCGAAACCGTGCCTCGCCTTTACAGGCAAGTCCGCCCTGGAGCAAATTACAATTGGTCGCTGAATCTCATGAATGACTTTGCATTGATGAATCCTCGCGTACCTACTAAATCAGGGCTGATGGTGGGCTTGGGTGAAACTAAGGATGAGGTCTTTAGAACGCTGGATGATTTGCGAGAACACAATGTAGCAATGCTTACTATCAGGCAGTATCTGCAGCCATCCACGAACCACCTTCCCGTAGATAGATTTGTTCACCCAGACGAGTTCTCTGAATATTCAGAGTACGCATTTAATATTGGTTTCTCAAAAGCCGCCTGTGGCCCCTTGGTTCGCTCAAGTTATCACGCAGACAAACAAGCAAACGGAGCGCAAATTACTTGAGCTGCACCGAAGCTTAACCATCGCAAACATGTTGCCGCCCATTTTTAAAAGACGTGAATAATTCTATGTCTCAATCCAAACTTCTCTAAGAGGCTCACCAAAATCATCGTAGATGATCTTTTTGCGAGGGGTAGATCTCGGGAGCACCGATGGCGGATTTCTTAAATTTGCCTTTCGCTCGTCTATTGCCAAAATCACTTCGTTTAGATCATTCTGATTAGATAACCCAAGACCCACAAATTCGGCTTTTTTGCGCGGTATATCAGCCCTTTCGGCGCTTTCTCCCGCCCGATACTTCTTAATTTCACCGCCTCGAGAAAGATACTCTTCCATCTTTCGAAGAATATCCTGTCGAAGGATTCGTTTGCTGCCTACCAAAAGCACCTCAGTTCAATCAACTCAGCTATAAGTCTAACAAAATTGGTTTGTTGCTGGAATTTCATTAAAAACACGTATTTTCTTTACTAGGAAGAGGACCTAAAAAAAATGGGTAGTCTTGCTCGGATGATGCTTGGAAGAAGCAACATAGCTGGAGTTAATAACAGCGTCATGACCGTAGACAAAGTCAAACCATTTACTATCGCACTCGCCAGAGGTTGCCACCAAGAAGCAACTGAGCCTCCGTATTCCCAAGACCGATTTACAATATCAACACTCAGTCCATTTGCCAATGGAAGCAGACCAACAATAGTAGTAACAGTGGTAAGCAAAACGGGGCGAAAACGTGACTTAGCTGCCCTGAAAACTGCCTCCTGAGGACTTACATCATTTTCTCTTTTGCGTATAAAATTAAAAGTGTCGATCAGCACAATATTATTATTCACCACAATTCCCGCTAAAGCTACTATCCCAACCCCAGTTAAGACGGTACTAAAAACCGCCTGACTGACCACGAGACCCATGAGCACACCGGCAGTCGAGATAACAACGGCAAACAGTATCAAGAATGCCTGATAGAAACTATTGAACTGGGCAACCATCATTATCATCATTAACCCCAATGCCATTGTGAATGCCGTAGATAGAAAGGCTGCAGACTTAGCTTGTTCTTCATTAGCCCCACGAATTTTTACCTGGACATCTGGATGAAACTTCATACCCGCCAGCCAGGACTCAATTTGCCCGGTCTGCTCATCTGCAAGATACCCATCTTCGGTATAACCCATGACGAGAACCGCTTCCTCCATATCGATGCGCTGAACTATATCCATTTTAGGTTTTGCAATACGATGCGTGAAATCACTGATAGGGACTGATCCAGCTTTTGAGTTAATTACAAGAGCTTCTAGGGCCGACAATTTACGCTCGTCTTCAGGAAAGCGAAGACGAATTTCAATCTCTTCATCAACATCATCAGGACGAAACTTTCCTATCATCAGTCCGTCAGTTACCAGCTGAACCGCCTGCCCAACATTTGCAACATTAACTCCTTGCATCGATGCTTTTGATCGGTCGACATCCATTTCCCACTGTACACCAGAAATTGGTAGTGTATCCTCCAACCCTCGAATGCCCTCCACATTGTTCCGAATCCAATTCTTAATCATGATTGCCGTATCATGCAGGGCTACTCGATTGGTCGATGATATCTGTATCTGTATGTCCTTCCCTGTAGGGGGGCCACTATCAAGATTTTGCGCTGAAACTATGAGACCGGGCATGTCTGAAGTGACTTGCCTGACCTTGGCAAAAACCTCCGTACTGCTTAGGCCGCGCTGAGAGGTAGGCACTAGTTCTACAAAAAAATTACTTATCTGATCGCGACTTGAATCTCTTTGCAATCCCATGTCCTGGCTTGATGAGTATAGCTGGCGAATTTCTTTGATACCGCTCTCCCTGACGCGATCCTCAACTGCTGACGTCATCATGCGTTTCTGCTCGACCGAATAGTTGCCCTGAGCTCGAACTGTCATTACCCCGAATTGATTTTCAATGTTAGAAAAGAAAACCACCCCAGCTCCGAACTTTGAGTAAGCAACAAAAATTACAACGATGAGAAGACTGGCCATAGAAATCGCAGACAGAGGCTTTCTTATAACCAAATTTAACAAACTGACGTAAATATTCTGCAAAGGGATAAAAAGTGCTTGAGACGACATCTCGGGGTCAAAATATTCCGTTTCAGCATTCTTCAAAGCCGCCTTTTTACCTAAAATAACACCCAATGTGGGGGCAAAGATCAGGGCATACAGAAGCGACCAAGCCAGCACTGCAAAAACCGTAGTGGGAAGATATGACATAAACTGTCCAGCAACCCCGGGCCAAAATAAGAGAGGCAGAAAAGCTGCCAAGGTCGTACCTATCGATGCTGAAACGGGAAGCGCCATCCTGGCTACTGCTCTGCGGTATGCCTCCCTAGAGGAGGAGCCAGCTGCAATCTGGGTGTTAGCAAATTCCACAATGACAATTGCACCATCGATTAGCATCCCGAGAGAAAGTAGCAAACCAAACATGATCATGAAGTTATAAGTGTAGCCAAGAATTGAAATAATTATGATCGAACCAAGCACACAGAATGGTATTCCCAGACTGACCAAGAATCCGGCCTTAATTCCCAAAGTGGCGACTACCAAAATCAAAACCAAACTCATCGCAGTTAAGATGTTACCGGATAACTCATCCACCATGGATTTTGCATGAAAGGAATTATCAAAGATAAAATCGATAGCTATCTCTTTTGAAAAATTCTTACTCTCGAGTTCGACTAACTCTCTAACCGTCTCCACCATCTCAATAGAATTAGTACCAGTGCGCCTTGAAACATATATTGACATCGCTTTTTGCCCATTTAATGAGCTGAAACTGCTTGCGTCCTTAAACGTACGACGAATTGATGCAATATCTCCAAGAGTCACAACACCATTAGCGGTGCTTCTTATGGGCAATAACTTAATATCTGACGCTGTTTCAATTAGCGCTGGCACAACAATGTTGAAACGACCTGCACCGGACTCCATATCGCCTGCAGGAACTAACAAATTATTTCTTGCAACAAGGTTTAGCACCTCATCCATTGTTATGCGGTAATGTTGCAAACGTCTAGGATCAAGAACAACCTCAACGACCTCTTCCCTGTCGCCATAAATTTTAGCCTCCATGACCGAAGGAATTTTTTCGATTTGCTCCTGAAGATAGTTTGACATGCGAGTAAGCTCTCTCTCTGAGACCAACTCACCTGACAAAGCTACCACCACATCGGGCTCACCAACAGCAGCGAGTTGATCAACCACAGGTTCTTCAGTATCAGCAGGGAAGTCTGCACTGGCCCTATCAACTGCCTCGCGCAAATCAGAAATAGAACTTTTGACTTCTTGTTCGGCATCGAATTCAACTACAATATATACTGCGCTCTGACGTGCGGTAGACACCACCTCTTTGAGCCCTTCGAGCGTTTTGAGTTCCTTTTCAATGGGCCTTGCAAGCAGCCGGATTCCGTCGTCAGGAGAGATGCCATGATGAATAACACGAACCATGGCCACCGGCACATCCACTGCCGGTTCCGTCTCAACAGGCAAGTTGACACGAGATACAAATCCTGCGAATAAAACTAGCGCCATGATAGAGAGAGTAACGCGAGGATTATCGATGAGAGTATATATAATGCTCAAGAGTCAAATCTTCACTATTATCTTAACTTTTTTGCGGGTTCTGCAAAGACAGGGCTCACTTTTTCTCCGGCAGTAACATAATTCTGACCCATGGTTATTAGAGCCGTACGTTCCGGCAAGCCTTGGACCCAAATACCATTATCGTCCACGCCCAGTTGTTCTACGATCATGTTTTGTACTTGGCTTCCGTTAGACAGAATCTTTACCATCATGTCACCATTGTCATCCAGCAACAGCACCGACGCTGGGATTAAATGTGCTCTTACAGCTCTGGTCTCCGCGGCCAATGTCCCTGCAATCCCAGCCCGTAAAATACCACTGCTATTTTTAATTTGCGCCTCGACTCTATAAGTCTGAGTGATTGGATCCGTGGTAGAAGCTAGGTAAGTGATTAAGGCGCTGTCTATGGTGCCCTCGCTGTGGATGAAGTCCGCCCGCTGACCCAATCTCAATTTGGTTATATCCGCGGCTGCCACCTGTCCAATAATTAGCATCGGGTCCAGCTCTACAATAGTCGCGCAGATCTGCCCAACTTGGGCATAGTCACCAATTTCGAGAGGCCGATCTTCAATAACGCCAGAAAAGGGTGCCAGCATACGTAATTTTTTTACTCGGTATTCTGTCTTTTGTTGGTGGGCTTTAGCCGCTTCAAGATTTGCTAGAGACCTGGCAATGGCCAATTCAGACTGAACACCTTTCTGTTTTAGGCTAAGGGCACCAGTATATTCCAGTTCGGCGCGCGCCACAGCGGCTCGAGCACTGGCATTCGCGGCAAGACGATCCTGAGGATCTAACTCACAAATTGTTTCACCAGTGACAACTAGGCCGCCCCGCTTAACAGGCAAGGACAAAACTTGTCCAGACAACTCAGCTCTGATGTCAACTTCTCGATTGGCTTTGGTCTTCGCTTGTACTGAAATCAATGGCTGATAGAACTGCTCAACCAACCGTGTGACCTCAACTTGAGTTAATTGAGCACCTTCGGTTTCGCTAGGGGGCAGGTCTGAATCGTCAGGCCACCAGATAGCACTTGATAGCCATAAAAATATGACTACAGCCAATATCATCGATATCCGAATATTCCGATTCAAGAAGATGACCCAGTCAAATCTTTTAACCCCAAAACGGTCTTAATCTCAGTGAGGGCTCTTGGAGAGATCAAATACTTAGTAATGGAGCTATTACTAGGCTCACAATGGCCATAACATTTATGAGGATATTCATAGCCGGACCCGAAGTATCTTTGAATGGATCCCCAACAGTATCTCCGACCACCACAGCGGCATGCGTGTCAGAGCCCTTACCCCCAAGATGTCCTTTCTCAACATACTTCTTTGCATTATCCCAGGCCCCTCCAGCATTGGCCATCATGAGCGCTAAGCTCACACAGCCGAGCAATCCGCCCGCCAACATACCACCAAGCGCTTCAGCGCCCAAACCTAGGCCAACGATTACTGGCATAGAAACTGCTATGACACCGGGCAACATCATCTTTTTGAGTGCTGCTTCCGTAGCTATTTCTACGCACCGTTCCGAATCGGGATCTGCCTTCCCCTCCATCAGCCCCGTAATCTCTCGAAATTGCCTTCTTATTTCGTTGATCATTTCAAATGCTGCATCGCCAACTGCAGTCATGGTGATCGAAGCTATCAGAAAAGGAATGCACGCGCCGATAAACATTCCTACCAAAACTACGGGTTGCGTAAGTGCCAGCGAGAACTCTGGATTTCTGAGCGATACAACTGCAGAATACGCTGAAATAATTGCAAGAGCAGCCAACGCGGCTGCACCGATTGCAAACCCTTTACCAATAGCTGCAGTCGTGTTGCCTAACTCATCGAGTGAGTCAGTGATCTCTCTCACTTCCTCCCCCATGCCTGCCATCTCAGCAATGCCTCCAGCGTTGTCAGCTACAGGGCCATAAGCATCTATGGCCATTGTAATGCCTACCGTTGCCAACATTCCGACGGCGGCTATACCAACACCATATACGCCGGACAAGCCTGTAGATACGAAAATAACGGTAGCTAACACAACGATTGGGACGACCACGGATTGCATACCAACAGCTAATCCAGAAATCATCACAGTAGCAGATCCAGTCTCCCCAGACTCTGCAATTTTTTGGATTGGTGCTCCTCCGGTGTAATACTCCGTGACTAAGCCAATTAAGACGCCACCGGCGGCACCGCAAATCACACACCACCATACGTCCATCGAAACGCCAGGAAGTGCTTCGATCAAAAAATAGGCCATTCCGATAAAAATTATTGGCGCTAATAATGTCCCGGATCTGAGAGCACTTGCGGGAGCACTATTTGATTGCATCCTTACAATAAAAATTCCAACAATAGAAGCTATTAAACCAACAGATGCTAATGCAAGAGGTAACAACATCATATCCTTTGAATTCAATGTGTAAGCTATGGCTATTGAGGCAATCATTGATCCGCAGTAAGACTCAAAAATATCTGATCCCATGCCAGCAACATCCCCTACATTATCACCGACATTGTCAGCTATTACCCCCGGATTACGAGGATCGTCTTCAGGTATGCCTGCTTCTATTTTCCCTACCAAATCTGCGCCGACATCAGCACTCTTAGTAAAGATCCCTCCACCTACTCGAGAGAACAAAGCCACAACAGAGGCTCCCATACCAAATCCCTCCAGAGCATGCACATCTGACTCACTGAAAAAATAGTACAATGATCCTAGTCCAATTAGGCCTAAGGAAGCTACACATAAACCCATCACCGAACCGCCATAGAAAGATACCGACAATGCTGCTGATGCCCCTTCTGTTTGCGCTGCGGTTGCAGTCCTCACATTAGCTTTCGTCGCCGCATACATGCCTATAAAACCCGCTAATGAAGAGCAAGCAGCGCCAACAATCACCGCTGTCGCAGATTCTATAGACAAGAAGAAACCTACAAGAACTACCAAAACTGCCACAAAAACCAGTAAGTATTTGTACTCGGTTTTCATAAAAGCTAACGCACCGGTATGAATCTGGTCACCAATCTTCTTGACGTCAGCCACGCCATCAGGATACCTCATAACGAGGCGATAAATTGCAAAGGCGGCGATCATGCCTAAGGCGCCCAAAAGTGGCGGAAGTAGTAAGATGTCCATAGAAATTCCTATTAAGAAAGAGATTGTGATTTCTGCGCGATACTATAACAAAAAAGGAGACTTGATCCCAAGTCATTCTATGCTAGGCAGCAACTTTTCAGTTAACTTAAACTTGTCACGCCCAAACTGCTGACTAACGTTTTATATTTGATAATAGGTCTCTCACTTAAGGAAACTAATTGGGTCTGCAGGTTTACCGTTCTGTCTAATCTCGAAATAAAGCACCCCGGAGTGGCCTAGCTTGGATATAATTTGCATCTTCTTGACTATCTGTCCTTCGGCAACCAGAATTTGGTCATTCTGCGCATAAGCGCTAAGCAGAGAATTGGTATGCTTAACTATTATCAACTTGCCATAGCCTTGAAACCCTTCTCCTGCATAAACCACCTCTCCAGAATACATCGGTCGGACGGCAGATCTACTTACACCCTGAATCCTTATACCTTTTTTCAATTTTTCAAGATCAAATTGGTCAATAATTTTTCCTCTCACAGGCCATTGCCAATTTAGAGATTTGGAGTCTTTGTCAGGAATCTCGACAAATGGCCTCGCCTCACCACCATTCAATACATCTTTGTCACCGACAGCGCCAGGGTCTTTTGACTCATCAATTCCTTTCCCTTTTACAATGGTCTGGAATTCCACGTTTTTTTCTTTTCTAGGCTGAACCTTTTCTGAATTTTTGTCCGAATATGACAAAATTTTTAAAGCTTGACCGGCCCTAATTTGAGAATTGGTGCCAAGTTTATTTATCCGAGCTAGATATGCAACATCCAAGTCATAACGCCAAGCAATTGAATAGAGGGTTTCCCCTTGCTGAACAATATGAGTCGTGACTGATGCGATGGCGGGTATTTCTAGACTTGAAACAGGCGCCTTTTGTGATACACATCCCACTAGAAAAATAGTCAAAAAAAAGGTAGGAAATTGGAGTGGCATCACATTTTATCAATCTATCGTTTTTTTAGAGCTGCTCCCCGCATGATTGAGCAGCGCGACGAGGACAATGCCCACAGAAGCACATATTAGGCAATATAGAACTTGAGGTTCGGATTGTGCAACCACAGCATATTGATCAGGCCATAAATTGACAGAATGTCCAATTGCTCCACTCTCATGATTGTTAACTGTGGGCTGTTTCCACGGCCAAATAGCGTCAAGGCTTCCGATTAAAAAGCCACACATGGTAATCACAACTGTCGTTTCATGGGCTTTTAGTTTCACAAGAAATCGAGAAAAAGCCATCAATCCAATCAGACCACCAACCCCGAAAGTCGACAATATATCCAAATGTAGTTCATTCAATGCCCCAATAATGGTGGGATATAGCCCCAATAAAACCAAAATCAAAGTGCCGGAAATCCCCGGAATGATCATTGCACAAAAAGTCACCCAGCCCGAAAAAAATAATCCCAGATAACCAAATTCCACTAGAACTAGCGGCGCACGCGTAAGACCTAACGCAGCAAGAAAACCCAGACAAAAAAGTAGCCATTGGTACCATATCGAAGGTCTATTTTTTCTAAAAAGTGTTACGAATGATCCAATAATAAGGCCGAAAAAAAACGACCATAAAAACATCTGATATGAAGAAATCAAAAAGTTAATTGCCTTAGCTAAAACCAAAACACTCGTGAGCATGCCGGCTATCAAGGTAAGCATAAAATCGCCGTTTATCTGTCTCCAAGCTACAGTGAACCCATCTTGTTTAAAACTCCTCAGAGTGGCGCGGCCAACAGATCTAATGGTAAAAATTATTTCCCAGTAGATTCCCATCACCAGCGCCATTGTTCCTCCCGAAACGCCTGGAACCATGTCGGCAGCGCCCATGGCAATGCCTTTGAGGTACAAAATTACCGAGAAGCGTTTCATCCAAAATTTCCCCTTGCAGGCGAGCTAGCGCGCCAAACCACCCAAGAGTGGAACAAACTTAACTTTAGCAATTATTTCTTCTTCAAATTCTTCTGTATCGCCTTGCCTCCTCAGCACTCGCAAATCTTGATGCGCGCCATCACCGATCGGGATTACCAAAGATCCGTTTGCCGCAAGTTGTTTGAGCAACTCTACCGGAATTACCTTTGAGGACGCAGTCGCAATAATTCCATCATATGGCGCATGCTTTTCAAGACCAAAGTTCCCATCCGAATACTCGGCCACCACGCTTGCCATTCCAAGTGTCCTAAAACGAGTCTTGGCCAAATCTAATAGCGGTCGAATCCGCTCCACGGTAAAAACCTGATCCACCAACTGCGCTAAGATTACAGTCTGATAACCCGATCCAGTCCCAATTTCTAAGACTTTCTTGGGTGTTCCATTTGCTAAAAGTAGCTGTGTCATGAGTGCCACAACATATGGCTGCGACAAAGTTTGCGAGAACCCGATAGGCAAGGCAGTATCTTCATACGCTCTGTGCGATAGCGCTTCGTCCAAAAAGATATGGCGAGGAGTAATCCTGATGGTTTCTAGCACTGATTGATTAGTAATGCCTTGATCAGCCAATCGCTGAATAAGGCGCTCTCGGGTTCGCTGAGAGGTCATTCCTACCCCTGCCAGATCGATTGATTGCACTTGTAGACCTCAAATTCGAAAATATCGGTAAAAGTAGTGAGTTGGTATAAGCCATCCACGAAAGTCAATATATCACAGGGCTCATGATCAGGGGCGATTTAATTGGGCTATCTCTCGCAACACAGTTGTCGCATAGCAACCCTTCGGAAGTTCAAATTTGATTGTTAGATTTTTTTTGTAAAGGTGCTCATATGAGAGCGCGCTTGGCACAACAATAAGTTGTCGTCGTTCCTGAGTTAAACCAGAGTGTTCCAGCGCGTAACACCATTCTGACCAATTCGCTAGAAGTCTTGCTTCTTTCAACAGTATACAAGGATCTGCTCTGGTCCTCCCGCGACCCCACAATGGACCGGTTTGCAAAAAGGGGAACTCCTCTCCGTCCAGATGGTCCTCAATATGCTTACCCAAAATCAAGTTAAATAACCAAGATCGAGCCGCCGACAGGTAGAATCCAGTGCCCTGACGATTACCTTTTAGACGGCCACTTTTTACTAGTTTTGCTGCGGTAAACAAATTACCTGCGTTAATCCCAAAACGTTGCTCCCCGAAATAATTTGGCACTCCCACCGAACCTATTTCATTCAAACGTCTTTCAAAAACTTTTCTATCAAAAGTTATTTCGCGAAGTGTGATATTGAAAGCATTTCCTTTATGATCTCCGCGACGAAGTTTTTTTGAATGGCGATCAATCTTGAGTACATCAAACGCCTGATGTCTCAATTGATCTTTTCCAATTTGTCGTTTCGGTGAACAGAGACTGAACCATTGTGTGGTTTCCGCTAATCGATCTTTTAGTCCGCAATAACCAATGTCGCAGATACCTATGCCTGCTAGATCAGCCAAGATTTTAGCTACCCAGCGAGTATTTTGGTTACGTTTACAAATCTCTACAAGATAATGTTCCCCAGTTCCGGTTGGTTTAAAACCCAAAATCTCTCTTACCTGAAAATCGGTCAGATGAGCGCGCATCAATGCACTCCCAATCGTCTCATTCATTTTGGGCAAACTGCAGAAGTCAAATCTCGCATCCATATTCATATGCCTACTGAGAATTTTGATCGGAAAATTGTTTAGGAACTAATAGAACCACCGAGTGACACCCAATGCCTTCTTCGCGTCCAATAAAACCAAGCCTTTCAGCTGTCGTTGCCTTTATGTTGATTTTGTCCAAATTCGCAGATAGATCCGTTGAGAGACATTCTCGCATGGAGAGAATATGCGGCGCCACTATCGGGCTTTCCGCAATGACAGTGACATCCACATTACCTAAAACATAGTTATTGGAGATCATCATATCCGCAGCATATCTCAGAAACATGCGACTATTAAGATCCTTGTTAGAGGAATCTGTATCAGGGAAATGGCTGCCAATGTCACCTAGACAAAGTGCTCCGAAGATGGCATCTACAAGAGAATGAATAACGACGTCGCCATCCGAATGTGCGATCAAACAGTGTGTATGTGGAATCTTTACCCCACCCAGAACAACATGAGAACCGGGGCCAAACGCATGTATATCAAAACCATGGCCTATCCGCATTCTAACCGTTCCTGAGAATTAATTATCGCTTCGGCCAATGCCAGATCTTCTGGGTGCGTAATTTTTATATTATCACTACGACCATCAGTGAATAACACGGGTCGCCCAAACCACTCGAGGGCAGAGGCTTCATCAGGCGGAGAAAATGAATGTTCAGATGCTGCAATTAACGCACTGTGTAATTCACCGAAACGGAAAATCTGAGGGGTCTGGGCCAATCTCAGACAATCTCGGTTCTCTGTGCGTAATACTATACCATCTGAGCTGACCATTTTCACGGTATCCGTAACTACAGTGGATAGTATTCCACCAACTGAATGTTCTCTGACGCTCTCAATGAGTTTTATTATCGATCCGATGGTGACACAGGGCCTCACAATATCGTGAACCAATATCCAATCCATATCATCGGCGACAAACGATAGTGTTTTAAGCCCATTCAAAACCGAGTTAGCCCTGTTATCACCGCCCTTTATGAGTTCAACATGGGGTTCTTTGCATGCATCTACATCACTCCAGCCCGGATCACTAGGGTTACACGGAATAATTAGGCGTTCGATCGACGGTAATTTAAGTAGCCTAGTCAAACAGTGTTGAGCTACCGATGCTCCACTAAGTCGACAGAATTGCTTAGCGATCCTATCAGAGAAACGAACTCCTCTTCCTGCAGCAGGAACGATCACCCACAGACGTGACGAATTCAAGAAGCTATTCCCCCTACAATAANACTAGCGTTCATTTATAGGTTCCTGATCCTCCATATCAGAAACAAAAAAGAAAGTTTCGCCCTTCCCTATCATTCCAAGTTCTTCTCTCGCTTTTTCTTCAACCGATTTACGGCCTTTTTTCAAGCCTATAATCTCCCGGGCAATTTGATTATTACGTTTTTGAAGCTTTTCATTCTCAATTTTCTTAATATTTAATTGCTCTTCAATTTGAGCCTTTTTGGCTAGGCCGCTGTCTCCAAACCACAATTGCCATTGCAAAACAATGAGCAACAATACTAAAAATGTTAAAAGTGACTTTCTCATTAAAGCCATCTCGAGCAGATTTCTTTATCCGCTCCAACCTCCTTTCTAGCGAAATTCACCCAGTCCCAAGTACGGCGCTTGCTCGACACCCAACTCAGCTTCTATTCGTAATAGACGATTGTACTTTGCAACTCGATCTGAGCGGCATAGCGATCCAGTCTTAATCTGACCAGCAGCAGTGCCCACTGCTAAATCGGCTATTGTGGTATCTTCCGTCTCTCCAGAGCGATGAGATACTACTACGTTATATCCCGCCCTTTTGGCGATTGAGATTGCATCCAATGTTTCTGTAAGTGTTCCAATCTGATTTAACTTGACAAGGATAGCATTGGCTACTCCTCGGTCAATAGCATACCNAAGGATNCGCGGATTTGTAACAAAAAGGTCATCTCCAACCAACTGAATATGTCCGCCGAGTTTTTCAGTATGGTACTCCCACCCTTGCCAATCAGACTCATCCAACCCGTCCTCTATTGAAATAATTGGATACTCATCAACCAATGCCGCAAGATAATCCGTAAATCCGGCCGAGTTGAGAACTTTATCCTCGCCGCTCAACCGATATTTTCCGTCCCGATAAAACTCGGATGCAGCGCAATCAAGCGCCAAAGTCACATCTGAACCCAACTGGTAATGCGTTGACTCAACTGCTTTTGTAATGATTTTCACTGCCTGAGCATTCGATGCTAGGTCTGGAGCAAAACCTCCTTCGTCACCCACCGACGTACTCAGACCTCGTGTCTTTAGCGTCTTCTTCAATGCATGAAATACTTCGACACCCACTTGAACCGCTTCAGCAAAACTAGTTGCTGAAACCGGCTGAATCATAAATTCTTGGATGTCAATATTGTTGTCAGCGTGTTCACCTCCATTCAAAATATTCATCATAGGTACCGGCATAGTAAAATTATTTTTGTTGCCACCGAGTTCGGCTATGTGGGCATATAATGGCAACTCCTTAGCCGCGGCTGCGGCTTTAGACACAGCTAATGATACGGCCAGTATCGCATTCGCACCGAATTTAGCTTTGTTTTCGGTGCCATCCGCCTTTATCATTATCGAATCAACTAAAGTCTGGTCAGTTGCATCAACGCCCATCAATAAATCTTTTATCTCACCATTAATATTACTTATTGCGGTTAGTACACCTTTTCCCGAGTATCGAAGGGGATCTTCATCTCTCAATTCCAAAGCTTCACGGGAACCTGTTGAAGCGCCAGAGGGTGAAAGAGCAATGCCTGAAGAGCCACACGAAAGAAACACCTCAGCTCTCACTGTTGGATTCCCTCTAGAATCGAGCATTTCGTAAGCTTCGATATTTACGATATCTGACATGATGTCCTCTATCCTTTCAAATTGAATAACACCCACCTACCGGCTGACACAATAAAGGATAATTAATAATTAATTACCAAAGTTGAAAACGATTTTGTCAGCTCGTCTAAGGCTTTCATTTGCGCTAAAAATGGCTCTAACTTGTCAAGAGGCAAAGCACTGGGGCCATCACACTTGGCTTTGTCGGGGTCGGGATGTCCTTCTAAAAAAAGCCCAGCTATACCTACAGCCAAACCGGCTCTGGCTAGCTCAACAACTTGTTGGCGACGCCCGCCGGAGTGCTCAGAAAGTGGGTCTCTCCGCTGAAGGGAATGAGTAACATCAAAAATCAACGGTAANCCTCCGCTCACTTCCCTCATAACGGAAAATCCTAGCATATCAACAACCAAATTATCATACCCATGACAAGTCCCCCGTTCGCATAACAGCAACCGATCGCTGCCGAAGGCTCTGAATTTTTCTACAATATTAATCATTTGATCTGGACTTAGAAACTGAGGCTTTTTAATATTAACAGTAGATCCTGACTCCGCCATGGCTCGGACTAAATCAGTTTGCCTCGCCAAAAACGCAGGCAACTGGAGAACATCGCATACCTCTGAGGCAGGCTTGATTTGATTAATTTCATGAATATCAGTTAGCAGAGGACAACCAAAAGTCTGTTTAATCTCGCGAAGCACCATTAATCCTTGGTCCAAACCGGGCCCTCGATATGAAGCATGAGATGAGCGATTAGCTTTATCAAATGACGCTTTGAAAACAAACGGGATTTGCAGCTTTTCTGTCACTTTAATAAAAGATTCTGCTACTTGCATAGCCGTATCACGCGACTCAATAACATTTATGCCCCCAAAAAGGACAAAGGGCAAGTCATTCCCCACTTGTAGTTTATCGATATTTATTGTGTTATTGCTAGACATGGTCATATTTCACGACGCTCGCTGAAAGCTTTGGCTGCCTTAATGAAATCGGAAAACAACGGGTGTCCGTCCCTAGGTGTAGAAGTGAATTCAGGGTGGAATTGACTTGCAAAAAACCAAGGATGTTCAGGTAACTCGATTGTTTCAACCAGGGTTCTATCTTCAGATAGCCCGCCGATTACTAACCCAGCCTCCTGAAGTTGAGGCAAATAATTGTTGTTGATTTCATAACGATGTCTGTGTCGTTCTTTAATAGTATCTGAACCATAAATAGTTCTTGCTTTAGTGCCGGGAAGAAGATGACAGATCTGTGATCCCAATCGCATAGTGCCTCCCAAATCAGAATCAGAATCACGCTGCTCAATACGACCGTCAGAAGTCAACCACTCTGATATCAAACCAACCACCGAATACTTGGTTTCAGGGTCAAATTCTGAACTATTTGCACCTTCTAGATTGCACATATTTCTCGCATACTCTATGACGGCAATTTGCATACCCAAACATATCCCCAAGTAGGGTATTAAGGACTCTCTTGCCGTCTTGGCTGCAAATATCTTGCCTTCNGAGCCTCTTGTCCCGAAGCCTCCTGGCACCAGAATAGCATCTATCCCATCTAACAATGTTTGATCTGATTCTAGATCTTCTGAGTCAATATATTTAATCTTAACCTTGGTTTTATTTTGAATTCCCGCGTGAACCAGCGCTTCAGTAATCGATTTATATGCGTCAAGCAAATCCATATATTTCCCAACCATTGCAACAGATATCTCATCCNCTGATTCAAGTTGATTCTCGACCACCCAATCCCATTCGCTCAAGTTAGCTACAGAAAAAGGCAGCTTGAATCTCCCTAGAACATACTGATCTAGCCCTCTTTCATGAAGCATACGCGGCACAAGATAAATTGTAGGTGCATCCATCAATGGNATCACTGCACGCTCTTCTACATTTGTAAATAAGGCAATCTTTCGCCTCTGCGATTCCTCAATCTCCACCTCTGATCGGCAAAGCAACATGTCGGGCTGCAGTCCGATTGAGCGCATTTCCTTCACGGAATGCTGGGTAGGTTTGGTTTTCGTTTCACCAGCAGACGCAATATAGGGGACCAAAGTCAAATGAATAAGTAGAACTCTCTCGGAGCCAAGCTCCCCTTTTAGCTGTCTGACTGCTTCCAAGAAGGGTTGAGATTCAATGTCTCCCACAGTGCCTCCAATTTCAACTACCGCAACATCAGCATCTCCCGCCCCAAGATGAATTCTTCGCTTTATTTCGTCGGTCAAATGCGGAATCACCTGAACTGTGCCCCCAAGGTAATCTCCACGACGTTCTTTCCGCAAGATCGTCTCATAGATCTGACCACTCGTGAAATTATTGTTTTGCGTCATCNTACAGCGTAGAAATCTCTCATAATGTCCAAGATCTAGATCAGTCTCTGCTCCGTCCTCTGTTACAAAAACCTCCCCATGTTGAAAGGGACTCATAGTGCCGGGATCAACATTAAGGTATGGATCCAATTTCAATATAGTGACAGCGAGCCCGCGAGCCTCCAACAGCGCCCCCAATGAAGCAGAAGCGATTCCTTTGCCAAGGGACGAAACAACACCGCCAGTCACGAAAATAAAATGCGTCATAGAGATCCTAATATAAAATTCAAGCGCATAGAGAGGACAACGAAATATGTGACGTCGCAATAAAATGATTGCACCATTTCGTCCGAGTCAAGATGGGGAAATAGCGTAACAGAATCACCTTGCCTTATCTACAACGAGTTAACCTGCCAATGGATTTTCAAACCCTTCTCTCCTTTCTCAGTCTCCCAACCCTCGCATATCCATAAATCACCAACAGCAACCAGTTCATTATGCAAGAAAAATAGTGGTATGGAACTCCTCCACCAAGGCTCCAAAGCATATTCCTGAAAAAGCTTTTTAAGGGTTTGCGAATGCCTCCTTCCCGTTGGCCGGCATCGCTCACCTCCGACTCTAAATCTAATTTCGAGCGATGTTACTTCTCCTAGTCTTATTCCCTGAGAATCAATCGATTCTGCTACTACTGAGCCACCGCCCGGCAGAATTAGCATTTTTTTGTGCTCCCAATTTATACAATTTTTGGGACACACGGGGTTCCGTTTGCCAACTCTCAGCAAATAAACGCGGTTACGATATCTGCGAAACACGCACCTGTCAGCCTTCACTTCGGGTGAGGCGTCTGAACGCGCGTTCAGCAGAACACCAAATACTTCATCAATGACTCTTGTCGAAGGTAATGACAACTTCAATTCACCAGGCAACTGGCGGATAATATTTTTTTGCCTGATGGCTTCCAGTATAGACATCCTTTTCGCACAAAACGAAATACCTGCCCTCTCATTCCGGAAGTCAAGCTTAGCCAAGTCATTTAAAAAAATAGATTTCGCAAGTAATTTATCGTTCCTGCTTTGATTTGCAGTTACGGCAATTCGATTCTGATGACCAGCCCATCTTTCAGCAATAGGCGGCAATATCCTGTGTCGCAGATAATTACGATCAAAACTCGTATCCAAGTTGCTCTCATCTTCAATCCAATTTAACCGATGACGTGTTGCATAACTTTTTATTTGCGCCTTTGTGAGGCCTAAAAGTGGCCTCAAGAGCGTTCCAAGTCCTAAATCACGCATAACCGGTATGCCAGACATACCAGTGCTTCCAGATCCTCTCAATAAATTATAGAGTACAGTTTCCGCTTGATCATCTGCATGATGAGCCAACAAGAGAATATCGTCTTCAGCNAGCGTTTTTTCAAAAACACTATAACGAGCGTCACGCGCAAGCGCTTCTGTGTTGATGCGCGCCTGACAAGAGACACGGTGCGCCTCAAAGTTAACTAATAACTCATCACTTTGTCGTTCTGCGTGCTGCTCCCACACATCAGCATCACATGAAAGCCCATGGTTCACATGCAAAGCAGTTATGCGTCCGGGTTTTACATATTTGCAGGTAAGGTGCAACAGAACAGTTGAGTCCAATCCTCCACTATACCCGATGAAAATCCGAGCCGATCGGTCGAAAAGATGCTCGTAATCTTTAAAGATATTTTCAACTNCAATTTCGATTGGCANACCCATAGTTTTAGATATCTAAACCAACATCATACCCTAAGTAGACCATAGTTCGTCTCTCCAAAAAAGGCGCAGATACAAGCGAGTGNCTAGACGATAAGANNCCATTTTANANGNNTNTTNAAATGCTATCTGATACGCTNANAATCCNTAAGACATCCATTCACAGCAGNNTACTGGAAAACACCCTATTAGATTTCCTACCATACCAAAAAAATAATGTCATAATGTTCATGGCGACAAAAAATCTGCCTTGCAAGCGAACGCTGCTAAGCAACGCTTTTTGGATGCACAGGGCCTGCTTTCTTGAGCTGAATAAGAATTTGAAGTGACCTATATCGAATGGTCCATTCTCTGCATGCCCAATGTTAAAAAAATTTAAAGAAGAATTAATATTGCTAGATATAGTTCTCTATCAACCCGAGATACCCCCAAACACGGGAAACATTATCCGCTTGTGTGCCAATACCGGCTTTCATCTGCATATTATCGAACCGATGGGTTTTGATTTAGACCATAAGAAGCTTCGCAGAGCCAGTCTTGATTACAGAGAGTTTCAAGGAATTAGAACATATAAAAACTGGACCCAATACCGTGCAAGCAATAATAGTGTATGCTACGCATTCAGTACGAAGGGCACATGCCACTATTCAACTATCCGATTCAATGCGGGCGATCAGTTATTATTCGGCTCAGAGACGAGGGGTTTACCCACCAAGATCCGTGAGGAAATTGGTTCTAAATTTCTATTTAAGATCCCTATGATATCAGGCAGTCGAAGCTTGAATCTAAGTAATGCTGCAGCTATCGTGGCATATGAAGCTTGGCGGCAACTCGAGTTTGCAAATAGTCAAAAATCCTAGGATATGGGCGTTTATGCGATGACCGCTTTTGGGTTTTGACTGGTTAGCACTGGAATCAATTTAATATGAAAACAGAAATTGGTTTATTTTATGGCAGTACCACCTGCTACACTGAAATCGTTGCAGAAAAAATCTGTGAGACCATAAACCATATGCTTGGACCTCAAACTGTTCGGCTTCATAACCTCGCCTTTGACTCGGTTTTGCTTATGACCAATTACAATTATCTGATTATGGGAATCCCAACATGGGATTATGGGGAGCTTCAAGAGGACTGGGAGACGCAGTGGGATGCATTAGGTACTATTAATCTCAGAAGCAAATCCATCGCTCTTTTCGGTTTGGGCGATCAAATAGGATATCCGGAATGGTTTCAAGACGCTTTGGGATATTTATGGCACAGAGTTGTGCATCTTGGAGCAACTACTGTTGGTGAATGGCCAAACACTGGCTATGACTTCATTGAATCAAAGGCTCTAAATGGAGAAAAAAACGTTTTTGTTGGACTCGCTCTTGATGAGGAAAATCAATTTGAAATCATTGACGACCTTATTTTTCGTTGGTCGACACAAATTGTCACTGAATTTGGCTTGTCGCCTTGAATCATCAAGTTGCCGTGGGAAAAGCCTTCGTCAAATTAATAGCCTGATATAAGATTTATAACCACGCATGTGCCAAAAAAAAAAATTATCCAAAACAACCACCTCTCAGGCCGTTGGGAGAAGTTAAGTAGAACTCAAGCTATTTTTACTGTGGGCGAGACAGAATTTAATTTCGGTGAAAACTTTTTTAGTTTCGTTGAACTTTGCAAGAAAAAAGTCAGCTCTGGCCCACGCTTACATTACTTGGCTGGCATGCAAAGCCCGACGCCAAAAGATTATCTAGAAAAATTGATCGATATGAATAATTTGTCAACTGATTCTGCTAAATATTTAATGCATCACTTTCCTCAAAGTGTCGAGGGTTTGCATGTATTATCTGTTTTAGATGATCAAGTCAGACTTAGCCCTCTGATAGGTAACTCCCAAAAATTATTCAGGGGGCTGGGAAAATACATCGATCCGAATATACGACGCAACAAAAAACCGACGGTCGACGCTTGGTTCATCAAAGAATCTCAAACCTCCAATAGTCAAATGTGGTCAACTCTAGCTCGACCCTCTTCAACTGGGACCAGCTTCTTAATCGTGACCGAGATGCCCAATACCACACAAAAACGCCCCGCAGAAGCAGGGTTCGATTCTGAAATTAAGGTAAAAACAGGGCCTAAATTGTCAACTGTTAGTGGCAACTACGCGGCAACCGGCGAAACTAAGCCTATCGTTAATAGAGTTCTCAACTGGCAAATCGACAAAGCCTGGGAAAAAAAAACAGCAAGCAATGAAGTAACTGTTTTGGGCGCGGGTATAGCCGGTTGCACAACTGCCTATGCCCTTGTAAAGCGGGGTTATAGGGTGAATTTGATCGATCGGCATGCAGTACCAGCATGTGAAGCATCTGGTCATCATCACTCAGTACTTTACCCAAAACTATCATTTGAAAATGATCCAATTCCAAGAATAAATCTTCATGCAATTCTCTATGCAAGCAAGTATTACCAGTCGTTTTGGAACGACAAGGTTGGAAAAAAATGTGGAATCTTATTACTGCCCCGGAGCAATGTCGAAGAAAAACAATATAGAGCAATTTCCGAACACACAACAAACTATGAAGAGTTCGTGAGATTTGTGGCATCGAAAGATCTCGAAGCTATTTCAGGCATTCGACTGACTTCAAATAGCGGATTATTTTTCCCTAATCTGGGCTGGCTGCCCTCTGTTGAGGTCTGTCGAAAATTAATTACTCAATCCGGTATACACATCGTTCAGAGCGATATTGAAAAGATAATTTATAATGAAAAACAGGAATCATGGACTCTACTTGATAGAAAGGGCTCCAACATAAAAGAAAGCCCAATTGTTGTGCTAGCTTGCGCATATGGATGCCGACAGTTTGAACAAACCAAATATCTTCCTCTTAAAAAAGTCCGCGGTCAGATATCTTATTTGCCTGTCACAGGCACGAGTAAAAAGTTAAAAACTATTGTCTGCGGGCACGGATATTTGTCTCCAGCCGACAAGACTGTCCATTGTTGCGGCGCAACATACGACAAAGATATCATTGATGAATCAATTAGGATAAAAGATCATGAAAGAAATCTAGATACTATCTCTAGAACCGATACTGAGTTGGGGAAAATTTTCTTGGCCACGTCAGCTAAAAGTCTTTCCGGATGGGCGCAATTTCGCTGCACCACGCCAGACTATTTGCCAGTAGTGGGGCAAGTTCCGGACGTTAAGCGCATGGTTGAGGATTTCCGTGTCCTTCGGAGCAATGCTCGAGCTTCGGTTAACGCAAAAGGTTCTTATCTTAAAAATCTGTATATAAACTGTGGATTAGGCTCAAGAGGCCTCAGTTACGCGCCACTAACAGCCGAAATTCTTGCTAGTGAAATCGCTAACGAGTTCCCTCCTATGGAAACAGACTTAAGGCTTGCAATGCACCCAGCTCGATTTATCATTAGGGACCTAAAGAAGCGACGATTATGACCCGGATCCACTAACACTGAATTAAGCCTGACGCTGCCGCTAGGCTTCGACGAAGAAGTTTAGCACTAGATGCATGATCACCCATTGCTGCCTTGGCTTCAGCTAATTCAAATAGCACCTCGGGATTCGGACTCAAGCTCATGGCTTTTTCCAGGTAATCACATGCTTGCACGAACTTCTGTGAACGAGCGCAAACTCTCCCTAAAGCTAATAGCAAGGTTTTGTCGTCGGGAAATCTAGACAAAAACTTCTCCAGCGATTCTCGATTCGCCTCGCTTAATGGATGATTCAACCTACCGAGGCTCTCAACAAAATCGTGATGCCATTGCTCATTCAGATGCCTGAGTAGCATTTTTTGCGCGTCATCACCAAGACCTACACGGTCAAGAGCTCTTGCATAACTCGAGACAAGCTCAGGAGAAGATCTGAGATCTTTAGGCACATCTAGCCAGAAATTTCTGAGCTCTTTTTCATCCCATTCAATCGACGACGTGGATTGACACACAACTTTAGAAAGTAGACCAACATAGACTTCCATTTCAATAGATCTAATCTTTGCCTTCGAAATATTCTTGGATGAACGCAACAACTTTACATTGCCCATCGCGGCACCCCAATCGCACTCGCGAACATATGCTTTGACCAGCTCCGGTAAAATTAAGTTTTTGTCTCTATCAGATGAATATAGCTGCTGAAAAATGGTTAGTGCTTCTCGCGTTTGACCTGCACTATTCAATAAATCAGCTAAAACGTAGTCTGCCTCCATAGAGAAAGATGGATATTCAACTTTTGTGCTTTGCAGAATTTCTATTGCTTTTTCTAAATTGCCTCCGAAGGCCGAAGCCCGGGCGGCAAGTTGCAAATTAATCTCCGGATTAGAGGATTCTTTTGCACTTTTAAGCAAGTTTTCTGCTGCCAAATCCCAATGTCCAAAGCAATAAGCCTGGAGCCCTTTTTTACTCAGGTAGAGACTTTTCCTATTGACCCAATTCTTCCGCCAAGACAAAAATTTAAGCGGGTTTCTCAGCGGAATCGTCAACCACCACAAGAGATATAAAATAATAATAGACAATCCATATAATATCACCGCCATCCACAAAGTCATTTCCAACACAATCTGATCGAAGCTAACCAGAACATATCCTGAATTTCCCGAGAGAAAGAATACAGACACAGCACCCAGTAGCAGCGAAAACATCAAACTGATTAGAAGTCTTCTCATTTGGGCAACTCTGCTAATTCTGGCCGCCGCAGCAATTTGACAGCTCGTTTAACAGCTGCTGACGAACCTTCAATATTTACCGGCGCACGGAGGATATTCATTTCCGACAGCTGTCGCAGGGCATCAGAAAGTTCCGACGCTTCTTTATTAGAATCAAAATGCCTATCGAGATGGTTCCCTGCCTCTATCAAACTGATGCTAAATATATTTTGCTGCCCATATAAAAGCCCAGCCTGAGCATGCCTGATTAAAGAAAACAAAGCCTGTTGGGACGTAATCAGTTGCTCCATGCTCAAAAGAGGTTCAAGATCCTTATCTCGATGAGAAACAATAATCAAACCAGAAAATTTTTGGACGATCTGATTCCATACGTCCCTCGCCCTTAAATTTTGGTCTGATGCTTTGGATTCATTTAGAGTTTCGGCAGTTGAAAATTCATCATTGGACATCAGATTTTGGGCAGGGAGAGACTCAAGCCTTGCAATATCACCCGCCAGACTTGATAGCTTGGAGTAAATTCCTTCTACATCAACTTCCTTCAAAAGGCTCAATGCTGTCATATCGCGATCAAGGGCTTCTCTAGTTGGCAGAAATCGATCATCGTCTAGCTCTATAAAAAGCGTGTCGATTCTTTTTAAAATGGAGAGTGTCTTTTCGGGCTTACTGTCTATAAATGATTGAAGCTCAGCTAAGCTCAAGAGATTTGAAGCCTGCCATATTAAACCATCATGGTTGCTATACACCCCTAGTTTAGCCAAATTTTCGATATTCAAATCCAGCAAAGTCTGCAACCGCGTTAGTTCGGCATTGATATTTTCAAAATTTACTGCATGGGCTGCAATCTTACTATCGAGCAGTGACTCCATATTGGTAAAACTCTGGTTGGATTCTTTTGCTGAGGTCAATCTAGTTTCTATTTCAGATAGCGCTCGTTGAACAGAACTCAGTTCAAACGCCAAATACCATCCCAGTCCACCCAATGAGGCCAGAATTGAAAAAACCATAACGAACTTTAAGCGCGATATCGCCTTAAATTTTTGAGTTCGATCTGGAGGCTGAATCACGGAATTTTTCTCTGTCTCCGCTTTGTCCATATTCCGCTCCTCATCATGACTATGCCCGATAGCGTGAAATATTTTAAGTTAACTCATTTTTTTACAATGCGTCTTTAGTCGACTTAAGCATTGCTGCAGGTAAAGCACTCTCTGCCACCACTACTCGCTCGTACCCCAACCCTCTCGCGATACCGGCCACTCGGGCACTTGGCACAATGACACATATGCGATCGACGGATGTCTCCGGCGGTTTCCCCATGGCCTCGAGCAACTGGCCGCTATGCGCAACCAAACAATCTACCAAAGGAAGTTGAGAACGCGCCAGTGCTAGCTTTGTCTTGTCTATGAATCGCTGGTACAGCTCGCAAACACTTACCAATGCGCCCCGCTCCTTTAACTCGATTGTTAAATCTTCTCTTCCGCCCTTTCCTCTGAAAATCGCCACTTTTTTATCCGTCAAAGGTTTTAATTGCGGCATCGAAAGAAGACCTTCGGTTGTCAACATTGTTTTTGGAGATGCAACATTGCTCACATATTTGCTCAACAACTGCCCCGTATTCTGACCCACACATAGGTATTGCACACCCTGAGGTAATGTCGGCCATGTATGCTGGAGAGAACTAACGCCGAATTTTACCGCATTACCACTAATAAATATCGCGAAATGATAATGCTCGAAATTTTCTATNACATCTTGNACCAGNTTGGAAGCAGGCAGCGGTTTAATCGACATAATCGGAATTGATTGGAAGTCCAAGTTGGCNTCANATAGAAGCTNTAGAAACTCATCCTCAATGCGTTTGGCNCGCACCACAAGAATTTTTGGGCGCTTTTGACAATTAGAACTTGGATCTCCCTTCAACGTCATTCCTCATNATCAGCCAAAATATCTCTTGCTCCNGCAGAAAGCATATTCTCTGCAAGNGCTTCGCCAACTCTNTCTGGTGTNTCCATGGATCCCGAGAGCTGGTCGGACAAAACTTTCTTACCATCAGAACTGCCGACCAATGCTCGAAGGTGTATGGTTTTGTTTTTNGCATCATGCTGAGCGAAGGCCGCCATNGGACTGCGACANCCGCCGTCCAAGACCCTAACCAAAGCNCGTTCAGCAGCNACACAACTACTACTATTGCTATGGTGTAAGGCCTGCAAAAAGCTCTCAATAANTGGGTCATCCGCACGAGATTCAATAGCAACGGCTCCTTGCCCGGCTGCTGGTAANATGATCTTGGAAGAAATTCGATGACTNACACGATGATTCATTTNAAGCCGCTCTAAGCCCGCGCTGGCNAGTATNAATGCATCATAATCACCCTNATCTAATTTTGTTAAACGCGTATTAACATTGCCTCTGAGATCNCGAACGACCAACGAGGGATAAGCGGCCAATATCTGGCACTTCCTTCTAAGACTGGAAGTTCCAATGATTGANCCAGGGGGTAGGTCATTTAGNGACGCAAATGAATTTGAAACTAAAGCATCGGAGGGATCGGCGCGTTTACAGATGGCTCCCAATCTTAACCCGTCAGGTAATATCATTGGCATGTCTTTCAACGAATGCACAGCGATATCAGCACGTAAATCTAGAAGAGCAACCTCCAACTCTTTCACAAAGAGCCTTTTTCCCCCTATTTTCCGCAACGNNGTNTCTACTGTGTTATCGCCTCTCGTGCTAAGNGGCACAAGCTGAACTTGCAGGTTCGAATGATAATGTAAAAGTTGGCCACGAACATATTCTGCCTGCCAAAGAGCCAAGGGGCTCTTTCTCGTGGCAATTCGTATGGTTGTAGTCACAATATCAGGCTCTCGGTAATTTGAAGACTGCTATTATTTCGCATTCACATAATATTGCCAGCAGTAAGGAGCAAAAATCTTTCANCGCCANACGAAAAATCTAAAAATACCACCACAATTATTATATAAAGNTTTANTAATATAGATCAGGATACAATCTCAANGATTTAAATNGTGGCTATAGTTATTGGTGGGCAGCGCAATTCGCTATAATANGCAGGAACTNAAAANAAAGAGAAAAATTAGCAATGACTAACTGCTCTGAAAAAGATACCGANGTTACTAAAGANAAGAAACTCAACCAAAGCTGGAGTGGAAGGTTTAATCAACCCTTGGACGAATTTATTTCNAGCTTCGCGGCGTCGGTTCAATTTGACAAACGTCTCTACAANGAAGATATCNCTGGGTCAATCGCGCATGCAGAGATGCTCGCCCAAGTTGAAATTTTAACCGAAATAGAGTGCAGTGCTCATAGTAGACGGTTTGAAAAGTATTGAGGAGGATATCGAAAAAGGCACCTTCGTTTGGAGCAACGAACTAGAAGACGTGCACATGAACATCGAATCTGCACTGGTCAATAAAGTNGGTACTGTCGGGAAAAAACTNCACACNGGNCGCTCTCGAAACGACCAAGTAGCCACTGATATNAAACTTTGGTTGCGAGATTCGGTCGATCAACTAAGTGATCTTANCGAACAACTTCAGGTTGAGATCATCCATATGGCNAAAAATCACGCNGCCACTATCATGCCCGGCTTCACNCACCTCCAAACTGCCCAACCAGTTACGCTTGGTCATCACTTNNTGGCATGGAACGAAATGTTGGAGCGGGACTNTGGTCGCTTTTCGGATTGCAGATCGCGGCTNAATGAATGCCCNCTTGGCGCGGCAGCTCTNGCAGGAACAACTTTTCCAATTNATCGCCATCTGACGGCTTCTAAGTTATCTTTCTCNAAACCAACCGAAAATTCNATGGATTCGGTTAGCGATAGAGACTTTGCGATAGAATNNTGTGCGGCAGCAAGCATTTTGATGTCTCACTTATCTAGAGTGTGTGAGGAACTCATACTCTGGAATTCATCTCAATTTAATTTTATACAANTGNCNGATCGTTTTGCGANGGGCTCGTCTATCATGCCTCAAAAGAAAAATCCCGATGTNCCCGAGTTAATCCGNGGAAAAACTGGCAGAGTGACAGGTAACTTNATATCACAGCTGATGCTCATGAAATCCCAACCACTCGCCTATAACAAAGATAACCAAGAAGATAAGGAACCACTTTTTGATACTGCAGATGCTCTGNGAGATTGCCTGAAAGCTCTCATTAAATTACTNCCAAACATCGAGNTTAAAANGGAAGCAATGNACCNAGCCGCAAAGGAGGGCTTCTCAACCGCGACTGATCTTGCAGATTACCTTGTTCGCAAGAACATACCATTNCGAGAGGCGCACGAAATTGTGGGCAAATCAGTTGCATATGGNTTGGANAGTGGGCTCGAACTCTCTCAAATGCCTCTTGTAAAGTTGCAAGAATTTTCCCCACGAATAACAGAAGANGTCTATAAAGTGCTGTCGGTCGAGGGCTCGGTTGCCTCNNGGTCACACCTTGGCGGTACAGCACCAATNACTGTAAAAGCGGCTGCCGATCGAGCAGAAGNTCGTCTAAAGACCCGCTAAAGTTTGAAATCAACAAACTCGCCCGCCTGCAACTTAACCGCTTGCTGCAGTCGGTTATCCAACGTCTCGTCTGTCTTTGTGTCCCGCCAAATTGAATCTTNCAGAACNAAATGAAANCCTCCAGACCTTGCTGCTAGCCANATTTCTCTGGAAGCAGTCTGACGAGAAAGAATAATTTGACTGCCGTTACTCTCTACAGTGAGCGTGAGTATTCCATTACTATTTTCACANTCTATGTCTAACGCTGAATCTTCTATCGAGTCTTCAATCTGAAGCATCAATTCATCTACGCAGNGATTGTATTCATTTTCGTTCACTTTATATTCCTATTCGAAAAGCTGGAGTATAATCGCTTGGGGAAAAGACAGACCATCGATATNCTTCACACGGCGTCAACGGTACTCGCTATGCTANCAAAATTATCTTTCCAACTACTATTGNTACTAACGATTCTATTATTAAATGGTTGTGGAAACAAAGGCGCCTTGTATCTACCTNAAGAAACCGCTGAGCGTTTTTACTTAAGAGAGAATGAAGGCACTCAATGAGTTCAATANTATNTAGAAAAAATAACCNGCTATGGGTGGAACAAGTTTCCCTGCAACAAGTAGCTGAAAATTTCGAAACTCCTTTCTATATATACAGTATGGACGCAATAAAAAATAATTTTAATACTTANANAGCCGCGTTATCAGGCCAGAAACATTTAATTTGTTATTCCGTTAAAGCCAATTCNAATATTGCTGTACTCCAAACATTGGCGCGATTAGGNTCTGGCTTTGACATCGTATCATTAGGAGAGCTTGAGCGAGTGCTNATGGCTGGGGGCGANCCAAANAAAATAGTTTTCTCCGGCGTAGGTAAAAGTCCTAGAGAAATGCAGCGAGCGTTGGAGGTAGGCATTTATTGCTTTAACATCGAGTCTGAGTCGGAATTAAACCTCCTAAATAAAATTTCAGCCGATATGAGGATGGCCGCTCCCATTTCAATCAGAGTGAATCCCGATATTGACGTTAAAACCCATCCATACATAGCAACAGGCCTCAAAGAGAGCAAATTCGGCATAGCTGCCTTTAGAGCAGAGGAAATTTATCTAAAAGCGTCCAAAATGGAACATGTTCGAATCATTGGGATTGACTGTCACATAGGATCACAATTGACAGAAATTACACCGTTTGAAAATGCATTGAATTGTCTTATAGCATTAATAAAAGATCTCAAAAAACATGGAATCATGCTAGAGCATATCGATTTAGGAGGCGGTCTAGGCGTCCGATATCGAGACGAAACCCCTCCATCGATAAAGACATTTACGCAAAAACTTTCTCAGTTAGTGAAAGAACGTAAGGAAATACTTATCTTCGAACCTGGTAGATCAATAATTGCAAATGCAGGTTTTTTAGTCACTCGTGTACAATTTTTGAAATGTAATGGTTCAAAACGTTTTGCCATTTGCGATGCAGCAATGAACGACATGCTTCGTCCTTCACTATACGGTTCATTTATGGATATTCAGCCAATTTATTTAAGGCAGAATGAGCCAACTCACTTTTACGATATAGTTGGTCCAATATGCGAGACGGGCGACTTCCTAGGTTACGGGCGTGAATTATCAATTCTCCAGGGCGATCTCTTATGTGTATGCGATGCGGGTGCATATAGCTTCTCTATGAGTTCAAATTACAATAGCCGGCCGCGTGCGCCCGAGCTGATGATTTCAGGCAAAGATGTACATGTCATTAGACAACGAGAAACTATTAAAGACATTGTTCGTGGTGAACATCTGATTTCAAAAATGGAACAATAATGGAAGTAAAGTTTTGCAAAATGCATGGCTTAGGTAACGACTTCGTGGTCCTCGAAGCACTGCGACAGCAGGTACGAGTAACACCATCATTAATTCGCAAGATCGCTGACCGCCATCGTGGAATTGGTTGTGATCAACTTTTGCTTATAGAACCGCCATCCCAGCAAGATTTAGACTTTGACTTTCGTTACTTTAATTCAAATGGCAATGAAGTTGAACAATGTGGAAATGGCATCCGATGCATGGCTCGTTTTTTATACGACGAAAAGCTAATAGGCAAATCCAGCCTGAGAGTGAGAACAATGAAGGGTATTCTTGATATACTAATCAATCAAGATAAGTCCATTACGGTAAACATGGGAATTCCTCAACTGAACCCCGCAGATATTCCGTTCTGTGCTTCTGAGCAAGCAATATCATATTCAATTGATTTACAGGGTGTGGAATATGAAATATCTGCTCTCTCCCTAGGCAATCCTCATGCAGTGGTGCATGTTGAAGACATAAACAACACAGATGTGCAAGGTATTGGGTCGAGGTTAGAGAACCATCCGCGCTTTACAAACAAGACTAATGTTGGTTTCATGCAAGTTGACAACCGGCAGAACATCAGCATACGTGTATTTGAGCGAGGTGTCGGTGAGACTTTGGCATGCGGCACGGGTGCTTGCGCAGCAGCAGTCTCGGGGATTCAGAGAAAAATTCTGGACACACCGGTGCTTGTGAGCATGCGCGGTGGTAAGCTCTCTGTAGATTGGTCCGGAGAGGGTAAGACATTAAAAATGACCGGTCCAGCGGTCAAAGTATTTAGCGGACACATGAAAATATGAAGCAAAAAGCAGAAGTGCAAACTAAAAAAATGTTCAGCGACTTTTTGAGGGACAACCCAACCTTCCTTTATGACAACCCCGATATCCTTGAAAATCTTTATCTGCCGCACTCAACCGGTTCTGCGATATCATTGGTAGAGCGACAAGTAAGTCTTTTGAGAGAGCGCAATAGTGAGCTAAGATCACGACTAAATATCCTTAACAGCAAAGCTGAGGAAAATGAGCTATTGCTAGCAAAAACGCAATCATTAATTCTGAAGCTTTTAGACGCAAATTCATTATCAAAGTTGGCCAAAAACCTGCTCACGGGGCTTCAAGATGACTTCTCAATAGAATTTTGCTCTCTAATACTCTTTGGGGAGAAGCAAAAAATCTCTGGAGCTCGATTTGTTAATTACGACCAAGCTGAAAAAGAGATAGCATCGATTTTGAAGACCGAAATTCTCTGCGGCGCAGTGCGCGACAACGAGCTTAAATTTTTATTCGGCAAAGAGGGTCCGTCTGTGGGGTCAATCGCCGCGATTGTAATCAAACTGGACACGCCGCTTGCGGTTCTATCCATAGGACACAGAGACGCAAATTTCTACACCCCGGCAACTGGGACGATGTTTCTCAGCTATCTCGGTAACGTTCTGAACCGTTTGTTGGGGTCATTCATTGCATTGAAAGAAGCGTCCAACTGAGTCGCGAAAATCCCACATCACAGCTCTTCGCTAATTTTTAGAGAATATGCGTATTACACGGTTTGTTGAATCTGCTTGAGTTGGTCAATAGTAAATTAGACCTTACCTCACTGACCAGAATTTTTTTTCAGGAAAGATCGGTTTTTAAGCGGCTGGTTTGTTCCCCTTTTTATCCCGCTTCCGTCTGAAAAGGGTAAGGTCAATTTTTCGCCTCTGAAGATCAACCCGTGACACTATCGCCTTAATCCTCTGTCCTAGTTTAAAGACTTTTCCACTCCGTTCTCCAATTAGCCTTTGAAGTTTGTCCTCGTAATAATAATAATCATTTGGCAAAGCTTTGACATGGATAAGCCCTTCGACAAAAAGTTCGTCCATTAAAATAAAAAGCCCGAAGCTTTGAACACCCACTACCACCCCCTCTACTTCTTTTCCTATTTTATCTAAAAGGAATTCGCATTTCAGCCAGCTTGCTACGTCTCTTGCAGCTTCTTCAGCCCGTCTTTCGGTAAATGAAAGAATATTTCCTAGGTCTTCTAGAGATGATGGCTTACGGAATTGTTCACCTTTTTCCATGGCAAAATCAGAGCCGCTGTAAACTTCCATTGACACTCTGAGGGCATCCTTTACGGCCCGATGAACGAGTAAATCAGAATAACGTCTTATTGGAGAAGTGAAGTGGACATATACTGAATAATTCAGGCCAAAATGACCCTCGTTATTAGGTTGATAGCAAGCTCGGCTCATCGATCTCAGAAGCACCAATTGAATTAGCGAAGCATCCTCCCTATCTTTGCAAGCAACCAAAACGTTTTGATAATCAGAGGGCTGAGGAGTGTCCCCACCTGCGAGACTCAGTCCAACACTACCCAAAAATTCTCTCAAAGAGCTCAGTCGTTCCTCACTAGGACCCTTATGAACGCGGTATAACACAGGGATATTTCTATTCTGAAGAAATTCAGCAGCACAATAATTTGCACAAAGCATACTCTCTTCGATTATTTCATGTGCTCGCAATCGGATTACTGGCCGTATTTTTTCGATTCTGCCCTGGCTATCCAAAAACATTTCAGTCTCTTGGGATTCAAAATTCAGAGCGCCACGTTCTTTTCGCCTGTGCAGAAGCAAATCGCATAATGTATTTAATGAGTCTAATTGAGTTGCCAAGTCTGGAGGAATCAGACTCTCAGTGCGCAGGTCGACAGGATTTTCCAATATTTCGCTTACCTCAGAATATGTCATTCGCGCATAAGAATTCATGATCGCTTCATAGAATTCATACCGAACTATTTGTCCAGAATCATCCAAATGAATCTCACAAGCGAAACAAAAGCGATCTTTGCCGGGCAATAGAGAACAAAGATTATTAGATAAGACTTCCGGCAACATTGGGATAACAGTGTTGTGAAAATATACAGAATTCCCTCGTTGTGACGCTAGCGTATCTATAGAAGAGCCAGTTTTTACAAAGTATGAAACATCCGCTATCGCAACTATTAGCCGCCAACCACCTTGAGGCTTTGGTGAACAGTAAACGGCGTCATCAAAGTCTCGAGCCTTATCTCCATCAATAGTAATCAAAGGAGTACCACGAAGGTCGATGCGATTTTCGAAATCTCTAAAATCCTCTGTGATAAGTTTTATCTCTTCGCACACAGCATCAGTCCAAACATCCGGAATGCCATGGTTATGAATAGCGATTTCTGCCTGAATATCAGCAGTCATGTATTCTCCTATGACCTTAATGATTCGGCCAGAAGCTGGCTTCTTCTTGGAGGGATATTGCAGAATATCAACTATTACCACTTGACCATCTTTTATATCATCGGCATTTTCGGACGACACGCGAACCACTTGGTGCTCTCGAGCATCGTCCACTCGAACAAGGCCTCCCGCAACATCCTTAAAAAAGCGCCCCACCATTTTTTTTTGCGCGCGCTCTAACACGTCCTCTATATGCCCTTTTAGTCTACCCAAACGATCTCGACCGACTATTTGAACTGAGACTTTATCACCACTAAAAACCTCGGCCATCTCAGAACGAGATAAATGTATCTTTCGTGGGTGATCAGAAAATGAGCGAACAAATCCACTGCCGTCTGAAAGGCCTATTACTTTGCCTACTGTTAACTTTTCAATTACGGTCAAATGGGAACTCATTATTATCTCGCTATAAACTTGTTATCTGGATAATATCCTTCAAGATGCAAATTTAAATCTAAATCTGACACGCTCGGCAGGGTTTAAACATCATCACTTTGTTCCTAAATACGTGGTCTATGATCAACTTCAAAAAATAGTATGTTATAAGCAGGGTGTGAGAATGTTTCAGTCAATTCGCGGCACCGTGCTTGAGAGGGACCCTCACCGAAGCTTTCCCAATGATTTTAGCTAAGTCTTCACTCTGAACCCGACCAAAAACTAATGCCTTCCTTCATCATAGCGTTAATCTAATTTAATAAAGGAAAGTATCGAATGTGGTTTGATAAATTCATAACTACCCAAAATCTTGATCAAAGTGGGTAATCTTGGCATCTTGTTAAATCAAAAATTAGACCTTGATTTATGACGAAAACTGAAGACACAAACCCGTTTTAAACCATTTAAAACGGGGTATTTCTGACCAACAGTTAGATCTGATAAGACATTAAAAATTTACTGAGCCAATTTTTCCTTAATTCTGGCCGACCGACCTGACCGCTCTCGAAGATAGTAGAGTTTTGCCTGTCGAACAGCACCTCGCCTCTTAATTTCAATGCTTTCAAGCAATGGGCTGTATGTTTGAAAGGTACGTTCCACTCCAACGCCGTTAGAAATCTTGCGGACTGTAAAAGCTGAATTCAGACCTCTATTTCGCTTGCCTAGAACAATGCCTTCAAAAGCTTGCAAACGCTCTCTGGAACCCTCTTTTACTTTTACCCGGACGACAACCTGATCCCCAGGACTAAAATCGGGAATAGTTTTGGTCATCTGCTCCTGCTCAAGTTCAGCTATCAACGGTATCTTGTTACTCATTGAATACTCCTAAATAAAATCAATTTGAGACAATTATTTTTCTCGATTTAACAACACTTTAAGTTCGAAATCTTCATCCATAGCGTCTAAAAGTTTCGTTTGTTCCAAGTTAAGCACCATAGCGTCTAACAACTCAGGTCGTCTATCTCTGGTTCGTTTTAAAGAGCATTTCAAACGCCACAGCCTGATTTGCTCATGATTCCCAGACAAGAGAACTGTCGGCACCATTTCGCCAGCAACCGAATCGGGACGAGTATATTGAGGGTGACCCAAAAGGCCTTGGCTAAACGACCCCTCTTCTGCGGACTGGGCATGACCCAACGCCCCAGGAATATTGCGTATTAAAGCATCCAACACAACCATAGCAGGCAACTCTCCGCCGCTTACGACATAGTCACCAATCGACCATTCCTCATCCACCTCCCGCTCAATAAATCTCTCATCCACCCCCTCGTAACGCCCAGCAACTAAAATAAATCCTTCACAACTTGAAAAACTTTTTAAGTGTTTCTGTTTCAACACTTTGCCCTGCGGAGACATGTAGACCACCCTATGGTCAGTCGATCCCATCCAACCCTTGGCATCTGCCAAAGCCCTGCTAAGCGGTTCCGCCATCATGACCATACCCGGGCCGCCCCCATAGGGACGGGAATCGACGCATTGATGAGGATCATCAGCATAGTTTCTTGGGTTATAGAAACGAAGTTCGATCAGTCCATTGTCAAACGCTCGACCACTAACCCCATACTTTGAAAGAGCATCGAACATCTCTGGAAATAATGAAATCACTGCAACCTTCAAGTCAAAAAATCCCCACTAATTTTAAAAATCTGGGTCCCAATTAACCTCGATAACTTGCTTTTGGAGATCAACCGAAAACACGTAGTCCCTTATGTAGGGGATAAGCCGCTCTTTTCTGTCAATGCTCTCTTCACCTCCACTGACAACTAACACGTCATTCGCACCAGTCGCCATTATTTTTGAAACATGCCCTAAGTTTAGAGCTCCTCCCTGATAATCACTAATCACGTTTAGCCCAATCAGCTCACACCAATAAAAACTATCACCTGGTAGTTTCGGTAATATCGCGAAGTCCACCAAAATGTTCTTCTTGCACCAGTCTTTTGCCTTGTCTCTATCTGTTACTCCTTCTAAGCGAACAATAAGTCCATTGCTTTGCCATTTCCAATCGACTAGGAGTAATTCTTTGAAGATTCCTTTGCTTTCTACCCACCAGGGTTTATACGTTAGTATATTTTCCTTCACCTCCGTATATGACCAAACCTTAATCCAGCCATTAACACCATGAACGGAAGCCAGGCGCCCCACAACCACTTTGTGTTGAAAATTACAGCTGTTTGCCCCCACCATGTCAGGCGCCCGCCACGCTTATGCCGCGTTCTTTTTCGCTTCCTTGAGCAATCCGAGAACCCGCGCACTAACTTGAGCACCTTGGTCACGCCAATATGAAATCCTTTCGAGATCTACCCTAAGCCTTTCTTCAGCACCCCTCGCAAGAGGATTAAAAAAGCCTACACGTTCAATGAAGCGCTTGTTCCTCGCTTTACGAGAATCAGCTACTGTAATGTGATAGAAAGGTCGCTTTTTGACGCCGCCTCGGGCTAATCGTATTGTTACCATAAACGGAAATCCTTAATTTTACACGGAGGTTTTCTAAACCTCTTTCAATATGTGCATCCTCGTTAAACGTTTAGTTTGTGAAATGGCGCACTATCATACGCGAAAAGATATGTGAACTAAACATCTTTAGAGTAATACGATTTTAATATAGGGTTAAAACTCATTTTTACTGGTTCTGTTCATGCCCCCACCACTAAAATTTGCGAGTTACCCCCGAGGAATATGGGTTTTTAAATCCTGAGCCACCAGTAAGCCCTCGCATCATGTTTTGCATTCCCTTTCCTTTCATCTTTTTCATCATTTTGCTCATTTGCTTATGCTGCTTTATTAATCTGTTCAGATCCTGGATGGTTGTTCCTGATCCCGCAGTGATTCGACGCTTCCGGGAACCGTTCAAAATTTCGGGATTACGTCGCTCTTGCCTCGTCATCGAGTCAATAATGACCTCCATTCGACTAAATTCACTAGAAACATTGGNGTCTGATGCCATTTGATTAATATTATTCATGCCGGGTATTTTATCAATCAAACCGCCTACACCACCCATTTGTTGCATTTGTTGAATTTGCTCTCGCAAATCATCCAGATCAAAGCCAGATCCACGCGCAACTTTTCCTGCTAGTTTTTTAGCCTTTTCTTTATCGATCTTGCGCTCAATATCTTCAATAAGGGAGAGCATGTCCCCCATACCCAGTATCCGCGAAACCAACCGTTCCGGATGAAAGGGTTCAAGGGAATCGATCTTCTCACCGACTCCAATAAACTTGATAGGCTTTCCTGTAATCTGTCGGACGGAAAGCGCAGCTCCCCCTCGGGTATCACCGTCAAGTTTTGTTAAAATAATACCAGTTAGATCTATTCGTTCATCGAAAGACTTTGCAATATTCAATGCATCTTGCCCAACCATTGAATCGATAACGAATAGCGTTTCAGTCGGCTTGGCAATATCGTAAATGGAGTTCAATTCTGACATCATTTCATGATCAATATGCAAGCGTCCAGCGGTGTCGATAATCAGAACGTCAGCGAGATTTTTTTTAGCGGCAGCAATTGCCGATGCAATAGTTTCAGTGGGCTTATCCAAAGTGTTAGTAGGGAAACAGTCCACACCCACTTCGGAAGCCAAAATTTCTAGCTGCTTAATAGCAGCCGCCCTGTTTCTATCAACAGAAACCATCATGACTTTTTTACGATGCCGCTCTTTCAAATAATGGGCTAATTTAGCAGAGGATGTAGTCTTTCCGGAACCCTGCATTCCGGTCATTAAGATGACTGCAGGGGGTTGAACCGATAGTTCTAAGCTTTGATTCTNTTCACCCATCACTGAAGTTAATTCTGCTTCAACAATTTTCAGAAATTGTTGTCCCGGGTTAAGGCTACTTCTTACCTCGTGGCCAAGCGCTCTTTCTTTAACATGCGATAGAAAGTCCTTAACTACTGGTAAAGCAACATCCGCCTCCAACAGTGCCACCCGCACATCTCTGAGAGTCTCCTCGATATTACGCTCGCTTATGTTGGCTTTTCCCGATATTTTTTTAAAAGCGGTGGACAAGCGCTCGCTTAGATTCTTAAACATGGCCATAGCTCAATATCCTTAAACTTTTATTGTCAGCTAGTATAACGTTAAATTCAGAGCAAACTTCACCGAAGCGATGGAATATGCCAAACTCGCCGAATAGATTAAACAATTGTTTTGATAATGATAACTGTTATCATTATAGTGGAGAAATTTTGTTGTGCATCGACGCCTGAATTCAACATGACTAATTTAATTGCTGGACTAACCGCCACAACCCTATATTTAGGGGGTTTGGTTTATTACATTTTTAAGCTTCGCTCAAGTATCGAGTTTAACCTCTCCAGATTGCAGGTAATTACCGCATTGGCTTTACTCGCACATCTAGTTGCTACTATTTATTTTCTTTTAGCGCCTGAAGGGCTAGATCTCAGCCTGCTGAAAATTTTTGTTCTCATTGCTCTAGCAATAAATCTCATAGTATTTGCAAGCGGTTTAACAAAAATACAGCATACTCTTTACCTCGTACTTTTCCCAATCTCGGCAGGCACCTTACTAATGGCGACAGTTGTTCCAAGTAGCAGTCCTATCTTGATCCTATCAGCAAACATGCAAGTTCACATTCTGTTCTCAATATTAGCATACAGTCTGTTATCGATTGCTGCTCTCCAAGCTCTATTTATAGGCGTGCTAGATTGGCAACTTAAGCGCAAACGCCGAAACTTATTAATCAGAACATTGCCCCCACTGGAGACAATGGAATTAGTACTTTTTAACGTGATCTTGGTCGGGCAGTTTTTTTTAACCCTATCGCTACTGTCAGGATTAGCTTTCTACGACTTCTTTGCCACGACCCTCCTTCCCAAAGCGATACTGAGTTGCCTAGCATGGTTGTTTAACGCAATATTACTCTATGGCAGGTATTACAGAGGCTGGCGAGGTCGTATAGCCATTCGACTGACCTGGGCTGGATTCTCCTCATTGCTGATTGCATATATCGGGACAAAATTTGTTTTTGAATANGTAGTAACCGGTTAGCTCACCTTTTCTTTGTAAAAAGATCGAAAGTTGGTTGCCAAAAAGGTGTAACTGATACACCATTAGAGAACCTAATTTTACAGGAAAGGTGTCTTTGGACGGTTCAAATTCTTTAGTGCTTTGGACTGCATTACTGATCTTATTAATTATCTCGGGTTTCTTCTCTGGTTCGGAAACAGGAATGATGGCTTTGAATCGCTATCGTTTACGGCATCAAAGGAAGAAAAGTTCGGGAGCCCGGCGCGCGGCAAAACTCTTGGCCACCCCCGATAAACTGATTGGCCTGATCCTAATCGGAAACAATGCCGTCAATATCCTTGCAGCAATAATAGCCAATACGTTAGCGATTATTTATGTTGGCCCATCTGCAGCACCATGGGTAGCCACAGCTACCCTAACAATACTCGTTTTGGTCTTTTCAGAGATAACCCCCAAGAGCATTGCGGCACAAAATCCTGAATGGTTTGCTTTTAAGGCTAGTCATATTCTCAGACCTCTGTTGTACTTTTTCTCCCCACTCGTTTGGATAATTAATAAACTCACTAATGGGCTAATAAGCCTATTAGGCTTTGATCCAACTAAAAATAGAGATGATGGATTGGACACCGAGGAACTTAAATCAGTCGTAGATGTCTCTGGGGACAAGATATCGGACAATCACCAGCGTATGCTCAAGGGTATGCTTGATTTAGAAAACGTCACAATAGAAGATATTATGATACCAAGGAATGAAATCGTGGGCCTTGACTTGGAGAGTCCTATTGACCAATTGAAACTACAGATAGTTAATTCGCATTTTAGCAGGCTACCAGTCTATGTTGGCGACATAAACAATGTTTTGGGCGTATTTGATTTTCGAAAAAGGTATCAGTTGCTNAGGTCAAATATGCTTTCCCACGACAAGATAAAACGATATTGTGAGGATCCTTACTTCGTACCTGAAAGTACTAGCCTTATAACTCAACTCCTTAATTTCCAGAAGAGTAGTAAACGTTACGCTATGGTGGTAGACGAATATGGAGAAGTTCAAGGACTGGTTACNTTAGAGGATATATTAGAGGAAATTGTGGGTGATTTCACCAGTAATGACGTTGACCATGATCATGAAGTGCGTTTGTTAACAACTGACAGTTACTCAATTGACGGTTCTGTAACAATTCGGGAAATAAACAAAACTACGGGTTGGAATTTACCTACAAACGGTCCTAAAACACTTAATGGACTTGTTCTTGAAGAGCTTGAACGCATTCCTGATGGAAATGTTAGTTTCCAGTTGCACGGATACAAATTCGAAACTGAAGAGTTCAATAGTGTGATGATCAGAAAGGTAGTTGTAACTACTCTAAAACTGGGCGTCGATGAGGAAGACCAAGAGGGCTGATCGTTGGGTGATTTTCAGTTGAATAGCTCAGAATCAACTCTGGACCTTCAGTCAAAAGCATCTGCCAATGGTTCTGTTAAATCACGCTAGAATTTCTCTGCATTTTGTCCTCATTATGGCTGCCTTTTCGACATAATGAACAGCAGACTGGAACAGAAAGTCCTTTGTTTTCTGGTCTAGTTGACGAATGACTTTTCCTGGGGATCCCAAAACTAGCGAGCCATCAGGTATGCTGGCATCAGATGTTATNAATGTATTCGCCCCGATCAAGCAATCGCTACCGACTTTTGCCCCATCGAGAACCACTGCGTTTATTCCTATCAAAGTTCGATCACCTATGTATTGTCCATGGAGCATAGCTTTGTGTCCAACGGTAACATCTTGACCAATTAACATGGGTTGTCCTGGATCGACATGCAATACAGATCCGTCTTGAATATTAGAACGCTCTCCNACTTCGATAAGATCACAATCTCCCCTAATGACAACATTAAACCAAACACTGGCCTTTGCCCGAACAATTACCGAACCCATAATATCTGCACTTGAAGCTACAAATGCGCTCTCATGTATTTTGGGTGACTGGCCGTCTATTTCATAGAGCATCTGACCTCCTCGAGAAATCAATTCATGTTTTAAGGCTTAAAAGGAAAAAACAAATGAAGTTTAGCATCCAAACTGGTTTTTAGAAGGTCAACCAGAACCTTTAGCGTAAAACCCCAAATCCTATCCCCATTATAATCTATGTANGGCAGACAAAAGAGCTTGCCATCAAAACTCTTTTTAAAGTAANAATAATTTTCATTATTCATCAGATATGTGATGGGGACTCTAAAAATTTTAGAGATTTCAGACGGCTGTGCGATTAATTCCTGCTCTCGCGACATGTATGCAACAAATGGAAATACCGTAATGTGATCCTGCATTGGAGAAGCACTTGGCAGAGTGGCTAAAAGCTCAAGCGAGCTCTCCAGAAGACCAACTTCTTCCTTAGCCTCGCGGAGAGCCGTTTCTAGGAGGCTATCATCACCCTCTTGCCACATACCTCCCGGGAAGGCGACTTCACCCCGATGACGACTGACATGCTCAGACCGAACCGTGAGCAACAATTCTAAATTGTCATCAACGCCGCATACCACAACAAGAACAGCCGCATTCTTTGATTTTTCATCAATANTTGGTTGGGGTCTTGAAAGATGCGATCTTGCTTTTAAATTTTGCTTAAGTGTTTTTAGCATTTGTGCTTTATAATCTCATATGTTTTTTCAGGAAGCGTCATGAAGTTTTGTTCAAACTGCGGCAAAGCCGTTCTCAAAGAGGTTCCCTCNGGTGACAACCGGCCTCGCTATGTCTGCAAATTCTGTCCGATGATACACTATCAGAATCCACGAATTATTGTCGGCGTGCTTCCAACTTATGATAACAGCATCCTTCTATGCGAGAGGGGCATTCAACCTCGCAAAGGTTTTTGGACTCTACCTGCAGGCTTTCTAGAGAACGGTGAATCTACCTTAGATGGGGCCGTTAGGGAGTGCAAAGAAGAGTCTTTAGCTACGGTTTTTGACGCAACGCTTTACGCAATTTATGACATACCTCACATACAACAGGTTTACATTTTTTACCGGGCAAGAATGGAAAAACCTTACTTCTCCAAAACCACCGAATCTTCCGATGTGCAACTCTTTACCGAAGAAGAAATACCCTGGGAACAACTTGCATTTCCGGTAGTTGCTGAGATGCTTACATCATTTTTCAATGACCGTAAATGCGGACAATATGACGTCAAATACAAACAAATCAATAAGTGCTGGAGAAGTAAGACCTAAGGCCGCTCATAACCATGATTAAAAACTTTCACAGTAGTTTTGGCGGTCGTTACAAAAGAAATCTTGGATATTTAAGCTCTATTTGTATTAATTAATCGTCCTCTTCAGGAGCTCCATTAGCATTTTCAATGGCTCCATCTATCAATTGCTTTAATTCACCGCTCTTATGCATTTCCGATACTATATCACTTCCACCAACCAACTCCCCAGCTACCCACAATTGCGGAAAAGTCGGCCAATCCCCATATTTGGGCAAGTTGGCTCTAATTTCTGGATTTGAAAGCACATCCACATAGGCAAACCTCTGCCCACAATCGATTAAAGCTTGAACCGCGGTAGCTGAAAATCCGCACTGAGGTTGGCTAGGAGAACCTTTCATATAAAGAATGACGGAGTTACCCTCCACTTGCTCTCGAATACTATCCATGACTTCCATATTTGCCTCAAAATCTTCAAAAATCTATCAGAATGACATGTTACCTTGTAAAAATATACGTATGCAATATTCTATTCGCATATAGCTCCATGCATTGCGAGATGTTAACAAGGGCCTCAAAAATTAATCCAGCTTTAATTGCCAGGATTATGAAAGCAAGATATCATTTGGGTAATTTCTAGGCAGCACAGCTGCCTTTTTTAATTGTTTTAAATTCAGTGATAAGGTGGTCAAGAGTCTCTAGAACATGGTTGGTGAAGCACTTATGAATACCTATGGCGATAGGTCCGTCACACTCGTAAAAGGCGAAGGGTGTTGGCTTTGGGATTCGTCAGGCAAGAAATATCTCGATAGCCTATCAGGAATAGCGGTCTGTGGCTTGGGCCATGGGCATGGAGCGATTACATCGGCGTTGGCAGAGCAGGCTTCTAAGTTAAACCATTGCTCGAATTTTTTCGATATTCCTGGCCAGCGCGAATTAGCTGAAAAACTTTGCGCGATTTCCGGAATGAGCAAAGTTTTCTTTGGTAATTCAGGCGCTGAAGCTAACGAAGCAGCGATTAAAATTGCTCGTTTGTATGGAAAAAATCGAAACATCAAAACACCTACGGTTATAGTGATGGATAATGCATTTCATGGAAGAACAATTGCCACACTAAGTGCGTCCGGTTCTAGAAAAGTGCAAGCAGGTTTTGAGCCTTTGGTCGCCGGTTTTGTTCGCGCTCCCTTCAACGACTTAGATGCCCTAACGAAGATTGCAGAGAACAATCCAAATATTTGCGCAGTCCTAGTCGAGCCTATTCAAGGCGAGGGTGGGATCATCGTGCCTGCGGACAATTATTTATCTAACTTGAGAGAAATATGNTCTCAAAATGACTGGCTTCTGATGTTGGACGAAGTTCAAACCGGCAATGCAAGAACGGGGGAGTATTTTTGTTATCAACATTCCAAAGTCCTACCCGACGTAATAACCACCTCCAAAGGTCTTGGCAATGGCATACCAATCGGTGCTTGTTTGGCAGTTGATCAAGCCGCTGATATTTTTAAACCAGGCAATCATGGATCAACTTTCGGTGGGAATCCTCTATCTTGTGCGGCAGCTTTGGCAGTACTAAAAGTGATTCGTAAAGAAGACCTAATTTCTCGAGCAAGGAAGATAGGTAATCTAATCATGAGCAAACTTAAGCATGAATTGTGTGACGTTGAGCACGTTCAAAATATTCGAGGGTTGGGATGCATGGTGGGTATTCAACTTGACAGACCATGTAAATCACTTTTTTCGCAAGCGTTGGAAAGTGGTTTAATTATCAATGTGACTGCAGATTATGTTGTTAGATTATTGCCACCCTTGATCATGACTGATGAAGAAACCGATATTCTTGTGTCAATTCTTTGCCCCCTGATCAAGAAGTTTAAACACGATTTGTAACCCAGCTTATGACTACAAAACATTTNTTAACGCTAAATGATCTAAGCAAGAATGATGCGCTTTCAATATTGGATAAGGCCATCGAGTTAAAAAAAAGCCGTCATAGTGACCAGTACTCTGAGGTGCTTAAAGGCAAAACGCTCGCTATGATTTTTGAAAAATCATCAACTCGAACAAGAGTCTCGTTCGAAGCTGGGATGGCTCAACTGGGCGGTTCTGCTATTTTTCTATCGACAAATGACACTCAGTTGGGCAGAGGAGAACCCTTGGAAGATTCAGCTAGGGTTATTTCTCGAATGGTTGATATCATTCTCATACGAACATTTTCCCATGCCAATATCGAACAGTTTGCTAAGTTCTCGTCTGTGCCAGTGATCAATGCGCTAAGCGACGAATTCCACCCCTGTCAGCTCTTGGCAGACATTCTAACCTTCATAGAATATCGTGGACCCATTGAAGATAAAGTTGTCGCCTGGATTGGTGACGGTAACAACATGTGTCAATCTTGGATAAATGCAGCGACTCTATTTGATTTCCATCTCAATATCGCATGTCCCGAAGGATATGAACCATCTAACGAATTGTTGCAAAGGGCTGGCCCTAGAGTAAAACTATTTCGCGATCCTAGAGAGGCATCAACAAAAGCAAGTCTTGTTACCACTGACGTGTTCACTTCAATGGGTCAAGAAAAGGAAAAAGGGGTGCGTCTAGAAAAATTCCGTGCATTTCGCGTAGACCATGAGCTTATGTCGGTTGCCTCAGAAAATGCTATTTTTATGCATTGTCTGCCCGCTCATCGCAATGAAGAAGTTTCAACAGAACTCATAGAGGACGAAAATGTTTCTGTAGTTTGGGATCAAGCAGAAAATAGGTTACATGCCCAAAAAGCTCTGATGCTCTTTCTCTTAGGACAAAAAATGACTCAAACATAATCGACTTCATCGATCTCATATTCGACCTCACCTCGTGGAGTAATAACCTTCACCATGTCACCGACTTCTTTGCCAATAAGAGCCTTTGCAATTGGAGAGAGATAAGAAATCTTACCAGCATTTACATCCGCTTCATCATCTCCCACGATACGATATTTTGAAATTTGATCTGTTTGAATGTTTATAATGACTACCGTGCAGCCAAAAACCACCCGATTGCCCGCNGGCATCTTGGAGATATCGATGACTTGAGAATGCGAAAGTTTACCCTCGATATCCTGAATCCGTCCCTCAACAAAGCTTTGTTGCTCACGCGCTGCATGATATTCAGCATTTTCTTTCAAATCACCATGTTCTCTGGCCGTAGCTATTGCCTCAATTATTGCCGGACGCTTGCTTGTCTTTAAAGATTCCAACTCTTTTCTAAGGGCTTTTTCTCCCTCGAGAGTCATCGGGTTTTTTTGCATCATCAAATCTCCATATGCAACTCTTGCAGACTCCGCACGACCGACTCCCCGGAAAACTTAAGCGTTTCACAAACAGCTCGGCCACCAGCCATAGTGGTAGTATAATATACACCGTGTTGTTCAGCATTTGAACGAATGGTTGATGAGTCAGAAACTGCTTGTCGCCCCTCCGTTGTATTTATTATCAAATCGACCCGATCACTTTTAATCATATCTACAATATGAGGCCTACCTTCTTGAACCTTATTCACCATCGAAACTGGCACCCCCGCCTTATGGATTTCCGCTGCCGTACCCCTAGTTGCAATAAGCTCAAATCCCAGATCATGCAAATCTCTGGCTAGATTCTCCAACTGGTTCTTATCCCTCTCTCTCACACTAACAAACGCTGTTCCTTTGGCAGGAATTTCGGCACCAGAGCCAAGCTCAGCCTTACCATATGCTTCTGCAAATGTTTTTCCCACGCCCATCACTTCCCCTGTCGATTTCATCTCTGGGCCAAGAATTGGATCTGTTCCAGGAAATTTATTAAAGGGGAAGACCGCTTCCTTTACACCAAAATAATGCGGAATAACTTCCTCAGTAAACCCTTGAGCCTCAAGCGTTTTTCCCACCATGCAACGGGCCGCTATTTTAGCCAGCGAAATACCGATGCACTTGGAAACGAAAGGCACTGTCCGTGAGGCTCTCGGGTTCACTTCAATGACATATATTTTGTCGTCCTGTAAGGCCAACTGCACATTCATTAACCCAACAACGCCCAACTCTATCGCCATTTTTTGGCATATAGCACGCATCTGGTTCTGAGTACCCACATCCAAGCTATATGGGGGCAAAGAACACGCAGAATCACCCGAATGTATGCCCGCTTGCTCGATGTGCTGCATTATTGCGCCAATGACCACTTCGTCACCATCGCTTACTGCATCAACATCGATTTCAATTGCATTGGGCAAAAAGGAATCAAGCAGAACGGGAGAATCTTCAGACACTTCCACTGCCGTGAGCATGTAGTGTTGAAGTTCCCTTTCTGTGGAAACAATTTCCATAGCACGCCCACCAAGGACATAAGATGGTCTAACCACCAAAGGGTATCCAATCCGATCAGCCAAACTCTTTGCTTCATCAACGCTTCTAGCAGTCGTGTTCGCCGGTTGCAAAATGTCTAGCTTATTGAGCATATGCTGAAAACGCTCTCGATCTTCAGCACGATCAGTTGCATCGGGCGAGGTCCCAATAATATTGACTCCATTGGCGCTTAATGACCGCGCCAACTTGAGAGGTGTCTGACCCCCGAACTGAACTATTACTCCAAATGGTTTTTCAAGCCGAACGATTTCTAACACGTCCTCAAGGGTAACCGGTTCGAAGAACAACCGATCTGAGATATCATAATCTGTCGACACAGTCTCCGGATTACAATTCACCATTATTGTTTCATAACCATCCTCGCGCATTGCCATCGCGGCATGAACACAGCAATAATCAAATTCGATACCTTGACCTATGCGGTTGGGACCACCTCCAAGCACCAATATTTTTTTCCCGTCAGTTGGCTGCGCTTCGCACTCTTCTTCATATGTCGAATACATATATGCTGTTTCGGTNGAAAATTCTGCAGCGCAGGTGTCTACCCGCTTATAGACAGGATGCAAATGATATTCGTAGCGCATCTTGCGGACTTCAATTTCATCACATCCCAAAACAGTTGCTATGCGTTTGTCAGAAAATCCTTTCTTTTTAAGCCGAGAGAGCGTTTCCTTGTCTATGTTTTCCAAAGAATTGATTCTCGATTCTTCATCTATAATATCTTCGATTTGAGCCAAGAACCATGGGTCAATATTAGTTAACTCAAAAATTTCTCTACAGCTCATACCACTGCGAAAAGCCTCTCCAATATACCAAATGCGCTCCGGTGTGGGTTGAGCTAGCCTGTTGTACAATATGTTTGCATCCATTTTTTCAGATTCGAATGATTCAAAACCAGCTGAATCCACCTCTAGTCCTCTCAAAGCTTTCTGGAGAGACTCTTGGAAGGTGCGTCCAATCGCCATCACTTCTCCAACGGATTTCATTTGCGTAGTCAATACTGGATCTGCCTGATCAAACTTTTCAAATGCAAACCGAGGTATTTTTGTCACAACATAATCGATACTAGGTTCGAAAGAAGCAGGCGTTGCACCACCTGTAATTTCGTTTTTTAGCTCATCAAGCGTATAACCGACAGCCAGTTTTGCGGCGACTTTGGCAATCGGGAATCCTGTAGCTTTGGACGCCAGGGCGGAGGAGCGCGAGACTCTAGGATTCATTTCAATAACTGCCAACTCACCATTGAGAGGATTAACCGCAAACTGGACGTTCGATCCCCCCGTTTCAACTCCAATTTCTCGTAGCACAAGAATTGCAGCATTGCGCATTAATTGGTATTCCTTGTCAGTGAGTGTCTGGGCAGGAGCTACGGTGATCGAATCACCAGTATGTATACCCATTGGATCAAAGTTCTCAATCGAACACACTATGATGCAGTTGTCTCGGAAATCTCTAACCACCTCCATCTCAAATTCTTTCCAGCCTATCAATGACTCATCAATCAGCAACTCATTGGTGGGCGAAAGATCGAGGCCTCGACCGCAGATCTCACCAAATTCTTCGCGATTATAGGCAATTCCGCCTCCTGAGCCACCCATGGTGAAGGATGGTCGGATGATGCACGGGTATCCAAATCTATCAGCGATTTGATAAGCTTCCTCGAGACTATGGGCTATTCCTGATTCTGGCGTCTTGAGCCCAACTGAGCGCATGGCTTTATCGAAACGCTCTCGATCCTCAGCTTTATCTATTGCATCTGCATCAGCCCCAATCATTTCTACACCGTACTGCTCGAGAATATTATGCTTGGCTAAATCTAGCGCACAGTTGAGGGCTGTCTGACCTCCCATGGTGGGGAGAAGAGCATCTGGTCTCTCTTTCTCAATTATTTTAGCCACCGTCCGCCATTCAACCGGTTCAATATAAGTTGCATCAGCCATCACGGGGTCGGTCATGATTGTAGCGGGGTTGGAGTTAACCAAGATTACTCGAAAACCCTCTTCACGAAGAGCTTTACAAGCCTGAGCGCCTGAATAATCAAATTCGCATGCTTGTCCTATGACAATCGGTCCGGCTCCAATGATGAGAATGCTCTTTATGTCCGTTCTTTTAGGCATTTCTTCTCCAAAAACAGATGAATCTTTCGGTTAAATACTTCTTGAATCTATAAAATCATGCATCACGCTGCTTATACTCAGCCATCAAGTTTACAAACCGATCAAATAATAATGCTGCCTCGTGAGGCCCTGGACTAGCTTCCGGATGACCCTGAAAACTGAAAGCCGGTCTGTCGGTTCGCTCGATTCCCTGCAATGAGCCATCGAATAAAGAGCGATGCGTCGGTTTGAGGTTTGCGGGCATGCTTGATTCGTCTACTGCAAAACCATGATTTTGGCTGGTGATCAGCACTCGATTTTCGGTGATATCAAGCACTGGATGATTCGCCCCGTGGTGACCAAACTTCATTTTTTTTGTCCTAGCGCCGGATGCAAGTGCAAGCAATTGGTGACCTAGGCAAATACCAAATATTGGGATATTATTCTCAATAATAATCTTTATAGCCTCAATGGCATAATCACATGGAGCTGGGTCTCCGGGGCCGTTAGATAAAAATACTCCGTCTGGTCGAAGCTTCAAAACATCTGCAGCGGGCGTCTGAGCCGGCACTAAAATTATTTCGCAAAATCTATCAATCAGGAGTCGAAGAATATTGTGTTTTACGCCGTAATCATAAGCGACTACTCGGAACTTTTCGGCATCAGGTTTGGAGCATCTNCCATCAGGCCGCCAGCTTGGTTCGCGCCATTCAATAGGTTTTTTAATCGATACTATACTCGCGAGATCCATACCCTGAAGGCCAGGAAATTCTCGCGCTGATTTAAATGCTAACTTGAGATCTATTTTACCGGTCATAATGCAACCGTTCTGGGAGCCCTTCTCACGCAGAATACGGGTCAACTTGCGCGTATCGATATCAGCTATACCAATAATGTTGTTGTCTCTGAGATAATTCCTCAGGCTTCCCTCACTGCGAAAATTTGATTCAACGTTTGATAGATCGCGTATAACCAGGCCGGCAGCCCATACCTTATTGGATTCTTCGTCCTGCGCATTCACTCCTACATTACCTATGTGCGGATATGTGAGTGTCACTATCTGGCGCGCATAGGAGGCATCTGTCAATATCTCTTGATATCCAGTAATGGCTGTATTGAAAACCACCTCGCCAACAGAAAATCCTTCTGCACCGATTCCAAGACCTCTGAATGTTGTGCCATCCGCCAACACAAGAATAGCGTCTCTTTCATTATTGAGACTCAACAAATCACTCCTCGTGAATAAACTTTTGGTGCAATAAATTTTTTAATTGCGACATACCATTTAGCATAAAAAAACGAGATGAAACTATGCGTTTCATCTCGTTCATTAGCTCTCAACACTCGGTAATTTACCTCACGCACCGGCGCAAGCAAATTACCTGCGTTGGAAATNTAGTTTAGTGAAAATGATCATTCATGTCCAACGGCTTGTAAGACTTATTTCCAAAAAATCTAAATAACCTAAACTTGTTGCCGCAAACCCAAAACATCTTGCATGTCGTANAGCCCCGATGACTTCTGACTCAACCAAAAAGCTGCCCGCACAGCTCCTGTCGCAAAGGCCATCCGATTTGACGCTCTATGCTTGATTTCTATGAGTTCTCCATCACTAGCAAACAAAACTGAGTGATCACCAACAATATCACCAGCCCTAATGGTCGAAAACCCAATGGCTTCTCTAGGTCTCTTCCCAATCTGACCTTCACGACCATATACTGCTACCTCATCTAAGTCTCGCTTCAATGCATCAGCGACNGACGCGCCGAGAGCTAGTGCAGTGCCCGATGGAGAATCGACTTTATCACGATGGTGCGCCTCACTGATTTCAATATCGACTTCGTTGCCCAATATTTCTGCGGCTAGGGCAGCCAATTTTAAACAAAGGTTCACCCCAGTAGAAAAATTTGAAGCCATGCAGATGGGAATTTGCTCACTCGCAGATCTCACGGCCGCTAAATGTTCCTTACTCAAACCAGTGGTCCCCACTACCAGTTTTACACCTTTATTTGCACAATTAATCGCATTAAAAGTCGTAGCGTCGGGCGATGAGAAATCTATCAAGATGTCTATCGTTCCTAATAAGTCTCTNAAAGAATGAGATATAGGCAAATCTATCTTACCCAAACCCGACATTTCCCCAATATCAGCGCCAATCACCGAGCTATCTGGTTGCTCAAGGGCACCAACAAGTCTCATACCCTCTGTCTGATGTATGACCTGCGCAAGAGTCGTACCCATCCGTCCTGCTGCACCAGCTATTGCTATTTTGATCATTTTTTAATCCAAATCAAATCGTAGCCCCAAAAAACTTCAAACTCACTGATTTGTCAAATTATCGAAGAAACTCTTCACCCCACCAAACCAACTTTCACTTCTTGGAGAGTGCTTGCTACTCCCGGATAAACTTTTATCGAATCCTTCCAATAGCTTGATCTGCTTTGCCGACAAATTCACTGGTGTCTCAACTATCACTTTGCATAACAGATCGCCAGGTCCTCCACCTCTCACCTGAGAAACTCCCTTTCCTCTCAATCGAAATAACTTACCGCTTTGTGTCTCAGAGGGAATTTTCAATTTGACTCTTCCTGACAGGGTTGGAACTTCCAACTCTCCTCCAAGAGCAGCTTGGCAAAAACTAATGGGCACATCACAGTGAAGGTTAGCCCCGTCCCGAACAAATATATTATGCTTAGCAACACCGATCTGAACATATAGATCCCCGTTTGCCCCACCTTGAGGTCCAGCCTCTCCTTTACCTGCCAGTCTGATCCTGTCACCAGTATCTACACCAGCAGGAATTTTGACGGANAATGTGTTTCGCTTTTCTTTTACGCCCTGACCATGACAGTCGCCGCATGGATCTGTAATCATTTGACCGCGACCCCGACATTTCGGGCAAGTTTGCTGAACAGAAAAAAAGCCTTGTTGCATCCTCACTTGACCGGCGCCTTGGCAAGAATTGCATGTCTTAGGCGAGGACCCTTTTCTAGCACCAGACCCATCGCAAGCCATACAACTTTCCATCGTTGGTATTTCGATCTCTACCGTTTTTCCACGAACAGCGTCTTCAAGTTCCAAATGCAAGTCGTAGCGCAAATCTGAGCCACGTGACGGGGCGCCCCGACCGGCAGAGCCGCCACCAAAAATGTCGCCAAAGACGTCCCCGAATATATCACTGAAGGCAGCGCTACCAGAACCAGATTGATTCGTCGATGCATGGCCAAACCTATCAAAATTGCTTCGCTTCTCATCATCACTCAGAATTTCATAGGCTTCCTGAGCTTCTTTAAACTTTTCTTCCGCCTGTTTATTGTCAGGATTACGGTCAGGGTGATGCTTCATAGCCACGCGTCGAAATGCTTTCTTGATCTCATCCGCCGAGGCGTCCCGGTTCACTCCTAGTACTTCATAGTAATCACGCTTTGACATAACACGCCTTTTGCTTCTGGATAATATTACTACGCAATGCAGCCCATATATNAAAGGGCGCGAGCCTTGGCCCGCGCCCAAAGAAAGCCAATTATTTCAGAAAATTAGCTCTATTTGGTATCTTCTTTAACTTCCTCAAACTCCGCGTCCATCGCATCATCGGCCGGATCATTGGGTGAATCGGGGTTGGCTTCATTTTGAGCTTCTTGAGCCTGCTCAGAATATAATTTTTGCGCTAAGGTGCCCGACACCTCAGAAAGTTTTTGAGCCGCCTTGTCAATCTTCTCTTTATCGTCCCCTTGAACGGCTTCCTCAACTGATTTAATGGCATCTTCTATAGCGGTCCTCTCTTCCGGATCCGCCTTATCGCCAGCCTCTTGCAGTGTTTTTTGAGCGGCATGCGCTAGACCATCCGCAGCATTTCTAGCCTGCACCAACTCCTCAAACTTTTTATCGTCCTCCGCATTTGCCTCCGCATCACGCACCATAGACTGTATTTCTTCCTCCGAAAGCCCCGACGACGCTTTAATGACGATAGATTGCTCCTTTCCCGTGGCTTTGTCTTTCGCACTGACATTCAAGATACCGTTCGAATCGATATCAAAAGTGACTTCAATCTGAGGCATTCCCCTAGGTGCGGGTGGTATATCCGCCAAGTCGAAGCGACCCAGAGATTTATTTTGCGCCGCCTGTTTTCGTTCACCTTGGACAACGTGGATGGTCACGGCTGTCTGGTTGTCGTCAGCCGTTGAAAAGATCTGAGACTTTTTAGTGGGAATGGTCGTGTTCTTTTCAATTACGGGTGTCGCAACACTGCCCATCGTTTCAATACCAAGACTTAAGGGTGTTACATCCAAAAGCAAAACATCGGTAACATCTCCCGCCAATACAGCGCCTTGTAGGGCCGCTCCCACCGCTACCGCTTCATCAGGATTTACATCCTTTCGAGGTTCTTTACCAAAAAATGCGGTTACTTTGTCTTGAACCAATGGCATCCTGGTCTGACCACCCACCAGAATTATCTCATCTATATCAGAGGCTGATTTCCCGGCGTCTTTCAAAGCAATCTTTAAAGGACCAAGAGAGCGTTCCACCAGGTCCTCTACTAACGATTCCAANTTCGTTCTGGTTAATTTCACCACCAAGTGCTTTGGTCCCGAAGAGTCAGCAGTTATATAAGGAAGNTTTACTTCCGTCTGTTGACTCGAGGAAAGTTCAATCTTTGCCTTCTCAGCTGCCTCCTTCAGGCGCTGCATTGCCAATGGATCTCCATGCAAATCAATACCACTGTCTTGCTTGAATTCAGAGGACAAATAATCTATGAGACTCAAATCAAAGTCTTCACCGCCAAGAAACGTATCACCATTTGTTGCCAANACCTCAAACTGAGTTTCCCCGTCAACATCGGCAATTTCAATAATCGAAATATCGAAGGTGCCTCCTCCCAGATCATACACCGCTACCACCCGATCCCCAGATACTTTATCGATACCATAAGCTAAAGCAGCCGCCGTGGGCTCATTAATAATTCGTTTGACATCCAATCCCGCAATACGCCCTGCGTCTTTTGTGGCCTGTCGTTGGGAATCATTAAAGTACGCAGGCACGGTTATAACCGCTTCGGTAATGGACTCCCCAAGATAATCCTCTGCGGTTTTCTTCATTTTTTTCAGGGTCTCCGCAGATATTTGAGGCGCAGCCTTACTATCTCCCTGTATTTCCACCCAAGCATCCCCGTTATCCGCCTTTACGATGCTGTATGGCACCATCTTTATGTCTTTCTGAACGACATCATCTTCAAACCTTCTACCGATGAGCCTCTTAACCGCATAAANAGTGTTTGTGGGGTTAGTAACGGCCTGACGTTTGGCTGATTGCCCTACCAAAATTTCCCCATCATCGACATAGGCCACGACTGAGGGAGTCGTGCGGGCACCTTCGGCGTTTTCAATAACCTTTGGCTTATCTCCTTCTAAAACGGCAACGCAAGAATTAGTAGTGCCGAGATCTATCCCTATAATTTTCCCCATGCCGTGAATCTCCTATATTAATTTTCAGCAAATGTGTCGGATTTTGCTATTGATCGTTGGTGTATTTGGGTGCAAATTGCACAATTTCAAGCCCTATGATGCGTTTGAAACAGTTACCATTGCAGGTCGTACGAGTCTTCCGCTTAATGTATAGCCCTTTTGGAAGACATCAATTACTGTGTTAGGCTCAAGGTCATCATTTGGAATCATGCTTACAGCTTGATGTAACNCGGCATCAAAAGGCTGCCCCGCCGGGTCAATCTGCAAAACATGAAAGTCTTCTAAAACGGCTATAAAGCTTTTTAGGGTCAACTCCAATCCCTCGCATACGGCATCGTCGACTCGCGATTCGGCATCAACTGAACCGAGAGCTAGCTCCATATTATCAACAACTGGCAGCAGTGCTGTCACAAATTTATCAAGCGAGAATTTATGCGCATTTTCAACATCTCGCTGAGCTCTGCGACGAATATTTTGAACTTCCGCCTTCATTCTCAGCAGTTGATCATTGGCTTCTTCCAACTCTCTCTGTAATTGATCCTTATCTGATGACAACTCTTCAACCGCAGGCTCAAGGTCGTCTGGGGAAAGATCTTCCGGTTGATCCTCGTTGCCTGTCTCTAGATCTTTGGACACAGCTANTTCCTCTCTTATTCTAGTTGCTCGGGACACATTGACTTATTGNANGATATGGGGTCAAACTATTTACTTTCAAGCGATTGCCTAAAACCNTGCGTCCGTGTATAAGATCCTAAGACTTGGAACCCAAAAAATTGTTAATATCTCTTCATATCAAAAATTACACTCTAGTCGAAAACTTGGAAATAGAATTTTCGCGAGGGTTCACAGCGATCAGCGGAGAAACTGGAGCAGGAAAGTCCTTGGTCCTCGAAGCTCTGTCGATGGCTCTGGGAAGTCGCGCAGATACCGAAGCCATTCGATTTGGAGAAAACATAAGCGAAGTTAGTGCACAATTTGAGGTTTCCGAAATTCCTCTTGCATTGAAGTGGTTGAGTGAGCGAGATTTTGAGGCAGATACTACTTGTATCCTACGCCGATTATTCAAAGCTGAAGGTCGCTCCCGCGGTTACATTAATGGCGATCCATGCACGATGCAACAATTGCAAGATATAGGCAGCATACTGGTAGATATCCATAATCAGCATGAGCACCAATCACTTCTTCATCGCAGCACCCATAAACGACTGCTGGATGAATATGCTGAGGCAAGCACCTTAGCTAGAGAAGTTAGACAAGAATATATGGCATTAGAGGCAGCTCAAAGAAAACTGCGCTCTCTTGAAACCAAAGCCGATGTCGACTCATCACAAGTTGAATTACTCCAATATCAAATTAATGAGCTCGAAATGCTAAAATTGGAGAATAACGAGATTGGTAAACTTGAAGCTGAACAACGAAGACTAGCTAATGCGGAACAAATCATCAAAGATTGCCGCCAAATCCTGATGCTCTGTTCCCATAACGAAGGGTGCAACATTCGAGACAACCTCAACCAAGCACTATCAATATCAATGAGCCTACCCGAGAAACCATCTGAGCTCGCCCATGTCGAGGAAATGCTCAGAAGCAGTTTGATCCAAGTGGAAGAGGCTGCAAGAGAAATTGAAATTTCCGTTGATCATTTCTCTGTTGACCCAGAGCGGTTATCCGAGGTAGATCAACGACTCGCTTCAATTTTTCAACTATCTCGCAAACATAAAGTGAGACCAGATGAGCTGTTAGGGGTTAATGAAAGTCTAAAACAGGAACTCGCCAGTCTAAATCTTAACCAGCGAAAAATACTCGACTTAAAAGACCGAATAACAGAGCAGAGAGAAAACTTCCACAAATCTGCATCTAAGCTCAGCGAAATCAGATCAAATGCATTAGATGGGATGGCAGAGGAAATTAACGAAAAACTCAGACATCTCTCGATGAAAGAAGCAAGATTTTCTATTATACTGAAGCCTGTCAAAGATTTAGCGGCGAAACCTAGTGGACTCGAGGAAGTAGAGTTCGTCATTTCGACTGCAAAAGGCCAACCTTACCGATCGTTGAATAAGATTGCCTCCGGTGGAGAATTGTCGAGAATAAGTCTAGCTATACAAGCAGTAGCTGCCCAGAATTCGCATATCCCCACACTTATTTTTGACGAGGTCGATGTGGGAATTGGAGGGGCAACTGCGGACACGATAGGTATTTTATTGAAGACCTTGGGAGAAAAAGGTCAGATCCTTAGTATAACACATCAAGCTCAGGTCGCCGCGCACGCAGACGCCCATTATCGGGTTAGAAAGATTGTAGATGGGAACGATACCACCTCAACAATTGAGGAACTTGATCAAAAGCAATGTGTAGAGGAGCTTGCCCGCATGCTGGGTGGAGCAACGATAACCGAAACCACCCTCAGGCACGCATCTGAGATGTCTCAGCTCGCGAGATCTCGGAAAAATTCTTTTCGCTGACTAATGAGTACTTCAACTTATCTCGCGACGGCGGCCAGACGGGCTTTTAGGCTCCCCCGATCGGTTCCGCATCTTCTATGTTCGCTTCTTTTATTGATAATTTAACACGACCACGATTATCAATATCTATTACTTTCACACGAACATTTTGGCCCTCAGACAGGTGATCTGTTACCTTGTTTACTCGTTCTTTAGCAATCTGTGATATGTGCACGAGTCCATCAGTACCCGGCATGAAGTTTACGAAGGCACCGAAATCTACTATTCGGACCACTTTACCATCGTAAATAGCGCCTGGTTCGGGCTCTGCAACAATAGCACTAATTGCATCTATAGCCGCCTGCAAGCCATTATTGTCATCAGCGTAAATTTTTACCGCTCCGTCATCAGTGATATCTATCGTAGAGTTAGTTTCCTCGCACAGAGCTCGGATAGTTGCGCCGCCTTTGCCAATAACATCTCGGATTTTGTCCGAGTGGATCTGCATTAAGCCCATCCGAGGAGCAGATTCCGCCACTTCCTCTCGTCCCACAGCAAGAACTTTGTTCATTCTATCGAGAATATATAAGCGAGCATCTTTGGCTTGATCCAGAGCAATCTCCATGATCTCCTCAGTAATACCATCTATTTTAATGTCCATTTGCAAAGCTGTGATTCCCTCACTAGTGCCAGCAACTTTGAAGTCCATGTCCCCCAAATGATCCTCATCCCCCAAAATATCAGTCAATACAGCAAACTGGTCGTCCTCCTTAACTAGTCCCATAGCTATGCCTGCGACGGGCGCTTTAAGAGGCACTCCTGCGTCCATCAGAGCCAAACTAGAGCCGCAGACTGACGCCATAGAACTGGAGCCATTAGATTCAGTTATTTCCGATACGACACGCACAGAATAAGGAAATTCGTCTTGCGAAGGCATGACAGCTGCAATACCACGACGTGCCAATCGGCCATGACCCACCTCACGCCTACTTGTAAACCCAAGTCGTCCGCATTCTCCTACAGAATAAGGAGGGAAATTATAATGCAGCATGAATGGGTCGTCTCGCCGCCCTTCAAGTGCATCGATCATTTGCGCATCTCGGGCAGAACCAAGTGTTGCGGCTACAATAGCTTGCGTTTCTCCCCGGGTAAATAATGCAGATCCGTGGACCCGCGGCAAGACATCCACTTCCACTTCAATCTGGCGCACTGTCGATGTGTCCCGACCATCAATTCGTTTCTCCCCGCGAATAATCCGCCCTCGAACTATGTTTTTTTCTAAGTTTTTGAACGCCTCCTTAACGGAGTCTTCAGGAATCTCAGTCTCTGAAGATAGTTCTTTTACAGCAACTTGTTTTAGATCATTAACACGTGATACCCGAGTTTGCTTGTCAATAATCTGATAAGCAGCCTCAAGATCATCATGAACCAGGCCCTTTAGAGCCTTGATAAAATCGTTATTTTCAGTTTCAGCTTGCCATTCCCATCTGGATTTTCCAATTTCATCTGCTAGCTGCTGGATAACAGTAATGACTGTTTGCATCTCCTGATGCGCGAATAACACAGCTCCAAGCATAATGTCCTCTGACAGTTCGTCTGCCTCCGACTCAACCATCAAAACTGCATCCCGGGTGCCCGCCACTACCATGTCCAAGCTTGAGGATTCAAGTTCGCTATATGACGGGTTTAATATATACTCATCGTTTGCACTGTATGCCACGCGTGCACCCCCTATGGGGCCATTAAAAGGTATACCTGAAATGGCCAATGCAGCAGACGTGCCAATCATAGCAGCGATATCAGGATCGATATCTTTTTCTGCCGATACTACCGTACAGACTACTTGAACTTCATTTTTGAACCCCTCTGGGAAAAGAGGTCTAATCGGGCGATCTATTAATCTAGATGTCAAAGTTTCCTTTTCGCTGGGACGTCCCTCGCGTTTAAAAAAACCTCCGGGAATCTTACCAGCAGCATATGCCTTTTCTTGATAGTGCACTCCGAGCGGAAAAAAGTCAGCTCCTGATTTGGCTTCTTTTGCTCCAACTACCGTGCAAAGGACTGATGTATTATCCACCGAGACCAGCACCGCTCCAGTGGCTTGTCGCGCTACACGGCCAGTTTCTATAATCACCTCATTTTTTCCATATTTAAACTTTTTTACAATAACTTCCATTTTTTAACCTTTTATTTATTAATAAATACATGCGTTTCCGACCCATTTCAGAATCTAAGGAGGCATCTCGCACGACCGAATGGTTGCCTCTCGTTTGATTGATTCTTCAATTAAGGCACCATTTCCCTTATACCCTGGCTAATACTTAAGTTTTAGTCTAAACGATACTTGGGCAATTACTAGCGACGTAGCCCAAGCTTTTTGATCAATTTACGATATCTTTCGGAATCCTTTGCCTTGAGGTAGTCCAATAATTTTCGCCTCTGATTCACCATTCGAATCAGACCGCGCCTTGAGTGGTGATCCTTTTTATGGTTTCCGAAATGAGTCTGGAGTTTATTGATATTCTGTGTGAGCAGAGCCACTTGCACTTCTGGGGATCCTGTATCATTTTTACCCGAACCATGCTCACTAATGATTGCTGCCTTTTCTTCCGTGTTTAACGCCATGATGATTCTCTCCAGTACGCCCGAAACATAATAATCCAGATATTCCCGCGCGTACTTACAGGAGAACTGGTTGAACCTGAACTAAATTGCCGGCAAACCTTTAATAGGTTATCACCCCTTATTCATTTAGCGATCAGCCTTTTGGGCTTGATTGAATTATCGCCGGTTATTTGTGCGACTCCCATAAAATTCTGATTTTCGTCAAAGACGCGCACTATATCCGCTTCTTGCCCAGTGATAAAGCACTGAGATAATAATACTGACTGTCCATTAGTTAAGTCGCTCATTTGTGCGGCATCCAAGTTAACTTTTGGATAACTCATAATACCAGCATCCACGGGGCACAGAATTGATTCCAGCAATTCCCTATTGCCAGTCTTTTCAATCTTTTCCAAGTAACCAAGGGATATGGCGTCTCTTTCATCAAAAGGTCCCACCGAGTATCGGTCCAAACGACTGACATGAGCCCCGCATCCAAGTATTGACCCCAATTCCTCGGCAAGTGCACGGATATAAGTGCCTTTACTGCAACGAATATCTACATCTAGTTCTGGGATCGGTTTTTTTATAAACCGTTCGATTTGATACTTGTGAATATGTACTATTCTCGGTTCCCTATCTACTTTTATTCCTTGTCTAGCCAGTTTATATAGCGGTGTGCCTTGTCTTTTAATCGCCGAGTACATCGGCGGAACTTGTCTAATTTGTCCTAAGAACTTTTCTGTCGCATGCTGCAACTTTCCGAAATCCACACCATTTGTGTCTTCAATGGACACAATTTTACCGTCACTATCTCCGGTATCTGTTTTGATTCCCAATGAAAATGTGGCTCTATAGCTTTTATCGGCATTCAAGAGATATTGACTAAATTTGGTTGCCTCACCTAAGCAAATTGGTAAGACGCCTGTCGCCATAGGGTCTAGACTGCCCGTATGTCCAGCTTTTTCAGCATCAAAAACTCTTTTAACACGTTGAAGCGCCTGATTGGAAGAAATCCCGCTTGGCTTTGAAAGGATAAAGACACCATTAATCTTTTTTCTGCGGCGAGGTGTTTTAACCAGGTTTAAGCTCGTTTTTTTCATTTAAAAGTTGGTCCCTTCTCAACGCATCTTCTATAAGGGCCTCGAGCTTCATACCTTCATCAACCGTATCATCATATAAAAAACTAATTCGAGGAGTTATGCGCAATTGAATTCTTTTTGCCAGAAGACTTCGAAGATATCCTGCCGCTTTGCCCAAAGCAATAATGGCCTCCTTGATTTCGGCTTCTGCCCTAAAACCAATGAAACCAATATACACTTTGCAAGAGCTATAATCTTTACTCAGCTCGACGTCATTAATGTTTACCATACCTATCCGAGGATCACGGACTGATTGTCTAATCAGCATCGCTAATTCCTTCCTGATGGCATCAGATATTCGATCTATCCTCGCGTACTCTTGTGGCATATAGTTTAAGACCCTTTGATCAAAGTGATCTTTGGACTTTAGTTATGTCATACACTTCTATCGAGTCTCCAACACGTACATCATTGTAATCTCTGACCCCAATTCCGCACTCCATTCCATTTCGAACTTCATGAGCATCATCCTTGAAACGCCTTAATGATTCCAACTCTCCCTGAAATATCACTACATTATCCCGTAGCACACGAATCGGTTTGCTTCGATGCACAGTCCCCTCTAAGACCATACAGCCAGCAATTAGTCCATATTTAGGTGACTTAAATATATCCCTCACTTCTGCAACGCCAACGATCGTCTCACGAGATTCAGGCGACAGCATTCCTGACAACGCTTGCTTAACCTCATCCAACAAGTTATATATTACGCTGTAATATCGAACCTCGACTTTTTCCTTCTCTGATAGAGAGCGTGCTCCGGTGCTCATACGCACGTTAAAACCTAAAACAATAGCACCGGTAGTTATCGCCAAGTTAATATCAGACTCNGTNATACCCCCNATGCCCGATGCAACGATATCTACCGCAACTTCGTCAGTCGCGAAGTCNTTAAGCGCNCCGGTAAGGGCTTCAAGTGATCCTCGNACATCAGNCTTAACTACNACTCTCAAATTATNTGCNGNNTTCTCCAAGACATCAGAAAACATATTCTCCAATTTTATTGCTTGTTGCCTNNTATTGCGCTCGGCTTTAGCCCGATCGTGTCTTACCTCAGCAATTTCCTTTGCTTTTCGCTCATCTGAAACGACAAAGAATTCATCCCCNGCATTNGGNGCATCGTCCAAACCCAAAATCTCGAGNGGTATAGANGGGCCAGCCTCAGAAATNGATTGTTTAGCCTCGTTGGTCATTGCGCGAATCTTGCCAACGGTCTCTCCAGCCAGCATAAAATCGCCCTTNCATAGATTACCTTGNTGGACCAAAGCGGTAGCAATCACNCCTCGNCTTTTGTCAATGCGAGATTCAACTATCACNCCACTCGCAGGCCCATCATAAACCGCAGTCAATTCAAGCAATTCAGATTGCAAAAGTATCGCCTCCAACAANTCATCAATACCNTCACCGGTTTGNGCCGATACTCTTANGAATTGTGTGTCGCCGCCCCATTCTTCAGGAATTACATCTTTAGCGCCCAATTCAGTCATAACTTTTTCAGGNTCGGCGTTCTCNTTGTCNATTTTATTTAACGCCACAATTATTGGCACATCNGCTGCTTTCGCATGCTGAATNGCCTCTTCTGTCTGCGGCATAACTCCATCATCAGCAGCTACAACAAGAATAACAACATCNGTACTTTTAGCNCCTCTGGCNCGCATTGCTGTGAANGCAGCATGTCCCGGNGTATCAAGAAANGTGACCATTCCTTTTGAAGTGCGAACGTGATATGCACCAATATGCTGAGTTATGCCACCNGCCTCATCAGANGCTACATGAGTCTCACGNATATAATCCAATAANGAGGTCTTGCCATGATCAACATGACCCATAACAGTAACNATTGGNGCTCTTGGCGCCTCTTTNCCAGATTCCCTATGAAGATCAAANTGCTNCGCCAACTCAGTCTCAATATTCTCATCAACAGCNGCTACTGGCGTGTGACCTAATTCCTCCACCAGTAANAAAGCAGTCTCTTGNTCTATGTTCTCATTNATCGAAACTGAAAGCCCGAGTTTCATGAGTTCCTTTACCACNACNCCAGCCTTAATATTTAAATTAGATGCAAGTTGCGCAACAGTNATCTCATTCGGAATGCTAACCTCNAGAATGATNTTTTNGGTTGGTTTTTGAAAAGTATGNTTATTATCTATCTTNAGNGGNGCNGCAATGCCTGATTTAAGACGCATTTTTTTTCGTCCTTCATCAGCCACTTCATCCATTACTAACCGTGGTTTCTTCTTGGCACTTTTTCCGATTGGGCGTTTNGCNCGACGCATTATGTCATCATCGTCAACCTTCCTATTGGAGCGACGCCCTTTCTCTGGCGCAGAATCAATCACAGGCTGCGGGTCAACAGGTATCCTAGTTGAGCGATCAGNCTTANTGGTACTNGNACCCTCTNNATTNATAGTCGATTCCGACTTTTCAGTTTNCTCTNCTTTTGNTTGNATTNCTTCCTCAGCTTTCTTTTTTTCTTCCTCCTCTGCTTTAATACGNCTTTCAATCGCCGCNACTCGTTTGGCTTCAATCTCGTCAGTTGCTGAGGNNGCAACTGACGATCCAACCGCCNCCGCANCAGTNTCCGCNGATTCCGANATNGCTNTTTTGTCAGNAGAGTTATTCTCATCGTCGCTACGCTTGACATAGGTTCGCTTTTTTCGAACCTCAATATTTACAGTCTTTCGATTNGCGGACCTGAGCGTAGTTAATGTCTTGCGCCGTAGNGTAATTTTTTTCGGTTCGATCGCGACNGCCCCATGAAGACCCTTAAGATAACCAAGAAGTGTCTGCTTTTCTTCATCGGANACCGAGTCATCAGCACTNGAATGAGNCAACCCTGCTTCTTTCATCTGTTTGAGAAGACGATCAACNGAAGTGCCAACCGTTTGGGCTAATTTATCGACGGTCACTTGAGCCATTTTTGTTCCCCAAAAAAGCTTTTCTTATTAATTGCTATCGCCCTCAAACCAAGGAGCTCGGGCNGTCATAATTAACGCAGCTGCCCTCTCCTCATCGACACCCTCTAATTCCAATATATCGTCNACGGCCTGCTCTGCNAGATCTTCCATTGTAACAATCTTTATTGCCGCCAGCTTATATGCAAGATNNTGATCCATTCCTTCCATATTCAATAAGTCTTCAGCGGGAGGTGTNTTCGTTAATTGCTCTTCGCTAACTAATGCCATTGTNAGCAAAGCATCTTTAGCTCTGGAACGAAGCTCTTCAGCTATTCCTTCATCAAANCCCTCAATCGCACTCATTTCTTCAAGCGGGACATAGGCAACCTCCTCAANACTTGTGAATCCNTCTTCAACAAGCACTATCGCCACATCTTCATCAATATCCAGTCCTCNCATTAGACTTTCGACAACGTCCGANGCTTCTTGAAGNTGCTTTTCCTCNGCGTCTTCGAGNGTCATAACATTAATGTTCCANCCAGTNAGTTCTGAGGCCAGACGAACATTTTGCCCGCCTTTTCCAATGGCTTGAGCNAGATTGTCAGNTTCAACNGCAACATCCATAGAATGGGCATCTTCATCNACAACAATNGACCCAACTTCAGCTGGGGACATTGCGTTAATNACTAATTGGGCGGGATTGTCATCCCAAAGAACAATGTCTACTCTTTCATCATCAAGATCACCAGAAACAGCTTGAACTCTNGCTCCGCGCATTCCTACGCANGCNCCAACTGGATCTATTCGCGCATCTTTACTNTTGACCGCNATTTTTGCGCGTTGTCCTGGNTCTCTNGCAGCACCTTTAATTTCGATTACACCCTCAGCAATNTCTGGNACCTCGATCCTAAATAGCTGGATGAGCATTTCTGGAGAAATCCTCGACACCATTAANTGNGGCCCACGNCTATCATCTCTTATACCCGTCAGNATAGTGCGAGTTCGGTCATTTACTCTNAAGATCTCNCGGCCAACTAACTCTTCGCGGGGNAGCAATCCCTCTGCGTTATCCCCAAAATCGACNATGATATGATCNCGGGTAACCTTTTTGACTGTGCCNTTTATNAGATCNCCNATACGATGTCTNTAGCGATTTATGACTAGTTCNCGTTCTGCGTCTCTAACTCTTTGAACAATTACTTGCTTTGCAAGTTGTGCNGCAATTCTCCCAAACGCTTCATTTTCAACTTGTTCTTGATAAATATCACCCACNGNNAGTTTNGACTCTTTTTCCTTNGCTTCCTCTGTAGTNAACTGNGTGCCCAACTCGGCCANAACATCATCCGCCACGACTTCCCACCAACGAAAGGTTTCATACTCGCCAGTCGATCTATCGATAGAAACTCGAATGTTGGCCNTTTCTTCAAAGCGTTTCTTAGTAGCAGTGGCNAGCGCTTCTTCCATTGCCTCAAAGATNACNTCNCTGTCNACCCCTTTCTCATTTGAGACAGCCTCCGCAACCATTAATATTTCTCTACTCATTTGTGCTACCCCNANAGCACCTATAAATTAGGCACTAAATTTGCNTTGTCTATAGTTTCAAAAACAAAACAATAGTCTTCGTCTGAACCTGCAANGACAATGTCATGGCCATCCACTTGTTTCAGAAANCCCTTAAAGTTTTTCCTTCCNTCAAGCGGAAAACGCAGTTTTAACTCTATTTTACTTCCCAGATACTGCTCAAAATGCTCCAACTCCATAAGTGGCCTNTCAATNCCCGGCGAGGAAACTTCCAAAACATATTTTTCAGTAATCATATTTTCCACGTCTAGAACGCTTGCACATTGCCTACTGACGCGTTCACAATCATCGATATTNACATTCTCTTTTTNTTTGTCAATATAGATTCTCAAGGTCTGTTGATTGCGATAAGTAAAAAATTCGANACCCCATAATTNACAATCCATAGACATCACAACTGGTNTCAGCAATTCTTTCAATGCGCCAGTTCCCAAACTCAATTACTCACTCCTCAAAAAACTACAAAAAAAAATGGGCTNACAGCCCATTTTCTANATACAAAAGAAAAAACCTATAAAAGTCTCTTCCCTTAGTGACGGAATCGACGTTNACAATACATTACNTCGNTAAAANNANTAGTGTCTGTATCATNAAACATCTTNANAACGCACAGGGCCTTTNCTTTCCACTCTTGGTAGCGGGAGCTGGATTTGAACCAACGACCTTCGGGTTATGAGCCCGACGAGCTACCAGACTGCTCCATCCCGCATCAACAAGAACACAATGGNTTNTAAAGCTTACCCAGAATGGNGGCGCATTATAGAAAGAGGANGCCTNAAGGTCAACACGACCGAGCNTCATTAAATANTTTCATGAATACCNTAACCATNATTCTAGGCCTNTTGATCCCGAGATTTAACGATAATNTCNTAGGCNGCTTGAATCTCTTGNGTTCTCTCAGTCGCCAATTGGATCATATCATCTGGCATCCCTTGACCNATTAGCTTGTCGGGATGATTCTCGCTAATGAGCATTCGGTAAGCTTTTTTCACTTGCATATTAGAGCTNGTNCTTGCAANGCCCAGTGCCGAGTAGGCCATATCGATTCGGCATGAATTGGAATCAGATTNTGCATTCTTTCCNAAACTTTCCTGAGCTCCGATCATGCTGAAAATTTGGTCGATNNTGCTGNTCGGAAAGTCTAATGCACTTGCTATNCGACGTAATATTTNCTCTTCAGATTCATCCAGTATTTCATCTGCTATAGCCAACGAAACAAGNTATTTAATTATTTGAAGCTTAAGGTTNTTGTAATGACCACAAATGTNACNAAAGGAGGCTAAAGTTTCATCCAGAGAAAAATCTGTCNCTGCTCCAGCCTTAAATANNGATATTGCGTCTTTGCGACGATGCGCNTCCAAACCCATTCGACGCATCATNTCTTCAGCTTGACTTATCTCTGATGTNGAAATGTGGCCGTCGGCTTTAGCTAGGTGNCCGGACANTTTAAAAAGCGTNGTGAAAAAGCTTTGGTTAACGCGATTTCTCTCTTCCNTAGAGATTGGNCTTAAATATAAACCTAGACCTCGATCAAATTGATGTCCTACAATTACNCCTATAATTGCACCAATCGGACCGCCTAGCATCCATCCAAAGAAACCGGCTAANAATTTNCCCATCAGCNNCCCTAAAAGTTTGTNCTAATCCCGAGTCACCANAAAAGTTACATCNGAGGGCAAANGCGGCTCTCGAAGAACTCTAGTCACNCCGAAGTTTGTCTTGCAATAGCCGCGAATTCTTTGAACGTTAGCATAATAAAGCNTACCGTCACTAATGTGAGACTTTTCCGCACTCAAAAGGTTAAATACCATTCCCCTGCGAGAATATTTCCAGCAGCTTTCAAGGCAGCCAAAAAAATATTCTTCCCAATCATCTACGTCAGAAGTTACTGCCATATTATACGTACCAGACATAACAGAGAAATCAACCGAATTTACTGGACGCTCTCCAATATGAAAATGCCGTGACGGCAAACGAGCGTCGCTTTTACAAGCTTTAATCAGCATTGGGTTTATATCGTATCCGCTATAGATGAGTCTGTTGTAAGCTTTGTTTTCCCGAATAAAGCGCAGCATCGCTCCATATCCGCAACCCACGTCTGCAATGCTCACTGAGCCCTTGGGTCGAACAAACAATATTTGATCAAGAATTATCTTAAACCGACTAATTTGTCGTTGTTTATTAGACCAAAAGATTCCTGCCGGTTGGCTACCGTACTTAACAAATCTTTTGGTATAAACATTTCTTATCAACCTGCCATATCGCAATGCTCTCAGTATTGACTTCATTAAATAGCTTTATCACCTTATCCAGAAAATCCTATATTCAAACTATGTTGTTAGGGAATTTTAACGCGAACTGACGACCCTAACTTCACCCGCAAAATCTGGACAATTTTCAACTCACCGTAAAAAGCTTTTTTCTCGACCACATTTTCGACAATCATAACACATTAGGACTAATTGGCGGGTAGACCCAGACTAGCTGAAGAGGAGGGGGGTTCAGAGGGGGAGAAATACGTTTCGGAGCAAAGCGCAGTACTTTACCCAATTACCAACGATAAACAGAATTAAGGCGGGTAGGCGAGTTTAAATTTTTCAACGTGGACTGGCATATCGTCGCAACAAACCAATCCATATTCCTGAAGCACCTCGTTCCAATAAGTCGTATGCAATTTGATCCAAACATCAAGATCTCTGACTGGCGGCCCATCTAAACCAGAGATAGAGCTATCTATAGAACCAAATCTAGTCTTCAAAACCTTAGTAATCTGCACCACTAACATTGGATCACCATTCGTTGACAAGAGCACAATTGGCATGCCAGAGTGCGCGTCAGACCAACTCTTGCGCTTGTTGATCCATGGCAAAGTAAAGGTTGCTTTTTTTTGCCCTGACTTAATAAAATCAATAATCTGCATGGTGGTTGTGTCGTCAAGACCAATCCACCTAACTTGATAGTCTCTGGCCAATGAGGGATTTTTTTCAATTGCAGTTGCCATAAACGCATCAATTGCCCCTTCGTCGTATGCAATATCAACTTTCGGTCCAACTATGGCGAATGTTTTGTTCAAAATTGTATTAGCTTTCTCTGAATTTATAACCCAAGGGTGGCAGTAATTGCCGCATTAATTTGAAAATATTGGCACTAAAAAACCTCTCGTTAAACAGCACATGATCACATGAGGATTAGGGCTAGCAAGTCTCCTTTATAGGCCTCTATTTCAGGCTCCAGCTTAATATGCAAAATCCCAGACGCTGGAGCCTGCAGTTCATGTGTAATTTTTTGTACCATAAACTCCGCAACTATATCGCCTTGATTGATTTTTGCGCCGTCGGAAAGAATCCATAGCACTATGCTGCCGGAATCCTCTTCAGTTGGACATAACTCGTCAGACACGCGCCACTCAAAGACTTTTCCGTTTTCACTCACTATACATTCTCAATGGTTTTAAGCGCTGCCGATGTAATTCTTTCCTCAAGAGGCAGAATGGAATATTCGAGAGGCCGCGAAAAGGGAATTGAAACATC
>PCDB01000041.1 GCA_002591625.1 Porticoccaceae bacterium
TTCACTGCGTCTCACGCACTTTTTAATCCGTAAGTTAACTGATAGACTGATGTTTAGGAGCACAAAAGATTTAAGAGAACCATTAAGCTCTGGGGGCTCTCTATCGGTCTCGCGGTTAACAAAAAAAACAGCAGCCTCTTCAAACAAATCACGTTAGCACCAGCCGTTTACACCTCTGCATACTTCAAAGAGATTAAAGCTGCGCGTCTTCTAAATGGCACCAAAATCTTGCTGTTTGATCAATTTTCTAAACCGTAAACTAATGACCAACCAACAAGGAAACTCGCAGAAAAATACATGCAGAATAGGTAAATAATGGCCGGAATGCACATCAAAAAACTTCCCAGCAAATCAATTGCGATTACTATAGCCAGAATATAGTTCTGAAAACCCACCTCAACACCGAGAGTAACTATTTCTTTTCTTCTCAGTTTTAAACCTTGGCCCAAAAGTAAACCAGTGCAAACCATGACTGTATTCATCAAAAAGACGGGTGCAAAAGCTATTTCTATAATCGATGAAATTTCAGATTTTACCTCAATCGCAGTCAAATACATCACTGTGAGAAGCGCAAAAAAGGAAAGTGAACTTACAAACTTTTGTAGCCGAAATGCCACGTCGGGATTAATCATATTCACGATGATCCCAACGAAAACCGGAGCCGCAGTGAGGGATGCAATATTCCAAATTGTTGTAAGAATCGGCAAGCGAATGTTTGTATCTGCAAATTCGAAAAAATGTAAGGCCATGTTTATAATTAAAGGGATAGTAAAAATCGTGACTATTCCTGAAGCAGCTGTCAGTGAGATTGAGAGAGCCAACTCACCTCTTGCCAAATAGGTGATAAAATTTGAGGTAGCAGCACCTGGACAACAGGCGATTATAAACAGCCCTACCGACACCTCAGGTGAAGGCATAAAAATGGCAACCACCATTAAGGCAATTAACGGAAGAAAGAGAATTTGTCCCAAAAGGCCCGCGAAAAATGCCTTACTGTTACTGAAAATATAATAAAAGTGCTTTGGCATGAGGTTTAAACCCATACCAAACATTATAAGTACCAGCGCCCAGCGGCTGAACGCGCCAACGTTTACACCTAAAACCGTGAAGTTTAGAACATCAATCGGTTCAACCAATTATTGCGACTCCCGAAACATTTGACTCAGCCGCTAATAATTTTGTTCGATAAAACGCCGATGCCCTCTACTTCTAATTCAATGGTGTCCCCAATATCAAGATACGTGCCAATCTCAAGTCCGCAGCCCCCTCCAACCGTGCCTGATCCAATGAACTCGCCCGGCATTAGGGTTTCGTTTTTCGACATGTACGCTATCACTTCTCCAAATGTTCGAGATATTGTGCTTGAGTGACCGCGGCAAACCTCGTTGCCATTAATTCTAGCAATCATAGCGCAGTCATAAGGATCTATGCTGTCGCTTGTCACGATGCAGGGTCCAATGACGTTGCCAGTATCAAAATCTTTACTCTTTGTGGGCCCCAGCTGTCCTTGCATCTCCCTTGATTGTATATCTCTCGCACTCATGTCATTAAAGATAGCATATCCAAAGATGGCCTCCTCTGCCTCTTCCGGTGTGACATTTTTGACCTCTTCACCAAGGAAGCATCCAAATTCGAGTTCGAAATCCAGTTTATTTGTATAATCAGGCTTAACAATTGGTTGCTGATGTCCTATCACAGAGAATCTGTTTGCTTTGTAATACAAGGGCAACTCGTACCACACATCCGGTATCTGATAAAGACCTTGCTTTTCATAACGAAGCAGAGCAGCGTCAGGATCATCCTCCATAGCCGCTCGAGTACTTCTGAGTCCAGCATAAGCGTTACTGAGATGCTCCTCAAATAACAGACAATCTCTTAATTGCGGAGGAAGTGGAATAGGAGATCGCATTGATAACTGCGAAACTTCAGTTGCGTAGTTAGATATTAAATTGCCCCTCTCAAGAGCATCAATTACTTTTTGCGCCAGAGGAATGGAATAGCCCGATGCATAAATAATACTCATCATATCGTCATAATTGCACGTGTCTTCGGACGGGAAAAGGTCCTCTATTGCTTGGCGTATATTGACTACCAAGTCTGATTGAGACCTTGAATCGGGCAGTAACACCCCAACCCAATCGGTTGATGAGTGACCCGTAGATTCCAAATTTACAGTGACGAATTTCATTAAATCAATACCTCTGTTTTAAGCTCGTGGGTCCAACTTTTCCTAAAAGGATTATAATTTGCTTGTATTGCTAACTCCTTTTTGATTTATCTTAGCCCATAAATTTTAGCGCTCTTTGCACGACCCTTAATTAGCATGGAAGTTCGCGACTCGCCGGAGATGGAATCCATGACACCCCTTTTGAACGACGGCCGAGTGCTTAATCTTGAAAAAAGTTCCTCGAGAGCGGGATACTCCGAGATTAAGTCTCCCCAACCAAATTGTTTTGATATCTGCAAATAGGGAGCGAGCGAGATGTCTGCTAAGCCGAAATGATCTCCCGACAACCAATTCATATCACGAAGACCCAAATCAATCTCACTCATAATAGCTTCATATGTTTTTACGCCCTCTGCAACTTCATCAGCATCCAAGCCCTTTTGAAACAAACTTTTTTGACGACTTTGCCGAGCTTTATTAGGTATGGCTTTTATTAACTCAATGGCATAAGAGTACTCCATTTTTAAAAAACTCGGCCTTATACACATCGGCCAGAGTAGACACGCGCTCGCTGGGTGCAGTTTCTCATCTAGGAGCCCGAGTATTGATAGCATTTTTGAATATGACTTAACATCACTGGGCATTAGCCTACCATTTCCAAACTCTCTTGCGAGATGCAAGCATATCTGGGTGGAGTCACTGATCACCTTGTCGCCAATCTTCAATGCAGGTAAAGTCGCATCAGGATTAATTCCTCTGAACCAAGTCGAAAGATTCTCCTTTGAGTCGAGTGAAACTTCATGCTCATCAAAGGTAAGATTTAACTCATAAAGACACATCTTAACTTTTTGGCAACATGGCGAAATCGCGTTGGAAAAGAGCTCCACCCCATTATCCTTTAAAAAAATAGTCAATCAGCGTTAATGATGGCTACTGCCCGCGTCCACCCAGCAGAACCGCCTTTAATTTTTGTGGGAAAACACGAGACCATGAAGCCTTTATCAGGCAAAGTGTGCAAATTATGCAATTTCTCAAGATGACAATAAGGAATATCAAGCCCAGCCTTATGACCTTCCCAAATGATAGATGCATTTTTGGTGGACGCGTATCGTCGCGCAGTGTGAACAAATGGAGCATCCCAACTCCAAGCGTCAGTTCCCGTCACTTTGACGCCTCTCTCCAACAGATATAGGGTAGCCGCACGACCGAATCCGCAACCAGAATTAACGTACTCCTCCCTGCCAAATATATTGCCGGCGCCCGTATTCATGAGCACAATCTCGAATGGAGACAATTTATGACCGATTCTGTCTAACTCGCCCTCAATATCGTCAGCTGTCACAATGTAACCATCTGGCTTGGATCTAAAATCTAATTTGATCGCTGGTCTGAAACACCAATCTAGGGGCACCTCATCAATCGTCATCGTTGGACTACCATCTCTCATTTGAGATCCGTAATGGTAAGGTGCATCTAAGTGTGTCCCGTTGTGAGTAGTCAGAGACACGTTTTCTAGAGCCCAGGCTTCACCATTGAACATATCATCGGGCGACACCCCGGGAAAGAAATCAACAAGGTCCTGAGAAGAATCCTTGTGACTAACGTAATCGATTTTTGGAAGATATCGGTCCGGATCAGATTTTACTCCATTCTCGATGGATATCGAGAGATCAATGAAGGATTTGGTCGCCATCTTACTAAGCCTTAAATTAAGAGAAATTAAAAGAGGGGTATTCGTTTGCCGATTGATCTCCCGTATATTCCTTATAAGCAGGAAAACCGCCTAAATATAGGAGCATCACGCGCGATTTGCCGGGCACGTTTGCACCGATATACCAGTTCTCGGAATTCCAAAATAGGGTTGGTCTTGCAACTTCAGCCATGTGATCTACCCAATATGCATCTCCCTCGCAACTTGAATCGACCCTTTCATGCCCATTTTCATCCATATATCTAATCAATTCGCCAAACCACTCTCCCTGATATTCTACATTTAGGACGGGATTAAAAAATCCAGTGCAACTTCCAGGCCCGTTTACAAAGAACATGTTGGGAAAGCCATTAGTCATGAGCCCAGCGTTCGTGCGTGGTCCATCGGCCCAAGTTTCACGGAGAGTCCTCCCCTCAGCTCCTTTAATATTCATGTTCACAAGAGCTCCGGTAACGGCATCAAATCCTGTTGCTAAAATTATTTGATCAAGCTCATAGTTGGTCTGAGTCGTTGTGATGCCGAGCTCTGAAAATCTTTGAATGGGAGTCTCAGCTAGATCAACAATGTGCACATGCTGAGCATTAAATGTTTCATAATAATTGGTGTCGGCGCATAGCCTTTTAGTCAAAACTGGATAGCCATTCGGAACTAGCAATCGAGCCTTGTCTGGGTCTTTGATTTTGGCACGAATCTTTTCCCTGAAGAACTCCCCAAGCTTATCGTTTACCTCCTTGTTCAAAAGCAAATCATAAAACGAGGTGTAAAAACTCAAACCACCAGACTTCCATCTAAGCTCAAATTCTTCAAGAATTTGATCGTCAGTCATGTCTGATCCCGCGTTTGGGTTGGGCTCCTCCGGCTGAAAATTTACAGAAACATAACCGCCAAACGAATTCCTCTGTTTTTCCCGCCATTGCGGATACATCGATTTGACACGAGATTCATATTCGGGATCCAACGGCCCGTTGTTTCTCGGGGCGCTGAAGTTTGGAGTTCTTTGAAAAACGACCAGTTCGGATGCCGTCTCTGCAATTATGGGAATCGCCTGCACTGCGGTAGATCCAGTTCCTATGATCCCAACGCGTTTTCCCTCGAAACTGACATGCTCATGAGGCCAATTGTAAGTCTCTAGCAATTCTCCGTGGAAAGTGCTTAGGCCGGGAAACTCGACTTTTTTAGGGGAAGACAACAAACCGGTGGCCATAACGCAAAATTTTGCGCTCACAATTTCTCCATCAGCGAAACTGACTCGCCAGCGATTGGAATGCCCCTCCCAGAGCAAGTCAACAACTTCTTTAGCGAGTTCTATATCATCCCTCAGACCAAACCTATCAGTAACGTGCTCTAAATACGCCTCTATTTCTGGCTGAGAGCCATATCGTTCCTTCCACTTCCAATCCTGCTGTAATTCCTCAGAAAAACTGTAGGAGTATTCCAAGCTCTCTATGTCGGAACCACAACCGGGATAGCGATTCCAGAACCAGGTTCCGCCAACACCGGCTCCCTTCTCGAACGCTTTAACATTGAGNCCTCTTTTTTTGAAGGAGTAAACGACATAGATTCCAGAAAAACCAGCCCCAATTACCGCAACATCAAGCTCTCTACTGCTTTCATTAGTCTCACTCATGCTCGTCTCCCACCATCCGTTCACTCATTTTTCTTCCGATTTCAATGACATGCCAGCAAAAGCACCAGTCGCAAAATCAATCAGTCGCTCAATCATAAGATCCAAGTCGCACGATTGCACCGATCCACGCGAAAGTCGATCAATTCTACCAGTCTCAGCAATCGCATTGGTCAGGCTCCCCAGAAAAAAATTGAACGCCCAGCAAACATCGTCTCGGGACAACTGACTGTTTACTAAACATAATGCGTTAATATAACGATCCACCACTGGATCATAATGTTCTTTGAAGATCGAGTCTTGCCAACGCTTTGAATTTGCAACAAGCGCAATAAGCTTCCTATAATTTGCCAACCCCTCTCTTTCCTGAGGTGTTTCTCCAAAAAGAGGATTAACGAAAAACTTCAAAATCTTTCGATTGAGCTCTGTTCTTTGACAACTCATGTCGCCGCTGAGATCCAAGACCGCAATGCTGGCTAACCTGGCATGACTCATCCTGTCAACCCGTCGCAACATTACCTCTTCAAAAAGGCCGTCTTTAGTTCCAAAATAATAATTAACTTGAGAGACATCGACTCCCGCAAGACTTGTAATCGCCCTCACGGAAACTCCGTCAAATCCGGAGAGTGCGAATAGCTCCTCCGCACAATCCAGGATTTTTTGGCGATTGGCGGTGTTTATGCGCCCTAGACTGCTATTACGTTGCATACACGCCCATCATACTCTTATTAAAAAGTTCTGGAAATATTGACACCGAATGAACGCCCATACGAGTCATGAATAAAGGAGCCGCCGAATTCCGGCGCGGGAATGACTTCCTCAAGATAGTCCTCATCAGAAATATTTTTGCCCCACAGATTAATTCGCCAGATATTGTTCGTTATTACAAAGTTTAGATTCCCAATTACGTAGCTGTCTCTCTTCATTTTGGACCACTCGCTCCCTCCAAAGCCAAATGCGGTGAAAAAGTTTGGCAAATAATTGTCCTGGACAGGAGACCACCAAGTCTCTCCGGCATACATGAGGTCTACGCGAGTCAGCAACTCCCATCCAGACCCAAATGACACCGCATGTTCGGCTCCAAGATTGCCGGTGGCTTCAGGTATATATGGCAGATTATTACCTGTTGTGTAAGGACGAGTACTGTACTTTTTGATTTCGGTGTCAGTGATCCCTACCCCTCCGTATAAAGTGACACTGTCCGAGGCTTTCCATTTGAAATCAAGCTCAGCACCTCGGATCTCGGCCTCATCAATGTTTGTGACCACCCTAAGCGAGCCGAATGGACCCGCGAAAAAGCTGAAATCCTGCATATCTTCTGTATCAGTAAGATAGACAGCACCATTGAGCGCAAGTGTGTTGTCTAACAACCGTGCCTTGAATCCCATTTCGAACGCTTTAGATATTTCTTTGTCAAAACTATCTTTCAATTCATTTAGGTTTTTGGTTCCATCACCAGTAGCAAGGTTCCCGAAGAACTGCTCGAGAGTTGCTGTAGTTCCTTGAGAGTTAAACCCACCGCTTCTAAAACCAATCCCGTAAGATGCAAAATATGTCACGCTATCACTAGGTTGATAGGCAATAGATAGCTTAGGTTGAAGTTGATCAAACGTTTCCTCGCGCGAAGGTATCGAAGATGCATCAGGATTCGCATTATAGTAGGGGTTGATATAATAGNCGCAAGGATCAGATGTGCAAACGGGAAATCCAAAAGCTCCGAAGCCGGGCGTTTGCGGATTTAGTTTAGGGACGTTGTTATCTACGGTCCTCTTTTCCTCATCATAACGTAACGCCAAGCTCACTTCGACTTTCTCCGAAATATCGTATTCGACATTACCAAAGAATGCTATAACCTCGCTCAATAGGTTGTCGTCATAAAGTAAATCGGTGGGATTAGGACCCGCAGTCGGATTAAACCCGCGCGGANTAGCTCCGAGACCCAAGTCGCCGCTGTAAGCAACAACTAAATGCCTGTCAACATCCAAATAATTCGCTCCCACCATCCAGCGCAGCCGTTGATCTCGTTCAGAGGAGAGTCTGACTTCCACCGTAATATCCTCTTGATCCCTCTGCTGATATTGATAACCGCCACATGAAATCGGGGGATATGGCGGCAAGAATGACGCACCTATGTTGCCTGGCACATAAAAGAATGGCGAGGGGACTGGCCTGTCACCATTTGCAGCAGCGTTATTATACTCTGCAAGGCACAAATCATTGGCATTGTAAATTCCAAACGCGTTACTTGTCCCTGCNCCGAGAAAGAAGTTTTTTGCATCATTATATGCAGTGTAGGCGGTCAACTCGCCAATCTCCAGATTGAAAACGCCTTTCACTGAAATGCTTGTTGTTTCCTGTTTGTTGGTGGGATCGTTNCGATTCACATAAACAAATTCATGATCATTTGGATCTGCCCACCAGAGAGGTCCAAACCCAAGGTCCGCGGCGTCTTTAAAAGCCAGTGAGGCATTGAATGCAAGGCTTCCTCCATCTACCTCGGAGTGCCGTATCTTCACATCGATTTCGGAATCTTCATCTGGAGTTATGATCGCTCGAGCCACTACTCCAAAATCATCAAAAAATGTTTCGCAATCATCACAGTTTTTATATGAATTTGTTGCGTAGCCATCCTCTTCCATGAAGTGATATCGCAGGCTGGCGTTTATTGTGTCAGAAACAGGTCCTGATACACCCAACGCACCCTTTATTCTGTTATTGTTGCCAAATCCTAATTCGGCCGATCCCTCAAACTCACCACTGGGCGGATTTGTTGTTAAAACGATAGCTCCAGCCAATGCATTGCGTCCGTAAATTGCACCCTGGGGCCCCTTTAAAACCTCGATCTGACGCATATTATCCATTTCTTGATTGATGGCATTTGGGTTCGTCACCAAAATGCCATCAATGACTAAGGCTACGCTACTTTCAGTGTCCCTGCCTGAATTGATACCTCTGATATTCACCTGCATATCGCCGACTTCCAGTGTCTGCACTTGGGATAATCCTGGAGTCATCATTATAAAGTCTTTTGGTCGATCCAAAGCCGCGTTTTCAATATNTTCAGATGAGAACGCCGTTACCGTAGCTGGCACGTCCATCATGCTTTCGGCCTGTTGTCGAGCTGTAACAACGACTTCCTCGAGCGTCTGCGCGAAAAGAGTGTGAGAGGCAAAACTCGCGAAAAGGACAAATGTCAGATGCGCGATGCGCAGTGATTTGTAGAATGCCATGAGTGAATAGTTCGAATTCATTTGAGAGTCCNCCCTTTAAGATGTGTAATCCAGTTTTCCTAAAACAACGACTGTTGTCAACAACCGTTGGATTTTTTTGCAGGACGGAGCGTATTTTTGGCTAAAATAAGAGTAAAAAGATCATTAAATCACGAAAAAAAGCGGTAATTAGTCTAAATTTACAACACACGATTATGCCGCTGCGAGTCAAATCGCATTGGTGGNACTAAATCTGACAAGGACTGTCAACTCAAAAACTTATGGCGGCNTTAACCCAGACGTTACTAGCCGGCGAAACCTAGAGGCTGCATATAATCACTGCATATGGATTAGAGAGCACTCTATCAGAGTAAGGGATGTGGATATTTGTGAATATTGTAAGCGACCAGGAAATAGAGGAGATCTATTTTCCCCAAATAAAAAGTCATCTGATTGATGATGGNTCTCTTTATTTAAATAATTTTCCTACGACACGACTGACCCAAATCGACGAGCAGATATTACTGCATTTAAATGGTATACGAAAGCTGCTGAACAAGATTATGCAAGCGCTCAATACAATTTGGGTTTAATGTATGCCAACGGCGAAGGAGTCTTAACTAGCGATATCAAGGCTTATATGTGATGGAACATAGCAGCCTATCATGGATACAAAGATGCAATCAGCAACAAAGACATAATGACCGAACAAATGACAAACGAACAGATAGCAAAAGCACAGGAACTCTCTCAACAGTGTCTTGATGCAGGCAATAAGGGTTGTTAGTTACATGATGCTAATCTAAGTTCGGTTAATGAATATACCCTTTTAGTGTATTGGTTAATCAACCATATATAACCACCCTCGGTGATTACCTGACNAGAGGCAACTGCAAAATAGTGGTTATATTTTTCACAAAAGAATGAATCAAGATCCTGAGCTGAAAGTGGTGAATTATCATCGCAAAGGAGATCGATCAATTAAAAAATTAAACCTACAATGACGTTCCATCCCGTCTGGGGGGCAAAGGGAAAAAAGCACTTGTACGATCAATGTACTCTTGATATGCGGGATATTTGGCAAGCATAACACGCTCAGTCAAGTCTTTACCCGTCAAACGCGTCAGAAAGTAGTATAAAATCAGCGGCCCAAACAGACTGTATATCCCCATGGGGGATCCTAGAGCAATGAAATATAGTCCAAACCAAACGGTACTATCTCCAAAATAGTTAGGATGACGAGTCCATGCCCACAAACCTTGATCTAAGATCTTACCCTTGTTTTCTAGATTCGCTTTAAACAAACGCAGCTGCCAATCTCCAAGCATTTCAACGAGGAACCCAATTATCCATATGCCGCAACCAAGCCACGCAAAAATATTTAGTTCTATATAAATTGAGTGCAGGTCAATGCTTCCCATTGGAGTAGAATAGAATTGACCAAACTGAACGGGCGCGGAAATTATCCAAGCCAAGGTAGCTTGCCCAAAGAAAACGAAAACCAAAGTCTTTAGNGGAGAGGAACCGACCCTTGTTAACGCCGGACTTGTCTCCTCAGTGTACCGTTCATCTTCACCGCTATTCCAATTCTTTGTTGTAATATGATAAGACAGTCGTGCCGCCCAAATGACTGATAAAGCCACCAATATTATTGCCTCGAGAGAATAAACACCAGTTTGCCAAAGTGTAAGAACACTTGGCGCGGCGCACAAAGGCCCCCAAAAGCGATCAATAATACTGGCGTCATTGATCGACATACAAAACGCCCATAGGCAAAGACAAAAAGCCAGAAGAAATCCCCAATTNTTGAGAAGGATCAGTACTATTTCATGTGTCCACATTGTTTTCCTCTCCGTTGAAATCAATCATTTTAAGGGAGTATAAATTTTCGGCCCTACTCCTCTGTTTACCTCGCAGCTGATATTGCAGAGGAGTGAATTAGCTGACTAATTAAGCCTCAGGTCTATCGAGCATTGCCGCAACTTCCTGGGACATAGGCGCACCTTCCAACATATCCTCTAGAATGCGGCCCTCAAAATACTCGCGCCAATTCACAATCAAGCCATCTTGGAACTCGAGTATCCCAGCATAGGGGATCGCCACGTGCTTTCCATCATGCGTGAAGAACTCTTCAACCCCCTCCATCCAAACGGTGTTCCCGACCTCTGCCCAGTCAAAAAGCCTCCATCTCCCTTCCTTTATAATGGCAGCAAACCCCTCTAAAACTTCTCGCATGGCCTCTTTACCCCTTAACGCCGGTTGAAGTCCACCAGAATTATTCCAGATAAGATCATCGTGCATGTGCTCAAGAACGCCATCTATATCAAGGCTCCGCCAGGATTTAATTACCGAACGAAGCGTCTCAATATTATCCGCCATCTGGATTCCTCCTATTTAAAAATTCCGAGTTAATGTAAGGCCGTATGTTCTGGGAGCGGCATATGAAGACCACTCGTCCCCAGCAAAATCAATTATGCTCACCCGATACAACTCATCGGTGATATTTTTTCCATGAGCAACTAAAGACCATTTGCCATCAGCAGAGGCAATTCCTATTCTCATGTCAAGATACCCGTAACTATCCTCGTAATTGGTATTTTGAGGTGCGTAATATATCTGACCTTGATGACTATAGTGAAGGTTAGCCATCAGTTCCATGTTGTCACCCATTGGATGTCTCAAGTCAAGGCCAACGGTGAATTGCTCTTTTGGAGTTCGCTGCAAACGATTGCCGCTGAGATCGGCTGCTGAGAATGCAGAATCGTAGTTCTCATATTCCGAATCAAGAAATGATCCTGAAGCAAAGAGTGTCAGGCTACTTGACAGTTTTGCCTCCATTTCAATCTCTAAGCCTTCAATCTTAGCATCAGATGCGTTTTCCAATATGAGTACCAAATTCACATCATCAAGCAATTCGACTTGCAAATTTTTAAAATCCGTATAGAAAGCGGCGGCATTTAGACGCAAGCGACTGTCAAATAACTCTGTCTTAACACCTATTTCATTAGTCCAGGCCGTCTCAGGTTCGTAGACAACCGTTGCCAATGCAGCATTTGCGGCCACACCTTGCCAACCGCCACCCTTGAAACCCTTGGCAGCAGAGATATAAGCCATTTGACTTTCCCCAAATCGCCACTCGAGTGAGGCTTTAGGTGTAAACTCCGTCCATGAGTCACTTACGCCAATGGAAAAATTGGCACTCATTGGCGCGACCGGCAGGAAGTCGCCTGGCCGCCCTACACTGAGAACACGGACATCACTGTCCAGTTCTTTTTCATCCTTTGTATAACGACCACCGATACTAACTGTAAGGTCATCGCTTAAATCATAACTTGCGTCGGCAAAAACAGCTGAGTTTTTAGACACCCCGAGTTGATGCGTTTGCCAGTCGCCGCTTAGAGCGTCTGCCAGTGTTAGTGGGCCGCCAGGAATGCCGGAAGCCGCGGTATTACGGATCCTGATGTCAGTATCGTCATGCAGATAGTACAACCCTGCCAGCCATCTAAAGCGTTGATCCTGTCGCGAAGCTAGTCTCACTTCCTGAGTAAATGCCTCACTTTTTTCCGGAATAGTCAACACCGAGTCGGTAAGAGCCGGTGGTGATGTAGAACCTAGTTGAGCCCATCGAATATCAGCATCTCCTGAACGAAATGCTGACAGATAAGTCAATGTCATCGAGCCCAAATCCTTTTCAAGACGCGCTGTGATTCCATATGTGTCTTTGTCTGCCCATTGATCATAGGGTGATTCGTTAGTGCGCGGATCTTGCGACCTGAGGTAAGGGGCAGTTAATGCACCTGGGATTGTTGGATCATCTACGCCATGACGAGATTGGCCATTCGAACTCTCAGTACTGCCGTCTAGAATCAAATCAAATGCAGTGGTCTCGTTAACATTCCACGTTAACGACAAACGAGCTGCTACGGAATCAAGGTCTTCCATTTCTTCGCCGTAAACAATGTTCTCGACATAACCATCTCGCTTATTTTGATGAATTGCAAAGCGAGCAGCTATATCATCTCTAACTTTCCCCGTGAAGAAGCCACCGCTTTCAATTGAGCCATAGTTGCCAAACCCGGCATAAACCGATCCTTCAGTTTCGAATCGGGGCTTAGCAGAGATCAGACTAAGCGCACCACCTACAACATTTTTTCCAAATACGGTGCCCTGTGGCCCTCTCAAAGCTTCGATTCGCTCTAAATCAAAGAGAGGAGGCGTCGCAGCACCGCGACGACTGAGATAAACCTCGTCCAAAAACGTTCCGACAGACGCATCTCCCGTAGCACCAATTAAACGCACTGAACCAATACCACGAATAAATATTTCCGATTCGGTAGCACTATGTGATTGTATTGTCAGGCTCGGAACTCGACCAGCCAACTCATTCAGATGAAAGATTTTTCCTTCAGTGAGCTCATTGCCATCGAGCACTGTTACTGCAACCGGAACTCGCTGGAGACTTTCTTGTATTTTTCTGGCAACTACCGTTATCTCTTCTAGAACAACTCCTTGTTTATTCGCTGCCTTTTGCTCCTGAGCGATAGTTTCTGCACTTAATAGTGAACACCAAAGAGCGGCACTGAAAAAAATTGACCAGGCAAGTCGAGAACATTTCATGGTATTCCTCCAAAAATCTTGTGTGGATTCAATTCGTAATAAATATTTTCTGTTGTTAATCGCAATGCTTGGTTTATGTTACTCTGGCGGAACTCGAGCATCTATTCATGAGGCGACAAATGATTATTCAGAACGCGCCCAATATCCTACTATCCAAATTGCAAACCCTGATTAGTTCCAATAAATACAGTAATGTTGCAAAAAAACATATAAAGAAATAAGCTGAAACAAGTGCTTGTTTAACACAATCAGAAATTTACTACTTAAAGTGATGGAGATTGTCTAAGTGAACGCTGATCTAACAACCAACGCAGCAACCAACAATTCGCCGCAAAAGCAATACTCTACTGCTTGCTCCTTTTTATTGTGCGCCAAGCAAACGCTTGATGCTTACGGCTTGGACGGCGGTCGCTTGCTTGCCGAAGCCGGTATCCCGACAGAAAAATATATTACTTCAAAAGCTATGCTGCCTATCACAACAATCGGAAAATCTTGGCAGGTCGTTGCTAATTCAGTTGATGATCCGGCAATCGGCGTGAGAGCAGCAAGCAAATACTTCAGTCCTGTTCACTGGCAATCGCTCGGTCTTGCCTTGTTATGCAGCACTTCACTACGCAATGCTTTGGAGCGAGTCGTGCGGTATTTTACTATGCTCAGTGACGCGGCAGTTATTGAGCTCAGGGAAGACAAAAGCTGTCTCATGTTCATTGGTCATCCGCTGTGCGAGCCAGAAAAGATAGGCTATGAAGCCATGGAATTTGGGCTCATGGCTCTACTTACTTTGCTCAGAGAAATTTTCACTGACGGAAAATTGAATCCTCTAGAGATAAGGCTTACCCGCCCAACTCATTCTTCTCATCCGGACTTTGCTCAGTTGTTTGGATGTCCAGTATCATTTGGCTCAGAGTATGAATTAATGTCTTTTGACCTCTCTATTGTCGATCGTGCCTTGCCGGCCAGCAATCAGTCCCTTGCGGAATATCAAGACTCCTACTCCGAAGAATTTGTAAAATTGAATTGCAATACCAATTTCAAACAGAGTGTAAAAATATGTGTCTCACAACTCCTGCCCGGCGGCGAACCAACGTTAATGAGGGTCGCAAAAACGCTTGGAATCAGTGAACGCAGTTTGCAAAGAAAGCTCAGTGCCGAACTAACTAGCTTTCGTGAGCTGTTTTTAGAAACAAGGAAAGAGATGGCATTACGACATATTGAACAAGATCGACATAGTTTAGTGGAAATTGCCTACCTACTCTCGTTCTCGGACCATAGTAATTTTTCTCGCGCATTCAAACAATGGACGGGACTTTCGCCAACCGATTACAAGAAAAAAATTAAGTCAGATTCCTCATCTTTTCATTGAGCCGATTCTTCGATTCTCTTATACCCGCAGAAAATATACAAAGCGTCAGAAAAAAAGATCGAATTTGCCTTGACGATCCAGAAAAAATCCCCCAACTTGGGGAACGTTTAGAGGCCAGCCAAAAACCTTGCCTGGCCGATGAAGCCAAAGTTATCAAGCAGATTCAAGAGCAGCACAAAATGACTATCCTCCATAAAAGCTTGGCCCAACAATGGTGAACGGTATTTGTTCTTGCACTCGTAATGCTGGTCTCGTTCATAGATAGACAATCAATTTCTTTTTTTATCGAACCGATGAAAATCGATCTACATTAAAATCATGCACAAGTGGACTGCTACACATTGGTTTTTCTTTATTTTATGCTTTGGCGGGCACCCCAGTAGCCTCGCTAATCGAAAAAGATAGTCCTCTTGGGCAACACAAAACCATCTTTCATTTCATAAACCCGCAATTTATCGAGCTCAGGGTTTAAATAATTTAGAAAGTCCATATAACTTCGATGTCGTCCACGATAAACATAGGACTGGATTTGGCTCCGAAAGGAGGCCATATTGGTGCTATGTTTCCACGATTCCATTCGCCATAACTTTCTTTTAACCTCTTAACAACACTAGGACGGTGATCTGCCATGTTGTTGTGTTCCCTTACACCCGCTTGCAAATCAAAAAGCCAATATCGATCCGCGGCATAAATCAGTTTCCATCTATCTTCCCGCACGGCCCAAATCGAACCTGCACGCCAAAAGAGACTTTCATGCGGCGGTAATTTTTTCGAGCCTTTTAAGTAAGGC
>PCDB01000042.1 GCA_002591625.1 Porticoccaceae bacterium
GTATAGACCTCTGCGCTATGTATTGGCACTTTCTGATGGCGTTATGGGTAATCGTTTTCGCTTTGGTTTCTAGTTCTCCTAGCACGTATGCCGCGATAGCGGAATTTTGTGGGCTATCTATATGAGTAATACTTCAGAACTACCTAGGGAAGGGATGGAAGGTTTTGTAGACGACTGGGCGTCGGACAAAGAAGCTTTCAGGGGCGTTTCCTGGGGAAAATCGATGATGTGGATCTTCCTGCTGAGCGACACATTTATATTTAGCATCTTTTTGGTAGGTTACTTAGCTGTAAGGACTACAACGGTTATTCCGTGGCCAAATGCGAGTGAAGTTTTTGCGCTTACCATAGCCGGTCAGCATGTCCCCCTTCTACTTATTGCTATTATGACGTTTGTTCTGATCACCAGCAGCGGCACCATGGCAATGGCCGTTAACTGCGGTTATGCCAGAAAACCGAAAGCTGCAGCTGCGCTCATGATTGTTACCGCTCTTTTTGGTGTGATGTTTGTTGGCATGCAGGTCTATGAATGGAGCAAACTCATAGAGGACGGAGTCCGCCCCTGGGGAAATCCGTTCGGGGCACCGCAATTTGGCTCCATATTTTTCATGGTCACAGGATTCCATGGATTTCATGTGTCCATTGGAGTTATTTATCTTCTCATAGTGGCCTATAAAATTTTGAGGGGCGACTATGAGGAGCGGGGTTATGAGATCGTTGAGATTACCGGCCTTTATTGGCACTTTGTTGATCTCGTCTGGGTCTTTATTTTCGCTTTCTTTTACTTATGGTAGTAAGGCTTTAGTTTAATGGATAATTCAGATCAAGACGGTCATCAACAGCATCCTATAAGTACTTATTTCAAGGTTTGGGGCCTCCTGTTTGTTCTAAGTGGATTATCATATTGGGTGGATTATGTGCAGCTTCAGGGGTTCTGGCGTTGGACTCTGATTCTTATATTTATGTTTCTGAAAGCTGGCTTCATCGTAGCAATCTTTATGCATATGGTATGGGAGCGAATGGCGTTCGTGGTGGCGATTCTGGGACCACCCTTGATACTTTNGGTATTCATAGCGTTAATGGCCAGCGAGGGGAGTTACATTGAGTTGGTTCGAACTCTTTTCTTCGTGGATCAGGGATAAATGCTGGAAGTTTAGTTTTCGATCGCTTTAGCTGTGTTACGCTCTGGTCAAGAGCATTTTCCTAGGNAGAGTAGAGGACTTCCATGGTAAGGTCTTTGCTTTCNGCACTAAAAAANCTCAATTCTGCGCAAAAGTACCTAGTTTTCTTTTGGTTATTCTGGGTTGTGGGAGGCTACCCGCTCGTCGGTGAAGCGATGAGCCCAGCAAGATATTTAGCTGTCGCGATTGCTGTTGGGGTNGCTATCTACTTATTGCGTGTGCGTAAACCGTCAAGCTAGCCCCGTTCTTCCGGCCCTTAGCGCAATAATCTTGGACTGTGTTCTGAAAAACCTGCGGTTTATTCTGTGGCCTGATGTATCAGGCCAGTCTTCCTTGGAATTGGCATGCTGGTAAAACTGCCGTTATTNAAAATCTTCGGGCCGATTAATAAAGTGGTACTTATACTTGGATTAATCAGCTAGGTAGGAAAAGGCAGTCAGATGGATTTAACAATTTTACGAAATCTCGTATATGTGGTGACTTTTAGGACGATGGCCATAACGGGGCTATCGGTTCTAGCAACCTATCTATGTATCAAATACGACCTTATCGCAGATATGCCCACTGCACTTATTGGTCTAACCGTCGTCTTTCCATTGGTCTTCANTATCAGCGCTCCTTCTGAAAGACGGGACNAAGCACTAATTCAATATGGTTAATTAAATGCAAGCTAGCTTTGATCTTTTATGCGCATAAAAGTTGGTTGATTGCTGCGAATGTTGACGTTCCCTTAAGAAATCAAAAAGTCAGAGACATAATCGAAGAACTCCTGGCTTTAAATAAACAAGACATGACCAACATTCAATCTCCAGCGTCATATAAAACGGAAATATACAAAANTTTTTCAAGTCTTTCAGATNATAATGATGANTTCTTAGNACGCGGCATAACCGANTCNCATGCGATATTAGCTTCTTTCCTTTATGATGCGATTTAAAGTTATGAGTGTTTTAGCACAATTTCCGATTATAGGACTCCAAAGGCTTTAGCATGGAATTGTTTTTTATGGGGTAGCTGATAGCTATCTTGTATAGTTTGGTTTTGGTGATGCTCAATAATTTTCAAGATAATGTAGAGAATCCTTTTGACGATCAAGGCTCGGATGATCTTGATCTTGCNAATCGATTTATAAAATAGATCGAATAACCNAGAAGTCAATGGTAGTCCTTCATTTTTTCCAAACTATTTGTGCTGTACTATTCTTCCAACAAATTTTTATAAGTGGATCATTACTGTTGTGAATACAGAAAGNAAAAGGTTAGTTATACAAAAATTCAGAGAAAGCGACATAGGNACGTGGGCTGAGATAGAGAAAGATCCGTTTGTGAGACGTTACATAGATGGGAAAACACTTTCTTACGATCAAGCGGCTGCTTACGTACACAGAAACATCGATCATTATAATGACAAAGGATTCGGTAGGTATGCAGTGCGCTATAAGTCAACTGATCAATTAATAGGAATGTGTGGATTTCTAGAAGAGGATTATGGCATTGACTTTGGTTATCGTTATATTCCCGCTTTCTGGGGAATGGGAATCGGACTAGAGGCCGCAAAAGCTGTCTTACAGATTGGACTGCCAGTGCCTATGCCAAGAACCGTTTATGGCATCGTTGCGTTAAATAACTTCGGCTCGATTCGTATCCTTGAAAAACTGNATTTCCATCTTTTAGGTCGAACCAGAATGCATGGTTTGGAGGCACTTAAATATAAATATGTTATCAGGAATCCTGATACCAATGAGGTTAGTAATGCTGCAAAATAGGCGCGATGCTATAGCCGAAACATTGTAGGTCATCATCATAGGTGNTCCTGAGTTACTTAGTGCTCGGGCCCGGCTNGTAATATAAAGCTGATGCAAAATCAACAGCCTCGAGATATTTTTGATAACCGTCCCGATAAGTTGAAAAGTTACCACAATCGGGCGAGGTACATGCTGAAAAATTTCTTGTTAAATGTTCTGATGTCACTGCGTCTATTGTTAGATCTGGATCAGTTTCTTTGAGTAATACCCATAGCGATTGAAGTGCAGCACCGAAGGCGGCCCCTTCATTTTGGGCCAGGACGGTGATTTCGATCTCACACACATCAGAAACTATTTGTCGCCATAAGGCACTATTAGACCCCCCACCAGTAAGCACCAATTTGTTGAATGTCATTCCGAGATTGTTGAGTTCGGTTAGTCCAAATTTTAAGCCATAAGTTGCTGCCTCAATTTGTGATCGAAGTATATTTCCAGCTGCCATGTTTTCTGAAGTTAGTCCAAACAAACAACCCTTTGCATGAGGCAGATTTGGAGTTCGCTCACCACTGAAAAAAGGCAGTGTGATGATCCCACCAGCACCTATCTCGGACTTTGCTATAACATTCTCGAAATCTTCCAAGCTTATTCCAAGTGAGGTTCGAAGAATTTCGGTCCCTAAGGTGCAGTTCATCGTGCATATTAATGGCAACCAACCATTTGTCGAGCTGCAAAATGCAGCGATGTGGCCTTTAGGATCTATAACGGGTTTGTCGGAAAACGCAAAGACGGTGCCCGAGCTACCCAGACTCATGGTAACGTTACCCGGTGTCACATTTCCGGTACCTATAGCGGCCATCATATTATCGCCTCCACCAGCGGATACAGGGATACCTTCCGGGATTCCATATTCGATTGAAAATTCATGGTTTGTTACGCCAATGAACTCGCCCACGCTTGCAAACGATGGGAGACATTTTTCGATTCTGGTTTCAGAATCGACCGCCCTCAAGACCTCAGGTGACCATTTTCGATTGCGGATATCTAACATGCCTGTGCCTGATGCATCGCCATACTCCATAACTTTCTGACCAGTTAACACGTAATTTATGTAATCGTGAGGCAAGAGAATATGTCGGAGAGTATCGTAAAGCTCGGGAATGTTGTTTTTTAGCCAACGAATCTTAGGTGCTGTATATCCAACTAGTATGGAATTTCCTGCCAGATCTATTATTTTTTCACTACCACCGCATGCATTATGAATTTCATCCGCCTCCCGTTGAGTCGAAGTGTCACACCATAACTTGACGGGGTGTATTGGTTCATTCTTTTCGTTTAGGGCTACGAGCCCATGCTGTTGGCCTGATACCCCTATAGCAGTTGCAGTCTCGCGGACTTCTTTTAGGGATTTTAAAGAAGCAGCTTTTCAGTCCTTCAAGCCATTGCTCGACGCTTTGTTCGGCCGAGCCATCAACTTTTCTATGCACTGTCAATGGAGCGGAAGAATGTGAAACGATTTTCTTAGCTTTGTAATCATAAAAGATCAACTTAATGCTCTGAGTTCCTAAATCAATACCTAGAACTGTTTCCATGTCTTATAATCGCTTCTGGTGAGGGCGGAGCCCATGAAGATAAATATTTTAATCATAGGCTCTTGTAAAGTCATAATCCAAAAAAACATAGCGAGTATATTCGAGCTATCTGAGGAGCTAAAGCCAAGTTAGCTGATGTTAGAGTTTATACATTTCCTATCAAGAATCCGAAGTAGATGATGACTATTAATATCCCAATAAATGCTGCAACTATTTTTTTTTGCTTAATCATATAGACCCGCTGCTGATTAGGATTTACATAATTTATTGGTGGATTCATGACATATAACAGACCGAGAATGGTGCCGCCGCAGATCCAGGTGGTGATGGGATAGATCAGCTTTTCACCATGAATGTCGGGTTCTAGTAACCCGATTACAACAGCACTTACCATAAATATATTAAATAAATAGAAAAATATTCTGATTAGGCTTCCATAAATCGATTTAGGTGCGTTTCGAAACTGGAAGGCACACTGGGGGCAAATGGTTGCTGTATNCCAAATTTGGGCAGAACAGCTTGGACANGTGAAAAGAGACATGGTATCGCCTTGAATGCTCAGAAGAGTAACCGATATTTAGGCTATTAAAAAATGTTCACTATTTCCGTAAACATCGCCGTGGTTTGCAAAGAAAAATTCTTTCTATACCGCAAACTGCTTTTAGTATGCGGAAAACTAAATTTTAGTCAACATTTAGAGATTAGTGTTCTATAGTTTGCCTAATGANAATTTGNTAGAGTCTAGTGGAGCCACTAATTGTGTTTAAGCATGTTTTGGATCAGGCTAAGAGTAGAATTCTTGAGAGTAAGATTGCCGACAATCCTCTCTCACGGAATATTGCCGATAGTTTGGGAAAAACGCTCAATTTTAGCCAAGAGGTTGCGTTAGATAAGATCTTGTTACTGATGGATGAATTCAATGATGCCTTGCCTTATCTTTCCGCGGCTGGTTATACACTGGATCAATTGGAAGTAGAATTAGGTCTGCCGCCCAAGCTCATCCCTCACTTTGTTTATGCTCAAGATTCAGAAATTGATTCGGAAACAACTCTCGAGAATCTTAAAAATAATCGCTTAGGGTACAATTTATTGAAAATTTTAATCATGGCGGGGGATTATCAAGACAAGTTCAAATTCAGTCAGATGAGTTTTTGTCACCTTGAGATAGAATTAAGTGTGATTCCAACCGTNAGATTGGCTTACAAATCTCATCAGTCTAAAAGCCATCAAATTACATAGATTTTGGCCCTTCAAATTTCTGATTGAGGAATATGACAGCCTTTTTAAACAGGCTACTGTTAACACCCAATATTNTTCTTTTTGGCCCTTTGCAGTGATAATTAATCGAGATTAATTTCAAGTCTTCTAGCTTACATAACTGAATTCGGCTATTTTGTAGCTTGAAATAGCATAAATTACTCATATGTTTCATGAGTTTATATGATATTTTTAAGATTAATAATAGAAATTTNAAATAGTCTGTTTTATAGTTCATCGCTGGAGTGATTTTGGATATACATGCTTAATAACGAGTCTTCACTATTTCGATGAGACCNTAGTTGGTGATTAATCTATGAGACCTCAATTGGAGTTCATACCAAAAGTTATCGTGGGGTTGCTCTGCATATGGCTCTCGGTCGTGGCCATTCTGCCGCTATTCGGTTATAACATTATTGCTGCTGAACTGATGGCATTTGAGCACTTCAAGCCCCAAAGAGAAAGCTATTATCTATATGTGGTTCGGTCAGCAACTTTCATGATGTTGGCGTTTTTTGGTCTGAATTATTTGAGACGACGTCGACCACTTTCTTCCGTTGCACCGTTGCTGGTCTATGTAAATTTTGTCATTTTGTTTGGAGTCCTCTACCAGTTATTGTCTTTCTCCTTTGTCTTAAAGCATTGGCTAGCAGTAGGATTTCATTTCCCCGTGAGTTTTTGGCTGTACCAACAAAATAGGCGAGAATCGAAAACGATCTTCACCAATGATTGGTAGCCTTGAAAAGCTTTATGGGCTCGGTACATGGAATGTTACCAGTGGAGAACGATATATTGGCAGACACAAAAACTAGCCGACATGGACAAGGAACCACCACATTGGTTGATAAAAAAGAGATTACTGTGGAATTTTAAAATGGGGGCTATTAACAATCTGATTTGGTGACTGGTAATTAGAGTTGGATTGGCAACACTAATCCTTCAGCATCCACATGTCTCTTTCCGCTTTGCCCACGTTTACATTTTTAGCATTCATTGTGTACCAATAGCCAAGTCCGCCATTCGCTATAAACCCAATACTCGATGATAGTTAAACTTCGTGGCAGGCAATTCTCTATCTATGCATTTGTTTTGCGCATCGGGATATTAACCACGGAAAAACGAAGTTTTGTAAAACCAGAGGGCCTTAGGATGAGGACAATAGTGGCTTTTTGCTGAGTGATATAAGGCGATGAAATTAGGCATCACTAAACACTGATAGACCGTCTAATGGTGCGCTCAAATATATCTTGATATTCAGCTGGAGGCTATTGGACTCTGCTTCCACCAATGCTTTCAACATTTTGTCTGCTAGAGGTCGAAAAACCTGCTATCCGAACCTTGTGAAAATCAATACAATGCTTGAACCAAAAAACCAGATGCTATAAATAGACAACAGTGAATTAAAACAGGTAGCTACAACATATAACAACTAGTAGTTGAGCGTATGAAATGGAATTGAGTATTGAGCAAGCTCTCCATCAGGGTGTTGCAGCACATAATTCAGGTAATCTTCAAGAAGCCAAACTTATTTATCAAGCTATATTAAAGAGCGATCCCAAGCATCCAGATGCTAATCATAATTTAGGCCTAATAGCCATCTCTGTGGATCAGATAGCGTTAGCACTGCCGCTATTTAAAACCGCCTTGGACGGAAATCCATCGATAGAGCGTTTTTGGGTAAGTTATATCGATGCTCTTATTAAAGATAATCAGCTAAAAAGCGCTAAACAGGCAATTCGGAAGGCTAAAAAGAAAGGATTTAATGTTAAAAAGTTGGGCGCTTTAGTCGCTAAATCCAAAGTAAAAGCCGATACAAAAGAGCCCTCTAAAGAACAGCTCAGCGGCCTGCTGCATCACTATCAAAATGGTCGATATTACGACGCGGAGAAGTTGGCTCGCTCGCTTTCCATACAATTTCCAAGTCATAATTTCAGCTGGAAGATACTTGGAGCGGTGCTAAAAGAAACAGATAGATTGTCTGAGGCTTTATTGACCGGAAAGAAAACAATTGAAATTGCTCCTGATGATGCTGAGGCGCACTTCAACTTGGGCAATACGCTCAAAGAATTGGATAGATTAGAACAAGCAGCGGCAAGCTATACACAAGCGATAGTTCTGAAATCTGATTTTGTCGAAGCACTCAGTAACTTGGGTAATGTGCTCAAAGAACTGGGCAGGTTGGACGAGTCTGAAGTAAGCTTGAGACAAGCAATAGCTGTGAAAGCTGATTATGCCCAAGCCCACAATAACTTGGGAAACACGCTCACAGAACTTGGTAGATTTGAACTAGCTGAAGCAAGCTATAAACAAGCGATAGTTCTGAAATCTGACTTTGTCGAAGCTCACAGCAACTTGGGGAACATATGCAGAAAACTAGGAAAATTAGAGGAGGCTGAAGCAAGCCTCAGGCAAGCAATAGTGCTAAAAGATGATTATTTCGAAGCTCTTAGTAACTTGGGGGTCACGCTAAAAGAATTAGGTAAATTAGAGGAGTCTGAAGCGAGCCTGAGACAAGCACTTGCAGTAAAATCTGACCATGCCGAAGTTCGCAGCAACTTGGGGGTCACGCTTAAAGAGTTGGGGAAATACGATGAGGCTGAGACAAACTTAAGGCAAGCGATAGTGTTGAAATCTGACTTTGCCGAAGCCCAAAACAACTTGGGTAACACGCTTCAAGAACTGGGTAGATTGGACGAGGCTGAAGCAAGCTATAAGCGAGCCATTGCATTGCAACCTGACTATGCTGAGGCACATCATAGCTTAAGTTTTACACTTCTAAAGAGCGGCAAACTGAAAGAAGGTCTTGATGAATACGAATGGCGCTGGAAACTTGCAAAGAACGTGTCGAAGAATAGGGTTTTTCCGCAGCCTTTGTGGGATGGAAGCCAAAGCCTGAAAGGAAAAAGGATTCTCCTTTGGTGTGAGCAAGGAATTGGAGACACTATAAATTGGTCCTCCTGCCTATCGCTCGTGGCTGCTCAAGCTGAGCAAACCGTTGTGGAATGTCAGGAGAAACTCATCCCTCTGTTGGCTCGATCCTTTCCAAGTGTTGAGATCAAACGTGAAAACAGAAGCTTAGATTCGCAGAGAGATGACTTTGATTTTCATTTGCCAATGGGAAGCCTCTACAGGCACTTTATTCAAAAAATTGGCCAAAATGCCAATGTTGATGCTTATCTTGTCCCAGACCCGGTTCGGGTCAATTTTTGGAGAAAGCGTCTGAATTCCTTAGGAAAAGCGCCTTTCATTGGTGTCAGCTGGAAAAGCTCTGTTGTGAACCCCTTTCGCCAAAAACACTACCCCCCCATCTCTGAGTGGTATAGCGTACTTTCGATCTCTGAAGTAACTTTTATAAATTTACAGTACGTAGATTTTGCAGATGATTTGACTAAAATCCAAAATGACATTGGGGTAAAAGTACATAACTTTGATGATTTAGATCAGTATAATGATGTAGATGATGTGACTGCACTTTGCGCCGCACTTGATATGGTAGTGTCGACCAAAGTTACACCACTGATTTTCTCATCAGGTGTTGGGACACCAACTAAAATTGCCAATTGGCGACAAAGTGTTTGGAATAATGTTATAACTAACCCGGTAAGTTCGTCTGTTGATATGTTCGAGCGAAATACATGGGAGCCGTGGGACAATGTGTTCCAATTAATTGCAGAAGATATCTCCAAATTAAAAAATAAAACTCTTCACTCCAATGATGACTTATAAGGGAGGTTTGAATACTCATGTCAGAAAATTTCTTTGACTCTATATCAGGTGAATACTATTTTTATTGACGTTAATGGTGTTTTTTCTACTGGCAACATACAATTCTCAGTCAATGGAGTCAAAAGCAATAACCACAAAGTATTAGATGACATTGGTTGCATTATCGTATAAAAAGTAGGTAATTCATTATTGATTTTAATAGTTAGGCATAGTGATCCGGTTGAAAAATTTTAACTGCTCAAAATGGAAAAGATGTTATGAAAGATTACCACGGCTGAATTGCTTATAGATTAGGTAATGATCACTCAGTTCGTTGAATTTGTGATTTAATTGTTCGTTAAAGAGGGTCAATTTCTTCGTTAGGGCTTAAAAGTACATTGGAAAAAGGTGAACACAGATGCCAACACTAAAATTTGAAACGGACAAGATGTTCACGGATATTACAGATGACATTCAGGCCATAGTCCCGAATAAATTCCAAGGTTTGGTTAATATTTATTCACCACATAGCACTTGCAGCGTTTTCCAAACGGAAAATGAACTTCTACACTTAGTAGATGTACGTTTTTTCCTAGATAATTTGGTTCCGTACGCGAAAGAACCTGAAGGTAAGCAGAGAAACGTTAAATATTTACATGATTTGATTTCCTTAAGGGCCGATGTTCCTGCGGATGAACGAATCAATGGTCATTCGCATATCAGATCCCTTTTTTTTAACTCATCGGAAAATGTCCCCATCAAAGACAGCAAGCTACTACTTGGAAAATGGAAGCGCATTTTTTTTGTTGAATTAGATCCCATGCGAAAAAGGGAGCTGATTGTGACATTTATTAACGGTCATAACTGACGTGAAAGTTTTTACAATAATAAAAGAGGACTCTAAGAGAATACCTGACAAGAACTTCATAGACATTAATGGGTATCCCCTATGGTGGTATTTGCTATCTGAGCTAGAGGGTCTTCATGTCACTGTTAATACCGACAGCCAAAAATTTATCAATCAATTGCGTAGCAGTCAATTGAAGTCAATAAAAGTTATTAATAGACTTCAAAAACATATTGACTGGGAAAATGATGAAAATCTCGGCTCGAGTCCAGTCGAAGATATGCTATTTGAGTTTTGTGAAACTATTGATAGATCTGAGATAGTAGTTTTGACGCACGTAACATCACCATTTCTCAAAAAAGAAACGATATTTGATGCGGTTGATATGCTTCAAAATGATCATAAATCAAAGTCAATCCATTCAGTTCATCAGGTGCAAGATTTTGTATGGTTAAAACGAGCTAATGAAGTAAGTCCTGTTAACTTCTTCACAGACAGGATACAGCGCACTCAAGATCTTTCGCCTATTCTGATTTCGAAAGGCGCCTTCTTCATCGCTAGAGCTGGTGATATATTGGATCAACGAAATCGTTTACCCGAACCATTACTGTTCTTTCCCCTAGATCATGTGCAGGCAGTCGAAATTGATAATTTCGAGGACTTAAAGTTCGCAAGACTTTTGAGTGCTTTATATTGAAATTTATAGATGTAACTCTCAGAGATGGTGGACATCAGCATGGTTTTAATTGGCCATTGGAATTTGTTGAACGTTATATGGAGTCAATTAGCTTATTTCAAGAAGTTGAATATATAGAATTAGGATATTGGAAACAAAGTGGTAAGTTTGATGGGCCATTTTACTCTATCGAAGAAAAGTTGCTTTCGTCGGTTTGTCAAATGACCAAGAAGAAACTTTCGATTATGGCTGATTATCACTATTGTTCTCATAATGTCGAAGATTTTCCTAGTAGTAAAGATTTTCCCCAACTAGGATTAATTAGGGTTTGTTTACGTAAAGAGGATGTTTCAGAAGGGTGTAGGTTTTTAAATGAACTCGAAAAATACACTAACTGTAAACTAAGCATAAATTTTTTTAACATAACTAATTATGATGAAGATGATTTAGCGTTTTCATGTGAAGCCGCAGCTGAATCAAACGCTGATTTTATGTACTTCGCAGACACTCACGGCAGTTTGGATTTAGTTGAAAACTTAGATATGTTCAAGCGATTCACAAAGTTGATAAAGAAAATAGGAATGATCCCTGGGCTTCACTTGCATGACCATTCAGGTAAAGCTTATTACAACTACCGTAATCTTTTGAGTGCTGGTTTTGAAGCAACGGATGTCTCTCTTGGGGGACTAGGAAAAGGATTAGGTAACTTACGACTAGAACATGTATTTAATCTACGCGGTAGAGAACACATATTGGATCATCTGATATTAGATCAAGCATTATTCAATATGCCGTCTGGACCATATGGAGTTCTGACTGCGAGGGATAGCATTACAGATCATTATGCAGTGGAAGCTGAGCGCCGAGGGCTAAAGCCAAGCCAATTTGCTAAGAGCTTGGAAGGAATTATGGGTTCTTCAAAAGACAACTATGACAAGAAAATTTTAAGTAATGAATAATAATAGAGCAGTCGTTATCACGGGAGCCTCCTCTGGTCTCGGTAAGTGCTTGTATAAATCGTTTTCAAAAAGTCACAACGTTATAAATATATCGCGTTCGTTTTCAGGTGGTGAAAATAATATCGTTATCGATCTAATTGACTTGTCAGGATTAAAGCAAAAACTAAAACTAAAGAAATTTAAACATGACTTATGTATCTTGAATGCTGGAACAATGGGTAGTGTTGGACCGGCCTGTCAGATAAGTGATGAGGAATTTTTAGATGCTTTAAAGATAAATGTGCTTGCAAATAAAATTATTATTGGCTGGAGTATTTCAAATGGATGCAAATATTTCATTGGTATATCTTCCGGTGCAGCTACAAAAAATTATGACGGATGGTTGAATTATTGTGTAACAAAATCTGCTTTTAGATCAATGTTGCTTCAGTACCAGAAGGATTTACCAAAGCTGAACTTTAAACTTGTAAGTCCAGGTATTTTAAGCACGGGTATGAATAAAAAAATCAGAGCTCTAGACGTTTCTGTGTTTCCTGATATGAATAAATTTCATCAGAAACCAGCAACAGATCCCCAAAAAGCTTCTGACTTGATCTATCAAAAATATCGTGATTATTTTAGCAGTGGTAAATCAGAGATAGATTTGAGAAACGAGGTGGAATGGCGAGATTAAATACTGTTTTCTTAAAATTATTTACCCACACTAATATGCTGCGAGCCTCGCAATGAAGTATTCTTGGGTAAATCTCAGATATGGATATAGCTAACGGTATATAGCAATGAATGTATCAAACTCACTCCCAAAAACCTTCCTAATTTTCGGCATTCTCCTACTAGGAGTCCTTTATGTCCTAGCAACCTTAATCACCTTTGTACCCATAACAGCATTAATAAATGATGTCGTGTTAGAAAGAGAGATCTTGTTACATTGGTTATACATTAAGGGTGGAATAGCTTTGATGGGCTGCTTAACTGCTATAGGTTTTGTATTGAGGAAGATCTGGTTTGTTGGTAAAGATTATGAAGGTAATAAGCTTTGGGTCTATCTGGCCATCAGCTTTATTGTCTCTGTGTCTGTCCTTTTATTTTTAATAAATCTTATATTGTTGGCTTTGGTGTTAAATCCTGATTAACCCAGTGCATGCATCCAATCATGCTCAATCTGCTCCATTTATTGATCGCAGTGGATGCGGAGTTAGAATTACAGCGTTCTTCATTAGTGTGTCTAGGGAAGCAATACGAGCCCTCACAATGCTTTTTAAGACGTTTGGCAGCCCAAAGTGATGTATCAACAAGTGTGATCTTTCGTTCACTAGAAGCTGTTTTAAGGCGTCTGTGAGGATGTGGTCTTATATGAAGATAGGGTAGGGGAGTTTCTAGCTTTATATCATCAGTCATTAAACCGGCAGCTTCAGATAAACGAAGACCAGTATCCGTTATCAAAGCTACAAGCCATCTAATATCATCATCTATTGAATAACATTCCTTTTTGAGTTTAAGGAGGTTATGTTCAGAAACAGGCCTTCTCTTTTTAGCTGCAAGGTCAGTAGGGATATAAACTTTTGAAAAAGGATTTTAGATGTCCAAACCCTTTTCCCTTATTGTTACGTTGATAACTGCTTTTATACCCGCAAATAACCTTTTCAAAGGACTATTAGTCAAACCTTTATCCATCAACCAGGATCTAAAGATGGTGGCATCTTTTGTTGAATAACAATCAAGTGGTCTTAATCCAAGACATTTTATGAGATAACCAATATACCTTTCAGCGGTGGTAATGAAGAGTTTCTTTTTATCTTTTCCTACCACTGCAAAATAAATCTGCAAAGCTTCCTCTATTGTTAGTGCAGAGGAGTTATAAACATCCCCATTGGAGCAGAGAAGGTGGGCTGCTGGTATATCAACTGTGTTCAATCTCAAACCCAACCAATAGTAGTCTAGCTTTGCAGAATAATTAGAAGCTGCTTGATTAGCAGAACGCAAACAACTGGTCTTCAGAGATTGAACGATTCTAGGTCTGGTATAAAAAGATCTCAGATCAACAGGAACTGATCTTGAAAAGTAATAGATATTGTCTTTCTGATAGGTATATTTAAGATGCCTTAAATGTCTACTCATTTGTCTACTGCTCCTTGCTAAATCTGGAAGAATCCAGAGCTAGCAAGGCCTGTAGAGCTTTTAACATTAAAATTTGGCGCACCCGGAGAGATTCGAACTCCCGACCAAGTGGTTCGAAGCCACCTACTCTATCCAGCTGAGCTACGGGCGCACGCGATTATTATACTTTAGAAATGTTTTTTTATAT
>PCDB01000043.1 GCA_002591625.1 Porticoccaceae bacterium
CCAGACGATCCAATGTGCCATGGCGGACCCCATAATATGGGACCACCACCAGAGCACTGCATGGATAATCCAGACGATCCAATGTGCCACGGCGGACCGATGAACGAAGAGTGGTAATAAGTTTTATTTACTTATTATCTGTTAGGCCTGTTAAGAGGGAATGTCGAATAAATTTCGGCATTCCCTTTTTTTGTTCATGGTCTGGAAATCTGTTAAAGAATGGCGTTGCCCCGAGAAATTTTGCATAAATAGTTCGGTAGCAAGTTACATAATCATAGATGATAGCTCCTAGACTAGACTTTGCATTTGGAACACGTTTCTGAAACGTCAGGTAATCGTCTGTGAACTTAAAAAGATTTAGCTATAAAGTCTTTAGGAAGAGTTGATTCGTCCGACAAACGGGATATATCGACCTCCAATCTTTTAGAAAAAAATTGTTTGACCGCCATAAATTCTTTGGGTCTATTCACACAGTCCGCCGCGATAAGTTTCCCCTGATTCAGGTAAAAAAGTACAAAACTTCGGCCAATCTTGCAATCACCCCTTACAATAATTTCATCATAACCGCTATTGATTCCGACGATCTGTAACTTCACATCATATTGATCTGACCAAAACCAAGGTACCGAAGCATATTCTCTCTCTTTACCACAAATTGCGGCTGCGGCCGACTTTGCTTGCTCCACCGCATTTGGGACACTTTCTAAACGAAGCCTACAATTCAGTATCTCGTTAGGATGATTTGTACAATCGCCGGCGGCAACGACATCAGGATCCGCAGTTCTCGCATACTGATCAACTAAAATTCCGTTACTAACTTCTAGTCCAGCCTCCTGCGCCAATTCAACGTTAGGAAGGATTCCTACGCCAACCACTACTAGGTCAGCTTCAAAAACGCTTCCATCTGAGCATATCCCTTTAGTTACTCGACCTTTGACTCCTTCGAAGGAAGACACACTTTTTCCACATTGAATTTCAATTCCTTCCTCCATGTGGATGCGAGCAAAGAAGTCCGAAAGTTCTGGCGCGGCGACTCGTTCTAAAAGTCGGGGACCTAATTCAAGCACCGAGACTTTCATTCCAAACTTTTTCAGCGAGGCAGCCATCTCGAGCCCTATGTATCCTCCCCCTACAATAAGGGCTTTTTGTCCTGGTTGGGTTGATTTCTGAATTGATCTAACATCGTCCACGGTTCTCAGGTAATGAATGCCTTGCAAGTCGCCGCCCTTTAAATCAAGCCGTCTCACTCTGGATCCAGTGCATATGGCGAGTTTGTCATAACTGCGTCTAGTTCCATCATCTAATTTAATCTGCTTATTGGCTCGATCAATTTCCACTACTCGACGACCCAGAATAAAATGAACATCAAGCCTCTTATATAGGTCGCTATTGCGGATAAAAATATCTTCAACAGACTGATTGCCCAAGAGAAAAGTTTTTGAGAGTGGTGGCCTGTGATACGGCAGATACAGCTCCTCACCAAAAACCGTGATATCGCCTTCCCACCCTTCTTTACGCACGGCTGATACAACCTCTGCCGCCGCATGACTGGCACCAATCACAACACAAGAAGGGATCATTTACAGTCTCCTCATAAAGAATTTAATAGCCATTAAAACCGAGACAGTCGCCACTGTATCTCGACGGCCGGTCAAGACTGCTCTTCAGGTAATCGAACTATCAGCCCGTCTAACTCATCAGTTACAATAATCTGACAACTTAACCTACTGTTGGGCTTCGGATCAAAAGTGAACTCCAACATTTCTTTTTCCGCGTCACTAGCCTCCGACAATTTGTCAAACCAAGTCTCGTCGACATAACAATGACAAGTTGCGCAACTGCAGAATCCACCGCATTCCGCTTCTATGCCATCAATCATGTTGTCTAAGGCTGCCTGCATTACAGATGACCCGATTTCAACATCAACTGCGTGCTCAGTTCCGTCTTGAGCAACGTACTTAACCTTAGGCATTTGATTTGCTCTGAGAGTGCAAGAAATTCATGATCTGTCCCGCCTGAACTTCACAAGCATTGCTAGTCTCAGTGTCGATCAAATCACCATCATGATCAAACAACCTTGTCTGTACACTGTTCACCGCGATACCAAGCGGCGTCGGCCATCCCCGAAGCGCATGAATGATCCCTCGAAGAGCCTGAAGGGTCACACCACAACCCTGCCATCCAGCAGCAGTAACAATCGTACCCACGGGACGGTCAGTACAATAGGCCTTGGCGTCATCTCGCAGGTCTTCGAGCAAGTCAAGCGCATTTTTAACCAGGCCTGAAACACCTCCATGATATGAAGGCGAGCCGATGACGAATGCATCTGCCTTTCGAGCAGCCTCCACAAAAGCCTGTTGTTCAATAGATCTCTCATGATTTTCGGGGGCATAGTGAGGTAACTCAGCCAACTCATCTCCTCCGAACATTAGGGTCTTGGCTCCTTGCTTTTCCAAATCAAATAATACTCGTTTGACAAGACGTTCACTTGAGGAGCCTGAGCGAGTCGTACCCCCTATCCCCACAACATACGGATTTAATATCACTGAATAGATCCCCTCATCTCAACGTCTAGAAATGGATGTTACCAACCAATAATTAGTCAAACACCTCAGCATGCGATCATGCCACCATCAATGACATGTTCTGTGCCGGTAATAAAAGAAGCATCATCGGATGCAAGAAATACAGCAAGCTTTGCAACCTCGATTGCCTCGCCAAATCGTTTCATGGGGATCAGATTTACTGCCTCATAGCCCGCCTCGTCTAGAGCATCTTCATTCATAGGTGTTTTGACATAGCCAGGACAGATAGAATTGACCCTAATATTCTTATCCCCGTACTCCACCGCAACATGTTTTGTCATCCCACGAACAGCGAACTTGCTGCAGACATATGCAAGTTGCGGGCAACCAACAACAGCCACAAATCCTGCAATGGAAGAGATATTAACAATTGAACCACCGCCATTTTTCAGCATGCCAGGTATGACTGCCTGCATGCCAAAAAACACAGCATTTTGGTTAACACCAATGATTCGATTATAGTCCTCTTCTTTAAAATCCAGTGTATTTGTTACTACCCCAACAATCCCCGCATTATTGACAAGTATGTCAACCGGACCTACTACGCGTTCGCTCTCTTGTACGACATCTCTCCACGATTCACTTATGCTCACATCCTGTTCGATAAAGTGCGCTCCATCACCCAGTTGCGATGCCAAAGATCGTCCTTGATCGGCTTTAACATCAGTCATCACCACCCTCGCGCCACTCTCTATAAAGGCTCTAGAAATAGCCTCACCTATGCCCTGCGCCGCCCCTGTCACAATTGCGACCCTTCCATTTAGTTTACCCATAACTTTCATCCCTCTTGTGTTTGCTCCGCAAATTTTTTAGTAATTACTTTTATCGCCGACCGAATATTTCATTAATAGTTGTGGAGACCTGTTCACTTCCCTTCAAAACTCGCCTTACGCTTTTCCAGGAAGGCCGAACAACCCTCATGAGAGTCGTCAGTGTCGAGCACCAGTCCAGTCATAGTTTGCTCGTGAGCAAGAGCTGCCGGAAGCGACATATCCTGACCATGCTGAAGGTTTCGCTTCATAAACTTTAAAACTAGCGGAGAATGACTGGCTATCCGCTTTGCCATCTTCATCACTTCATTCATAAGATCTTCGCGATTCACAATATGGTTAACGAGACCAATTCTTTCCGCTTGTTCTGCGGTTATTCTATCACCAGTAAACATCAGTTCTCGCGCCTTACAGGGAGCCACCTGCCGCATCAACCTCTGAGTACCGCCAGCGCCAGGAATCAGCCCAAGCGTAATCTCCGGCAGTCCAAGCTGAGCCTCTTTAGCCGCAATACGAATATCCGTTGCTAAAAGCAACTCAGTGCCCCCACCAAGTGCCCAACCATTGATTGCGCAAATAGTGGGCTTATCACTAACTTCAATCTTGCGGAAAACTTTATGGATGACCTCAGCAAATTCGAGGTAGTGAGCTAGACCTCTTCGAGAATTAAGATCAGCAATATCCCCTCCCGCTACAAACGCCCTATCGCCAGCACCTGTTATTACTATAACATGGACAGAATCATCATCTTCAAGCTCGGAAAACTTCTCGGAAAGTTCCTCTAAAGTGGTGATATCCAACGCATTCAATACCTCAGGTCTATCTATGGTAATTAATCCAACTCGTTCATTCACGCTCGTCAAAATTTTTTCACTAGCCATATAATTTCCTCAGAATAGTCATAAATCAGAATCGTTTTTAATAATTGCAGCAATCAATCAACAACTTTTTCTAACCAATTACTCCCCTCTCAATGAAATCTTCAATGACATCATGTGACAGGCCAAGAATTTCGTTAAAAACTCTATTGCGCGCCATATCTGGCTCATTAGGGGAATATTGGTGGTTTTCTGCATCTTTGATTCGCCACGGAGCTGAAGCCACCCAGCCTATGCCCTCTACATATTTGAAAAATTCTCGTGCGCGCAGATGGTCGTCCTCCCAGATATCTTGGGCATCCGCAGATTGAGAGGCAGGGATACCGAGCGCTTGGAGTTCTTTCATGGCATCTCGAGGATCACGTGTGGACATCCAAGTTTCAATATACTTATCCAGCTGTTTTTTTTCAGCGTTAGTTAGATTGTCGCATTGCTCCTTATCCTCGCCAATCCAGTTAACCAACCGATATAAAGATTCCCTTTGCCTATTATCTGTAATAGCGAGCGCAATCCATTGATCGTGACCTTTGCACTTGTATAATCCATGTGGAAACAACCTTTTGTGTCCGTTTCCCGCCCTTTTTGACTCCACTTCAGACTCAGCGAATGACGAAGTCAGAGTCCAAGTTAGAGCATCTCGAGCAGCAAGATCAACGTAAGTTCCGCCACCACCTTGGTCCGCCAACCCCGCTAGCGCAGCAAATGCCATAGTCGCGCCACTGGTTATATCGGACGGATAACGAATTTCAGTCGGCCGACCGTCCTCAAATCCCGTAACGTCAGCTAAGCCTGATAACGCACTGAATATGGGTGCATAGCCAACGTAGGACGAATCTTTTCCACCTCTGCCTAAAGCAGATCCTGACACCATTACCAATCGAGGATTTTTTTCCGTTAAGGACTCAAAATCGAGTCCCAACCCTTCTACTACTCCGGGTCTAAAATTCTCAAGAAAAACATCTGATTTGCTGATCAGATCTAATAAAACAGCCTTGCCATCATCATCCTTAACATTAATTTTTACGCAGGTTTTACCGACATCAAAGAATTGAGTGATAGCTGCTGTTGTAGACGATGAGTTTTTGAGTGGGCGGGAAACTTGTATCACCTCAGCGCCAAGCGCTGCTAACAGATAGCCCGCATATGGACCCATAGCAGCCCACGTAAAATCTACAACTCTGCAACCCCCTAACGGGCCCGAATTTACTTTCATATCAAGGCCTCAGATAAAATCAACTCATCGACTTCTGTTTTAGTCATTGCCAGCAAATCAGTCATTACGTCAAAGGTATGTTGTCCTAACAAGGGAGCATGGGCCCAATTTTCCATGCTGCTTGTTGTTTGCCTCCACATCGGACCGAATATTACCTCTTTGCCCAGCACCGGATGATCAATATCAATGAAAGTGCCTCGTTGGACAAAATGCGGGTCCCGCATAACATCATCCGGCCCCAAAAGAGGCATCGCGGAGATACCCTCTGCCTGCAAAGCATGGAATAGTTTGTCCGTTTCACGCAAGCTCGTTAACTCGGAAAGGGCCTGATCAAGAATACCTCGATTTTGGTTCCGCATTTCTTTATTTTGGAATGACGAGGAAACGGCAAGATCAGGTTTTCCTAGCACGCGGCAAAGACTAGCCCATTGCTGTTCAGACTCGACTGCTATCGCAATCCATGCATCCTTACCTTTCGTGGGATAGTGCCCACAAGGAACATACCCATATCGAAAATTACCTTGGGGTTCCATCACAGTATTAGTCATTGAATAATGCAGGAAAGCTTCCCCAAGAACCGAAACAGCTGCCTCTGTTTCAGCCAGATCTACATGCTGTCCCTCTCCAGATCGCTTTCTATGCAATAACGCAGTTATGAGTCCAAAAGCTCCAGTAACACCAGCATTTGTATCTGCATACGGCTGCTGTATGCCCAAAATATCCTCTCCGGGGTATCCTACTAAGCTGTCGAGACCCGATAATCCAGACAAAAAAGGCGCATAGGCCGGTATATCACTTAGCGGCCCAGTTTGGCCGACACCCGACATTGAGAGCATAACCAAGCTGGGATTGATTGTGGACAGCGAATTATAGTCCATTCCGATCTTCGCCAAAAATCCTGGCTTGAAATTCTCGATCACTGCATCACACTTTCCCACCAGTTTCTTCAGAATTTCGAGCCCAGCAGTGGATTTCAGATTTACGGCAATGCTCTTTTTATTTCTATTCACCGCATGAAACCAAGGATTCTGTTCGACGTCCGGGTCTGTGCCGATAAGTGGTCTTCCTAACCGCATATAATCAATGCGTTTTTTGGATTCAACTTTTATGACCTCTGCACCCATATCGGCAAGTATTTGGCCAGGAATCGCTCATGCCCACACCCATCCCATGTCAAGCACCCGCAAACCTTGCAATGGCCCTGCTGATGATCTAACGCTGGCTACTTCCTTAGCTAAAGAACCGGACTTTAGCAAGTTTCTCTCAGCGGAATTTATTTGTTCCGAGACGCTACCTTTTCTTGGAACTAACAAATCCCGTTTGGCTGGGGTTTTAGACAGCGAACACCCGCTCCCCGGCACCAAGTATCTCTCCCCATCATGAAATCTAATGGAAGTAAAAAAGTCACGTGAAAGCAATTGATCATCTTTTACGATTTCGTCCACTGTTCTGACGGGGCCTGAAGGGACCTCGAATTCCCGGCATAATTTATAAAAGTCTTCCTTGGTGTAATCTTTTAGCCATTCTTTAAACTTATTGTCCAGCTCCTCTGCCATCGGAGATCTACTGTTTTTCATTCGACTTCGATATCGTTCCTCCTTCGACCATTCTGGTGATCCCATCATTTGCAGAAGCCGTTTCCATTGAGAACCTTCGGGGGTATTAAGCTCCACATAGCCATCGGAACAAGGCAATACTGTTTGTGGGTAGGGGAGGTTAGATAAACGATGTCCGGCTCTTTTGTCTAGGATGCCGGCACGTTGAAAACGCGTCACAGCATAGCCAGCATGCACAGTGGCCATCGCCTCTGCTTCAGATACTTCAACGATATCACCGTGGTTAGCAGTGTCTCTTTGAATAAGCGCGCAAGCTGCTCCTGAGGCTCCTGCATACCCAGCCTGAAAACCTGCTTGCGCTAATGGCATGGTAAGTGGAGGCCTACCAGGCTTTCCCATCCGTTGAGTAATTCCAGACAGTGCATTAGATGTCAGTTCAGTACCTGCATACTTGGAGTAAGGGCCCGTCATTCCGTAAGGGCTGATATGGATAGAGATGAGAAGATTATGCGATTTGCTCAGCCGATCAAACAACTCAGTCTCTTTCTGCGAATAAACGCTAGCAGTTCCAAAAATAAGTATATCTGCTGAACAAACTAATTCATCCAACTCATGTACATTTCGTCTATTCACATGCAAGCTTTTTTTTCCAGCATGAAGGTATCCGAACAAACCACTTTTTTCAGGATCGACAACATCGGGGAATGGTCCCAAGTGACGCAGATAATTATCAACGGTATCTTCAACAAGAATAACTTCCGCGCCGAAGCCGCAAAGAAGCTTTCCGCAAAAGCCTGAACCAATCCTCGATCCGATTTCAACAACTTTGTATTCAGAAAATGGGAGCACACTAGCACCTAAACATATTGCAAAAATTATCTTGGGCTGTAATAAAATTTTCGGTATTCAGACAGCGTCCTGAAAAGCGCCACGTTTGAACTGTCATTGCCCAGAAAAATAGTCATCGGGGCTAATCTCTTTTAGCACCTGTCATAAAAAACAACATCACTGCCTCTTCAGCAGAATTATTCTGCCAAGCATGTTCTGCTCCGTTCAGCACGATCATATCACCGGCTTCGAGCGACACGACTGAATGATCAGACATAACACAGTCTAGCGTTCCGGATAAGAGCATATTGCAATCGACAGTCGCAGAACTGTGCAGATCACTGGCCGAGGGAATATTCTTGAGATTTTCCGGCATATCATTCCCGCCTGCAAGAGCAGTCTCATTGGGGGCGAAACGCGTCATAAATATCCGAAAGCCACCAACGGGCGGGAACGTTCCCTCAAAAGAAGGTACATTTCCAGAATCCGGCAGTTCTATGACATTATCGGTACCCCAGAGGGTAAACAGTTGACCTATCCCTGGAAATGCTGAAGGCTGAAGCACATCCTCGCGCGCAACAATCGATGACCCGTCAGAATCTTCAGCCAAAAATACTCTTCTAACAGTTTCAGGAATATTAAAACCTTGATCTTTCCTCATTTTATCTCTCCCTACCGTATCGTAATCTATACTTAGTAAACTAATTATTTATACCATAGGATTCATTAAGCTGAAAACACTGATCCATCCCAGCGTGGGAGTCCACCTTCAACCTCATCACCGCGGGAAAATAAGCCCCGTCTAACAAGGTCCTCATCATTTTTAATGTCAGCAATAGTTAGGATCGGGGCTATGGGCACTTTTAAGGCCTGCCCCTCTCTGAACAAATATTCCTTGGCATATTTTCTAGTTTCCTTCGACAACAAATCAGCCACCTCCTCCCAACGCGACACTCTCATTGCTTGTGTTGCAAGATCGGGAGAGAGCATCCAGTCTGGTTCCCCCAACAATTTTACCAAGGACTCCCACTGATGTTGCTCTAAACAAACGATTTGAACATATCCATCCCTTGCAGGTTGAATGCCTCCTACAAAGGTAATCGTCGGTTCTAATCTATCTACTATTTTTCCACTATTAGGATATCGGACTAATTCGGTCCAGTGCATTTGCAGCAAAGCTTCTTGTTTAGAGCAATCTATAATATTGCCTTTCCAATCTCCATTGCCCGTCAAGACCGCGATGGCTACAATTGATGCAATTAGACCACTTTGGGATTCTCCCCAAAAACCTCCTGCTTGCAGTGGAGGTCGAGTTTTGTATTCAGGCCAAAGAGGATCACATGGAATTTGCTGAGCATGACCCGCAGAATGGTAAATATTAAGTGGTTCCGCAGCATAATTCGCACGAGGACCAGTCAACCCATTCGGAGAAATGCACAACGCGGTCAAGGAGGAATTTTTACCCATTATTCTGCCAGATATTGGTTCACCTAAGGGCCATCCCTGACTGGGCCTTTCCTCGATGATAAGCTGGGCCCCATCGCAAAAACCAGCCAACGTGTCAAAGTACTTCGGATCGTAATAATCCAATTTTTCAATATTTTTTATTGAATCAAGCACTTGCATGTGCTCGACATCTGGATTGGAGCACCCGCCTGTTGGATTGGGTCTGAGTGCTAAAACGGAAGCACCTATTTGAGCAAGCGCATGACCACAAAAAGCTCCTGCCAAACCAGCAGACAAATCAACCACTCGAAGACCACTTAGCACGCCAGTTAATTTTTTCTTTTTCATTTCCATGGCTTTATTCAGGAAGTTGCACTACTGCCTCGCCTTGAGCTACAACTTCTTCACGTTGGTTTACTGCCACAACCTCAATTGTGACTTCATTTCTACCCTCAATTTTTTGTTTCGAGATGACTTTGCCTCGACACCAGGTCGTATCTCCCATTATTACTATCTTACCAAGTTTCACATCAAGCATGCTTAAAAAGCCTGAATCACCCATCCAATTAGTCACCGTTTGACTTAACCAGGCAATTCGTTGCGGACCCATATCATATGCACCTCCCAGACCGGAACGCTGCGCCAGGTAATCATCCCAATGGACTGCCTCTGGCGAGTCTGGTATGCCTGCTTCGTTTTGAATAACTGCATGGGGATGTCGCCGCCTGAAGCCACTGCCAATGGCATGCGTATACATAAAAAAGCCACCTGCAACCCCACCAAATCCAGACCGCATATACCCTACCATATCAGTCACAGTTAGAGGTCCTTTAACTACCGGCTGAAGTACTTCTCCCACCTCGACATCATCCCATGACCTAGCAAGATCGCCCCTAGTAATTTCTCTGAACATCTCATTTTCAAGACCACGAATTTGATCGGGGGTATAGGTTTGTCTTTCTATATTCCGTTCATTTGATCTTTTTCTCGCTTCGCCTCGTTCAGTCCGGATGTTCCAGTGCCTAGCAGTGCAAACCAAATCGTTATACTGGTTTGTATAGTCTATTTTGACGCCCTGCAAAGCCGTTTGTCCCGCAAATCGGCTTGGTTTAACTGAAATATCATCTATACAACCCGTACTATCGAGTCTATCCCCTTCGAAAATTGGTTTGTACCACTCCACTCGGCTTCTCGTAAACAAAGCATGTACACCGGGAAATCCGGTCCCTACATCCCAACCACTCAAAACATAAATCATTGATGGAGGCGCCACCTGAGATCCATAAGGGCCTCTTCTAGCATATATTTCATCGGACCAGAGCGGATTAAGGTCCGCCACCCCAAGAACATATCGTTCAATCCATTCTGCAGAAACGATTACGCTTCGCTGCAGATGTCGCATTGGTTTCCCAATGCGCGCACGCATTTCTTCCATGGCCTTTTCTGTAATTTTTCCCTCACCAAGACTGGCGCTTGATTGTTTATTTGTTTGCATAACTAATTAAAATCCTATTGAAGTAAGTTCTAACGTAAACTGCTATGCACTAAACTGCTCGAACCCATTGAGCAATTAGGTCACAGCATCAATTTCTTCCTGAGACAAACCAAACTCTGAAAGCACCTCAAGGGTATGTTGACCCAATTCTGGCGCAAACCCACTTACATATGATTTGGTCTCTGACCATGTCTCGGGGGGATTCATCATCCTCAACCGACCCTCCGTCGGGTGTTCTTGTAAAGTGAAAAAACCGACATCGTTTAAGTGCGGATCTTCAATCAGAGATTCAATCGTATTCATTAACATGGCTGGGATATCATTTTCTTCAAATAGAGCCAACCATTCAGACGTTGTTTTTTCCTCTAATTTTTTTGCCACAAATGCATATACAAAATCAATATTATCGGCTCGAGAGGACTGCGAAGAAAAACGGTAGTCCTGAGAAAACATCTCTGGTTGGCGAATAACATCAAAGAAAGCTTTCCAATGACTATCATTATAGATTAGTGCGCATATATACCCGTCTGCGGTCTTATAGGGGTGACGGTTTTTTGATATTAATCTGGTGTAGTATGCCCCCCCCTGAGCGGGCTCATAACTTAACCCAGCCATATGATCGCCCAGCACATACTGAGAAAGAACCTCGAACATGGGAACCTCTATCGACTGACCACGACCTGATCGCTCTCGGGAATAAAGGGCAGCTGAAATCATACTGGATAGATATAATCCAACTGATCTATCCGCCACTGGAGTAGGAACATATCTTGGCACTTCACTACCACCCTCATATACCAAAGTCGGGATGCCTACTATTCCCTGAATCAAATCGTCATAAGCCGGCTTGCCACTGTAACGACCTCCCGAACCAAACCCGACGGCTGAAGCAAAGATAACCCTGGGATTTACCGCCGAAATTGAATCGTAATCTAACCCTAAACGCTCAAGGGCCGCAGGACGAATATTATGAACGAAAACATCACACTTTTCGGCAATTTTCAGGGCAACTGAACGAGCCTCAGTTTTTTTTAAATCGAGAACGATGCTGCGCTTTCCATGATTAGCGTTGATAAATGAATGACCCATGAGTTTATTCTTCATTGGACCAACGTGCCGCATAATGTCGCCTGAAGGCGGTTCCAGTTTTATTATGTCCGCGCCCAGATTTGAAAGTATCATAGTGGCATAAGGACCCATAACAACTGTGGTTAAATCGAGAATTCGAACTCCTGAGAGCGGGCCGGTATGCTTTGGATGAGCACCCTTTGATAGTTCAGGTAGTGTATCCATAGTCCTTCAGGGCTTGATTTATCAGAAGCGTAAGGTCAACATCGCCAGCCTTTGCTGTAATAGACGGGTAGCCCATTCTATCTCGGCCAGTAATCTCATAAGAAATAAGTTGATCCTGAGCGCATCGCTGCAAGACAGTTCGCATTGCTGAACCACCAGCGATACCCACTCTGGGAACTCGCACACCCTCTAGAGTGACAGTTTGCAGTTCCTCCAGAATCAGCATACCACCATCAACAACACCAATGCATTTTTCAACAGTAACGCTCATTTTAGCTCCAGAAAAAAGTTAGATAGTTTATCCCGCTGAAATCTTATCCCGCAAAACCTTTCGATTTACCTTACCTGCCATAGTTTTCGGCAAATCTTCCACAAATTCTATTTCTCTTGGGTATTCATGCAAACTCAAACGTTTTTTAGAAAAATCTTTCAACTCTTGGGCCAGTTCTGCTGAGCCAAGTCGATTTGATACCAAATATGCCTTGGGTATGAGACCTCTCATCTTGTCAGGCACGCCAATAACTGCAGCTTCTAGCACAGCGTCATGTTTCAATAGAACATCCTCTATCTCGATCGCGCTCATAGTCCAACCCGCAGAAATTATGATGTCATCGGACCGCCCACCGTAATAGAAGTAGCCATCGGAATCCTTACTGCCCCTATCCTTGGTTGAAACCCAATCAGCCTTTCGTCGCACTACCAGCTCGCCTTGCTCACCCGGCTCACAGGGGTTACCCGACGCGTCATGAACATCGACTTCCGTTCCTGGAATTGGCTTTCCGAGAGACCCTCGACGCACGTCATAATCCTCTGCGCCAGGGTAATTTACCAAAACGGTGCCCACCTCGGTTGTTCCATACATGCTTCTCGGCACGGTACCAAAGATATTTTCAATGAATTCGGCAGTTGAGGTGTCGAGTGGTTCACCGGTATAAGATAATTTATTTACGGTATAATCAAAGTCTTGAGCTACACCACTACTTTTAAGCATTCTAAAGTGCGTTGGGGCGGCCGAAAGCGCTGTGATTCTATAATCAGAAAGTGCTTTTGCAAATCGCTTTGGATCAAACTTGCCGGAGATAGTTCCTGTGGTTATGCCCAGCGTCAGGGGACCAAGCGTGCCATGCCACAGCCCATGCCCCCAAGCCGTCGATGAGGGACAGAAAAAACGATCGCCGGGCCGAATACCCGTAGCATAAAGCGCCGCAATCATGAGATAGACTATTGATAGGTGAGTATGCTTAACCGCTGTGGGCATCGCCCTTGTGGTTCCGGATGTATATTGATAGATCGCATAATCGCTACTTTTGCTATTTGTCGAAAAACTGGTTTCAAACCTATCAAGATTAGATAAATATGTGTCGTCTGCCACCGAGATATGAATACCTTCCAGTTCTCGAGCCATATCTGATTTTTCGCTAGAAACAACGAGCACTGTAAGACCCGAGTCTTCAACTCTTGCACTGAGACCATCTGGACCAAATAGCGTGAACATTGGGACGGCAATTGCACCTGTCTTTATGATGCCAAATAGTGTCGCGTAGAAAGCCAAAGAAGGATCAACCATCAAACCCACACGGTCTCCTCGCTTTACGTTGAGCGACAATAACCAATTTGCCACCTGAGATGATCTTTTTGAAAGCTCATTGAAACTAATTTTCTCGTCGCTGTCGTCAGAATGTGCAATGTTGATTGCAGTTTTATCTGAACTGGCATGACGATCTACAGCCTCATGGGCGATATTGAGCGAATCCTTATTGCCATCCATAAGTTGCCACAACCTAGCAATAGCAAATTCGCTTTGAGCGTACTCAAATGAAGTGGAGTCTGTAAGTTTTTTCATTTTTAATTACACCAAACGAAACTGTTTATTTAATGCAACATGATCATTTTGGGAAATAGCATATTCAAACATCCCACTCGAGAGGGAGGCTGAAGGGCATGAATACTGTACCAAGATCGCTTTCAATGACGGTCCCCTCCGGAATTCGAAATGGAGGCAAAATCTCAAGGAAGGCTTTAATTGCAGCTCGCAACTCGCGACGAGCAATATGCATACCGATGCAAACATGTATACCAGTACCGAAACTATAGAGCTTAGCATTTCTGCCAAAAATAACCTTGTCCGGCTGATCATAAACTTCGGGATCACGAGCAGCCAAAGCCGTGGAATAGCAAACCTTGTCCCCCTCTTTTATTTTAATGCCCGCGACTTCTGTATCTTTCAAACAAGTTCGAGTAATTGTGACCGCACCGTACGCTCTCATTAACTCAGTAATCGCACCTTCAATTTTTTCGGGATTTTCACGAAGATCTGCCTGATGTTCAGGATGTTCTGCCAGATGACGAAAGATTAAACCGAGGTGCGCCGAAACCGTATCCAATCCAGCCAGGCCTAAGTTGAAAAATAAAGCAACAAGTTCGTCATGACTAAACATTCTTCCATCAACGCTGGCATTCAATGCAAAACTCATCATGTTTTCCGCGGGGGGGTCGTTTCGCCTAATTTCAATTTCTTTCTCAAAATATGCCACCACCTCCCTAACCGCATCGAGGACATCATCCATATCTGCAGCTCTGGTAATCGTGTCATATAACTCAATAAAATAATGCAGGCGATCAACTGGCATGCCCATCATTTCCAGAAAGATGGTGCTAGGGAACGGGAATGCAAAGTCTTCCATGAATTCGCACCGTCCCTTATCCTTCAGCGCTTCCACACGTGTTCTAGCATAATCGTTAATTTTGTCATCCATACCTGCAGCTGTTTTCGGGACAAAAAACGGCATCAGCATCCGTCGATACACACCGTGATCAGGCGGGTCCTGCTCGACAGGAATCATACTCCAGCTTGCGCCAATCATCTCGGCATAGGGTTGTATCTGCTTGTTGCTAAAGTGTTCGGGATCATGAATTACGGCGACTTGATCCTCTGTGCGGCGAAACACCCAGCCGCCCCCGTTCATTAGATTTGGGGCGTAGAAAACGGGAGGGAAGTCGCGGTGGATATCATCCACAACGGCATGAGGTGGACGAGTGGTCGTGAGACCTCGACCCATGGTCAAGTTGCGTACCATCTCAGGCGGAACGTGCGCGGGGATCTCAACGCTTTTTGCTAATTCTTCTGCGTCCAATTCTACGGCCTCCCAATTCTTTAAGTACAAAAAGTCTAGATCAGAACAGCACTATACAGATAGCTGGGCGGCCGAAGGCCGCCCACTGTTCATCTTTTTTACACGTAATGTTTAGTAGCTATAGGAGACTTCCACTCCCATCATACGAGGCTGGCCTATTATGCGGGCATTAAACCCACCAGTAAGAGCGTTAGAGTTGCCCCCCGCATAATATTCCTCTTCGGTCAGATTCCTTGCAAACACTGCAAGATTAACATTGGTTCCATACATTCCAGACCATTGAGCTCGCATATTCACCAATTCATAACTTGGAATGGTTGTGTTTGGCGACGCTGAATCAGCCGTCTGGCTGTAATACCATTCGTCTTGAGCGTAAAGTTCCGTTCTGAGTGAAAACTCTCCCATATCACCCATATCTTTTGACACGTTGAAGAATAGTGAGTAGGACGTCTCTGGCGTATCGCTGTAGGGGCCAAAGTAGAAAGTTTGCCCCCCATACAGAGCTAGCGGATCTGTATATTTTGCATCTGTGTAAGCGAATGAGCCTCCTATCTGAAGCCAATCTGTTGGCTCGAAGGATGCATCTAGCTCGAAACCTTGAATTTCAGCTTCATTCACGTTCCCCGCAGTAGCAGCTGGCCCTGTAGGCAGAACAATATAGATCGTTCTTTGAACATCTTCGACCTCCATCTGGTACAGAGCCAAGTTTATTCTGGCAGGAACAGTTCCTAACAAGCCAGAAAATTTCATGCCCACCTCAAAATCCTGCACTTTTTCTGGACGCATGTAATCTCCATAAGGATAGAAATAACCCGATGTCTGATTGAAGGCGCCCGATCGCCAGCTGCTTCTGACTGCCCCATAAACGGTGAGATCCTCTGATGCGCTGTAGGTTGCACTAAGTTCCCAACTTGGGTCTTTATGATCCTGATCAGTGGGTACCATGCCGTTTAAAAGCGTCGGATAACCCGGTTTACTCTCAGTAAACTCGACCGTGTAGTCTTCTTGAGTGTAGCGGACTCCGGCTGCAAGGGTCAGCGTATCACTCATCTCATATGTGAATTGACCGAAAATTGCTTGGGATTCCGTTTCTGTAACCGCATCATAATTACCGAAGTATAGGTTCCAAGCAGTTAGATCCGTAGCTATAGATATCGGTGAATACTCAGGCCTCTCTTCGTCAGCGAAGAACACTCCAACAATATATTTCAATCGGCCATAATCACCGAGAAGTTGTAATTCATTAGACCAGTGCTCTATACCAAAAACATAACAACCAGCTTTATACTCAGTGCCATCAACTGTTGGCGCAAGACCTCCATGAATGTCAATCCAACCATATGGTCCTCCATCAATATCAAGACAATCGTTAGTAAAAAGTTTGTTGTAACCATAAATATTTTTTATGGTTAAGTTGTCGTTAATTTCGTAAGTCGTAATATTTGAAATCATTCGCTGGTCAGCGTTGTGGGATTGGTCTCCATCTTTTAAATCGGCCCAGACATCGTAAAAACCACCTGCCTGGCCGGTTCTTCTCTTGATAAGGTAGTCTTCCACGCCGTTAAAGTACTGATTCACGATAGGATTGGTTGAGCTAGCCCCGGGAGCCTCAGCATCCGCGGCATGAATAAAAAACATCGTCATATCCGCAGCAACCGTCGCTCCTGTACCAGGATCAACATAACTCGTGGGAGCCCCATCAGCACCATATGCGTTATGCAAAACCTGAGAACCATTCTGCCCGTCATACTCTCCTACTTGGACAGTCAGCAAATTTTCAAACCTGGAATCGGAAGGGCTTAGCCGAATCGAGGTACGCCAAGAGCGCGCATCTATAGAATGATGGTATGTGTCATATAGCAAATTATGCTGGAAGCCATCACGCGCATGTGTCTTGCCAGCGAAGCGAATAGAGACAGCATCGCTTATCGGCAAATTCATCGCAGCTTCTAATTCTGTATTATCATAATTCCCAGTCACATGTTTAACATAACCTCCAAACTCATCCTCAGGCTTCTTTGCTGAATATGTGACTGCCCCTCCCGTCGTATTACGGCCAAAGAGAGTACCCTGAGGCCCTTTTAGCACCTGAATCGATTCTAGGTCATAAAACGATGTGTTGGATAGCCCGCCGACTGGTACCTCATTAAAATAAGTTACAACGGAAGGTGGTGAATATGAGAATGATCCAACCGATTGGCCTCTCAAGGTCCAGGATACATAGTTTGAAGCCATTCCTTGACGAGACAATAGGCCAGGTGTGGCAACCTGCAAATCATATTCAGTAATAATCCTTCGTTCTTCGATCGCCGCCTCGTTAAAAGCCGANACTGCTACCGGCACATCTTCCAATCGCTCCTCAGTCCTCCGAGCTGTAACCGTAATTTCTTCCAGAACTCTTGCAGCTGTCGAATCATCCTGCGCTACCACCGTTGCGGAGCCAAACATGAACGCCAATGCAGCAAGCGCAAAAAGAGCTCTCGCGGCATNAATCAAAGTTCTCTCACTTCCCATTTTTGTGTGATTTTTCACTGTAATCCTCCCTAGAGATTAACCGAATCCTACATTTTGCTTTGAACTCTTATTACATCACTGGACACTGCTGGCAACTCTAATGTAGGGCCAGACTTTAACGCTTTATTGTATTTTTTATAGTGATTCCATTACCGGATCCTATTGCCAGACTTGCTATTTGTCAATAAGTTATTTCATTGTCTATAGACAATTAATGCTAGATTGAAANAAGATTATTGGTTTTGATTTGATTCGTAGCCCGATCAGCTTCTCAAAATGCTTATATGGGCCAATGTTCCGGTTAAAAGGTTGATGATTGCGCCACGGATAAGGCGGAATTTAATTGCCTAGCACACGATTATTATTATTGTCTGTAGACAATGAAATAACTTATTGACAATACAAATAAATTAAATTAGGTTCTCAATGTTTGAATATTTTACGTGCATAAACCAATATCTTTGCTAAATTTTCGTGGTGTGGGTTAAAGATAAAGTTTGCCAAGCAAGAGCATCTTGGTAGCGCCAATTGCGTAGAGTATTTAGTCAAATAAATGGAGCAAATTTGACAAAACAACAGGTCTCGTAAAAAGANTTAGCGTATAAGATATTACAATCAACGATAGATTTAAGGAGTTCAACGATGTCCAAACCAAGAATTCGCTTTGGTGCCTTTATAGCTAACCATGCACCTAATGACGAAAGTGCTGCAGCTTCTATNCAATTTGACCTTGATCTGGTGGAGTTGCTGGACAAGCTTGATTATGATGAAGCTTGGTTTGGTGAACATCACTCGGGCGGATGGGAGATTTATCCCAGCCCTGAAGTGATGATCGGAGCCGCTTCGCAGAGAACCTCTAGGATTAAGCTTGGGACCGGGGTTGTNTCGCTACCCTACCATCATCCTTTTCATGTCGCTGACCGTTTACGTCAGATCGAATACCTTTGCCGCGGCCGAGCCATATTCGGATTTGGCCCAGGCGCGCTGCCATCTGATTCCTACATGGTCGGTGTTCCTGTATCGAAAGCACGNGATCGTATGGAAGAAGGAATCGAGGCTGTTGTTGCTCTACTAAAAGGCGAAATCGTTACGAGAGAAACGGATTGGTTCAAAATGCAAGAGGCTCGACTTCAACTAGGGCCATATAATGGTGAGATGTCTGAAATGGCAGTGGCAAGCCAAATTTCTCCAACTGGTGCCCGTGCAGCAGGCAAATATGGTTTGGGACTCCTCTCGATTGGCGCCACATCGCAAGGTGGTTTCAACTCGCTCCGAGCAAATTGGCAAATAGCTCAGGAAGTNNCGGAAGATCACGGTCAAACAGTAGACCGAGCTGGATGGCGCCTCGTCGGCCCAGCTCACGTTGCTGAAACCCGAGAAAAGGCTCGCGCAAACATGCGATTTGGCCTAGAGAAATGGATTGATTATATCTCTAAGGTCGCCGCCCTTCCGTTGGCGCCTCCTCCAGGTGTAGACGCCGTCGATCATATGGTTGATACTGGCTTCGCAGTCATTGGCACTCCGGATGACTATGTCGAACATATCGATCGCCTCGCTNAGGAGTCTGGCGGNTTTGGAGCATTTCTGCATCTAGAAACACCTTGGGCTGATTGGGAAGAAAGACGTCGCTCATATGAGCTAATAGCACGTCACGCAATTCCAAAAATAAATCGGCTGAATGATGCCAGACTTTCCTCTGAAAACTGGCTTCGAGAGAACAATGATATGTTCCGAGGACACCTGCAATCAGCAATCAAAGCGAAAGTAGACCAGCACGCAAAAGAAAAAGGCATGGAAAATATTTCGCCCGACATTATGGCAGCATTCAAGGACGTTAAATAACCGAGAAGCAAGTTTCAAATAGGATTCTCCTTGTGCTACTACTGTGGCCTTGACTGCAATCGATTAAGTATGTTGGAAGCGCCGCCTCGTCGATGCTCTAAAATGCCTAATTCTAAAGGAGATCTGGTGTTACCACTTGGAGAAATGGAGCTCTCTTGAGAACTAATAACGGCAAAAAAATCGATTATCGCGTTCGAGAAGTACCCGCCGTGAGGAAAGCTGTAGCCATATTGAACACGCTTTCGAAGCAAGCAGAACCCATCGGGGTGACAGACATNAGCAAGAAACTTGGGATAGTCCCAAGCACATGCCTACACATCATGAGGGTGCTGGTGTCTGAAGGTTTAGTCACGATAAATCCAGAGACAAAGCGTTATTCTTTGGATGTTGGCATCCTATCTCTGGCGAGGGGCTTAATGACAGAGAATGAACTTGTTAAACGCATTCAGCCTCAATTTAATCGCATATCGAGTGAATTCAATGCTACCTTGGTAGCCGTTAAAGTCATTGATATTGAACACTCGGTAGTGATAGCCGTTAGCCACTCTCAGAGCACTATGCGCTTGAACGTTGAGGTTGGAAGTCGATTCCCCACATTAGTGAGTGCTACCGGTCGGTGTTATGCCGCTTTCGGTGGNGAATCAGAGACAGAAGTTATCGAACATTTTCAGCGCCTTCGCTGGAGCACCCCTCCAAGCATCGGGGAATGGAAACAGCAGGTGGATGAAACTTCGGCCAAGGGATATGCTGTGGATGCTGGAAATTATATTTCTGGCCATATGGTTATCACCGTCCCTGTGTTAAGTCATGACATAATGAAATATGGCGTATCTGCAGTGGGGGAGGCCAAAATTATTAAGAATAGCGAAGAAGTTTTAGCCCAAAAGCTCTCCGAGATCGTAAAAAACACAAATTTTTAATGCGTGCACTTAACGACGTTTCCAAACAATGCATGGAAATTATGACTAGACCACGTGGCTGAGAGNAAATAAGATAGACAACGTTTCGCGTGCCGAAAAGATTTTTCCTGAATGTCAAATTTTTGTGCGCATTCGTGCAAAACCTTTGTTGTAATTTGACACAAACTCTAACGAGAAATACCACAACAAAAAGTTAAAGGGAGAGAGAGGATATGTATTCAAGAAGGTTTAAAAAGCTCATGTTTGTGAGCTACTCGATGAGTTTTCTAGCGCTTTTTTTGGCGAGTCCGTCACTTTTCTCGCAGAATCTTGAACTGGAGGAAATAACGGTGACTGCCAGGAAGACTCAGGTTGAGCTGCAAGATGCTGCAATAGCCGTATCCGTAACCTCGGGTGAAGACTTTGACAAGTCAAATGTGATGAAGTTGGATAATTTCAATGGATATGTGCCAGGCTTGGTGGTAGCAAAAAATGATGGTGCTGGTCGAGTAGTTACGATTAGGGGTATCGGCTGGGAAACAGCTCAAAATTTAGCGTCACAACCCAGTGTGCTAACTTATATCGATGGCATATATCTTGCCAATCCATTATCAATGGGTCTTGATCTAGGGGAGCTTGAACGAATTGAAGTTTTCAGAGGACCACAAGGAACTGAATTCGGGCAAGGTACCACGGGCGGTGCCATTAATCTGGTTACGAAGAAGCCAATATTGGGGGAAACAACAGGTTACTTTGAAGCGGGTTATGGTAATTATCAAACTGTAAACCTTAGAACTGCCCTAAACTTCCCCATGGGTGACAACTCAGCTGTCCGTGCTTCAATCCAGAAACATAGTCATGAGGGATTCGCTGAAATTAAAGGCGGCGCATTGGACGGATATGAACTTGACGATGCCGATTCCATTACCGGGAGACTTGCATTTCTNTGGGAACCGTCAGACAGCGNCTCAATTCTTTTGCAAGGCTTCATTCATGAGTCGGATCAGAATGCTGCAGCTCAGAAAAATATTGCGGACCCGAATTCCAATCCAAGAGAGCTCACTCAAGATTATCCNGGCATATTTAATCTGGATAATCAGAGCCTTTCCTTAATAATTGAATGGTCACTCTCCGACAACCTAAGCCTGAAATCATTGTCCGGTTATCAGAAACTGGAGAAGGAACAAACAACCGACGGAGATCGTTTAACCGAAGATACCATTGCCATCGACCGACTGGGATTCTTTTCACCTGATAATTGGGATGTTTTGCCTTTTTGGGACAATAATTCTGAAGCCACCAGTCAAGAGATTGTTTTAAACTATCAAGGCGATAAAGTCGATTGGGTTCTAGGGGGCTACTATTTAGATCATGACAATTATAACGACTTTCTCGAGGCCACTGGAAGCGCCCCATTCTCTGCATCAGCCTCTGCTGTTGCAAATCCCAGCGTCGCCACGCTTCCACCATTTCGATCAGTCCTGAATTTTACTGAAACTCGTACCGTTTCTAGAGAGGATCTTGCGTTATACACTCAAGCCACGTTTAGATTGACTGACAAGATGGCAGTGACAGCAGGCATCAGATGGCAAGATGAGAAGCAAACGGATTTCGGTCAACAGTTTTTTGGAATCTTTGGCCCGTTTTCTCGAGACACTAATGACGAAGCGGTAACATGGAAGCTGGGAATCGATTACAACCTTTCTGATGAAAGCATGGTGTATGCCCTTGCATCCACGGGATGGAAAAATGGCGGGACAAACCCCGGCGCGATAACAGGCGGAGCCATTATGCTTCCAATCGGATTCGAACCGGAAGAGGTTATGGCGTTAGAGATAGGTAGTCGTAACACGTTTATGGACGGCCGCGCAAGATTTAACATAACCGCCTTCTTGTATGACCATGAACACCTGCAGTACATATTTGAAGATCCGGTGCCGCATGGCGGCGGCACAAACACAATTTCTGAATTGGAGGAATCAGGAATAGAAACCGAATTCAGTTTTCAGATGACCGAGACCTTGAGGCTCGATGGAATGATCGCTTGGCAAGACGGGGAAGTGAAAAGCAATGAATTTGCTATGGATGTCATTGATTTTCGTGAAGCCCTGTCTCCGGGGGTTGGTTATTATACCGACGGCGGTTTCGGTGCTAAAATGGCCTTAGCTATGGCTACCAGTCTAAACGGCAATGAACCACCGAAGATGCCCGACATCATGGCAAGGATTGGTCTGACCAGCAGCCAAACTATGAGTGATGGCAGCTTNCTGGACGCACGGATCGAGTATGTGCATCGAGGAAAAATGCAAGCNAGGATTTTCAATAATCCTCTTTATGATAGTGTGCCTAGCTACGATATTTTCAACATCAGCTTGAATTATCAACCCGCTTCGTCTAGCGCGCTGTCTTACAGTCTTGTGGTTTCAAACGCGACCGATGAGGATGGCATAAACAACATTTTTAACAATCCCTTCGGTATCTGGTCAACGAGTAATGAGTATATTCCACCGCGTCAAGTCATCGGATCGGTGAGATACGAATGGTAGTGTGAAGAAATGATAGGCGTCAGTGAGGTCTGGCTTTTGAGCAATCAATATAAGGCTGGGCCTCATGGACTCTAATAACAGCACTTTAAACAAATGAAAACAAAACGAAACAAAATGCCCAAGGTTGTCTCGATCGATGGTCAGTCCAACAATATGCTTGCGCTGGGTGGCAAGAAAGTGTTGGAAAGAGCATTTAAGTTGGTGCAGAGCAAACACCCAAAAAGACCGCTTGATTTGAGCATTGGTTTTGATTGGCGGCATTTTGTAACCGAACTAGACTGCAGCGGACAAGATTTAGACGAATTGGACCTCTCGCCATATCCTAATTTGAACGAGCTTTGGTGCGAGTTTAACAATCTTTCTACAATTGATCTTTCCCCTACACCCAAGCTCAGAGTTCTATATTGTGACCATAACTGCCTACAAGACCTAGACTTATCGCATACTCCCCAATTAAAATGGTTAGATTGCCGATCAAATAAACTTACTCGACTCGATCTTTCCTATTCATCAGCATTAACAGAGCTGAGATGTGATGGCAATAACCTAACGGAACTAGATGTTTCCCACACCCCTGATTTGATGAGTCTATACTGCTCAGAAAATTACCTTCGAGACGTGAACCTCAGCCATCTACCAAGACTAAAAGTTCTTTACTGTCAAGAGAACCAAATTTCAAANCTTGATCTGTCCATGACACCGGAATTGAAGTGGTTACACTGTTGGGACAGTAAACGCGTGCAGATAGCGAGCTAGCTCAGAATCACGAGCTATCAGAAGTCAAATGGCACTTGTTCAATCGAAAAATTTCCTGCAGACGCTCANCAACAGTGCCTCCATTACGAATGTAGTCTTTTATATTCTCTAGGACTAACGCCATATTTATTGCGAAATACCCTGCTGAAATGAGCCGATCCATTGAAACCCCAACGGAAACAGATTTCTGATATAGACAGCTGATTGTGCAAAGGACTCACGAGGTCAGCCTTGCTTCTTTCTAATCGACGATTACGAAGATAGTGGCTAAAGGTGGTGCCCGCGGTAGTAAACAATTTTTGAAGATATCGTGTGGAAACTCCGTGACCAGCAGCAACCGACTTGAGGTTAAGATCGGGGTCACTCAACTCNGTTTCGACTGCCTGGCAGATGCTATGTAAGTGAGATGCCTTTGCTCCAGCGACTCCTCCTAAGCCGAATGCAGCCTTTTCTTCTCCCAAACAACTAATTAAAAGTTCCGTGACAGCCAACTCAACGGGTCGTAAGTCCGCTGAACTNATTTCGTGAAGTGTCTTGGCAGTAGCACATAAAAGCTCGGAGAACACATAAGCTAAACCGGATTTCGCATGGAGGAAGCCGATTTTCATAGACGACGGCGAGAGAACCCTAGCGCTCAAAGTTAATCGGGGAATACGAATATGAAGCATCTGAAAGCTTTCGTTAAAACGCATTGTTGCCTCCGCTCGACATGGTCCATATGCAATGTCGCCGGGATGCAAATCTTCGAAACCATCGTCACTNTGCAGTTGAGCTGATCCATGAATTATGACGACCAACCAGATAGCATCGCTCTGCTCTAAATATTTCCCTGATATTTGATGAGCCGACGCACTAACCATAGCGAATTCCATACCCAACGGAGATTCATGAAATGACACAGAGCCAAAAAAATCCTGTTCCGTGGGCACATCATCAACGGGAAGTCCCAAACGACTCATTATATCTTTCCAAACCATTGCTCTCTCTTGCAACGGGAAGTCTTGCAAACTTGAGTGCCAAGCATTTTGTGCAGGATAAGGGTTCATATTATTAAATTTTTTTCTATGAGTTTTTAAGGGGTTGTCATTAAATAGTTGGATATTTTGCCTTGTCTGGCAAACCCGAACGGCCCGNAATCGCCTCTCCCATCTGTTGGGCATCTGCCCAAAGTTTGGCCTCATCGACTGTCGTGCAAATTCCATTTTCAACTACTAACTTCCCGTCAACCATAACTGTGTGCACACCCCTTCCGTCCGCGGACCAAACAAGCTGATTCATCACATTTAATAGTGGGCGCCATTCTGGTCTATCAGTATCGTGGAGTACCAAATCCGCTTTCTTTCCGACTTCCAGGCTTCCTATCTGGTCTTCCATTAGCATCGTTCGAGACCCGTCGATAGTGGCCATCTCGAAAGCCTTTTCAGCTGGAAACATCTGAGGATCCTGTCGCGCGTCTTTAAAAAGGCCGGCCACCAGATAGGCTGCTCTCATCAAATCTGAGTAGTTTGATGCATTGTTACCGTCAGTTCCGAGAGAAACATTGACTCCCCTCTGAACCATTTCCGGAAATTTTCCAACTTGAGTAATGCCATAAGAAACCTTGAGCGCAGTGGTGGGGCAATGGGCCACACTGGCGCCAGCATCTGCTAGAATTGCTATCTCTTCATCAGAGACTCGAACACAATGTGTCAAGGCACATTTACTATCCAGCACACCAATATCTGCTAAGTGAACTATGGGCCTCTGGCCAAATTCAGCTATGAATCCTTCCGGGTCCATTTCTGCTGGTGACATGTGAAAGCTCATGCCCACGTCGTATTCATCTGAAAAAGTTTTAGCTGCTTTCCATAGAGGGTCGCTACAAGTGGTATGTCCAACGACGATACTCCAAGCAGATAGCAGTTCGTGCGGATTGTTATATTTGTCCAACTGACGCTGAAGATTCGCTATGGCTGTTTCTGTCGATTGCCTGTATATGGAAGGTTCTGGAGGAAGATCCCATATCCACTTACCCAGTCTGCCCCTGATACCTACTTTGATGAGCTCTTCAAAGACTTCATCAAGGTAATTGATCGTTCCAGCTTCAAGAAAACAAGTCGTCCCGCTTCGAAGCATCTCTACCGCAGCAAGCTTAGCTGAAACAATCTCTTCCTCTGGTCTTTGAACCGAGTACAGGGTGCATAACCAAACGAAGACATTTTCCACAAAAGGAGTGTCATCTGGCACGTAACCCCTTGTTATAGGCTCTCCCGTAATGTGAATATGGGTATTAATCATGCCTGGACTAACAACAAAGCGCTCCCCACCAATCCTTCGCGCGGGAGTATACTTATACTCAAGTTCAGCGGTCTTCCCGACGTCTATGATTTTATCGCCATCAATTGCCAACGATCCCCTNTGAATAATATCGCGCGTTTCGTTCATTGTGACTACGTACCACGCGTCAACTAGTGTATCAATTTTTTTTGGTCCCTCAGACTTCATGTGTAGACTCCTATCTCTACATTTTTTTTGAACCCACGAATACCATGTTATAGCCAATGGGCTCAACTACTCGAATCCTCTCCAAATCCCTATCCTTCATCCAAGAATGCATCTGTTCAAAAGTGACAACTCCTCCGTTGAGCGTATTAGCAAGCATAGTCATCCCCATCTGAACGCCAAATGCATTCAACTTGCGCTCATTATCGGAAAAATAATCAGCAACTATTAGCTGTCCTCCACTTTTTAGAGCATTCACTGCCTTTCCAATTAAACTCTGAGCCAATTCGGGACCCTCGGTTCGACAAATGTGTCCCAAAAAAACGATATCAAAATGATTCTTTTCAAAGCTTAAATCATGAAAGTTTCCCGGACGGAACTCACTTCTTTCCAATAACTGATGTTTACCAATTTTTTCTTTTGTGAGTCCAATAATCTCAGAAAAGTCATTCAAAACAGCAGTAGAATTATTAGATTGCTCCATAAGAGCAATCGACCAAGGGCCACATCCTGCCCCCAAATCCAATACTTTCAGCTCCGAAGTTCGTCCCCAACCAAGCTTGTAACCGAGCCGAGTCGCAACGCGATGTTGCGTGGGAAAAGTTGCTTTCACTAGAGGACCATATATACCCGGTATGTCGTTCTCAATCGGGGACTTAACTTCTCCGGAACGAATAGTCTCAGCAAGGTTCATCCAATTTTCCAAAGGCCCTGGCGACACGCGAACAAGGGAAGCCATGGACGCTGGCCCATCTCTGCATAAATATCTCTCCGCAGTCTCAGTCAGCTCATAAAAACCATCGACTTGATCAAGAAACGAAAGTGTAGTCATGCAATCTAAAAGTAGTTCTAGGTGTTTCGGAGACAACTGGAGCTCTTCAGCCACCTGAGAAGCCGTTTTTGTTTCACCCGGCTGAAAAGCGTCGAAGACCCCAAGATCAATAGCGGCAACCAACATCCAATAAACATTTCCCGCAGTTATTGCGGACCATACAGGGCCGGAAGGGGGCGGCTTGAAGTCTCTCCAAGGCCTCCCTGTGTGAGCCATGGTATGAGTTTTCTTCAGTTCTGGATAGGGTGCATCACTGGCCATAAAATTNAGGTTCCAAGATAATCTTGCCGAAAAATTTGCCGCTTAACAGCTTTTCTTGCGCCGCTCTGCCTTCTGATAGGTGGAAAACACTGTCAGCAACTGATTCAAAGCTTCCCTCGCAATACAGCTTCCATGCTGGCGCAAACTCCTCGTACCGATAAGGATCCGAACCTAGCAATTTCAGCCCCATATGGTACATGTATCCTAGGTTTGGGATGACCGGTGAATTGCCCGACGTGCCTCCACAATTGACTAATCTGCCTCTCGGAGCCAACGAAAACATTGAACTAGCCCAAAGCGCTTCACCCACATGGTCAAAGACNACATTAACACCCCGACCATCAGTGTGCTCTTTTGCCCAACTGGCGAGGTCCGTCTCTCGGTTATTACAAGCAAAGTCAGCGCCTAGTTCGATTGCTTTTTGACATTTNTCCTCGCTGCCGGCTGTAGCCAGAACAAGAGCTCCTGCATGCTTAGCCAACTGAATTCCTGCCATTGACACGCCGCTTCCAGCGGCATGAATCATTACAGATTCTCCCTCTCTCAAGGCAGCAACGTCGAATAATGCATGATGTGCAGTCATCCAAGCTGTAGGAAACATTGCCGCTTGATGCCATGACATCTCATCGGGGATTATATGAAGATGAGTTTCAGGCGCTAGACATTGTTCAGCATACCCACCGTCGGCGTTTGCTCCAATAATACCCAGTGCTCCATACAGATCTCCTCTTCCGCTTAGGAAAGACTTTTCCGGCACTGATGCCAGGGATGGGTCCACGACAACCCTATCTCCAGTGCTGACCCGTGTGACGTCAGAGCCTATCTCCATGACCGTACCAACCACATCCATCCCAGAGATATGCGGCAAAGAAAACCCTGGCATTGTAAACCACCCGTTCCGCTGTATTGCATCAAGGTGATTAACTGTTGTGGCTGCAACTCGAACAACCACATCGACGGGTCCTGGCAAGGGATCAGCCACCTCTCTATATTCAAGGACATCAGTTCCCTGCGTATCATAAATCAATGCTTTCAAATCTTTNCCCTCATCATAATTTAACCATCCCAGCTCCATAAATTTCTATTTGGNGATGTTCCCACCCCATACCTCCCTTGCCTTAGTGTAGACACCTTGGTCAAAGGAGAATTCAACTACATTGCCTTCGGGATCCCTCACAAAACATATGTATCCGATACGTTTGGGCATCTTAACTGGCCCAAGCATCAGGCAACCTGATTCTTCGGCTTTGCTTGCAATTTGATCGACTGCGTTTTTATCCGGCAGCTCTATACCAATGTGCGCAAATGGGCCGAGAGGAGGATGCGGAGCGGGCGCGAAGGGATCATGGCCCTCAAAGAATTGCATCAATACGAGCACAAACGGTTGTTCGTGCTGAGTCTTATCACCCAGCCATGCCCCGTAACCGCTTTCATCTTTCTCTTTAAATAGCAATGAAAAGTGCGTGAATTCCTCATACCAGTCGATCATTTTGTCAATATCTTTACAATGCAGTGCAATATGAGTCCATGTCTGCTTGGGCACGTGGAACGAATGATTTGCAGTAAATTCTGTAGCTTCTTTTTCGATATTCATCTATTTTCCCTTAAGTTTTTAAATGCTTTATTTTTTTGTCCAACTCTTAAACCATACCAGTCTGTCTCAAATAAGAGAGACCATCCCAATAATCAAACCTTTCGCGAATAAGTCCATTGGAAACTGAAATCATCATGACGCCTTGCATGCTAATATTGTGGCCATCCACCAAACAGTTCATATCATAGGCAATTGCTACCTTATTTGCCTCCGCAATAATGTTTGACGCAGAGTAACGAAGTTCTCGAAATTTTTTAAGGAAGGACCTTAACCTTTCAATATAGACAGTTTTCCCTTTAATTTTTTCGGCGAGAACTCCCATTTGATTATTTTCAAAATCTTCTGTCACGTGACTTGCCACATAAATCGGATCCCCTGTCGAAAAAGAGTTGAGAAAACTGACCGATATATCAGTAGACATCATGCCGCTCGCTCTCCATTTTTCTAAGGTGCGTTTTTAAAACTTTTCCGTAGTTATTCTTGGGCAATTCAGTCACGGCTCTGTAGTGTTTTGGTCTCTTAAAGCGAGCAATGTTATCAATGCAGAATTGATCCAGCTTGCCAACATTTAACTCTGCCCCTGGTGCTAATACCAGATAAGCTACCACNGTTTCTCCCCACTCTGGATCAGGCCTGCCGATCACTGAAACCTCGGAAATGTCAGCATGCGCGACGAGTAGTTCTTCGACTTCCCTTGGATATATATTAGTTCCACCAGAGACAATGAGATCTTTCGATCTGCCTTGCAAAGTCAGGAATCCATCATCGTCAAATACTCCATTATCTCCGGTATGGAGCCAACCGTTTCTCAACGTTTCCGCAGAAGCAAGTTTGTTGTTCCAATAGCCTGACATCACCGTGTCACCCCGAACAATTATCTCGCCTGTCTCGCCGGTGTTGAGTTCCTTTCCGAATTGATTCACTACCTTGACTTCAACTGCGCTCTGGGGAGTCCCCACAGACTTCATTCGATTTTCCCATCGAGGATGGGTATTGTCCGCATGTATTCGTTCATTCATTGCAGTGATTGTCATTGGCGTTTCACCTTGCCCGTAAAGTTGGGAGAATTTGGCACCAAATCGTTTAAGCCCCGCCTTGAGGTCATCCAAATACATAGGGCCGCCGCCATATATAATAGTTTTCAAGTTAACAGTATTCGCCTCAGTATCTGAATCAACAAGTCGCTTAATCATTGTTGGTGCAGCAAAAAAACAAACGTTTGGCCAGCTTTGAATTAGTGAAAAAACCTCCTTAACATCAAAGCCAGCGCTCTCTGGAAATACATTTACTCTACCTTTCATGATTTGGGCTAGACTATAGAGACCAGAACCATGACTCATGGGCGCGATGTGAAGCATTGTCTCCGAAACGCCTTCACAATCCACATCTGTAAAATAACAGTGACACATTGCCAACAAGTTCCGATGGGACAACGAGGCTCCTTTTGGNTGTCCCGTAGTACCACTTGTGTAAAAAATCCAAGCAATCACGTCTCCATCACAAGAAACTATTTGGGACTCCTTTCCTTCAAATAGGCCGATATAATCTGACGACCCTATTTCAATTATTTTTTTTAGCTGTGTGCTTTGGATGGATCTGCTAGTGGCAGACAAATCATCAGACACGAAACACAGTTTGGCGCCCGAATCCTCCAAAATAAATGACAATTCATTGACATGCAGTTTTGAGTTTATCGGAACAACGATCAGCCCCGCATGCCAGCAACCATAGATAATTTCAAGATATTCTGGCTTGTTTTTCGCAAAAATCGCAACTCGATCGCCGACCTCAAGATTCGGGTTGGATTGGAGCGCTCCGGCCAATTTAGCAGCCCTAGCAGACAACTGACCATAAGAAGCAATACCTGTTCTACCCAACGCCAAAGCACATGAATCACGGTACATGCGACCTGAGCGAAGAAGAAAATTAGCGATATTCATCTTTAAAGACTATCTTATCACCAAGACTAGGAACACCCATCACTGGATCTCTCATCCATTCCAACCCTCCCTTTTAGACCTCCATGTTCAAAGGCAGCTTCCTGAGCAAGAATTCAGTCACACCAATACTAATCATTGCNCAAGAATCNGCAAATCCTAAATTATTCTCGAGTAAAGTTATCAGGTATTTTTGGGTCATCTCCGCCCTTTGTCCAAAGCACTATTTCGTTGCCCCATGGATCTCGAAAGGCATCATTATAACCATTAAACTCTTTCCAATAATGGTTCCTCCAAAGCACATGCGCTCCAAGTTTCTCTGCGGTCTCCATAATGCGATCAGCTGAGTCATCTGGACTCACCAAAATAAAGACGCGAGGCTTTCGGCCCTCGGTGCTTGGCATCCGCGGGTCAACTCCCGCTGGATCAGGATGGGGTCGCGCATTTTTTGTATTGAAGATTCCCAGATGAAGATTTCCTATTTCGCTTTGACTGCCATCAGGATTCAAAAAGTTTTGACCCGGCACCATACGATGNAATTCCCCATGAGGACGCGGATCATTTTCCCAACCAAAAACCTTGGCATAAAATTCACCAGCTGCAGCGGGATCATCCGACGCTAAGTCTACAAAAATTAAAGTGTTTGGGTACGACATATGGTTTCTCCTTATTGATGTTAAACATATTCAGTTTTTAAAATTGATATTTATACTGCCGACTTGCCCATTCCCCCACCACCGGGAGTTATCATGGTCACCAAATCATTTGCCGACATGCTTGTTTTCTTGGCTCCAAGTTTGGCCTCCCCATTGATGAGAAACTGTCCGGCCGCTCCTTGCCCTCCCCCGTTATAACCTTCTGGCCCCAATTTCAGCCTACTCGGTATGGCATTGAGCGCCCATTCGTTTCCAGAACGCATGCGGAAACCAATGTTCTGGCCATCGCCACCAACATATTTACCTCTGCCACCACTTCCCAAGACTAATTCTTTTTGCGTGAATTCTATTGGTATAGATGCTTCTAACACTTCAATTGGCACAACGGAAACGCCAGTCGGGTAACACGTTGCAGATAAGCCATCCTTACCAAACCTTGCTCCCATACCGCCAGAGTAATTGAACATTGAACTCGTAAACGGATCGCCATGTTTATCTAGACCTTGCACCTGAATAGTCCACACAGCGCCCGAACTTTCAGCAAGGACTTTTTCCGGCACCACTTGTCCCAGCGCTTTTAATATCGGAAATGGCACAAACATGCCAACCACATGGCGTGCATTCAATGGTGAAGGATATTTCGCATTTACGATACAATTATCTGGGAACTTGAGTTTAATGGGGGCCAAGCTACCAGCATTATTAGGCAATTCGGGGTTAAGTACGCTCCTTATTGTAAAAGTAGCATAGGCATGAGTGTAAGCTTCCACAACATTTATACCCAAGGGGCTCGGTTCCGAGCTGCCCTCAAAGTCAATAATAATCTCGCCTAACTTATTGTCGATAGACACTTTCGTTCTCAATGTTATAACGTCTCCACCGGGAACATCAAAAGCCGACTTACCAATATAATCGCCCGCGGGTAGATTTTTAATTGCCTCTCTTTGTGCCTTTTCAGACCGAGAAATGATTTCGGAAGAGAGTCGTTCTATATCTTCTATATCATGACGGTCACACATTGCATTTAGGCGGTCTGCACCGGTATTGCCACTGGAAAACTGTGCTCCTAAATCTCCAAATATTGCCTCGGGAGTTCTGGTATTCCGTCTAATAATTGTATGTAGACTGTTATTTGGTTGACCTTTCTCGAAGTATTTCATGACCGGTATCCAGAGCCCCTCTTCATGAATATCTCTCGCTCCCGCACCGATGCCATATCCGCCAATGTCTGTGTGGTGTATGGTGGAACCACAGAACCCGATGACTTTGCCAGCCCGAAAAATTGGCGTTAATAAGGTAATGTCAAAAAAATGACCCGCAGACAACCAAGGGTCATTNGTTATTAAAACATCCCCAGCTTCGATCTCCTCAATTGGGATGATTTGCAACATTTTGCTTGCGGCAGCTCCCAAAGAATTTATGTGCCCAGGCGTTCCTGTCAGCGCTTGCGCAACCATCCTTCCTTGTGCGTCAAAAAGCGCCGTAGCGAGATCTCCTGCCTCTCTCACGATGGGGCTGAAAGCCGTTCGTTTGAGCGCTTTGGCTTGATCGCTAACAATGCTAATCATGTTACTCCACATGATTTCAAGTTGAATGCCATCCATAGTAAAATATCCTTAGAATTGTTCCGCTATCAATGTGCCATCCTTCTGAACCGAGACCTCCCATGCCGGCAAAATGAAACAGGTCGTCTCTCTTTCTTCTATGATAACTGGGCCTCGAATTTTTTGCCCGGAGGCTAACTCAACTCGCGAGTAGATCGGCACACTAATTCGTTCCCCGTCCAAAAACACTTGTCTTTGTGATTTGGCTTGTCCTGGCATATCACTCGGTTTGAAGGACGTTGCTCTGGCTGCAATTTCTGCCAAAACCGTTATGCGCCAACATGTGATTTCCACATCCATATCGGACAGACAACTCCCGAAAACCTTTTCATAAACTTTGTTAAATCGTTTTCGCAACTCAACAAAATCTTTTCTTCCTCTTGGATCATCAGTCAGCGGTACCGTGATATCGTCTTGCTGTCCTCGGTAGCGCATATCTGCAGCAAAGGCAAATTGGATAGAGCTCTCCGATATCCCTGCCTGTTCAAAAGCTTGTTTGCCCTCATTCAACATGCTGCTAATAGAATTATCCACTTTATCCCAATCAATTTCCTCTAATTGCACTAGTCCACCGCGAACCAAATCCAATCTTACTGGTGTGACTAGAGTCCCATAGGCACTGAGCACACTCGCCAAGGGAGGATAAATAACCATCCTACTTTCTAAACGCTCTGCGACGTAACAAGCATGCACCGGCCCCGCACCTCCAAAAGCTAAAAGAGGTAATCCTCTGTATGCAATCCCGCGATCGGTGGCGTGCGCCCGCGCCGCCGCCGCCATCGATTCTCCTACTACGCTAAATATACCCCAAGCTGAATCCTCCACCGCCACTTCCAATACATCGGCCAATGCCTGGATTGCTTTTTCGGACTTTCCCTTATTGAGTTTCATATCACCACCCAAGAAATTCTCAGGATCAAGAATACCCAAAACTACATCAGCATCTGTTACACAAGCAAAAGTCCCACCTCGATCATAACATGCAGGGCCAGGCGCCGATCCGGCGCTGTCAGGACCCACTTTGAGCAGCCCAAGAGAATCGACTCTCGCAATAGAACCGCCACCAGCTCCAATTTCTATCATATCAATTGACGGCACTGTAACGGTCATGCCACTACCAGGTTTGAATTGATAACGACGATCTACCTCAAAGTCACCGACCACCAAAGGCTCCCCACCTTGAATAATGCATGCCTTGGCTGTCGTCCCCCCCATGTCGAACGAAATAATATTTTCGACTTCGTATTTTTTAGCCAAAAATCCAGCAACTAAGGCGCCTGCAGCCGGTCCCGACTCGATCATTCTAACGGGAGACGATCCGGCTATACTAGCACCGATAAGACCGCCATTAGAAAGCATAATGAGCGGTTCTTGCGAAACTCCCAGGAGTTTTAGCTCTTGAATTAGCGATTCTAGGTAAGGTTTGGTAATGGGCACTGCATAGGCATTAACCGCCGTCGTGGTTGTCCTTCGGTATTCTCTCATTTCAGGGGAAATATCACTTGAGAGTGTAACGTATACATTTGGGAGGGTTGTTTCGAAAATTTCTTTTATTATCCTCTCATTATGAGGATTAGCGTAACTATTAAGCAAACAAACAGCCACCGATACAACAGACTGATCCTTGATTTCCTCGATGATTCGATGAACTTCCAAGAAATCAATCTCCTTACCTATCGTTCCGTCAGCAAACGTACGTTCCTTTACTCCCCAAGTAAGATCTCTAGTAATCAGCGGCTCAGGGTATTCAATTTGTGGGTCAAACATGTCATACCTATGCTCATCTCTTATGTATAAGACGTCTTTAAAACCCTCCGTGGTAATTAGAGCAGTCTTGAAGCCCTTACGTTCAATAAGTACATTTGTAACAATTGTCGTTGCATGAACTATGACATCATCAACCTGCTTCATTTCGATATCAGCTCTTTTAAGCACTGAATTCGCCGCAGTAAAAAAACCTTTAAGTAGGTCATCATGGGTGCTTAACGTCTTGTCAGTCCATGTGACGCCGTCAGATCGATGAAGCACTGAATCAGTAAAAGTGCCACCAATATCTATAGCTAACGCATATTTCATAATTTTCTTTTATTACTCCTAACGGAACTCAATGGAACTAGAGAAAAGCACCCGAACGAGCCTCTACTTAAGTGGAAGATCAATGGTTTGATAATGTTTCGCTCAGCAAAACAGTGTTTTGTTAAACGTTACGATAACGATTGTCCNNCAAACTGTCAACAGCAAAAGCGTCTAGATAAAGGATGCCTATCAGATGCATTTACGGACCAAGAGCTTTTGGAATATCTGAGAGGACGTTGTCACCGGCAATCAAGCAAAAAGCTCATCATGCTAAGAGATTTATATTGGACATGTTTGGGGTTGATTGTAACTTTATCTTCCTCGTGTCTTGCACCAAGAACATAAAACAACGGCCAATAATGGCCCAGATCTTGTGGCGGAATTGACATAGCCGCATCATGCCCAAGCGCTTCATGGTCAAAGAGCCTCTCTGGTGTATTGGTTTCAATAACATTTATCACCAAATCGTTGAACCGGTCTGCCCAATCATGTGGTTTTGCATGAATGTTCCACTCCATCTGAGCGAGCGTATGAACAACATTACCAGAGCCTAATATCAAGATTCCTTCCTCACGCAGAGGACGCAGTTTTCTCCCAAGCTCAAAATGCCATGAAATGGGTTTCCGCGCGTCCATACTGAGCTGAATAACAGGAACGTCTGCTTCGGGATATGCCACTGAAAGCACCGTCCAAGCAGCGTGATCCAGCCCCCAGTCCTGGTCCAGTTCAACTGGTAATGGCGCCAAAATATCTCTAACTCTTTCTGCCAAATCGATATCACCTGGCGCTGGATATTGGACTTCGAAAAGCTGAGCTGGAAGTCCTCTCCCAAAATCATGGATCGTAGGGGGCTGCTCCATTGCAGTAACTTTGATTCCTTGCGTACACCAGTGCGCTGATACGCAAAGAATCGCTTTGGGTTTTCCAATTGTTTGAGCCATTCCTGACCATGCATCCATAGTCTCTCGATCATCAAGTATAGTAGTCGGAGACCCATGCCCAAAAAAGACAGTCGGCGTTACCTCGTAATTATGCATAAAGTTGTTTAACTCGCAGCTTATGAGTCATTTGATAATCAGTCCCAGTTTTCAACTTCTCCCATGCTGACTGGTATCTTGGTACCAACCAACTATTGAGTTGCTGTTGCGCCCCCTCTTGCCATGAATAACGTCCTCGCGCAGCAAAGCGCGAGCGAAGACCGATCTGCACTAATTTATCAACGTGTTGATCTTGCGCCATAATCTCGGAACCAGTTACCCAAGCCTGTTCAAGCCTCGCTCCAAACTCTGGATGTTGGGTCGCTCCGGGGGCAAACAAAAGCCCCGTATCCATTTCATGTACCTCCGGACCCGTTGCTCTGACGATTAAATAAAAAACCATGTCAGGTGTAAGAACCAAAGAGAGTGTCGGAGGAATGTTCGCAAAGAGAAAAAGATTTCTTTCTTGCTCTGATAGATTTGGAAAAACGGGGTGTATTGCTTTCTGCGTTGGATTGAAGGCGGCATCTTTGTGTGTGAGGCCATTAACGCGTGTATACCCTGCGGTATTTTCAGGCATGACAGGGAAAGANCACAAAGCACTTGGACAGAAATCATGGTTTTTTCCTTGATGTAATCTGTTCGCGTGATAACCATCATTGTTGTTTTCAAACTGCACCTTCCAGTTCCAAGGAAAGACAACGGTTTCCGGCTCAATACCATCAGCCGAAGCCAAGTCATAACCTGCTATCGTTTCTGTGACGGCTTCTAGCCTGGGAGCAAGCGGCTCAGCAGACTCATCAAAATTTATAAAAATGAANCCTAGCCAAGTCTCGACTAAAAAATTTGGAAGATTAAAATCTTCCTTAATAAAATCGCAGGTTTCCTCCATCGCGGGCCCTTTCAAAAGATTACCGTCTAGGGAATAGGTCCAATGATGATATGGGCACCTGAACGCGCGCTTGTTTCCCTTACCCTCAGCCAGAAGCATGGCCCTNTGTTGGCACACCGCGCTCATGGCTCTAATCTCGCCTTTCTTATTCCTAACTACAATGATCGGCTCGTCAACTATATGCGCCGTGAAAAAATCACCGGGTTCGGGAATATCGGATTCTCGACCCAGACAGAGCCACTCATGATTAAACAATGCCTCTTTTTCGAGCTCGTAAAAGTCAGCGTCCGTATAACACTCTGGGGGCAGTGTTTCCGCTCGCTCAAGCGGTAATACAGAGCTATCTAATCCGGCAAAGAACGAATCGTTTAATATTGATTGTCTCATAGCGGTCCTCCCATCAATTTTTATAGTTTGTTAAGCGCTTTTGTAACGTTCGATGAGTTTTACGGACAAATATATCAATTGACTTCATCAATTCTTGCACAAATGCGTATGAAGACTATGCAAAACACACCGGCGTGCCTCCGTCGATCGAACTAAATTTTTCCTATTTTATTGACCTACTAACAGCAAATAGGTAACGTCTCAGCTGAAAAATCAAAAAATTCACCATTGCGTCCCAAAAAGTCATGGTTTCCAACATATCAGAAGCTTCTAGACATATTTTCACCAAACACGGCGGAGTTGTCGCAGCCTCCTCGATCGGGATAGCTCTGGGTTTAACCTCGACCGTAACTACAGTTTTTAGTCTTTTCTTAGTGCCTCTATCGGAGGAATTCGATGTACCAAGGGCCAGTATATCGGTCGTTCTATTAATTGTGGCTTTGGCAAACGCCATTGTTTACCCAATTATTGGAAGGCTAGGAGATCGGATCGGGGCACGCATAGTTGTTCTCTCGGGCTTACTAGTATTCTCTGCGTCCTTAGCGGCCACCTCACATGTTCAAAATGTGACTCAACTATACCTCGCTTATGCTCTTATGGGCGTCTCGGGATCTGTCCTTNGTCCCATTCTCTTCACTAAAATTGTCGCGGGATGGTTTGATCAGACAAGAGGTTTCTTCCTCGGATTCGTTGGCGGCGTGGGAAATGGTGTTGGAAGCACTCTGATGCCAATCTTCGTGCTTATGCTGATGTCCGATGATGGATGGCGTTTCGCTTACCAAGGACTATCACTGTTAGTGCTTGGCTTGGGTGCGCCCTTCATTTTTTTGTTGCTGCGTGATCCGCCCAATTTTGAGGCGAGCAATTCTCTTGCCGTTCGAGATTCTCTTGGACTCAATTTGGAACAAGTAGTCAAAACGAAGACATTTTGGCTNATGCTATCTGCAATTGCATTATGCACCGGTTGCATGATGTCTGTTTTTACCCACGTCGTGCCAATACTGACTGACCAAGGCATATCTCCTCAAAGTGCGACAGCTGTCCTCGCAACATTTGCAATGGTTACAGTTGGCGCACAAGTCGCAGTGGGAGCCNTTCTAGACNGATTAGACAAACCTCGANNGATAGCGCCACTTTTCGTTGTAGCAGCCGGCGGTGCACTNTTAATGCAATACAGTGATTCTTTTAACAACTTACTTATTTCAGCTGTGTTGATGGGGTTTGGCTTAGGAGCCGAATTTGGGTTGCTTCCTTATGGCATCTCACGTTATTTTGGTCTCAAGTATTACGGTAGTATCTCAGGCGTCATGTATGGAGTAGTTGCAATAACAAATGGCTTTATGCCGGTCCTAATGGATGTTATATACGACCTGAAAGGCAACTATGATTTGGGGTTGGTTGCAGCCTCTTTAGGCATGNTATTCGGTGCAGGTCTCATATTCAATCTTCCAGAATTCGGAATCATAGGATCCGAGTCTCAGCGCGGAAGGGGCCGATAAAACAATCCTCAGCTTTCCAATTTAGGCCGATATCCTAGCCGAGAAGAGATCTGTTCTGCCGCGCTCAAGAGCGAGTTGAGTAAGCTTTTATCAAGTTTTGGTCTAAGCGACTGCACCGATCCAACAACTGTTATTATACCGGCAAGATCATTTGTTCTGCTAAAGACCGGCGCGGCAATTGCATTGACGCCGATCAAAGTTTGCTCTGGGGCATCTGCCCACCCCTGCTGTCTAACTATTTTCGCCTCCTTACGCAGTTCGTCAATATCCACGATAGTGTTGTGAGTAACCTGTTGCAGTCCTTGCGCTTGTAACTTTTTCCATATCCATTTAGGTCCAAAAGCTAAGGCAAGCTTTCCTTGGGCAGAGGAGTTAAATCCAAGTAAAGTGCCAGGCGGGCTAGTAATCTCTATGTCGGACCTATAACGAAAGATATCGAGAATACGGATACCATTATCATCGATTTGCCCCACGGTCACAGTCTGTCGAATGTTCTCGATCATCGACGGCAAAATGCGTCGCACTTCAGCCAAGAAGTCAAAGCTCCCAGAAATTNTCTGACCTAAATGAAAGAGTTTTAAGGTGAGAAGATATTTCTGATTCATTGGATCTTGCATTACATAACCTTCTCTCATCAAAGTTTGAAGATGTCTGTAAATCTTTGGCTTAGTGCTGCTGGTGGCACGAGCCAATTCACTGATTCCCAGAGCCTTTCCTGAACCAGCCATAATCTCCAATATTTTGAGCGAAGAGGAAACCGATTGAATCAATTTTGTTTCTGGCATCGCAAGCTTTCTCTGTTTGGCCAACGCCTAATTCAACGTCGCTTTAGCTTCCATTGACTGTAGAGGTGGTTGCAATGATTACAGGGTACAGCCAACTTGGCGTCTGAATTTCTCAACCATATCATTTGCTGCATTTGAGAGGAGCGTTTGATCTGTGCCAACGAAAAATAGCGAAATCCCCCCAGACAAATGTTTTCGCACCGAATCCGGCGTAGCAACGAAAATGCCTAGACGATGATCCGCCTCACGACATACTTCGCATATTTTCTCTATGGACGTTTCCACCAAATGATGGCTCGGATCTGTTACGCCCAGAGAGATAGATAAATCAATAGGTCCGATAAACAATGCATCAAGTTGAGAGGCTGATAATATCTTGTCAATGGATAGCAAGGCATCAGCATCCTCAATTTGACCAATTACAATTACGGATCTGTCGCTAAGATCTCTAAAAGAGTCCATAGACATCGAGCCAAAACCGGCAGCTCGATGAGAAGTTGAAAATCCTCTTTTGCCATTAAAATACCGTGCAGAAGCAACCGCGTTGATAACGTCGTCCTCGGAAGTAATATGTGGTACTACTATGCCAGCGGCACCCATATCCAAAACCGATTGAATTTCGGAGGATTGAAGGCTGCGAACCCTCACGAGAATCTCGATCCCCGCGCACTCTCCAGCCATAATACACTTATCGATTATTTCAGTGCTGAAAGATGCATGCTCTGCATCCAGCACTACGAAGTCTATCCCCGCGGGCTCAAGCATTTCGACGACATGCGCACATGGGATCTTAATAAAGAGCCCAACAGTCGGTTCTCCCTTATTTATTTTTCTTTTAAGATCTAGCCTACGCGAAAAATCAATCACGCAAAAGTCCCCCTTCCATCAACTCAAACTATTCGAACTCTTCCTTCTGATACTCCACCAAGTGCCGATAGTCATCTCTTATTGGATTAAAGACGTCCAAGTTCAGAACACGCTCGTCCCCACAAGGTTCACCGTAATGCTCCACATCAGGCGGAATTCTTATTAAACTTCCTGGCCCACCTTCAACAATCTCGTCCCCAATATAGAAGCGCATTTGCCCTTGAACAATGTACACCACCTGCTCAAAGGGATGGCTGTGAGGATTGGTCTTCATTCCGGGATCCAGCCAATTCATCACAAGGAGAACGTCCTCTCCTCTGAACCCACTGCGCTCTACACCCTTACGCACCTGTTCCTTTGGAAGCGTGTCCCAATTGTATAGGTCTGGTTTTTTAGCCATTCGACAATCCCTCTAAGTTCTATTCAATAAATTGTTTTTCACTACGAAACTGCATTAGTTTCCGATCTGCAGCCCATTTTTAAAAGCCATTNAGATGAAGTACGATTACACTGTCGGTCAACTTGAACNTGAACCAAACGATAAAGCAAGATTGTATTCGGGTCAAACCGACTCCTGAAAGGCATCGGAATGATGACTGAAATGACTTACACAGATTAAAATATTTACAAAGTCAANAAGAAAGTGAAAGATTGTGAGTTCAGCATCGTTCTATGAATCAATGGGCCATTGAATTCGTANAGGACANAATTTGAAAATGGAGTGTGAAGCATGATTTTTGATCAAACAAGTACCGCTGGACGTCCAACAAATATCGAGATCGGTTTCCGAGAGTTAAAGCCGGGTTTCGGGGCAGAAATAATTGATTCGGACCTTACAGATCTTAACCCTGAATTGACACAAGACCTAGTTAGAATTTTTCATCGACATGGAGCGTTGCTGGTCAGGAATCAGAACTTAACTCCGCATCAACTTGAATCGTTCCTTGGCGCATTCGGAGAGTTGGAAGAACACACCATGAAGGAGAATTGCCTACCAGGACATCCTTTCATTTATATTTTGTCCAATAGACTTGTTGACGGGAAGCCAATCGGTGCACACAANGATGGCATCGGCTGGCACACAGACTATTCATATCGACAAGAACCCGTCATGTGCACAATGCTTTACGCAAAAGAAGTGCCCGAAGAGGGCAGTGATACAATTTTTGCCGACCTGTGTGCTGCTTATGCTGATCTTAGCCCAAAAAAACAGCAGGAATTGAATGGACTAGTTTTGCATCATAGCTACAAATATTTTATGGANACTCGCTTGTATAACCAGACTAAGTTAAGTAGTAAAATTGAACAGGAAAATCCGGATGTCTGCCATCCCTTAATTCGGACTCATCCGGCTGATGGGCGAAAAGCACTATGGGTTAGCACCGGCACNGTCAAAAAAATAGTNGGCATGCCCAATCCTGATGGGCTNAANCTTCTCGACGAATTNGTTGAATTTGCTACTCAAGAAAAATTCACATACCGTCACAAATGGAAAATCGGAGATGTGCTGATTTGGGATAATCGTTGCACTCTTCACACTGGAACACTATATGATGATAAAAAGTATATCCGAGAAATGCATAGATTGTGGGTTAAGGGCGACAAACCTTTTTAGCCATATCCGGGGAATATTTTGCAACTCCAGATGATTGTTACAATGACTAGGATTCATCCCACAAGGGAGTCAAATGGCTAGATTACCGCGTATCAAAGCAGAGTCCACCGACGATCAAGAGATTCTGGGTATTTTCGCATGGGTAACAGAAATGGAAGAAAAAGTGCCCAACCGTTTCGCAATTAATTTAAATTTTCCGGAATTAACAAAAAGTAAACTTGGCTTCACAAAAGTATTGTGGGAAACCGGGGAACTATCGCCAGAGGAAATTCAACACGTCAGTATCATAGTATCAAAAGCCAACCGATGTGACTGCACTGGGGCATTTTGCACAATTCTGGTACACAGCTTGGGCGGCGAGAGAGTCTATGAGGAACAATTACTTGAGAGCGGCTCAGCACAAATTAGCGACCGGCGGCTGTTGGCTATTACAGCTTTTGCGGAGAAAGNACACTAGCGAGCTTCGCAAATAGATNATGACGACAAAAATATGCTTCAAAAACACGGATTGACAAATAAAGGAGTTATTCAACTCATCCGTCTTGTGAGTGATTTCGCATCATATAACAGACTCAATCTAGCACTCGATACTGACTATGATTATGACTAATTTGGAGATACTTAAANTGCTAGATCCCTGTTCAAAAGTCACTTCATCGGTACAACTATTCTTTCCCGATGTCAGCAATTTACTAGTCCTAGATTTGTTATCATGGCCACTAGGCGTAAACTGCGGTTGCCTTAGGATNCCACCAATCTGGCCAAAACCTTGTGTTTCCTGAATGTCTTGGTAAAAAATATGGAATCACATTTGACAAGCCCTTTTTTGACAAAATTGACAATCACTGGCACGTTTATGTCTAACCTGACCGCTATTCTTATGGCACTGATAATAGCATTTTCTTTGTCAGGAGAAATTCATGCGCAACAATCAGCATTAGTTCCGCAAGATCAGTTNAAAAGCAATTTCATCGATCTTTCCTCGGAAACTGGTATTCGCGAAGTCGACTTTTTGAGGGTAAGAGAGGCCTTTAGACTAACACCAAGGCTAGAAAACGGGCAGTTGGTATTGGACTGGACCATCGCTGATGGTTACTATCTCTATAAAAGGCAGCTCCGATATCAATTGGAAACCGATGATTCNCAAACCGAATCGGAATCGGAATCGGAACTCAAATTGCCATCGGGNACCCTCAAATCTGATGACTTTTTTGGCAACGTTGAAGTGTACTATAATCACTTACAAGCCCGCACAAAATTCCCGCAAAATGAAGAATTTATCTTCAATATCAGATCGCAAGGATGTGCAGATATGGGGCTTTGCTACCCACCATTGATCCAAAGATTTGCGTTTAATACAGATTCGTCTCAATTTAAAGAGCTTATCGTCGATGAATTAGCTTCAAGGAGTCCGAACCGATCTTTAAGTCCGAATGTGAACTCTGAATTTCGGATAACCCAGAAATCATATCCGGTCAACCGCTTTGGAATCGAGCTTGAAACGATGTCTTCTCTAATTATGATTTTTTTTGCTTTCGTCGGCGGCGTAACGCTGAATTTAATGCCCTGTGTATTTCCCGTTCTGGCTCTAAAACTATTAGACTTAGTAAACGCAAATACTTTGTCCACAGCAAATCGACGCAAACATGGTATTGCATACACCGCAGGGATATTATCGTGTTTTACAGCGATAGGTTCAATATTATTGGGTCTGCGTGCTGCTGGAGAGGCAATTGGTTGGGGCTTTCAATTGCAGTCACCTTGGGTGGTTGGGGCTCTCGTTTATCTGTTTGTTGTTCTCGGCCAGAGCATGGCTGGATATGTTGAATTTAATCCAAGTTGGATGAATGTCGGACAAAGCTTAACGGCCCGGAAGGGCCACACCGGCTCATTTTTTACTGGAATGCTAGCAGTAGTGGTAGCGAGTCCATGTACTGCCCCATTCATGGGTACTGCGGTGGGCTTTGCATTGGTGCAACCATCACATATCGCCTTGATTGTATTTTTTTCGTTGGGTTTGGGTATGGCCTCCCCATTCCTGCTGGCTTCATATATTCCTCGCTTTGCAGAAATCCTGCCCAAACCTGGGCCATGGATGGCGACCTTCAAGGAAATTATGGCATTTCCACTGTATTTGACCGCTGTATGGCTACTATGGGTCACTGGAAGGCAGACAGGCGAGAACGGCATGGCAATGATTGCTCTCGGGTGTGTTTTAATTTTTTTTGGTTTATGGCTATGGCGCAGACAGACGACCCAGAGCCATTTATTCTCAATGGCCATGTTTCTTATAGCTCTGGGAATTTTGACCGGCCCTTGGATGGAAAAAACTAATGATTCAAGCTCTAGCAATCAATTCAATGAGTACTCCGCTGCCCGCGTCTCGGAGATTCGAGCAGAAGGCCAATCGGTATTTGTAAATCTTACAGCTGATTGGTGTATCACCTGTATAACAAACGAAAAATTAGCTCTTTCACGTACCTCCGTCTTGCAAGCATTCTCCGAACAGAATATCGCTTATTTAAGAGGCGACTGGACCAATGGTGATCCGCAGATAACTGAATTATTAAGCGAGTTCAATCGCAGCGGGGTACCACTCTATCTTCTCTACCCCAAAGATCTTTCCTCGGAACCAATTATATTGCCCCAGATATTGACTCCCACAATAATTCTAGATGTATTAAATGAATTGAAAGCGAAAGAGATTAGTCAATAACCTGAAGCATGGCGGAGAGAGAGGGATTCGAACCCTCGATACGCTATAAACGCATACACACTTTCCAGGCGTGCGCCTTCAACCACTCGGCCACCTCTCCGAAAAATATTACGTAAATCATCCCAACGGTTGAGCAGAATATTTTGGAGGGACTCTATAGAAAGCTGGCGCAAAAATCAATTAACTATCCGACACCAAACAGACCATACCACTATTGACGGACAAGCCTGATATCAAACGAATAATCATCATGGGTACTTCGAATTGGGTTGATATCGATACCTCCGCGCCGCAGGTAGCGTGCACACACTGTCAATGCCTTTGGCTTGCATTGATCCATTAAATCATAAAATATTTTTTCAACACATCGCTCATGAAAATCCTGATGCAAGCGATAAGAAATTATATAGGCAAGCAAGCCGGCTTCTTCAATTTTGCAACCTTCGTATGTTACTAAAAGAGAAGCCCAATCCGGCTGGTTTGTCACTGGACAATTGGTTCTCAGTAGATGAGTATAAAGAGTTTCTTTAACTTCCTTTGCGTGATTAATAGTTAGAAAATCTGCGTCAACATTTGCTGAACTCTTTAAAAAAGTCGTGCGGTCAATACACCCACCTTGCAACTTAGAGATTGGTCGGTGACGATAGTAATTATCCAAGGTAAATAATTGCACGCCAATGGGAACTCCAACGATCTGAGACAAATCTGTGTAAAGCATTTTTGAAACGTGTGTCCATGACGGTANTCTTCTCTGGTTAAAGTTATTCAGGTAAATTTTTAAGGATTTAGATTCTATAATATTGCTACTCTCACATGGCACCGAGAATTCACCTATTGCTACTTGCGGCAATCCTTGCATATCTAGCCAAGAGAGTTCATATGCAGTCCATAAATCTACACCGAAGACAGGACCNACTGAAGACCTACCTCCTTCTCNGTTACGAGAAATAGATAGCAATAACTCGGGGGTGTGANCAGGCTCAATAGAACAATCTTCATTTAGCATATGATTGGAGGCACCCATAATCAACTCCGCAAAGCCGAGCTATATTCCAATTGCCTTAGAGTAAAAGCAAATAGAATGATTATAGATATTCCTACCATTAAAAAGGCCCAAAAAATGTCTATATCAGTCACCCCAAACATTCCATATCTGAAAGCGTTCACCATATATAGCACAGGATTTATGAGCGCTGCTTTTGCCCAAAATTCATCTAAAAGCTGCGTTGAGTAGAAAACCCCTCCTAAATAAGTTAACGGCGTCAGCACAAAAGTGGGGACGATGGAAATATCATCAAAGCTATTTGCGTAAATTGCGTTTAACAACCCAGCCAGCGAAAACATCATAGAGGTCATTAGAATTATGGCAATAGTTACATTCAGATCGTGGATTGAAAATTTAACAAAGCACAAGGACATTATCGTGACTATAGCTCCTATCACCAAACCGCGACTCATTCCTCCTACCACGTAGCCAAGCAGAATAACCGAATTTGGAGTAGGAGAGATAAGTAATTCTTCGATATTTCTTTGAAACTTTGAACCAAAAAAGGATGAAACGACGTTGGAATAGGAATTTGTAATTACAGACATCATAATCAATCCGGGCGCCACAAACTGAATGTAAGGCAAACCGGACATGTGTCCTATTCGACCACCGATTAAATTACCAAATATGAGAAAATAAAGGACGATTGTGATAATCGGAGGAATAATAGTTTGAGGCCAAATACGTAAAAACCTTCGTATCTCCCGTGCGACAATGGTCACAAAGGAAATCCATATCTCATATCTACTCATTACGATCTCTTTTAAAGTTGTTTTTCAACCAAGTTAACAAATAATTCCTCGAGGCGATTAGTTTTGTTCCGCATGCTCAACACATTAATCGACTGCCTTTCTAACTCGGCAAACAAGGGGTTTATTGTTTGACCTCTCTCAACCTCAACTTCTAAGCAGTGCGTGTCAGTNACCGCAATCGGATAACCATCCACTTTTGGCGGAATCCCAACTTCGTCCCGAGTATCTAATACGAACGTTTCTCGGTTTAACTGTTTAATTAGCGATTTGATGCTAGTATTCTGNACGATATGCCCTTGATCAATAATCGCAACATTTTTACAAAGGCTTTCCGCCTCCTCGAGGTAGTGCGTAGTCAGAATTATAGTCTTACCTTGCCGATTAATCTCCCGCAGAAACTCCCACATCGCACGACGTAACTCAATATCCACTCCAGCTGTTGGCTCGTCTAAAACTAGTAATTGGGGATCATGGATCAAAGCGCGTGCAATCATGAGACGACGCTTCATCCCACCCGATAAATTTCTCGCTGCCTCAAAACGCTGGTTCCACAAACCAAATTCACGAAGAAATTTTTCCGCACGAACCTCGGCAATTCTGCGAGGAATTCCATAGTAACCCGCCTGAGTAACCAGAATATGAAATGGTTTTTCAAACTGATGAAAATTAAATTCTTGAGGAACCACACCTATATATTTTTTGGCATTCGCAAAATCAGTGTCGATATCACAACCAAAAATTGATAACGAACCACTAGTTTTCCTGACTAACGAGCAGATAATACCTATTGTGGTAGATTTTCCAGCGCCATT
>PCDB01000044.1 GCA_002591625.1 Porticoccaceae bacterium
CGACTTTGGCTCAGAACGCGACTGAGGAAGGCGCCATTGTAACAATATTTTCATCAGATAAAGATTTAATGCAACTTGTTTCACACGACATCAAGATGTACGACCCCATTAGGAATATTTTTATTGATATTGATAAGGTAAGAGAAAAGTTTGGTGTCACGCCTGACAAGGTAATAGATGTACAGGCTCTTATTGGAGATAGAGTTGATAATATTCCGGGTGTACCAGGTGTGGGAATAAAAACTGCTTCTAACTTGATTTCAAAATTTAAAAATGTAGAAAACTTATTGGCGTCATATGAAGAAATCGATAAGGAGAGAATATTTTTCAAAGAACCACTGTTAGTTGGTTTCAGTTGTGAGATGGCAAATCCTGGCGACTGTTTTATGTTCCAGGATCTTGAAAACATAAACGTGTTAATGATTCGGGATTCCGAAGGTAAAGCACATGCCTTATTGAATTCAAGCCTTGAAGCCGGCCAAGTTTCCGCAGGTGACCTCAACAAATGTGGTGAGAACATTCAACATCTCCCCTGCGAAGAAAAATATGGGATGCTCTACATCTGTCTTGACAAAGCTTCCGCGGTAAATATAGATAAACATCTCGCAGACCTGACGCCCTGGTTCAAACAATGGGACCTTGCCGACACACAGCTTATAGGAGAGCATGTTTGGGACTTGAAGAGCAACTGGAAACTAGCACTTGATACGTTCTGTGAAGGTTATCACTTTGACATCCTCCATAAGGACTCGGTAGGTGATTTTAGCTTGGGGAATATTTCTCAATACAAGCGCTTCGGCAGCCCGCAACGGCATCATCGCATGACTTTTCCTAACAAACCCATGCTCGACTTGCGCGGAACCGACGACAAAGATTGGGGAATGGAGATTCAAACTCATTTTCAGTTGGTGCATTTCATTTACCCCAATGTGAGTCTCTTGATTTCTCCGACCGCTGTTGAATTTTTCGTTCTCTATCCCGGGAAAAAAGTGGGCGAACATATTACTCGCTATCGGTCATACTGGCGCGGCGACATAAATAGGGCAAGCTGGTCTGGGGGAGGCGCCAAAGAAAATTTTGACTTTATAGTCTATGTTGTTGATAAAGAGGACTATTGGGTAAGTGCAAATGTCCAAAAAAGTCTTAACGCCAATCGCCGAAAGTTCTCTACTTTTGGAAAGAATGAACCGTCACTGATAAACATGCATAGGAATTTTCTGTCGGCAGTGGGGCTTGATCCAGATATAAAGGAAGCCCCCGACTGGGAGGATCTGACAGGTGACAAAAGCACTGGCCCTGTGGCAGCCTAATGAATTTTAAGTCATCTACAGAATAAGATGAATTGATACTAAATGCGATTTTATAAAAAGGAGTCACTATGGCGCTTCAAGAAAAAGACTTGCTGAGAGCTTATCGGCTAATGTCCACCATTCGGCAATTTGAGTCGCGTGTGGATACCGAGTTTCAACAAGGAAATATTCCAGGATTTGTGCATGACTACAGTGGCCAAGAGGCTGTTGCTACCGGCGCATGCATGCATCTAACTAAAGATGATTATGTGGGCAGCACCCATAGAGGTCATGGACATTGCATCGCCAAAGGTTGTGACATTAAAGGTATGATGGCCGAAATCATGGGGCGATCTACAGGACTCTGTCGCGGCAAAGGCGGTTCGATGCACATTGCAGATATCAACCAAGGTATGCTTGGAGCAAACGCGATCGTTGGCGGTGCTCCGCCCCTTGCCATAGGGGCGGCCCTCAGCGCGAAAACTCTTGGCACAAAAAACGTTTCTCTCAGTTTCACAGGGGACGGCGGCTCAAATCAAGGTACAGTCTTCGAATCTATGAACCTCGCAGTTGTTCTTCAGCTTCCAACTATATTTATGTTTGAAAACAATGGTTATGGAGAACACACAGCTGCCAAATATGCGGTGGGCAGCGGAGATATTGCCGGTCGAGCAGCAGGTTTTGGGATGCCGGCAAAACGAGTAGATGGCCTCGATTTTTTTGCCGTGTATGATGCTGTTGGCGAGGCGGTTGAACGAGCTCGTTCAGGTGGCGGTCCGAGCGCCATTGAAGCAAGTGCAGTCCGTTTTGGCGGGCATTTCATCGGTGATCCTCAGTTATATCGGGGTGAAGGGGAGCATGAAAGAAATCGACGCGACAATGATTGCATCAAGATCTTTTCAAAAAAAGTCATATCTGAAAAGATGCTGAAGAAAAGCCAATTAAACTCAGTTGACAAGGAAATTGCGCAACTGATCGATACCGCTGTAGAGGAAGGATTGTCTGCTCCTTGGCCTTCGGCAGAAGAATTATTAACAGACGTCTACAGTAACTACTGATCTGAGGAAACACTATGCCAATTAAAAGTATAAGACAAGCCATCAACGAAACTCTGAAAAACGAGATGCGTCGCGATTCAACGATCGTTGTAATAGGTGAAGACGTGGCCGGTGGAGCTGGGTCAGATGGTATTGATGATGCGGCTGGCGGAGTATTCGGAGTGACCAAAGGTCTAGTGGGAGAGTTCGGTCGAGAGCGAGTAATTGATACGCCAATTACGGAAGCTGGATTCATTGGGATGGCTGCTGGTGCCGCATGCACAGGACTGAGGCCAGTGGTAGAACTAATGTTTGTTGACTTTATTGGTGTCTGCTTTGACCAAGTCTTCAATCAGACAGCCAAATTTCGTTACATGTTTGGAGGGAAGAGCGAGACACCGCTTGTTATAAGATCAATGGTCGGTGCAGGTATTGGAGCAGCCGCTCAGCACTCACATATGCTGCATCCGCTTCTAGCAAGCGTTCCGGGTCTTAAGGTAGCATTACCGAGTAATGCCTATGATGCAAAAGGGCTCTTGCTCACTGCGATTCGGGATAATGATCCCGTTATTTTCCTTGAACATAAGCTCCTGTACGACATGAAATGTGAAGTTCCTGATGAAGATTATCTGATTCCTTTTGGTCAGGCAGCATTTACTCGCGAGGGAGACGATATCACCCTTGTTTCGATGTCCAACATGGTACTCAACTGCAACCAAGTGGCTGATAATCTGGCAAAGGATGGGATAAACGCCGATGTCATTGACCTCCGAACTGTCTCGCCGATTGATGAGGGTGCTGTTCTCGAAAGTGTAGAAGTGAGCGGTCGACTGCTCATAGTGGATGAGGCGAGCGAGCGTTGCAGTATGGCATCTGAAATTTCCAGCATCGTTGCAGAAAAAGCCTTTAAAAGCCTAAGAGCACCCATCGCTAAGGTGACTGCGCCTCACACACCGGTGCCTTTCACGCCAACCTTGGAAAAACTGTATGTGCCAAGCGTTGAGCGCATTGAGCAAGCAGCTCGCATGACCTTGGAGGCCTGATCATGAGTGATTCACTCGTCGCGGTCGTTATGCCTAAATGGGGTCTCGAGATGGTGGAGGGAACAATTACCGAGTGGCTCGTGAAGGTTGGTGATCCTATTTCTTTTGAGCAAGACCTTGTGGACATTGAGACCAGTAAAATAGTTAACACTCTCACATCTCATCAATCGGGGACGTTAGTGCGCATTCTTGCACAAGAAGGGGAACTTTTAGATGTTGGTACCCCCATAGCCATCATCGCTATAAAAGAGACGACTGAATCTGAGGTAGACAAATACGTGGCCGAGATTAATGACGGTGTCGTGTCATTGGCCACAACATATTCAGAAAAGCCGTCAAGCCAAGAAGGCATTTCTGATCAAATCTCAAGAGCAAACTCCGATTCTACTGCAGATGTGTCGCCTGCAGAAATAGATGACAAAATTGATTTCGTCATTCCAAAAAGTCTTCAGGGTTATGATAATACTGACGCTACTTCTGCAACGCCAGTAGCTCTTCGTGTAGCGAAGCAACATAACGTAGCTATCGACTCCATCGCGGCCACTGGACGTCATGAGCGCGTCACATTGGATGACATACGAACCGCTGTCATTGCAGCAGGTGGGCGATTCAAAATAGCCCAAAAGGCAAGCTACAAAACCTCGTCAGATGGACGTGCAGCCGATGACAGTGATGTGCCGGCCACTCCTATTGCTAGGCGACTGGCAAAAAAACTAGGGGTCAGTCTAAATGACTGCCGGCGCACAGGACGTCATCAGAGAGTAAGCAAAGCTGATGTTGAATTAGCCGCATTCAAGCTGGCCCCCACGCCCGACCTGTCGGCTCCGGCTGCGAAGGCGCCAGAGGTTAAGGAAGAGGCCCCTCTGGAAGCAAAGCCCCTTTCGGGAATGCGACGCACTATCGCCAAGCGCTTGCAAGAGTCAAAACTTGAAGCGCCTCACTTTCGTGCCTGTATCGACGTAGAGCTGGATGCGCTTCTGTCGCTGAGAAAGCAACTCAATGACTCGCGAACTGATGCAAACATTTCCATTAATGATTGTTTCATTAAAGCTACAGCTATGGCACTTTCTGCAACGCCGAAAGTCAATATTCAGTTTGATGGCAAGAATGTAACCTCAATGCCTCACGCCGACATTGCCGTTGCTGTGGCCTTGGAGGACGGACTCATAACACCTATCGTAAGCAAGGCAGAAACCAAGGGATTGGTAGAAATTTCAAACGAAATGCGTGAGCTGGCGACACGAGCGAAGATCGGTAAATTAAAGCCAGCGGAGTTCCAGGGAGGTAGCTTCAGCTTGTCTAATCTAGGCATGTTCGGTGTTAGTCAGTTCGATGCGATTATCAACCCGCCTCAGGCTGCAATATTGGCAATCGGTGCAAGCGAGAGACGACTCCTGCCAGACGGCGATTCTGACATGCGACAGGCAACTATTTTAACGCTGACGCTCTCGAGTGACCATCGCGTAATAGATGGTGCAATCGCCGCAAAGTTTTTGCAGACACTGAAAACGTTTATCGATCAGCCTGCCATGATGTTGGGTTAACGGTAATAATGGCTGAACACTTTGATCTAGCAGTTATCGGCGGAGGCCCGGGCGGTTATGTAGCGGCTATAAGGGCTGCTCAACTGGGGTTTAAGGTAACTCTGGTTGAGAAAGAACATCTCGGGGGTGTATGTCTGAACTGGGGCTGTATTCCGACCAAAGCGCTTTTGAAAGGCGCGGAAGTTTCACATACCTTGAACACCATGGAAAGGTGGGGGTTCACTGCAGATAACCTCTCCTTTGATATCAACAAATTGGTCGATCATAGCCGTGCAGCAGCAACTAAACTAAGCGGTGGTATCGAATATCTTCTGCGAAAAAACCGAGTTATAGTTTTCGAGGGCACAGCGAAGCTGACCGGAAAATGTAAATTACAGGTCAGCACAAAGAATAAAGTGATCTCAATAAATGCCATGCATGTTATCGTGGCCACAGGGGCACGACCGCGAGAATTGCCCAACCTACCAGCCAATCGAAACATCATATGGACGGCGCGCGAGGCCATGACACCCAAGAATTTGCCAGAACGTCTTTTGATTGTCGGGGCAGGGGCAATAGGTTGTGAATTCGCAAGCTTCTATGCTGATTTAGGCTCTCATGTTACATTGGTAGAAGCTGTCGATCATATCCTCCCAACTGAAGATAAAGAGATTTCGCAACTCGCTGGGCGGGCTTTCTTAACCAGGGGCATAGATATTCTGACTGACTCGCTCATTAGCAGGATAGCTATCACAAACGATAGAGTCGAAGCGGAAATAAAGAACCAAGGAAAAACAAGCAAACTTGTTGCTGATCGCGTCATTCTCGCAATAGGTGTTTCAGGAAACACAGAAAATCTTGGTTTGGAATCACTGAACGTCGAAGTTGAAAATAGCTTCATCAAGACCGATCAATGGTGTAGGACAAATGTTGTGGGGTTATATGCGATTGGAGACGTTGCAGGGGCTCCTTGGCTTGCGCATAAGGCAAGTCACGAGGCGGTAATTTGTGTCGAGCACATCGCCGGTGAGCCAACATCCAAACCACTAAACAGAACGCAGATTCCTGGATGCACATACTGCCGACCCCAATTGGCGAGCGTCGGTCTAACCGAGCAAGGCGCTAAACAACAAGGAATTAACGTTAGGGTGGGCCGATTTGATCTTCAAGCTAGTGGTAAGGCAATCGCAATCAACGAGCCGAAAGGTCTCGTCAAGGCAATCTTTGATGCCGGAACAGGCAAATTGATCGGAGCCCATATGATCGGTCCAGAAGTAACCGAGCAGATTCAAGGACTTGTAGTTGCCATGGGTGCTGAAATGAGCGACGAGCAACTATCAAAAACAATTTTCCCTCATCCCACGGTATCTGAGTCAATTCACGAATCAGTGCTCGACTCAATTAATAGAGCCATTCATAAATAGTTGACACAAAGAATTTGCTTATGTCAGATTATCCCATTCATTCAAACCTATTCACCTGGCCCACGAGCAATCCCGTTCTCCTAGGTGGCTGCTGCCCTCACTGTGGGGAGATCAGCTTCCCAGCACAATCATCTTGTAGAAACTGCAGCAGAAATGATAGCAATGTTATTGAGTTAGGGAATAAGGGCTTGCTATGGACATGGACAATTCAAAGCTTTTTGCCAAAACCGCCTTACATGCGCGACGAGACTGCAGAGACATTCAAACCTTATGGCGTGGGTTATGTGGAAATGCCTGCTGGTATCCGGATTGAGTCACGCCTTCTGATCGCAGATCCCAACAAACTTCAGATTGGTATGCCCATGAAATTAGTAATTGAAAAATTCTCACCCAATGATCAAGGGGGACATAACCTCTGCTTTGCCTTTGATAGCCTGGAGAATTCGCAATGGACGTAGCAATAATCGGTTTGGGCATGCATCCTTTCGGACGCTCACCCCAAAAAACTGGCCTTCAGCAGGGTGCAGAGGCCGCAAGAGAGGCTTTGGCAGATGCAGGTGTCGACTGGAAGGACATTGAGTGCGGTTATGGTGGCAGTCAAGATGGCGGCAACGCAGACTCAATTGTAAATGAACTAGGCCTGAGCGGCCTGCAATTTACAAACATTTTCAATGGATGTGCGACGGGAGGAAGCTCTTTGCATGCCGCATACAGCACCATAAAATCAGGTGAATATCGTAACGCGTTGGTTCTGGGGTTCGATAAGCACCCAAGAGGCGCCTTCAATCCGTTACCGGCTGAGTGGGGAATTGACGATTGGTATGGTGAAACGGGCCTGATGCTGACAACACAATATTTTGCTATGAAAATACAGCGCTACATGCATGAATATGACATTTCAGAGCAAGCGTTGATTAGTGTAGCCGAAAAAGCTTTTTATAATGGTTCTATTAACCCAACTGCCTGGCGAAGACAAGCTCTCAGTCGAGAAGATATAGGCACCTCTCAAATGGTTAGCCACCCCCTTAGGAAATATATGTTCTGCAACCCAGCTGAGGGGGCCGTAGCACTGGTTATCTGCAACGCTGAAGAGGCGAAGCGATACACCGATAAACCAGTGTTCATCAATGCGGCCATTGTCCGCACCCGCCATTATGGAAGTTTTGAAGTCTTCAGCCCATCGCAGCCCGTAATAACAGCAGATTCGCCTACTGTAATCGCCTCACAAGCTGCATATGAACAGGCAGGCATAGGTCCCGCCGACATTGATGTTGCGCAGCTGCAGGACACTGAAAGTGGGGCAGAAATAATTCATATGGCAGAAAATGGATTCTGTGCTCATGGGGAACAAGAGAAATTATTGGAAGAACGTTACACCTCAATTACAGGCAAGCTACCAGTCAATACTGATGGCGGTTGCTTAGCTAATGGCGAGCCTGTGGGTGCATCTGGTCTGCGTCAGGTTCATGAAATTTGTCTGCAATTGAGGCAAGAAGCGGGTGCTCGCCAAGTTCGAGGCAAACCAAAAACTGGCTATACCCATGTTTATGGCGCTCCGGGGATTAGTGGTGTGACTATACTAAGCAGATAACATACTGTAGCCTATAATATATTCTTAAGATCATTTTAAGAGGGTTGTAAGATGAGTTCAAAAAGCGATTTAAAGGTGCAACAAGGTGCAGAGCGCTGCGATGCGATTAGCTGGCAGGAACTGCTCGACAAGGAGACTGTGCCTGTCCCTCTCTATTTGCGTGAGAACATCAATCCCGACAAGGGAGACGAGGATCTGCCCTTTCACCGTTACATATCCCGTGACTTTCATCTCAAGGAGAAAGCAAAACTATGGCCTAGGGTCTGGCAAATGGCGTGTCGAGAAGAGGATATCCCCGAAGCAGGTGATCATTTCGTTTACGACATTTGCGATGAGTCAGTGCTCGTAACGCGCGGCGAAGACAACAAAATTAGGGCATTTATCAATGCTTGTTTGCATCGAGGGAGAACGCTTCGAGACGAAAGCGGCCAGGTGAGTGAATTTCGGTGCCCATTTCATGGCTTCACTTGGCGACTCGACGGCAGCTTTTCTCACATGCCCTGTGCTTGGGATTTCAAACACTTGGACAAGGTTGATATGCGCCTTCCGCAGCTAAAGCTTGATACTTGGGGAGGATTTGTATTCATAAACTTTGACGATCAATGTGAACCACTGCATGATTACCTCGGGGTCATACCGGAACACTTCGCGCGATTTCCTTTAGAGGATTACTTCACTGGTGTTCATGTCCAACGCGTTGTACCCAGCAACTGGAAGGTGGCACATGAAGCCTTTATGGAATCCTGGCATACCATAGAAACGCACTCTCAAATACTAACGTTTACAGGTGATGCCAATAGCCAGTACGACTGCTTCGGCGATAACGTAAGCAGAAGTGTAACGCCCATGGCAATTCCGAGTCCACATCTCAGTGGTGTAGATGAAAAGACCACTATGAAAGATATTTTAAAGCTTTCAGGCCGGATGGCGCTTGATGGGGATGATGGCTTAGACTTGCCTGATGACATCACCGCCAGAGAGTACATAGGTGAGCTTAATAGAGAATTATTTGCGGAAGCCAGCGGAGAAAATCTAGACGATGCGACGCACGCTGAATTGCTTGATGCAATTCTTTATAGTTCTTTCCCAAATTTCCAGGTTTGGATAGGTTATCATGGCAACATAGTCTATCAATTCAGACCAAATGGTGATGATCATGAGACGGCGATTATGAACGTGCGCTTATTACTTCGCTATCCTAAGGGCACAAAAAGACCAGACGCCTGTGAGATTAATGTGATTGATCCCAATTTACCATTTGAATCCGCCCCAGAACTGGGGGCATTAGGAGAGGTTTTTGACCAAGATGTTGATAATCTTCAAGCGTTGCATAAGGGTATGAAGACTTCGAAACGTGGAGCAGCTAGGTTAGCAAGCTACCAAGAGTCAAGGATTCGTCACCTGCATCAAACCATTGATAAATATGTCGGCGCATGAGATTGAATTTTGTGGGGTAAATAGCAGAAAGTGCTTTCAACTTTGCAACTAGGTGATAGAATGCGGATCGGCTTGTAAACGGTCTGCCCAAAAGTTTCAATGCGAACGTGTTTTTTGGAAAAAAGCAATCTAACGTTAAATAACAAAGAGGTGGGGAAATGAAGGGGAAATTAACGAAGGGTAAAATGAGAGGAGTTCCGTATGCTGCGCTAATTTCAGCATCACTCCTTCTCACTGGTGTAAGTGGAGCATTAGTTGCTCAAGAAGAATCAGCGTCAAGAATGGAAGAGGTCGTCGTAACAGCAAGAAAACGGGAAGAATCTATTCAAGATGTCCCCGTTGCCGTGACTGCCCTCACACCGGCGCAATTGGATAAGGGGAATATTCAGAGAGTTCAGGATCTTCAAAAACTCGTTCCTAATGTCAAGATGCATGATATGGCATTTGCTGGAGGAGCCCTCAGCGCCTGTATCAGAGGCATGTGTTATGACGATCTTGAAAAATCTTTTGAACCCGCTGTGCCAATAGTCATTGATGGTGTTGTAGCTGCGTCCAATTCCGGCGTGGATCTAGATCTATTCGATTTAGAAGCAGTTGAAGTTTTAAGAGGGCCGCAAGGAACACTGTTTGGGAGAAATACTATAGGTGGTGTGGTTAATATCAGGCGTACACAGCCAACCGGAGAATGGGGTATTAAACTCGGAGCTGACATCGAAGAGGATAATACTACTGAATTTAAGCTGGTAGCCAATATGCCTTTGGGTGAGAATGGTGGCGTTAAGATTTCACTTCGCGAATTACAGTCTGACTCCTTCATGTACAACGTCACAAGAAACGAAAGGTTAAAACTGAGAGACTTGGAGACAGCCTCGATATCGGTGGCCTCAAATCTCGGCGACAATTTATATGCCAACCTGACAGTGGATTATTACAACGATAACTCTGCCCACAATCTTCTCAACCTCACCCCAGCTGCTTGGGGTTTCTGTGCCGGGTTCGGACACTGCGAGTCCAATGATGATGCATCGAACTCAGACTACACCCAGACCTTCCAGCGAGAGCCTTTTTATAGCGGAGTTTCCGGACTTAATTACACTTTGAATCTAGAGTATGAGGGTGAAGATTTTACTATCAAGTCCATCACGGCTCAAAATGATTTTGAAGAGCTAATGGATATCTGTTCTTGGGGTGGTAGCGGAACGGCAGTCGGGTTTCTGTCGGACCGACCAGCGGGAACCTATCCCACCTGGCGAAGCGATGCCAACTGCGTGTTTCCCGTCGTGCGCGATCAAGAGTATGAGCAGCGCAGTCAGGAATTCCAGTTCATATCCAATTTAGATGGGCCTTTCAACTACACAGTGGGTCTATTTTATTTAGAAGCCGAAACATATATGGATTCCGGCCCAATTCAAAATTTTATAGCAGAACATGAACTTGAAGCGAGAGCAGTGTTCGCTGATGTTGTTTATGACCTAAATGAAGACTGGTCTGTTAACTTTGGAGTTCGGTACACCGAAGAGGACAAGACGCTCAATACGCGTAATTTCGCAACATATACTGGTAAAACCAGTGGGGCGAACATAGGCGCGTTTAACGGCGGATACAGCGACGACAACATTACATATAAATTTATCCTTGAAAGAAACACCTCGTTCGGCATGATATATGGCGGTGTGACCACCGGTTACCGCTCCGGAGGATGGCAGATGAGAGGTGTCGGAGGTTATGTGGGCGGCGAAAACGCCACCGATACCCCTCAGGATTATGGACCTTATAATGCAGAAGACGTCACGAGCATGGAAATTGGTATCCGTAGCGAGCTGAATGATGGTCGCGTCATCATGAATCTTACAGCGTTTAGGGCCGATTATGAGGACAAGCAGGAGGCCGTGGTCAATGGCGGATTTGCTCCGTGTAATCCGACCTGTACCTTTGTGCTAAATGCAGGCGAAGTGGAAATTACTGGCTACGAATTTGAAGCCAAAGCAATGGTGCTTGATAATCTAATCGTAAATGCGTCCGTTGGAATCCTGGATGCTGACTACAAGACCTTTGATTATCTGGGTCAGGATATTTCAGGCGAGAGTGATGTTCTTTGGTCGCCCGATCTAACCATGAACATCGGGTTCGAGCATACGCAAGACATCTGGGGAGGTGAACTCCAGTTCTCGGGATCCATGAACTTCGCAGATGATGCAGTTGGCCGCTACACACCAATTGTGTCGGCCACGGCTGGGCTAGACATGGAGGTAGAGTCCTATGAACAACTTGATCTGTCGGTGACTTACATTATGGAAACCAGTACCGGGAGCACTTTCAGATTCACTGTGTTTGGTAATGACATATTAGAAGAAGGGGGCAGAATATCTCGTCCATTCGACGCAGCACCCACGTTCACGTTTGCGTCCCCACTTAAGAGGCAGCACTTCGGGATGAAAATAGGTTACGAGTTCTAAGTTGATTGCCCAACTCAAGCTAAACATCTGATGATTAAAACTTCAGTAAAGGTTTGATGAAAAAAATCTAGAAGTGTTAGAATAAAAACGGCCAAAATTTTTTGGCCGTTTTTTTGTTTGTTCTAACCAAAATCTAGCTAATGAGGTTATTATTGGTTCTTGTCACTCACTAAAGCCACATGAATCATCCATCCACTTTAATACTTTTTTCCTGAGGAAAATGTCTATGAATTACCAATCTATCCGTTATGAAGTAAAGGAAAAGATTCTTACAATTACTCTGAATCGACCCGACAATCTCAACGCCTTCACTGTTGAGATGTCTGATGAGCTTGTTCATGCATTTACCCATGCTAGTGATGATGATGATGTAGGTGCTATTGTTGTCACTGGCGCTGGGCGTGCTTTCTGTGCAGGCATGGATCTGAGCACCGATGGAAATGTATTCGGATTAAATGAGGAACTCCGACCCACAATACAAGACATAAAAGACCGTCCTGAAGATGAAGATATGGTGCACGGTGTGAGAGATTCAGGTGGTCGAGTTACCCTCGCTATATACGACTGCAAAAAACCCGTGATAGCAGCGATAAACGGCGCGGCCGTAGGGATCGGCGCAACAATGACTTGCGCCATGGATATCCGCCTTGCGTCCGACAAAGCAAAGATGGGCTTTGTTTTTAATAAGATTGGTATAACTCCAGAGGCTTGCTCAAGCTGGTTCTTGCCGCGAGTCGTGGGCATTTCCACAGCTCTCGAATGGTGCTACACAGGAGAAATCTTGAGTGCCGAGGCGCTAAAGGAAGCTGGTCTTGTCAAATCCGTGTGCTCGCCCGAAACACTTCTAGAGGAAGCGTATGCTATTGCTAGGAAAATTGTAGGGTTCAGCCCCGTCTCTATCGCTTTGACACGTCAGATGATGTACCGGTGCTCTGCAAAAGATCATCCCATCGATGCTCATCAAGTCGATTCTCTATCAATTTTCTACCAAAGTTTAAGCAGTGGTAAAGAAGGCGTTAGCTCATTTTTGGAAAAGAGGACACCCAAATATACTGACAAGGCTTCATCCGATATGCCCGACTTCTACCCTTGGTGGAATTGATAGTGATCATGGTAAATCATCCACCAGTTCACCTTTTTCGGGAACAAGAAGATCCTCTCGATCTATGTTCATTGCCAACATAACAGTTGCAGCAACGTAAATAGAGGAGTAGGTTCCAATCGTAACTCCTACCATCAACGCAATGGCAAAATTGTGGATCAACTCACCGCCAAGAAAGAAAAGGGATATCAAAACCAGCATTGTCGTGAACGAGGTATTTAGTGTCCGCCATAAAGTCTGAGACAACGACTCATTAATAATCTCAGCAGCGGCGGTGTCTCGAATTTTTCTAAAATTCTCACGGATTCGATCAGATACTACAATGGTATCATTGAGAGAGTAACCTATGACAGCAAGGAGTGCAGCCAACACGGTAAGGTCAAATTCTAGCTGGGTTATAGAGAAAAAACCTAGAGTGATTATCACATCATGAGCCAAGGCTAAAACTGCACCAATTGAAAACTTCAGCTGAAAACGCATTGCTATGTATAGCATTACCATGATTAATGCCGCCAGCATCCCAAGTCCTCCATCCTCACGGAGCTCTTCACCGATTTGCGGCCCCACATAGTCGACTCTGCGCAGTTCAACCGTTTCTCCATGCGACTGGAGTGCCTTATAGACCTGATCAGATAGACCCTGCTCGGGCTTGCCTTGTAATCTGATCAATACATCTCGGTCTGATCCGAAATGCACCACAACGGGTTTTTCGAAACCCTTAGACTCCAATTGCCCCCTTAGCTTTTCAACGTCAGCTGGCACTTGGTAACCTACCTCTACCTGAGTGCCTCCAGTAAAGTCAAGCCCAAGCTGAAGTCCTTGGATCGATAGTGAAATCAGTGAGCTAGTTAACAAAAATATTGAAAAGGCCAGCGCATATTTACGCAATCCCATGAAGTTATAAACTTTCGCCTGATTCACGTTAGATCTCCTCAAATCCAAAGCCGATCAAATCTCTGGCCACCGTAAGCCGCATTTACCAGACCCCGAGTCAAAACTATCGAGGTGAACATGGATGTCAGAATGCCGATTGACAGAGTGATGGCGAAGCCCTGCACTGGACCCGAACCAATCGCATAAAGTATTAATGCTACAATCAGTGTCGTCGTGTTGGCATCCACAATTGATACAAAAGCACGCTCGTAGCCAGCATTGATTGCGGCCTGCGGAGACAATCCCGACGCTAATTCTTCGCGTATGCGAGAGAAAATCAGGACATTCGCATCTACTGCCATGCCAACTGTTAAAACGATCCCAGCTATGCCCGGGAGAGTTAGCGTTGCGCCCAACAGAGACATGGCCCCCACCAATAGCAGCAAATTGGTGGCCAGTGCTATATTTGCAAATATTCCGAAGACTTTATAGATCAAAACCATAAAAACGAGCACAGCCAGCAAGCCCACACTTACCGACTTTATACCTAATTGGATATTCTCTGAGCCAAGAGAAGGTCCGATAGTTCGTTCTTCGACGATGAACATAGGTGCGGCCAGCGCTCCTGCACGCAACAACAGGGCCAGCTCGGAAGCTTCTCGTTGTCCATTAAGACCGGTAATCCGAAATTGTTTTCCCAATTGGGCTTGGATAGTTGCGAGGCTGATGATACTCTTTTCCACATAAGCTTCGGGTATAAGCTCGAGGTTGCCAGCCTCATCAAACTCTTTCCTTAATTTCGTCTTATATTCAATAAATAATACACCTAATCGATCACCGATTTGGTCGCGGGTCGCATGACCCATTGACCATCCGCCCGCACTATCAAGAGTAATATTAACCTGTGGACGCCCATTTTCATCGAAGCCAGATCTGGCATCTGTTACATTTTCGCCGGTAATAATTGCCCGATTTACTAACCAAGCATCAATGCCCTGCGACCCGGGATTTCGAAACTTAAATAGTTCTCCAATCCGCGACTGGGCCTCTAATCTGAACTCCAAATTGGCTGTCTTACCAATGATCCTCTTAGCTTCCGCAGTGTCTTGAATTCCCGGCAGTTCAACCACTATGCGAGTTTTCCCTTGCCGAGATACGATTGGCTCGGACACACCCAGTTCATTCACCCGATTACGCAATGAAGTAAGGTTTTGTTTGATTGCATTATCTTCAATCGTGTCCCTCGCTATATCACTAAGCCTTAAGCTTAGGGAAAGGGGATTGCCACCCGGAATCGATTGTGGTTGGAGATCGCTGAACTCTTTCCGCACAATGGATTCAGCTTTTAAAGATTGCTCTGAATCTCGGAATTGACCAACTATCTGATCACCGACCAAGGCAAAACTGCGGTAGCGAATCCTGTTCTTTCGGAGCGCCCCCTTGAGGTCTTCAAGTTGTCCCTCAAGTCGAGTTTCTATCGCTGCATCAAGATCGACCTCCAGCAAGAAGTGCACTCCGCCACTGAGATCCAAACCTAATTTCATTGGAGAAGCACCGAGCATGCTTAGCCAGTCCGGTGTAGTCTGTGCTAGATTCAGTGCCACAATATAATCGCCACCCATCTCTGCCTGAATTACTTCCTTTGCTCTTAGCTGCTGAGCTATATCATTTAATCGAAGCAGTGCACTCTCGCCATCAGCCTCTCCACCGAAGTGTTCAATTTCAGCAGAATCCAGCGCCGCACTAGCCTTATCCAACACAGCTTGATCAATCAACATCGCTCCACTCTGTCCAGACAACTGCACGGCGGGATCAGGGGGATACAGGTTGGGTCCAGCATAAATAAATCCAAGGGCAACAACCAATATAATTATTGTATTTTTCCAAGCAGGGAATTTATTTACCATTACTGTGGGCCCTTGAATTACTGGTAGGGTGCATTATAACGACATTCATCTCTATAAGAGTGCTTTATTGCTTAAAATGAAATCTAACTTGTCTTGAATTCATTCTCTTCCGAAAAAAAATTTGCTGCAAAGGCTTCGAGTTTGCCCAACTCTATCGCTTTGCGAATATCTGACATTAGTTTCTGGTAGTATCGCAGATTGTGTATTGTATTAAGTTGCGCGCCCAAAATCTCGCCACACTTATCAAGATGATGCAAATAGCTTCGACTAAAGTTTGTGCAGGTATAACAATCGCATTCATTATCCAGTGGGGACATATCAAACCGATATCGAGCATTGCGAATCTTAATAACACCATCATGCGTGAATAGATGCCCATTTCGGGCATTTCGGGTCGGCATCACACAATCGAACATATCAATTCCTTTCAGAACTGCTTGCACCAAGTCCCCCGGTTTACCGACACCCATGAGATATCTTGGTTTATTGGCCGGCATTTGTTTACCCACATGATTAAGAATCCGAAACATATCAGCCTTGGGCTCACCAACCGATAAACCTCCGATTGCATATCCATCAAACTCTATCTTACTCAACTCAGAGAGCGACTCATCTCTCAGATTTTCGTGCATACCCCCTTGAACAATCCCAAACAAAGCCGCCGAACTATTGCCATGTGCGATTTTGCACAGCTCTGCCCACGTTAACGACAATCGCATTGATTCGGCTACCTCTCGCTTACTCGCTTTGTAAGGTGTGCAATCATCAAAAATCATGACTATATCGCTATCCAGATCACGTTGAATTTCTGTCGATATTTCCGGCTTTATGAATATCTCGCTGCCATCGATTGGCGACCTAAATTTAACTCCGTCTTCGCTTATATTGCGCATGGCACCGAGGCTGAACACCTGAAAACCGCCAGAGTCGGTAAGTATGGGTCCCGGCCAATTCATAAATTGATGCAATCCTCCATGACTTTTAATGACCTCCACTCCTGGTCGAAGCATTAGGTGGAAGGCATTGCCAAGAATGATCTCAGCTCCAACTTCGGCAATATTTTTTGGCGGCATTCCCTTTACCGTGCCGTATGTCCCCACTGGCATAAAAGCAGGAGTTTGCACCGCCCCCCTCGGAAACTGAAGTTTTCCGAGTCGAGCTGGTCCATCCGTTGCTATGACGGAAAACTCCATACTGCATTTTCGCTGACAAGATCCATTCATGAAAAATTATCTCATAATCTTTTTGTAGATTTTCCAGCAAGCAGCATTGCATCACCGTAGCTGTAAAAGCGATACTTTGCGTCAATGGCCTGCCTGTATGCTTCCATTATCTCTGCGTGACCAGAGAAAGCGGCCACCAGAGCCAGTAATGAGGATTCGGGCAGGTGGAAATTCGTGATGAGCATATCGACTATCCTAAATTTATACCCTGGATAAATAAAAAGATCCGTCTGACCTTCAAAAGGTTCTATCTTCCCAGAACTAGCTGATGTCTCCAAACAGCGAACACTAGTGGTGCCAACTGCTATGATTCGCCCGCCGCGTGCTCTCGTTGCCAAAACCTTTTCACAAACATTTTCACTAAGTTCCATCCATTCAGAGTGTATCTTATGATCTCTAATGTCCTCAGCTCTAATAGGCTGAAAGGTCCCTGATCCCACATGGAGAGTCACAAAAGCAATATCAATACCTTTCGAGCCACAAGAATCAAGCATCTCTTGGTCAAAGTGCAACCCGGCAGTTGGAGCTGCAATTGCGCCATTATGCCGCGCATAGATGGTCTGATAGCGCGATTTGTCCATTTGAGTATCTTTTCGATTAATGTATGGTGGAAGAGGAANATGGCCAATCGAATCTAAAATCTCCNAAATGGGAGAAGAAAACGTTAGCCCAACAAGTCCGTTCTTCTTTTTTCCAACTGTAGCAAAACAATCCTGTGCTAGGGCTAATATGTCATTTTCTTTAGGAGACTTGCTCGAACGTAGTCTAACGATCGCTTGATGTGAACTCTGTATGCGCTCTATTAGAATTTCAACTCTACCACCGGTTTTTTTTCGCGCAAAAAGCCTCGCTGGCATTACTTTCGTATTGTTAAAAACTAACAAGTCTCCTGGTTTAAAGTACTGCAAAAGATCGACAAACTGTTTGTGAACGACCCCAAGCCCCGGATCAACCACCATAAGCCTGCTGTCACGCCTCCGATCCAAGGGCACTATGGCTATGAGTTCTTCAGGAAGATAAAAATTAAAATCTTTGCGCAACATAAACTTTACTCTTAACGGTCAAATCCGAAAAATTCTTTTTAGCCGGCTCTTTGATAAGAAAAGGANAAAAGTGAGCTCCTCGACAGGGAGATAAAATAAAAGTCTAAAACATACTAAAACCGAAATCAGTTTCAATGACTGCAAATATNTACTTAATTTTCTCTTCGAAAGTCAGAAACGATAGTTAAAGCAAAAAGGAATACCAAAATCTCTCCGCTCTCTTTGAACCTAAGAGAATCAGGACTATAATTGCAGACCATGTAACAGTTTAGCATCTTGTTGCCAGAGTGGTGAAATTGGTAGACACAGGGGATTCAAAATCCCCCGCCCTAAAAAGCGTGCCGGTTCGAGTCCGGCCTCTGGTACCAACTTTTTTTAACGGACCATAACTTTNTCTGGCTTCGCGAAAGGGTCACNNAGTGAAGATATTCAAATCGCGATTAACTCTTACAGCTCTCTTCGGCCGACTTGAGCGAGCTGTTCTTGAAGATATGTCTGATCTTGACCCGGATCAAGATTACGACACAAGGGTGAAGCTCGCCGACTGGCAATTGCACCGATTACGAAAACGAAAAAGNTTAACCGAGCATGGCAATCGCGAGNAATCAAAAAGTCGCAGTATCCNTAGACTAGAGGCCGGCAAGGCATCAAAAGGCGTTGTTGTGGATGTGCCTTAGACTTAAAGTATACNCACCATCTTGCGAAATTTTCTCTCTAAAATAAATATCTAGCAAAATCTTCCTTTAGGTCTAATGACTCATTTGCTCACAAAGACAAAATTTAGAGATCCTAGTTGGTAAAATCTGAGGCTGTAATTTAGTAGAAAATATAGACTGTCACGTAAACAGTTTACGAAAATTAATAATGTTAAGCACCCAATATTATAATGGGTGACAAATTCTTAACTCTTTAGTAAANCCGTTTCAGAGATCAATGAGAAAGCATATAAAGTAGAGGAATTTTAAAATTAGNTTGCTTGCCTTAGAATTACTGATCGCACTAACAACTCCTCTCATCTGTCGGCAGGCGCGCTTGATTAAAAAATTCTTTTATCTGCTACAAAAACATAACTGCCCAAAAATAATAACTACAAAAAAGAATCCAGGCCATAGCTTTGAAGCGGTTNGGGGGACTTGTTTTTTTAAGGAACATGAGTGATTTCTCCAAGCTGGCCATTCCACCCGAATAGATTNCCTTTCTACTATGGCTGGGTGGTGCTTGGTATAAGCACACTGGGAGCTCTTTGCAGTATTCCCGGACAAACAATCGGCCTAGCCGTTTTTACAGACCATTTTATGGAAGCCTTAGGTTTACAAAGAACCGAGATATCATTGGCTTACTTGATTGGCACCGTTGGCGCATCATTACTTCTCTCGACTGCCGGCAGGTATTTTGATCTATGGGGGGCACGAGTAATGATTCCCATTACTTCCATCTTACTGTCTTTGTCTATTATCTTTATGAGTGTTATAGACAAAATAAACTCTATTTTAGGAGCACCTTCTGTGGTCAGCTTTGGATTAATTACAATTGGATACTTCGGCGCAAGATTATTTGGCCAAGGCGTTCTAACCAACTGCTCTCGAAATGTTCTCCTCTTATGGTTCGATAAACAGAGAGGTTTAGCGATTGGCATTAGGAATTTATTTGTTACTTTCGGTTTCTCTATTGCACCGATGCTCATCGGAGGTTCCATAGCTATGATAGGTTGGAGAGAGACTCTCTGGATTATGGCTGGTCTGGCGGGAATATTATTCTTTTTGTTGTCGATTTTATTTGTCCGAGATACTCCTGAATCATGCGGGTTGAAAATGGATGGTATTGATTCTAGGGACCTCGAGGAAAAGGTTCTCTGTGGCTTTGGTAATACGCTAAAAGAAGCTAAAAATAGTCCTGTTTTCTGGATTTACTCATTAAGCCTAAGCATGAGCGCTCTTTTTGGGACAGCATTAGTATTTCATATAGTCTCAATCTTTAGTGAAGCAGGGAGAGATGCATCGGAAGCCTTTGGATACTTTTTCCCCGCTGCTATTTGTGCTACCTCTACAAATTTCATTGCCAGCTATATATCGGACAGAATTTCCCTAAAACCTTTCTTGATAATAATGTTGACAGCAATGTTCCTTGGCGCCATAGGTTTCGTTAATCTGGACCAAAACTGGGGCTACTGGATTCTGATTGCTGGTTTTGGAGTTAGCACTGGACTTTGGAGCTTATTGGGCAACCTAACTTTTATAAGATTTTTCGGAACTACCCATCTAGGTGAAATTAGTGGCCTTAGCTCTTCTATGAATGTTTTCGCCAGTGCAATTGGGCCGGCGATATTCAGTCTTGGCTACGATTTTTTTGGGACCTATGCAGCACCCGCAAAAATCTGCTTAGTTGCTTTAATACTATTGTTATCAATAGCTATTTTCTTGAGTCAGACNGAGCCATCTANAGAAGTCTCCTGCTAACCTTTNGAAAAGTNAATCNATCACAATCACATTGCTGTTGANCCCTTTCATNNNGATGACNTTTNATTAGATCGCAAGAATTGCAGTTGTAAACTCGGTTTTAGTCGACAAGAACGGCTCTTTTTCTCACGCTCTAGAATCTTTCTTAAACATTTGAGTTGCGGTATCAGAAAACTTTCTTAAACCCAACAATGAACTGCAATCTTAGCCGATATGACTTACAACTATCATTCAGAAAAAGCATGCTTTCAGCGTTTTAAACGATTTGGCAAAGCCTGATGGGGAAATCAATTATGTTAGAATAATTCTCCGACCTAATGACTGATAGACTCAAGCCAGTTGGAATGCTCGATNTGCTCAATTCATCAATATTACAAGCAATTGAAGAAATCTCTTTAGATCTATGCCCAAATGCAGATAAGAATGATTTGAGGATAATGGAGGAAATGAATTGAAATTAACTTTCTTGCTCTCAACAATAGATTATCGGCTGTCATATTCAAAACTGACGTCGAGTAATATTAATTTTTAAAACTCATTGATTCATTAAACTTCGCCAGAAATTGCTACAATCTTTTATAAGATCAGAGAAACTCGCTTATGAATGACTATGTATTTGCTCCACCCGAAATAGTGTCGGTTAAAATTTTAGAAAACAAAAAGCGATTCGCCGTAAATCGTGTGTTTTGCGTCGGGCGCAACTACGCTGATCATGCCATAGAAATGGGATTTCAACCAAATCGTGATAGACNATTCTATTTTACAAAATCACCTTCGGCTGTAATAGCTTCAGGANGCACCATCCCATACCCAGAGGGTACCGATAATTTTCATCATGAAATGGAACTGGTAATTGCCATTGGCTGTGGCGGATCAAAAATTTTACCCGATAGAGCTCTTTCTCACATATTTGGATACGCTTGTGGACTGGACNTGNCTAGGCGCGACCTACAGATTTCGCTCCGAGAAAGAGGATACCCTTGGTGCATTAGCAAAGACATCGACAACGGTGCCGTAGTCGGGTCTATCAGACCGGCAAATATGACTGGTCATCCCACCAAAGGAAGGATTTGGTTGTCGGTTAACGATCAGATTAGACAAGACTCAAATATCAACCAGCTGATGTGGTCTGTCCCAGAGATAGTGTCCGACCTCTCAAAGTTCTATCATCTTTCACCGGGAGATCTAATTTATTCTGGCACACCCAGCGGCGTAGGAGCAGTGCTGCCAGGAGACCTAATACACGGCGAAATCGAAGAGGTAGGCTCTATCTCTTTGCGGATTGACTTCTGATGACGGCAGGCTAAAAAAATTGCAATAATTCTGGGTAACGATTGCAAAAAGGTAGGCAATCTAGATTTCCAATCGATAAATACGCTGAGCAGTCCCACGGAACATCAGATCTTTTTCCGTTTCATTAAACCGACTACCAATCTTCTTTAGCGCATTCCAAAGAACTGCATAAGAAACCGAGAGTTTATCAACAGGAAAATTACTTTCGAACATACATCGTTCTGGTCCAAAGCAATCGATTGTATGCAGGTAATAATCTTGATGCGCAGCCACAATTTCATCTGACGACGCGGGCATTTCACGTTCATCCCAACCCCAGCCGTTTATTGGCATTGCAAGCCCGCCTAGCTTGGCAACAACGTTAGCGCATCTAGAGAGCTGCTGAACATCGCGCTGCCATTGAGGGAAAATATCGCGCTGTTTACCTTGATAAGGACCAATTCCTAACGGCCCTCCAAAATGATCAAAGATGATGATTGTTTCGGGAAACGCCTCCGCTAAGTCCGTCAGCTCTCTAATCTGAGGGTGCAGTAGCCAGGCATCATAAGAGAGCCCAGCGGGTGCCAGCAGAGCAAATCCTTCTCGGAATTCTTTTGACATCATTAGGTGCTCAATCCTTCCCGCATAACGATCCACAGCCGGAGGATCGGGGTAGTATGCTGTTGCATGACGAATACCTTTCAGAAGACCTTCACCAGCATCGATTTGTGCCGATATCACTTCTTCGACTGCAGCTCCCAGTCTTAGGTCTACGTGGCTGACAATCCCTTTTATGGGCGGCCTGCCCTTCGACGCACCAAGAATCGACAAATCCGCGGCAGATTTCACATAATCAGTCTCACCGACTGGCCGAAGTGACTCAGGCCCNCTTGAACGGTAATCAGCCCCGCACTCCACAAAAACAGTTGCAATTATATTATGTCCAGATTCGGTATCCGCCCATAAGTCATTGAGGTCATAGTCAATACTCCGGTTGAGCGAGCGATNATCTCTCCAAAGGTGGTGGTGGGGATCTATTATCGGCCGCTCTGGTTCAATGATCTCTTCATCCACCAGAAATAACCAATCACTTAAATCAGACATTACTCTTTCCATTTTCTAAACTCCCCTAACAGCAAGCTCTCACTATAGTTCTTGAGCATTTATAGGATCTCAGAAAGTTCAAGGCCGANGGAGATGACATTAATTGACAGTACTCTGCCATCTTTCCATGACAATTTAGGACTCATCACTTAAAGTTCATCTCTTCTTCAATAAAATCTCTTACCAGTCGCAGCGCCTGCGGCATATTTTTTCTACCAAATCCAACCCTGAAATAGTTTCCATTGAAGTCAAACACACTATCTGGAACAACTAAAACTCCTTTGGCGCTCAGTAGCTTTTCTGCAAAAACGTCTGAGCTCCATTGACCTTTAATTTTCGAGAATCCAATACAACCACCCTTCGGTCTCGTCCACTCGAAGAAATCAAAGTAGTCTAAAAAGAAGCTATCCAACAATGCAATATTTGACTGTATTATATCCAGATTACGGGCCAAAATCTTATCTTGGCCACGAAGCGCAATGAGAGACAAAACTTCCGACGGTGCACTGTTGCATATGGAAAGATAGTGTTTAACATTAGACATCTCTGCTAAGAGATGTTGATTCTGAGCTGCAATCCAACCCACACGCAATCCTGGCAATCCAAAGGATTTTGACATCACTCCAAGACTGATGCCTTTCTCATAAATACTTGCCATAGTTGGCAATCGATCTGAAGGTTCAAACTCGAGGTAACGATATACTTCATCAGAAAAAACCCACAAATCATTCGTCCNAGCTATCTCTATAAGCTGCTCCTGCTGAGCCTGTGTTAAAATTGCTCCTGTGGGATTGTGCGGATAGTTAATTAAAAGTAACTTTGTCCTTGGTTTTATTTCTTTTATAACCCTATCAATATTTAGCTCCCAACTTTCTGTTTCATCAAGCCCAACCTTTGTCACCTCACATAAGGACGACGGGACAGACTCCAGCGATTGATAACAGGGAGTAACAGCGATTGCATGATCAGATGGGTCCAGCAGCGCATGGCAGAGGCAATAAATCCCTTCCTCAGCTCCTGCGAAACTCAATATATTTGAACCAGTAATCGCATCTCCATACAAGTTTGCTATCTCTTCAAGTAGCACAGGCATACCGTAAGGTTCGGTGTAATNCAAAGAAAGTTTATCCCAAATTTCTTTGCTTTCAGGATCTGCCAAATCTAGTATTTCGCCAAGTGAGTGTGTTTCTGAATCAGAGCCGCCGAGCATGAAGGGCGCACTAAATTCGCGAGCAGATAGGTATTCTTCAAGATGAAAAGTTGGAAGTTTACTCATTCATAAAACCTAATTTGATTAATTTTACAATGCTTGTCTTCGTCGTATTCTGACCAAGACATGGGTTTTTTTGTCCTAGGATATTAATTTCATAAACTGGTGAGGTATCCCAGCCTCATGAAAAACATCGCCCTCAACCTCGAAACCAAACTGGGAGTAGAAGGGTATTGCATGTGTTTGNGCATGCAGAAAGACATGATTTATATCATTATCACTCGCGAACCGAATCATAAACCGTAATAACTTTCCACCGATGCCCTGATTGCGATATTTTGCCAACACGGCCATGCGACCGATCTGCCCGTTGCGAGCGAGTCGCCCACACCCGATCACATCAGAATCTATAAGAGCCATGAAATGATAATGATTTGGATCTAGTGGATCCCATTCATCTCTTTCATCTACATNTTGCTCCTCTACAAACACCTGTCTGCGAATAATCGTCAGGTCAGAGCTATGCTCATCCCATTTACATGCTTTAATTTTGGCAACTAATCTGTTCAATATAACCCGGAATATTTTTTATCGAAAGATTCTAACGCAACTTGCTGAGGGCCGATACTCAAGAGCCATGAGTATCCATGTTAAAAGTTTTCCACTCCGAGTGAGGAACTGGACTGAGTTCTAGATGAGATAATTCAAGATTATGTCATCGCTTTTATGTCGCCTCAACGACGAAAAAAATTAATTCTTGTCGCAGTAGACATCCATTCGCCTATGTGATGAGATAGGCATGCGATCACAAATCTTTTTAATCATCGAGAGATCCAAATCGGCAACCACCGCTCCCTCGCCTTTGTCAAGGCTAGAGATGATATTTCCCCATGAATCAACAACCATCGATTGTCCCCATGTGCTCAACTTTTCAGTGTGTCGACCGCCCTGATTTGGCGCCACTATAAAACACTGGCACTCTATGGCCCTAGCACGCAGTAAAATTTCCCAATGATCCCTCCCCGTTGCCTCTGTGAACGCGGATGGGAGCACTATTATTCTCACACCTCTTTGCGCAAAATCGAGAAATAACTCCGGAAAACGGATATCATAGCATATGGCCAAACCTATTCGACCCCAAGGACTGTCAAAAACCACCGATCTGGTTCCGTGGCTAAAATCATCAGACTCTCGATAACGTCGATTAGTATCGGAAACATCTACATCAAAAAGATGTATTTTGTCGTAATATTCATAAACATGTCCTTCAGGGTGAAAAACCACTGAAGTTGCGTAGGGTTTGTCAACGTCCCCAGATTGGCGATCAAATCCCTCAATTGAATGCCTTAAAGGGAAGCTCCCGGCAACGATCCACATACCGATTTCTTTTGCCATCTGTGCGAAGGTTTCCAAAAACTCAACCTCTTGGGATTTACATAATAACGGTCTGGTGCCATAAGTCAGAAAATTTTCTGGCAAAACGGCTAATTCAACAGACTCCCGCTTGGCTTGGTTCAACAACTTACGTGCCGAAAGCAAGTTAGCATGGAAATCTAATGTGCTAACCATCTGAATGGCCGCAACTCTGACATTGGCGTTTTCTATTGCAAGTCTACTATTTGTCATCTAACTGATATTTCTCAAAACTTTTTCCACTATCGCAGCGCAAAAAACCTGTATTCGTCCATAAAAAGGACTAAAGCTTATCAATTAATGTATTTCGGTCAATCATATTTGGTTTGGTATGGCCGGTCAGAGCCATTGCAATCCGCAGTTCCTCTTTCAAAAGATGTAAGACTTGATTTACGCCCCTCTGTCCTGCAGCAGCCAAAGCATAGACCCACGCCCTGCCAATTAAGACCGCATCGGCACCCATGGCCAACATACGGATTATATCAGTGCCAGAGCTAATACCTCCGTCAACGAGAATGGGTACAGTTCCCGCCACTCTATCAGCTATTGCCGGCAGAGCCTTAACAGTAGAGGGAGCGCCATCTAATTGCCGACCACCGTGATTCGATACGACTATCCCGTCAACGCCACATTTGATGGCTTGTGAGGCGTCTTCAGGATCTAACAGTCCCTTTACGATAATCTTACCTGACCAATTTTCTCGAACAAATGAGATGTCATCCCAAGTCGCAGAGGGATCAAAATTCTCATCAGTCCAAGCAAGGAAATCTTTCAATCCGGCATCGGAACCCATTAGAGGGACCAAATTACCCAGATTATGCGGCCCGCCCATGATACCGACATCCCATAACCAGGATGGTCGTGCCAGTATTTGTAATAGTCGCCATAATCGACATGGTAGCCCATCGCATTTTGTGAGCCCAGACCTAACGTCTCTATAACGCGTGCCCACCACGGGCAAATCAACGGTAAGTAACAATACCTCACATCCGGTATTTTGAACTCGTTTCAATAGTTCTTTTAAAAACACTCGATCCTTGGCCATGTAAAGTTGAAACCACATGGGATCCCTAACAGATCCCGCAACCTCCTCTACACTGCACAACGACACAGTAGACATCGTAAATGGGACGTTATTTTTTTCAGCTGCTCGAGCTGCTTGTACCTCGCCGCGCCTAGCATTAAGACCCGCTATTCCGACAGGGCCAAGAACTACTGGCATGCTATAAGTCGTTCCAAACAAGTCTAACTCGGTGTTAATGTTACGCACGTCCTTGAGCACGCGCTGGCGGAGACTAACTTGCTCAAGGTCCCTGCTGTTAGCTCTGTGCGTAGACTCACTTACCGATCCTCCATCGATATATTCAAAAAGAAAGTGAGGGATTTTTTTTCGTGCCTGTTCTCTGTAATCCGATACGGAAATGATGTGCACTCCCCTTCTCCTCTGCTCAATTATTAAATAGATTGAAGCCTCGAGCCTTTGCGCAAGAACACAACTGAGACAAACCACGATACACTAAAGATCAACTGCAGCTTTATGTGCGGCTGCGACGGTATTTTTTTTCTGCTCTGCGTCTCTCTGTTGCCTCATATGCACCTGCTCCAATGTGATCTTCCCCACGTGATTTGGAAAGCATTATTTGCCTTTGTCGTTCGGAGAATCGTTGCTGTTTCTGCTCATTATGGGTCCCGTAACAGTGCTTGCATGATTGTCCTTTAGCGTAAGATGACAACATTTTATCCGCTGTCGTGATTGGCATTCGACATGCGTGACATTGATCATAAGAGCCTTTTTCAAGATCATGATTGACCGCCACGCGATTATCAAATACAAAACACTCACCGGACCAAAGTGATTCATCCTCCGGTACCGTTCTGAGATAATTTAGTATCCCCCCTTCAAGTTGATAGACCTCTTTAACACCTATACTCTTAGCGTACGCTGTTGCCTTCTCGCACCTTATTCCGCCGGTGCAAAACATTGCAACCTTACTATGTTTTTGAGGATTTATATTATTATGAGCCCATTCAGGGAAATCTCTGAAAGATTTTGTGTTGGGATTGACGGCATCTTTAAATGTACCTATCCCCACTTCGTAGCTATTTCGGGTATCTATTACCAGAACCTCCGGATCATTAATTAAATTATTCCAATGAACTGGATCAACTCGGATCCCTGTAGTTTCCTTCGGGTCAATATGCTCAACTCCCATTGAAACAATTTCCCGTTTCAACTTAACCTTTGCTCGATAGAAAGGAACCTCATCATGAGTCGATCTCTTAGTATCAATATCATCACTCCCGATCAGGAGTGACAAAAACTCAACAAACCCATCGACAGAAGACCCAGCGCCTGAGATCGTTCCATTAATTCCCTCCTCCGCTAATAAAATGGTGCCTAGAAGATCGTTTAGCTTCATCTCATTGAGGATGCTTTCTCGCAACATCTCACAATTATCCAAAGTAACAAACTTATATAATGAACAAGTGACGTACTTTTTTACCATTTTTTTGGTTACCCTTCTCAATTTGCTGTGCATGATAACGAAAACACTCAGTCAAACACATATAATATCGAAGTAAAATTAACCCTTTGCTTTTAGCATTGGGTTATAAATCATTGGGCATACCTCAATCCGAAGCAAACATTCTCGTTCAACTAAAAGGCGCTTCAAACTGGAGAATAAAATATCTATAATCCACCGTATGATGGCGTCGGCCAACTGTTATTTAGTTGAAGAAATCTAATTAAAAAAATGTCCAGCCCAATTATCAACTATATATACATTAATATGCCTCCCAAAGTCGAATGGAACTGCGCTTTCCATAGTGAAGTGGGAAGGGTGGAACTTAATAAGCGAGGAAGGGTACACTGGGTTAGCGCCATGTACCGCATAATTATTAATCAGGATGGATTGGAGTTAAAATACTTGAGGGGCGATTTAAGATTAGACCTTGAGGAGAAATTGGTTCTTAGACGTGTCAAACAAATTTTTTCTAGGGAGGTAAGATACAAAATCTACCAAGCCGCTAAGACTCTTTGAGAGAGTTCTCAATGATTTATGCCAGCGACTGATTTATTTTCCTGAGTGCTTTAAGCGGGGCCTCTGCCTTGGTTATTGCTCTTCCTATTACGAGGTAATTACTTCCCATTTCAATTGCTCTCCTTGGCTCCATCACTCTGCACTGATCATCCTTGTTATCACCTGGAAGACGAATCCCCGGAGTCACTAGCGTAAAGTTTGTGCCCATTTCTATTCTTAATAATCGTGCTTCTTTGGCAGAGCATACGACCCCGTCAAGTCCGCTCTCTTTAGCCTGGTTCGCAAGATGAAGGACCTGATGCTCTATATTCGAACAGACACCGGTCTCTGCTAATTCAGCCGAATCCATGCTTGTAAGAACAGTAACTCCGATCAGAAGCATGTCACTACCCTGTTCAATTAGCTTTTGTTTCGCCAATGCCATCATCCTGACGCCTCCGGATGCATGCACGTTGGTCATCCAAACACCGAGTTCAGCGGCCGAACACACGGCTCTCGAGACTGTATTAGGAATATCATGAAACTTGAGATCCAAAAAAACTGAATAACCGCGACTGACTAGATGGCTAACAAATGAGGGCCCCGCTCTCGTGAATAGCTCATTACCAACCTTCAAACGACACTCGCTGGGCAATAATTGATCAACCAGCCTCAGCGCATCACCTGCATTTGAGAAATCCAAAGCCACAATAATTTTATTATTCTCTTCATCCATGCTTTCGGTTCACTCGGAAACTTTATTTTTCATTTTAGCTAATAAACGTCTATAACGAATCAATATGATCGAGCTTGATCCAATACCAAGTATAGAGCCTAGGAATAGAAAAATTAACAGCCAAAACCCCAGACTCAGAGGTGCAGACTCGAAAAACACAAAATTAAGCCTTACAGGATGATTGTTGAATAGAGCAAAGATCGCACCAATTATAAAAGCTCCTAGAACCAATATAACTCTGACAAACCTGTACAAAGTGTCCAAGCTAATGCTCCAAAAACTGTCCCAAGACCGTCTATTGTACTCTTATCTATCAAGCGCACGCCAAAAATTCAAAACTTTCGCTAGAAAAATACCATTACTCGAAATGGCCAATAAATTTGAATTATGAGACAAAAACAAAAAGGATTCCCAAAAATGAGACTACTTTCTGAGTCCAATGCTTATGACAGTTGCTCGACTCCCAAGACTAAAAAGCAAATGGTTAGACATAGCCCAGATAACGGAGGTATCAGCCAATTAAAAGATGAACCTAAACTTAGCATTCGGGGGGCGTAACTCAGACTTTCTTTTTGCCGCCAAAACGTCTATTGAACCGATCTATACGACCACCCGTGTCGAGAACCTTCTGCTTGCCGGTATAGAAAGGATGGCACTCAGAGCAAACGTCAAGATAGATACTCTTCGATCGAGTGGAACCAACTTTTATCACGTTTCCACAACTACAGGTCGCTGTCAATTCATGATATGTTGGGTGGCTATCAGTTTTCATCATATACTCCAAACGGCTGCTGTCCCCCTTCAGGAAAGAAGGAGCTCGGGGATAAGTTTCAACTAAAAGTCTCGAGCGCGCGCGGAGTTGAACAGAATTTCTATAAGTTACAAAAATTTTAGTGAGTTTTTATGCCAGTCTCCCATAAAACCATAGTTAGAGTGGCAGTGCCTTCTCCCCTTCGCAGGTTATTTGACTACAACGTCAAAGAAAGCTGCGCGTTTGCTCCCAATTCGCTTGTCGCCGGCATGAGGGTCTCGGTGCCTTTTGGTCGCCGACAAATCATAGGAATTATTGTAGAAATTACAAATCATAGCGATATAGTGCCGGAAAAGCTAAAAGACGTCACAGAGTTTGTTGACGATCAACCTATCTTATCGGGCAGACTGCTGAAACTTTTCAAGTGGGCCTCCAGTTATTACCAGTTCCCAATCGGAGAAACATTGTTTCACTCGTTGCCGATACTTCTCAGGAATGGGGAGCCATTGCCTGAACTCCGAGAACGATATTGGACTTTAAGTCAAAAAGGTCTAGACGCTGGTGAGGAATTGTTGGTTTCGACACCGAGACAATCCTCTTTGTTCAAGCTGCTCAAAAGTAAAATCAACATAAAAGAAAGTTTTATATTAGAGCAATTCTCCCGATCTATTCTCTCAAAATTAGAAGAACGAGGCTATGCACAGCTTGAATATAAAGAGAATGAGCGAGTCGCTGATGACATTTTAGTTGGTAACCCGAGAGAACCTAACCAAGAACAACAGATTGTTTTAGATGCGATAACCCTCAATGATTTTAATTGTTGGTTAATTGATGGGGTTACGGGCAGTGGGAAAACAGAGATCTACCTAAAATGCATAGAAAAAATTCTTTTGGCGGGAAAACAAGCACTTGTATTAATCCCCGAGATCAATCTTACGCCGCAGACAGAGCGGAGGTTTAACAGCCGCTTTAATGTACCAATAGTGGTTTTGCACTCCGGAATAACTAAAAAGCAAAGACTGCAAGGTTGGGCCAAATCGCTTTCTGGAGAAGTAAAAATTATTTTGGGTACTCGCTCTGCAGTCTTCACGCCGATGAAAAAGCCTGGATTGATAGTTGTGGACGAAGAACATGATAGCTCATATAAGCAACAAGACGGCTTCAGATATTCCGCGAGAGATTTATCGGTGATGCGAGCGCAATATGAAGACATTCCAATTCTTCTTGGCTCTGCTACACCCTCGCTGGAGTCACTAAGAAATTGTGACGAACAACGTTATCGACACCTCATGCTCACGAAAAGAGCTGGTTCAGCAGCAGTGCCAAAATGGCAGACTATTGACATGCGTCAAGAAAAAATCGAATCTGGTTTTGCAGAAACAACATTGTCCTCAATTGCGGATACTCTCCACAGGTCGGAACAAGTTTTAGTCTTCCTTAACCGGCGCGGTTTCGCCCCTGTCATGCTCTGCAAGCAGTGCGGATGGGCTGCCGAGTGCAAATATTGCGATTCAAAAATGACCCTGCATCGGAGCTGCAATCAACTGATATGCCACCATTGCGGGGCTAGATCAAATCCGCCTGCAGGTTGTCCTGCATGCGGCTCAGGCCAACTGATTGCTTGCGGAGAAGGCACCGAGCGCAGTGAGCTTATGCTTCAAGATCGGTTTAGAAACACCCAGATACTTCGGGTTGATCGAGATACAACAAAAAAACGCGGGCATATGCTGGAGGTAATACAGACTGCTCAGAAAGGTCACCCATGTATCCTCCTCGGAACCCAAATGCTTGCAAAAGGGCATCATTTTCAACATGTAACGTTGGTGGTAATAGTCGATGCCGATGCCAGCTTACTTAGTCCAGACTTTCGATCCACGGAACGAATGGGGCAGCTGCTAACGCAGGTAGCCGGCAGGAGTGGGCGGGGCACGCTGCCTGGTAATGTGCTAGTTCAGAGTTACCAACCCCATCATCCCGTGTTGCAGATTTTATTAGGAAAAGGCTATGGGCCGTTCGCACGCGAGCTGCTAGCTCACAGGAGAAAGGTTGACCTACCGCCATACCAGTATTTGGCTTTAGTCAGGGCAGAATCGAAACTAGCCTCAAGAGCCGAGAGATTTTTGCTCATGGCAAAAGCAACCGCCGACAGCATTAGAAAATCTTCCAAAGCTTTATACTATACCGGTCCATTGCCAGCGCTATTGGAACGCCGATCAGGAAGATATCGCTACATTCTTCGCATAGAATGCAAAAATCGTAAACTTTTAAACAGTGTGTTGGACAAATTAGCTCGAAACTTAGAATCTGATCACAGCGTTCGCTGGTGTATCGATGTTGATCCCCAAGAATTTTGAAGTGCTATCTTAAACAGCATGAGAATTTTTACCCTAAAGTAATTAAGTAATCTACAATCGGCAGCCTACGAGGATTATATAAATGTCACGAAAAAAAAACTCAGCAAAACGCCATGGGTCCAAAAAGCCCGCAAACAGCACTTCTTTGGTATTGATTTTTTTGTTTGGCATCTCGGTCGGCGCCAGTGTCATGTACATATATAGGCCAGTTATTTCTGAAACAGAAATAGTGTCGAAATTGGCAGAGAAAGCTGCCGAGATTTCTGTTCCTGATCAGGCAAGTGAGCTAACTTTCACCTTTATCGATACCCTGAAGACAGCGAAAATAACAGTTCCAGGGGAGAATCCGAGTCAAGCTCTTCTCACTGAAAAAAAACCCGCCTCTTTCGTTCTCCAAGCAGGCTCCTTCAAGTCTGAGAAAGATGCGGATAGTTTAAGAGCACAACTATTGCTATTGAATCTGACAGCCTCGATTGAGCGAGTCAAACTTAACTCTGGTAAAACTCGGCATCGAGTAGTTGTGGGACCATTCGCGGATAACGACAAGGCTAAATTAGCTCAACGCAAACTATCGCAAAATAACTATGATAGTCTATTGCTGGAACGAGCACTCTGAATCTGCCTATGATTAAAACATTGAATCGCAATCGCACCAAAAAAGTTTCCGCTCTGATTTTACTTTCCTTATACCAACTGATCTCAAGTTTCCCCTTCCATGCACATGGATACGAAGTGGACACTTTCCAATTCAGTGGCGAAAGAACAATGAATTTGATTCGGAAGCAAGTAGCATTTGGCCCTCGTTCACCTGAAAATGTGAAATCAAAGGAAAACACGCTCCGATTCATACATGATTCACTCAAGCCTTATACAGATGCCATTACAATCTTGCCCTTCAAGGCTCTCGGCTACAGAGGACATAATCTACTCGCAAATTTTTCAGGCAGGAGTCAAGCTCCTCGACCGAAGTTGATGCTTGGAGCGCATTGGGATACAAGAGCATTAGCTGACAGGGATCAAAACTATTTTAAACGTGACTCCCCTGTATTGGGAGCAAATGATGGAGCGTCTGGCGTAGCCGTTTTGCTCGAATTGGGGCGCTTGCTTTCAAACAGTCGCCAGGCAGTCGATGTGGACTTGATATTTTTCGATCTGGAGGATATGGGAGGCATTAACGGCCTGCCCTTCTCGATAGGAGCACAAAGTTTCGTTGAGAAGAATCCTGATTATCGACCAAATGCAGGCATAATTGTAGACATGGTCTGCGATAAAAACCTAAGAATTCCGAAAGAGATCAATTCATTCAACGCGGCACCAGAAATAATCGACAAAGTTTGGGAGAGTGCCAGGCGTCAGCGAGCAGAGGTCTTTAAAAATGAGTTTGGTGCAGCCATAATCGATGACCATGTGCCGTTTTTGGCTTCGGGAATACCGGTAGTTAACCTGATCCATTATCCTTTTCCAAGGACTTGGCATACGAGTAATGACACCATAGAAAATTGTAGTATCGATAGCTTAGAGCAAGTCGGAAGAGTATTGCTAGATTTCATATCTACTTTTCAATCCGATGCCAGCAGATCTGCGGCGGCTTCTAAACTCGACTAAGCAGCTTTCTTTAAAACCGATGCCAGCGCATTGATGCAGTAATCAACGTTTTTAGCATTCCAGGCATGGCCCATTAGGCCGATCCGCCAAACCTTGACGGCAAGTCGGCCGAGACCCGCTCCTATCTCCAGGTTAAATTGATTAAGTAACTGCCCACGAACCAACGAATCGGACACTCCTTTCGGTATAGAAACTGCATTGAGCTGTGGCAATCGATGTTGCTCGGCAACGATAAAAGTGATACCCAAAGACGACAAACCTTCTTTTAGTCTCAAGTGATTTTTTTTATGGCGAACCCAACAATTCTCGAGCCCCTCCTCCTGAACCACCACGAGTGCTTTGTGCAGCTCATAAAGACTATTCACGGGCGCAGTATGATGATAGGCGCGTTTGGCTTTTTCACCCCAGCAGCCCATTATCAGATTGAGATTCAAGAACCAGCTTTTCACGCGACTCTTTCGCTGCCTTATTCTTTTTCAGCAGCTCGGTCGTTGAAACTGACGGGCGATAGACCAGGAGGCGCAGATAAACACTTTTGCGACCCTAAATAAATAGCATCTATTCCCCATTTATCTACATAGATTGGCGCCCCCCTAGCGAAGTAACAGTATCCACAATAGTCAAGCAATTGTGATCGTGCGCCAACCGAACCAACTTCTCTGCATCAGATTGCACACCGGTAGATGTTTCTGCATGCACAAATGCTACTAAAACAGCCTCAGGATTTGCTTTAAGGGCCGCTTCTAGCTTCGATTCGTCTGCTGCCCGACCCCAATCGTCCTGAACCATGATCGCCAAACCACCAAAGCGTTCAAAATTTTCCTTCATTCGCGATCCAAAAACACCATTTTGACAAACTATGACCGTGTCTCCGGGATCTACTAATTTTGCGAAGCAACATTCCATCCCCGCTGATCCGGAGGCTGAAACTGCGAAAGTAAGTTCGTTGTCGGTATGAAACGCATATTGCAAGAGGCTTTTGATCTCGTCCATCATGCCTACAGAATAAGGATCCAAACGTCCTATTGTGGGCTTTGCCATGGCCTCTGAAACTCGCTGGCTTACATCCGAGGGTCCCGGTTCCAAGATAGTTCGGCGGGGAGGTTTGAAAGAAGATATCATTACTCGGTTTTATTTCTATTGATGCACTGAAAAGTTGACTGTCTCAATTGTCGGGGCCATGATAACGACCTACGCTGTAAATGCCAGTCGGGTTTGATGAACAGCGAATATTTTTGGTTTGATCCAAGCCCAAAACAAACAGATTTGCATCGTAATAAAACCAATGCGTTAATATGGAGCGTAGTACCGAGTGGTCGAGCAGGTTGCATGAATCGCTCCACCTGAGGCGTCTGCGAGGACTTGTACCGATTACTGGCGGGGAGGAACTTTGCTAATCCAGTTACGACTTATCCCATGCACGGAGAATGCATTTGAGTAACCTGAAACAGTTGATTTTTACCTTCGGTTCCTACGCAACCAGACGATTACTGGTAGTCAGCGTGATTTTGCTGACTCAACATAGCATGGCTTCAGAGAAAGCTGGCGTATCAGGTTTTCTCGAGAAAATTGACCGAATCGAGGCTTCCAGCAGTGCTTTTAATCCGCAGTTGGCGGAGGTTTACCTGGATTTAGGAAAATCTTTAATAGCCGAAGGGAATTTCCCAGGCGCACAGGATGCCTTAAGAAGGGGCGTACAAATTGAACGAATCAATTATGGGTTAGACAGTTTGTCACAAACTCCACATTTATTGCTTCTTGCTGACTTGGATTACGTTCTCGGGAACACCAAGGCGGCACTGAAGGCTTTGGAAAATGTCTACAGCGTAAGCAGCAAAAATTATGGAAACAAAGACGCCAGAATGTTACCAGTGTTAGATCAGCTTCTCACATGGCAGACCGATCGGTATCAAGACACTTCAGCAAAAGGAAACTTCGATCATGTTGTTGCTGCTGAGGTTATAGCATTGCGGATTGCCAAGGTAGTTGATTCAAGCATTCTAATGAAAGATCCTAAGGCACCCTATTACTTCCGGAAGCTCGCCGCCGTTCAGTATTTAATAGCAAACCACATCAAACGTCACGGTCTTCCCACTGATATCGGGTTTGAATTTACAACGGGAAATTCAGTAAAAGCAGCCAGTCCTTCAGCAGCAACGCATACTTATTACAAGAGAGGTAAGGCCGCCCTTTTAAGTAGGGTTGACTCGATAATTCAGCAAAGCAGTACTGACGTTTTGAAGCAAGCGAGTGCGATTGCAGAACTCGCAGACTGGTATCTTATTTTCGGCCAAAAGCAGCAGGCTGCTTCAGCATATCGCGTCGCTTTTGACACCCTGAAAAGTGATGAGGTCAGTGATGAAATGCGGAATGATTTCTTTGCCCTACCCAAGAAAATCGACTTCCCATTCGTTGAATCAAACGGCACCGTTAATCAAGACACCCTAGAAGTATCGCTTTGGATTACAGAAACTGGAAGGACAAGAAATATCGAAATAATCAACCCTCCAGACTCTCTCACCAAGGAAGATACAAAAACTGTGCGCTCGGGACTTCTGAAAACCCGTTTTAGACCGAGGCTCATTGAAGGATCACCAGAAGCAATAGCGCATACCGTCTCATTCCCACTTCCTAGACGAGACGAAGCGGAAAACAGTTGAGGTGAGCGTATGAAACACAATGAAGTGCTAGAATCAATTTCTCGGAGAACAGTCCAAGTCATAGTGACTGGCCTGACAGTGATTATGTTTGGTTGTTCCATCCCAAACCAAATGTCCCCGATCACGCAAACAAGCAGCGGATCTGCAGCTCCTAGCGCGGGACCAAGCAGCAGCCAATCGGCTGGGTTGCCGAAGGGCACAGATCCCGGAAAATCGGGCGCTGAAGCTGATGATGGTCTCGGCGAAACAGATGGGGATCTTGAAAACGAGGTCTCAACTATGCCCAGCCGCAATCCAGAAACTCTAGGCGAAGGCGGGGAACCGTCGGGCAGCGCAGACACTCAACTGGACAAGGCCCTTGAGGAGTTTGATGGCCTCTTCGAGGGAGGCACGTATAATTCAAATGTGGATATTTTAGATCCCATGGGCGCTGACCCCGCGACTATGAATTCTGACGAACCACTATTCGAAGAATTGGGTGGGAATACAGAGTTCGAAGAAGTGGCAGATTCTGGGCCGGGCACTGCAAGCTCAAGCGAGCAGGCTGCGGATCAAGCAAGTGGAGAAACCACAGGCAGTGTGGGTGCTGCACAGGCTTTACCTAATGATGTTGGAGACGGCCGGGGTGACAGCATTTTCGAACGCCAGGTCCGCCAGGCAGCCATGCAGGAACAAGATCCCGTCTTAAGAGAAGCTTATTGGGAAAGATATCGACGCATGAAGGGTCTTAAGGAGTAAAATGATGCGCAACGTTAGTAGAATCAAAACGCTTTTCTCAATAACAATGCTGAGCCTCCTGATGCCGGTCAATGACACTCACGCGGCGATTGATAAGATCACCTCGTCAACCCCAATCAGCTTGTTATCTCCCTCCAGAGGCCTCTCAGTCGACGAACTCCTTGATGTGGGCATTTTAGTGCTTGACGATGGCGTGGAATTGATGGACGAGGATGACACCTCGTTGCCCGAGGTGAGAATGGCCGAGTCAGTATACTTTTCTAGCCAGTTACACCGGGTGTTAGAGAAGAGCGGCGCCTGGGGAGCCTTGAGAGTGATCCCGAACAAAGACGTTATCGTTGATCTGTACTTGAGCGGTATAATCATCCAATCTGATGGTGAAACCCTCGATCTCAAGGTCAACGCGACAGACAGCAGTGGCAAAAAATGGATGGAAAAGCAATACCGTC
>PCDB01000045.1 GCA_002591625.1 Porticoccaceae bacterium
CAGACATGAGAGACTATCGTGGCGAAGAGGATATGAGAGATCCTCGCCGTGAAGCAGACATGAGAGACTATCGTGGCGAGGAGGATATGAGAGATCCTCGTCGTGAAGAGGGCATGAGAGACTATCGTGGCGAAGATCCTGCTTTTGATGACCGGCCCTGGAGAGAAACTCTTAAGAACTGCAGAGAAATGAAGAAAGCTGGTAAGCTATCTCGCAGTATGAAAGAGGAATGCAAGGCTGCACGCGAATTTAAAAAAGTGAGCAAGCAGTAGAGAACAGGATTGAGGAGGTTCAGTTAGTGCGCACTGAACTTTAAACGAGAGATTGGTTGTGAGCTTTCCTTCCGATTAAGGAGCCTCCGCTGGCTCCTTTCTTACTCTCTTTTTAGTCTTAAATTTCCCAAAACAGACTTCTTATCCGATTTGGTTATACCGCTATGAAGTCACATAATTAAGACACTGGTGACATTCCTTTACCCAAAATACATCTACAATTATGTGTTTTAGATTATCTTTGAATGTCGGCTTGCTCCAAAAAAAGTAATAAGATTGCTATCGAAGCAGGAGAACCACAAATGCAATACAGACCTTTAGGTAAATCGCAGATTCAAGCTTCCATAATTGGTCTTGGCACTCATGCGTTTGGTGGCAGTAAAGATTCAAGATCTGCAAACGATGGCGAGTCAATTAGGGCCATTCATGCAGCACTCGATAATGGTATTACGTTAATTGATACTGCCCCCTCATATGGCTGGGGACATAGCGAGAAAGTAAGCGGGCGAGCCATAAAAGGTCGTCGAGACAAGATTGTGATTGCAACGAAATGCGGCATTTGGTGGAGGGATGCCCGGGGTTCTTTCAATGGTAAAAAAGATGGTAAGGAGAACTATGTGAGCTTGCGGCCCGATACCATCGCGATAGAGGTGGAACATAGTCTCAAAAATTTGGGAACCGATTATATCGATCTCTTCCAGTGCCACAAACCAGCCATTCCTCCTGAAGAAACGCCTATTGCCGAGACCATGGGTTGCCTAATGAATTTGAAACAACAGGGTAAAATACGCGCCATAGGCGTATCCAATGTTTCTCTTAACCAGTTCAAGGCCTACGATTGCGCTGGCGACCTATCAAGTAATCAATTTCGCTATAGCATGCTGCTTCGAGACCCTGAAAAAGACATCCTAGCCTACTCCGCTGAAAATAATATCGCGACCCTAACCTATTGGTCTTTGGAAGCAGGCTTACTAACAGGCAAAATAGACCGGGATCATGTGTTCGAAAAAAATGATTTTCGCAATAATATTGGTCAATGGCTTCCATGGTTCAAACGCGAGAATATCGAACGCCTACAGATCATGTTCTCCGGATGGGAAGACTTACTTGACAATCACCGCTGCACAATTGCTCAATTGGCACTTGCATGGACGTCTGCTCAATCCGGAGCGACCCACATTTTATGTGGCGCGAAAACCGTCGATCAATCTACCCAAAACGCCGGTGCTGGGTCTATAGTTCTAGAGAAAAGTGAGATACAACGTATTCGTGATGATCTTGACGCTCTTGGAGATCCCGTTTAGTGGACTATTTAAATTCGCGGACCCAAAATTGCCATTCAATTCTTCATAGCCTCGCTAAAAGTCATAACTGACCCGTCCCTTAACCTGCCTAGGTGGAATAAGTTCTAGACCCGTGGCGTTAACACCAAATACATCAGTCATGCTCGAATTAACTCCGTCCTCGTCTGTCGCATTGAAAACCATCAAGCTGAAACTCCAAGCGCTATTGACTGGTTGGATGCTAGTCACCAAATTAACTAATGTATAGTCATTCACTTTATCTATCGACATGTTGTTGATCACTCTCTGCTGAAACTCGCCACGATGAACAATTTCAATAGAGCCGCTTACAGTATGACCCGACGCCAAATCACTCTGATAAGTTAGGCTTGCATTTGCAGTAAAATCTGGACTTTTAGCGAGCTCATTACCATTAATGTTCTCACGCAAACTGTATCTAATGTCTTCTTGACCAAAGAAATAAGGCCCCGCTTTCACATTGTCAAGCGTGTCGTAGTCTGCTGTAATCTCTGAATCTAGAAAAGCCATCTTGACGTCCAGTGACCACGAGTCCGATAGCAACGCCAAGAATTCAATCTCAAGTCCCTTCATTTCCGATTCTGGTATATTTGCAACGCCTCCACGAAACACATCTGGATCCGTCGCCTGGAATTGTAGATCCTCATAATCATACAAAAAAGCCGCTATGTTGGCTCTTACTCTCCCATCCAAAATATCGGTTTTCAGGCCTATCTCATAAGCGGTAATCGTTTCACTCTCAAATGTTGGGAAGACAAGCGGAGGTGCAATCGCGTTCCCCATTTCTGCGTCCTCTGCCTTGGTAAATCCATATGTAAGATTACTACCGCCGGGTTTGAACCCTAGGGTATAAGAAATATATGCCATTGAATCTCCGCCGAAGTCATACTCTCCCGCAATGCGACCAGTCATTTCATCAAGGGCCTGATAAATCCTGACTACTGGAGAAAAAAAGTTTGAAACACGGCTCTCTACTGTGTCTTCTGTATATCTAAGCCCAGTAATTAGTCTAAAATTATCCGAAAAGCTGTAAGTGGTTTGCCCATAAAAAGAGTGCGACTCGCGAGTTGGCACAGCATCAGAAATAAAGCCCCACTCTCCAGGAATGGTGATGCCAAGAGTCGGGTCATCAAATGACCCATCGAAATTTCCATCCCAACCGAAATCTATGAATTCCCTTATGTGATTCTCGTACTCAAAATCATAGTAAAAAGCCCCCACAATCCAATCCAACGATCCAAATAACGGTTCATTAGAAATGAGATTAATTTCTGCGGTTTTAGTATTAACGATTGCTGATTCAGGATTAAATTCCGACCTTAAATATGTGTTACCCTCTTGGAACCAGTTATGACGATCATTATCGCGCACAACTCTTATATCATCCTCTTGCCAGCTCAGTAGCGCCTTAACCGTTACCGATCCGAGATCTGATTCAAGTATGCCAGCCACTACCTTGGACTCTAATTGGTAATCCGATATGGTTTCTTGCGACAATTTTCTCGGATCCGGTGTAGGGTCATCAATACCTTTAATCGCCGCGCCATTGTTATCAGCTTCAAAATACTGAGCAAAAAAACGCAAGTTAGTGTCTTCGTTTAAAAAAAACGACCAGTCGGTTCGGAAACTAATATGGCTGGCATCGTCAAGTTCTTGTCCTGTGTAAGTGTTGTCGCTGAAGCCATCGCGTTCAGTAATCGAAATGGAGGTTCGTGTAGCCGCTGTATCAGAGATGGGAACATTGATGGAGCCTCTCGCCTTAACCAAACCGTGATCGCCAATGGTCAAATCAGTTTTTCCGCTCATTTCTTCAACTGAGGGAGGCTTGCTGATTACATTGATGGCACCACCGGTGGAGTTTTGACCAAATAAAGTACCCTGAGGGCCACGCAAAACTTCAACCCTCTCTACATCTATGAAATCGGTTTGCAATGAGAACGGTGAGGCTATGTAGATGCCGTCCATATGATAGGAAACCGAAGGCGCCGCAATTGCGTTCTGGTTTGTTTCGTTACCCACTCCCCGAATAGAGATAATTGTTTTAAAACCTTCATTTTTAGCAACCGTGACTCCTGGTGCGATAGCGCTAAGATCGACAAAGCTATTAATGTTTTTCGCATCCAAATCCTCCCCACTCAGCGCCGTCACCGCTTGCGAAAGGTCTTGCAAACTTTCACTTCTTTTCTCCGAAACCACGATTATTTCCTCGAGCCGCGCATCCGCACATGCCCAAGAAACCCAGCAAAAAGTGACGCACGAAATAATTATTGAACTTCTTTTTAAACCCAATTTCCTTACCCTATCCATTCGTCAAATTCCCTTCCAAAATAAAATTTAATTAGATACACAAGTGCTATCACTCTCTACGGTGCAGATTTCATGCCATAAAATCTGCTCGTTTTGACTTGCTCCTAAAACACTAACAAACCAAAGAAAAAAATTATGACTTTTAAAGACTGGCGGTCTTAAACAATAATAGACACAAAAATGTTTCTTGGTGGTGCATATATAATTTGTGAGGTACTTCCCAGTGCAAAAGTAATTGATATTTTCTAAAAACTTGACCTCAGGAATTTACCGCAGAATGCAAAAATAAAGCCCCGGTCTTAACGAATTGCAAACGGACTTTACCAACTCGAAGTCATGGACATATTGGTTTGTCGGGGGATCAAAACAATCCAAGTATTAGCTTGTAAAAGCGAAGAAGCCATCCACAGTATTTTTTCACCACGGCTAAAAATGCCCTTTAACAGCGTGCGTAGATTATGTCTAAAGATTGCTAAAAAGGTCAACAACTTTATCATGGGTTTAACGCACTAAAGCTCATATCATAACTAGTGTTTTTTCCTTATGTCATAAAAGAAAAATCCCAAATTAATTGATTTATAAAGCCTTCCTCTGATAAGCCAATGCAGCTCAATCTCAATATTTTTGTCTGATATCACAAATCGGATCTGCACATATGTTTATAGCCATTTAGGGAAAACGCTCCAACTAGGTATGAAACCTCAGTATCAGGCGCTTCCCCCTTTCTAGGGAGTTTATTACTAAGCGCCACCCAAGATTACTTAAATATAAACGAACTTTGTAACAAATAATCCAGTCATGAGCCAAGCCGCCGGCGTGAGTTTTTGTCATTGGCCGGTAAAAATTTTTATCGTAAAGTAAGTAATGAATCCGATTGCTATGCCGTCTGCAATCGAAAAGAGCAGTGGAATGAGCACAACAGTTAACATGGCCGGCAGCACCTCGCTGCGATCGGACCAGTCGAAAAACTCTATCCCACTGAGCATGAGCATGGCGATATAAATCAGCGCTCCGGCCGTCGCATATGATGGTATAACCTTAGCAATTGGAGACATAAATATGGCCAATAGGAATAAAATTCCAACTACAATAGCAGTGAGACCACTTCTGCCGCCTGCAGACACGCCAGCAGAGCTCTCAACGTAGCTCGTGACCGGCGCACAACCGACAAATGCACCTAGAATACTTGAGGCACTATCTGCTTTTAATGCTCGATCGAGGTCCCGAATCTCACCTTTATCATTTGTTAAGCCAGCGCGGTTGGCTACAGCTAAGAGCGTTCCTGCAGTGTCGAACAAGTTAACAAACAAAAATGCAGCGACGACACTGATCATTGCAACATCAAACGCTGCTAGAATATCCAGTTGCATGAACGTGGGCCCAAGACTGGGGGGCATAGCGACTACGCCCGTTAATTGAACCAAATCAGCGCCTACAGCAATACTAGTTACAACAATAATTCCTGCAAGTATTGCGCCCGGAACAGCGCGGATTGACATTATTGCAATAATCAGGAATCCCAGGGCAGCCAATAATGTTGTAGGATCAGTTAAATCGCCGAGAGCTAAATAGGTGGAGTCATTTGGCACAATGAGACCACCATTTTTAAGTCCTATGAAGCCGATAAAAAGTCCGACACCAGCACCCATTGCTATTCGGAGGTTTAAAGGGATACTCTCAAGAATCCATCGACGTAGCGGGGTGATGCTGATTATGAAAAAAAGCACACCAGCCAGAAATACGGCGCCCAATGCAACCTGCCAGTCATGACCCATCTCTCCCACGACAGTGAACGTGAAAAAGGCATTTAGTCCCATCCCAGGAGCTAAGCCTACGGGCCAGTTAGCATAAAAACCCATAATAAAGCAGGCTAGAGCTGCTACCAGACATGTTGCAACGAAACTTGCACCTGAGTCCAAACCTGCACCTGACATAATCTGAGGGTTAACAAAAATTATGTAACCCATAGTCAAAAAAGTGGTCAGGCCTGCGAGTATTTCCGTACCCACAGTAGTGCCTCGCTCTCTCAATTTAAATAATTTTTCGATCATTTCCGGCCTCTAAACAATCATTTTTGGATTACAACTCCTGGAATGAGGCTTTGCAATGCAGCAACAATTCCTAACAAAACTTGTTGAAAATTTATATTCTCTGAAATACGTTGTTGCATCTTACCTATGGTATTTCCGTAGAAAAAGCATTGCTTATCACGTCTCTCAAACCGATTCAATTTTATAATCGATTTGACCAAAGGACTTCGGAAACTCTCGTGTTTCTATGGAACAATGCGAACAACGCATAGCTCTCAATCTAGAAAGCTTTAATTATTCCACTATACAAAATCCAATCAGCTCGGTTTAAATCTCAATAAAAAGGTATTGACGATCTATGCTAGCTTAATTTGCAATGCTTAGATGCGGTCAAGCATGCTAACATGAACTATTTTCAAGTTTTATAAATAAAGGACTAAATCTTTATGGAGAAGCTATACATTCATGCGGGGCGCCTACTAGAGGAATCTTACCGCCTAGCTTGGCAAGTCTATGAAAGCGGCTTCAAGCCCGACTATATTGTTGGCGTATGGCGCGGAGGAGCTCCAGTTGGAATCGCAGTCCAAGAATTTTTAGCTTTGCTCGGTCTAGAATCAGATCATATCGCTATTCGCACATCATCTTACAGCGGAATAGGTCAGCGTAATCTAGACATCAAAGTACATGGCCTAAATTATATCATTCGGCAGGTGGAATCGCATGATGCATTACTAATAGTCGATGACGTTTTCGATACAGGTTTGTCAATTCAGAGGGTCATTGAAGACTTAAAAAAAGCGTGCAAAAAAAACACGCCGCATATTCGTGTTGCAACGCCGTACTTCAAGCCGGCCAATAATAAAACATTTTATAAACCAGATTATTTTATCCATGAAACGGAACAATGGTTAGTTTTTCCCCACGAGCTCCAAGGACTTACAGTGGATGAAATAGTCAAAAACAAACTTGAATTAGTCGACTTAATCGACAAAATCGTCCCAATTATTCGAAATCACTGACACGTTTCCTCCGCTGCAACCGCGGTACTAGTTAGATGGTGCTTGCATCTCAAGACTCTGCAATGGATAACTGATGTACTCACCCGCTCACGTTCACTTAAGTTAAGAGTGATCGTTCATATGCATCGAAGAGCGTTGCGTTTTTGACCCACCGGATAAAAGTTATGTTCCAGCGATAATTAAGTAGCATGAAGACGACCATTTTTTAACCTTAGCTTCAGCCGGTCCGACTAAATAATCTTAGAAGGCTGGGATATCAGTTTGAGTTCTGCCAAGAATTAATGCATGTATATCATGTGTGCCCTCATACGTATTCACCACCTCTAAATTGACCATGTGACGCATTACCGGATAATCGTCAGAGATGCCATTCCCGCCCATCATATCTCTAGCGGTTCTAGCAATATCGAGCGCTTTTCCGCAGGAATTTCTTTTTATCAAAGAAATAAGCTCCGGCGAAATATTATTGGAATCCATTAATTGGCCAGCCCGAAAGCAACTCTGAAGACCTATGCTGATTTCTGTTTGCATATCAGCGAGTTTCAACTGAATCAATTGATTAGCGGCAAGCGGTTTAGAAAATTGCGATCTTGTCAAAACATAATCCCTAGCAACCGTCCAACAGGTTTCGGCTGCCCCAAGTGCTCCCCAAGCAATTCCATAGCGAGCATTATTCAGACAAGCGAATGGTCCTTTCAAGCCTTCGATGTTTGGTAGAAGTTGGGCATCGCTAACGAATACTTCGTCCATAATGATTTCACCAGTTACAGACGAACGTAGAGCTAATTTACCTCCAATCTTTGGAGACCTAAGCCCTTCCATTCCTTTCTCGAGAATAAACCCTCTGATCTTGCCCTCGACAGTCTTTGCCCAAATAACAAACACATCCGCAATAGGACTGTTAGAAATCCACATTTTGGATCCCGTGATCTTATAACCGCCAGACACCTTTATTGCCCGAGTAATCATGCTCCCCGGATCAGAGCCATGATCTGGTTCTGTTAACCCAAAACAACCAACCCACTCTCCGGTCGCCAATTTTGGCAAATACTTCTCCCGCTGCTGCTCCGAACCGAAGGCATAAATCGGATACATTACCAGAGAAGATTGCACACTCATCATAGAGCGATATCCAGAGTCTACTGCTTCTATTTCTTTAGTGATGAGACCGTACGAAATGTAATCAACTCCGGGGCATCCATACCCTGTGATAGTGCAACCTAGCAATCCGATTTCACCCATCTCTCGAAATATAGCTTCATCTATATTCTCATTCCGAAATGCCTCTTTGACTCGGGGTGCTAAGCAATTCTCAGCATACTGCTTCGCACTGTCACGCACCATTTTTTGATCCTCAGCAAGCTGGTCCTCCAAGAGAAAGGGGTCTCGCCAGTTCATCCGTTGCCACTTTTGTCTGTTTGTCATAGTTGGTCTCATAATGCGCATGCTCATGGTATCAAACGGCCGAACATTTAAAAAATAAAATCTGTGGGACTTTCGAGATCCGAGCGAACCCATAAAGCCCATAAATCTTGTCTTACCTCGATCGAACTGGACTATTCCAAACAAACCGGAAAATAATTTTCACAATGGTATTGCAAAAAATTTTGTTAAAATATATGAATGGCAAGAAATCGTATCAAGAATACAAAATTCCATTGCAACATTTTTCTGGGCAAATTAAGTTTCCTCAAAAAGGTTATTATGAAGTCTGGGTTAGAGCTTCAGATCAAAATCAAACTGCACAACTGATGGTGGTGCCTAGCTGGAATCCCAAAGGGTATCTAAATTATGCATGTCATAGAATTGCCGTCAAAGTAATATGAAATTGCTACTGCCACTAATCATTATTTTTAATTCATCCCCCTCAATCGCATGGGATAACGACCCTGCAACTGGATTGATCAATAAGCCAGGCATGGAGTTGGTCCGAGCCCATTGCACTGCATGCCATTCAGCCCGACTGATTATTCAGAATAAAGCAGAACGCCCAGGATGGCTTTCTACAATTCGATGGATGCAAGAATCTCAAGGATTATGGCCTCTAGGTCAAGTCGAAGCGACGATATTAGATTATTTGTCTGCGAACTATGGCCCTAAAAAAGTCGGAAGGCGTAAGCGGCCTCCTCCCGAACTGCTGCCTCCATAGCGGGTTGAGCAAGGTTACTATAACTTGATTTTTTTTCTCCATCGCGCAAATATGTAAAGCCGAGATTATGAATGAAATAAAAAAAAACATCACCGGTCTAATTCTCTGTGTCACGATTTTCGCAGCCGCATACTTCACAAGCAATTTAATTAGTACCATTTTATCGGGAAATCAGCATAGTCCTATCCCAACCGTGATATTTGCCGTTCTTATTGGCATCATCACAAAGAACATCTTCAAACCTGATGCACGTTTTGAACCCGGTGTTAGTTTTGCGCAACATAATATTTTACGGCTAGGTATTATTCTTTTAGGGATACGTATCAGCTTGAGCGATGTATTGGCATATGGAGCGCTCTCTATACCACTAGTAATCATTTGTATACTAACTGTGCTATCTGTGTTTAAAGTTACTAGCCACCGGCTAAAGATATCCTCCGAAATGAGTTACCTGATGGCGATGGGTACATCCATTTGCGGTGCGAGCGCAATAATTGCGCTCGCACCAGTCATCAACGCCAAAAAAGAAGAAATCACCTATGCCGTAGCCAATATCGTTCTATTCGGACTCATCGGGATGTTTTGCTATCCCTACCTTGCCGAGACACTCTTTGACGGCAATCAAAAAGCTATTGGTCTTTTTTTGGGTACTGCTATACATGACACTGCTCAGGTGACCGCGTCCGGACTAATTTACGAACAGCAATTTGCCGGTTCAACCACTCTTGAGGCAGCTACTGTCACAAAATTGGTGCGGAATAGCTTTTTGCTCCTGCTTATACCAATCTTTGCATTTGCTTACATGAAAGATAACCAAGGAAAGAATTACTCTCGGAGAGAAATATTTCCATTTTTTGTGCTTGGTTTTATTTTTTTTGTCACTTGCCGAACAGCCGGCGATGAATTAGTAGCCAGAGGCTTTTTTATGATTTCTGAATCGCACTGGCACTATGCGATATCGCTTGTGAAAACCTTTTCAAGCATTTGTCTAGGAATTGCCATGGCCTCTCTCGGTCTGTCCACCGATCTTTCAGAACTTAACGCAGTTGGCTACAAGCCGTTTTTGGTGGGTTTTTTAGCTGCAACCGCAGTTGCTTTGAGCAGCTTTATGGTAATCTGGTTTTATGTAGATTTTCAATATCTGACATAAATTAAGGAATGCACAGTTACACCAAGCAGTAGTTCCGTGTCAGCCACAAAGAGGCTTCTTTGCAAACATAAGCTGTCTGGCTAACCAATCTTAGTAGTAGCAGTCAACCATTCTCTTCCTTTCAGCATTGCCCTCCAATAGACTGCGGGCAACACAGATTTTTTTAGAAACCATGCAGAGCGTCGTGCCTTCGTTGAATCCCATGGGAAAGTAGGCATTACTTGTCCACCATATGCAAATTCAGCCAAAATAATTTTTCCATTCTCGACGGTGAGCGGACATGAGCCATAACCATCATACAAAGGTTTTAGTTCGCCACCTGACAAAAATGAAATCACGTTTTCGGCAACTATTGGAGCCTGTTTTCTCGCCGCCGCCGCCGTCTTTGCATTTGGAGTAGCCGTAACGTCCCCCAAGCCAAAAATATTTTCGTACTTATTATGCTGCAACGTTTCATGATCTACATCCACCCAACCAGCTTGATTAGATATTGAACTATCTGAGACAAAATCAGGAGCCCTTTGAGGTGGGCAGACATGTATCATATCAAAGCGACGCTCTATCACTTCTGCCTCGGCGCCCTCCTCACTCATACGAAACCATGCTGTCTTGGCGGAACCGTCAATCTTTATAAGGTTAGAATTGAAATCAAGGTTAATCCCATACCGCTTGACATATTCCATAAGCGGGGGGACGTAAGTAGCGCAGCCAAATAAAACCGGGCCTGCATTACAAAAAGAAACTTTCATCTCAGATAGTTGGCCACGCCGTTGCCAGTGGTCGCAAGACAGATACATAGCCTTTTGCGGAGCTCCTGCGCATTTAATAGGCATAGGAGGTTGAGTAAAAATAGCTTCCTTGCCCTCCATCTCCCTCACGAGTCTCCAGGTATAAGGCGCAAGATCATAACGGTAGTTCGACGTAACTCCATCCTTACCCAACGAATCGGTCAAGCCCTCGACAGCATCCCAATCAAGTTTTAAACCTGCAGCTACAATTAAAATCTCATAACCAATTCGTTTTCCATTTTCCAAAATAACGTGGTTATTCTTTGGCTCAAAACTCTCGACTGCGCCCTTGACTCGACTAACCCCTTTTGGCCAGACATCACCGATATCTCTGCATGTTTCCTGTTTATCAAACACTCCGGCTCCTACCATGGTCCAACCTGGTTGATAGTAGTGCCTGTCTTCAGGCTCGATTATTCCGATGTCCAAAGATGTATTACGCTTTTTCAAACTCGATGCTGTCGCCAGCCCCGCAGCNCCACCCCCAACAATTAAAAGTTGATATGAAATGGACATTGTTCTCTCCAGAAAGTNTTTAAAGTTTGTTGATCGGNATTTTAAGATAGACGTTCCCATCGTTTTCCGCAGGCGGTAGTTTTCCGGCTCGCATGTTGACTTGGATCGACGGTATTAGTAGCTTAGGCATTGATAAAGCCTCATCTCTGGTGGTTCTCATTGANACGAACTCTGTTTCAGTTGTGCCNCGGCCCACATGAATATTGAGTTCTTTCTGCTCGGCTACAGTCGTCTCCCAGCAATAAGAATCTCGANCAGGTGCTTTATAGTCGTGGCAAAGAAATAATCTCGTCGAATCGGGAAGCGCAAGNATCTTATGAATGGAGTGGTAAAGTTCTNTNGCAGAACCTCCGGGAAAATCNGCACGAGCAGTGCCAAAATCTGGCATAAATAATGTNTCACCGATAAANGCAGAATTACCNATGATATAAGTCACGCAGGCAGGCGTNTGTCCTGGAGTATGCATAACATCGACTCTCAAACCTCCAATAGTGAAATTATCACCGTCCATAAATAGACGATCAAATTGGCTTCCATCCATTTCAAATTGAGTTCCTGCATTGAATACTTTACCGAAAACCCTTTGNACCGCATTGATGTTTGAACCTATACCAATTTTTGCTCCGAAACGCTTGGACAAGTATGGCGCGGCAGACAANTGGTCTGCATGGACATGAGTTTCTATTACCCATTCAAGCTTCCAATTTTTGGAAATAATCTCATCNATCAATCGATCCGCGTGGGCTGTATGCANAGTCCCTGAAGCCAAATCNAAATCCCAAATGGAATCTANGATGGCACATGATNGTGATGCAGGATCTTTAACGATATAACAAGCAGCATTTGTTNCCTCATCAAAAAANCAATGCACNTCTGGATTTTGTGTGTTCATTTACCGGGTCTCAACATGCTAAAACAAANTCAATNCCGCGTATTTCTCAATATGANAAAGACTCCGCCCTTGTGGCGCGTGCCTCCCAAAANCCNAATACCTCTCNGCTTCATGGGAAAACAACTTCAATTGNTNTTNTGCAAGTCTCACAAAACGAAATAGACAAGTCAATANGGTNTATTGTACAAANAATTTTGACATCAAAATTAATGAAAGATGTGCAAATTTCGATNGAACGNANTTGTAAAGCANTTAATCCATATGAATGCAGTATTTTTTGAAAAACAGGCTCGCTGAGGGTTAGAATGAGNTGAGNGATGCTCACAAATAGGAGGATTTGAAAATGTCAGANAGTATGAACAGCTGCTGTGCAGGCCCCGGATACGCCTCACCACAGGATGCTNTNAAAGCNCCNCGTGAAAAGATCGTTTACACGGTTTGTATTTANACCGGTACTGGTNTAGAAAAACCAGACTACTTGGCGACTATAGATGTTGANGAAGANAGCNCCTCCTATGGCCAGGTAATACACAGGACGGAGTTTGGCGTTATTGGAGATGAGCTCCATCACATGGGTTGGAATGCCTGNTCGTCATGTAATGACGANGGGAACATGGAACGAAAATATTTGATNATCCCAGGCGTACGAACAACCAATTTCTANATCGTAGATACTGCTACAAATCCAAGAAGACCCTCCCTTTTTAAGACGATTAACGGTGAAGANATAAAGACANAAACTAACTTNTCTGCACCACATACTGTGCATTGTTTAGGAGCGGANATCATAGTGTCTATGCTCGGNGATGCGAACGGTAATGGTCCCGGCGGCTACTTGCATNTAGATAAAGATTTCAACATTGTGGGGCGNTGGGAAAATGANACAACAGGNATGAAGTTCAGCTACGACTTTTGGTATCAACCACGCCACAATATGATGGTCTCTACCGAATGGAGTGCNCCTAATACTTTTATGCCAGGNTTTGATCTNGAAGACGTTGGTNGAGGCAAATATGGACAACAAATNCACTTCTGGGATTTTAAGAACCGAAACATAGAAAAAACTATAGATCTCGGCGCCGATGGCTTAATTCCATTAGAGGCTCGCTTCCTTCACAACCCTGATAGCACGCATGGTTTTGTNGGCGCTACNTTGAGTTCAAATATATTCCATTGGTTTAAAGATGNANCGGGNGAGTTAAAAATTGAAAAAGTGATTGATGTCGACGCTATTGATGTGGAAGACTTNCCGGTTCCAATGCCCGGGTTAATTACCGACATCCTGNTTTCAATGGATGACAAGTACCTATACTTNTCAAACTGGTTGCATGGGGATTTGCGGCAATATGACATTTCTGATCCATCNAACCCTAAATTGACGGGCCAAGTGTGGATGGGTGGACTGCTTGGTAAAGCTCCTGAGGTCAATGGGCGAACAGTGGATGGTGCCCCGCAAATGATTCAATTGTCCCTNGATGGTAAACGTCTTTACGTGACCACATCACTTTTCTCAACGTGGGATAATCAATTCTACCCTANTATGAAAGANAAAGGCGGCATAATGCTTGTNGTNGATTGTGACANAGAAAATGGCGGCATGAANATCCGAAAAGATTTCCTTCTAGANTTCGGAAATGAGCCCAATGGGCCCGCCAGAGCNCATGAGACCAGATACCCAGGCGGAGATTGTTCTTCAGACATTTGGGTGTAGTGTTACANACNGAGGTATCAATGACCTCCAAATTNAGGCATTATNTTGGAACGAAAACCCACATATAACATTAGANTTAGGAATCGCCAAAATCTAACTCTTCATGTGAGNGAGGATGANTGCATCATCGACGCTTCAGAAGCTGCTGGATGTGTTCTGCCAGTCGCATGCCGTTATGGCGGATGCATTACCTGCGCAGCCAAGATAATAGCNGGGAGCGTGCGTCAACCAAATGGAACCGCNTTAAATAAACGTCAAACGCGCGAAGGCTATGTTCTGCTGTGCGTAGCTAGACCTAAAGAAGATTGCATATTCGACGTNGGCGTCGANAGCCATGATTCTTTNTATCAAAATCCGTTNGCTCAACANCGNGCACGCAGNTTACTTGAAAAAGCAAGAACNCTATNAAAGATCATAGTACNGCGATAAAGAAATAGTTGACCCTATTNAGAATNTNTTACTAAGCCTCCCAAGTCATGCCCCAAAGGTCTTTATTTTCTTNTCCTTTTGAGTTCAACTCNGATAAACTTATGTTAATGTGCGANTTNGNTTTAATTTAAACCCAGAAACTTANATAAGGNATAAAAAATGCAAAATCTTGTCATAGCCATTTTTCGAATCAGGGCCGGCAAAATGAGNGAGGCCACAGATTTGTTGATGCAAATTCTGCCAGAAACTCGCGCATACGAAGGCTGCATNAGCCTNCAATTGTTTCTTNATGAAGAAACCGACACNTANACGCTGATTGANGANTGGAAAAGCCTAGCGGATTATAANAANTATGTTGAATGGCGCATGGAAACGGGTGTGTTTGACATNTTCGATCCNTTGATTGANGGCGGAGCNGNGGGTATTGANATCCAAAGGCATGGAGAGAGTATCGCNAGTTACTAANCTCCCGCTCNAAACTCTANTTGCTTNACACTCAATAAATTTGNCATCGCGNTCATATNGTTCANGGNTTGTNAATNTCCTANACAGCATNAAAACTCANCAACTTANTTAACTTNNCTTNANCTAAAATNCNAAATTTNAGTTGCATTCCAAAGTTNGNAAAATTAAATGTGCNNACCGATAATTCNTCTCNGCATNGCNTTTGCTATCTTTTCTCAANAAAAGANTGNGNCTNAATCAAGNANAGNGANNCTCTCAANAGGATATACAAATCNGANTAACGAATTGATGTATGCTGAATNNNTTGANAGGTTTTAACTGANNNACACAATCAANNTTNAGTNGTCCTTAAAATAAAAATAATTCNNATNNNCNGACACCAAAACTACAAAAACAAAAAATAGGAGCTCAGTTTTCGTATGGGCGGACTCTTTTGTCCGCCCTCTTATCTTCTATTTAAGAAAGCCAATGCATTCAGTTAACACCCATAAAGCTCAAACCTTTGATTCCTTCCGGATCAAAAAGTCCTGACAGTCTTTGCAGGGCGCCGGAGGCACTAGCTAGAAGTAATAGGAAAACAAGTATTTTCTTCGTGATAGTTCTTATCATTTGATATTCGTGTAACAAAACCGCTAGAGGTTTTACCGTTTAACGGTTTACCCGTTTTGATTTAGATCTGATTTTTGGTTTCGCGTTCTTCCTTTGTACATTGCATTCTTCTGACAACAGGGTCGAGTGTTTCCTCTGCGTCAGGCGGTTGAATCACTTCGAGTCGAAACACTGCTGTCAAACTTTCGCGATTGATAGCCCAACCTTCATAATAATCAGGCTGTAAAATCTGGAAAGTTATTATTTCCACTCCATTCTCAAACGCTATTCCACGCTGCCACTCATTGGTTTTAAATGCTGTTATGTCCAGACGGCCAGTGTCCGTATCAAGGATTATGTCTCTGTCGCTCTGTAACCCTCCCAACGATATTTTAATAGGAGTGCAAGTAATGAATACTATGCCGCCCTCATGAGCTAGAATCTTGACGGACCACATCATCAAAATGATGAAAGAATAAACGGTAATTTTTTTCACGAATCTGACTCCAAGTGCGATTTACGTATATATAGTCTCAAAATCAGTATTACGGCACAAGCTATGCTTAAAAAATAATACTTTTGCACCTTGAGGGCCATAGCGATTATTAGGCCGCCAAAAACTATGCTCCACCAACAACACTTTCGGGTTCATTGAGGTGCGCGCTTAAATCACCCACCATCATATACCTGATGATGCGTTGACTAAATTGCCATACTCCCTCGACCCGTTGGAAACGATCAAAATAGTGGCCGCAAAAAATTGCCTGCAGAGGGAAATCATTCGTCTGCTGAAAAACCGTCACGTAACACTGACTCTTTGCACTGTTATTTACTTCATCAATTTCTAAATCCAGATTAGATACAATATGCTTAGTTCGCGGAGTCCCATCCTCATAAATTCTTACGGTCGACAATGCATCAAGTACTTGTTGCGTTCCTACTCTTGGTTCGGTGCCTTCTACAGTCCATTCCGCATTTTCAAAAAGCTGGGCAAATCCCAGAAGATCTCCAGTGTCGATTGTGAATCCATATTGGTTAATTAAGTGGGTAATTTGAGTTCGGCTGTCCATAGAGTAAGCTCCTTAAAACTAGAAATGCTACCCTATCCCCGCCATTCAAGGAAGACATCTTGTCAAGATAAGTTATTGTTCCAGACCTTTTCATTCGGAAAAATCAATCTTTTTCATTAGATGGCAACTTGTAGAACTTAATTGCCCTGTTCCTACAGGACCCAAATCGAATAGCGAAGAGATCAAAAAAATAGTTCTGATATAGTTTCCAAGGGCGCCGTGCTCCCTGACGAGGAAATCTATCGATGGAACGTTTAACATACCCGGATGAAAAATCGATGACTGGCGCAGTTGGCATATCTACCGAACATTTGGAAACGCAGTAATCATAGCTGTTGCGGTCCATAAACTTTAATAATTTGCAAAGATGCTGACTAGTTAGATCACATTTGAGTGTCCAAGATGCATTGGTGTAGCCTACTGCTATAAGCAAATTGGGTATCCCACTCAACATCATTCCCTTGTATGTAACCGCATCGGAGAGATCAATAGTCCTGCCATCGACAATAAAAGTTATACCGCCCAATGGTAATAAATCGAGGCCAGTCGCGGTGACAATGAGGTCTGCTTCGATGCTCGCGCCGGACTCCAGATCAATTCCACGCTCATTAAACTTGAGTATGCGATCAGTTAAAATGGAAACACTCCCATCCGCAAGGCCTCTAAATAAATCCCCGTTCGGCACGAGACACAATCGCTGATCCCAAGGGTCATACTTGGGGTTAAAATGGGTGTCCACATCGAAATCATTTCCTAAGTGACCTATGACGAGCTTACGAAGCGTCTGCCTAACATAATCCGGATATTTCTTGCAAACATAATAAATCAGCGTCTGCTGAAATATATTTTTCAAACGAGTTAAGCGATACGCCAGCTTTTTCGGCAACCAGGTGCGTATTCTGTTAGAAAAGGCGTCTAGGGTAGGCATAGAAACAACATAACTGGGTGACCGCTGCAACATAGTAACGTGCGCTGCTTTTTTGGCCATAGCGGGAACGATGGTAACGGCTGTAGCACCGCTACCAACAACAATAACTCGTTTGCCAGTATAGTTGAGATCTTCTGGCCAATTCTGAGGATGGATCAACGTACCACAAAAACTTTCCAATCCATCAAAATCGGGCATGTAACCCGAATCATAACGATAATATCCCGTACATGAGTATAGAAAACGGCAATTGACGATTAATGGCCCTTCGTCCACTCGAGATATAGTGAGCTCCCATCTAGCAACACCGCTTTTCCATGATGCTTTTATAAGCGTATGACCATAACGAATATACTTATCAACGCCATACTCAGCGGCAGTTTCACGCAGGTAATTAAGAATATCGGATCCGTCAGCAATTGCTTTTTGCTGTGCCCAAGGTTTAAAAGAATACCCCAATGTATGCATATCGGAATCAGAGCGTATTCCAGGGTATCGAAATAGATCCCAGGTACCCCCAAGTGCATCTCTTGACTCGAGCACCAAATACTTTTTGTCGGGATTATTTTTTTCGAGGTGGCATGCAGCGCCTATTCCAGATAAACCGGCGCCAACTATTACCACATCAATGCTACATTGATCCATTGTGGGTTCCTTGCTGTTCTATAAACTGATTACAAAGACAAGCAGGTTTTGTCGATTATGTCGCCCCAACTGAAAAAATATAATCGCGATACATAAAACATTATAGGGAAAAATTTGGTAGGTAATTCAAAATATTTTGCGGAACCAGCCTTCAGTTTTCTTATCAAGCGATGCTTGACATCTTTTAAGTTGGCTACTGTATTCTTGTGTCTTTTTTTGAACCCGTGAGATACGGTCTTTCATCACGACGATTAAATCAACTTCTCGTCGTCCTTTGCCACCCTCTATTTTGGTCAGTCGAACGGCATGG
>PCDB01000046.1:0-25531 GCA_002591625.1 Porticoccaceae bacterium
TTTTTGCTTCTGAAAATGCTAGGATATTGTCGTTAACTGCAGTCTGTGAGATGATTGGATAGCCCCGATAACTCTGCGCCTCTCCAGAGGGAGGTTTGAGATAGGGTTCCGAAAGGTAAGCAGTTTTGCCTTGAGGTGATCCGTCTAGAATTAGCTTGATACCTCCCAGTTTAACTCGATTTTCGTATTGTCCAAAATTAAGCGATCTTATTTTAGATATAGGAGTGCCCTGACCTATTATATAGGCAATAATATCAATTTTAAGGTGCCCCTTTTTAGCGGCCATCTTCAGAAGAGCTAGAGATGGTCCGCTTACGGCGCCATCTTGAGCAGTCGTAATACCATGTCTCGCGTATACCTGAATCGCCTTCTCATAGCCATCAATGGGGTTTTTCACAGAAGCCATTGCCATCTTTTGCAGGGGATAGGCAGCTGTTTCCTCCACCACACCATTTGGCTCAGAAGAAGAGAGGTACCTCCGAATTTTCCCTCCGGGAGGATTAGGTGAAGCAGCACTTATCTTTGTAATTGAAAGTGCCTTGGAGTTGGCCACGCCAAGATGGCCGGAAACGTGGATCAAATACACCGGAATCTCTCGGCTGATTTCATCCAAATCTTCCCTGGTGGGATGCCTTTGTTCCTTAAGCAAGGAATCATCATAGCCGAAGCCAATTAGCCACTCCCCCGGTTGTAATTTCTTATCCGCCAATGATTTTTTAAGGACCGCTTTTAGATCCTTAATTCCTTCGACAGCTCCTACTGGCGGAGAAGCAACGTTTACAAATTGCGAAGTAAAGGCCAAGTAAGAGGCATGGCCATGCGCATCTATAAAACCTGGCAAAATAGCTTTATCTCCCAGTTTGATATGCCGCCCAAGGATGTTTTTTCCTTCCTCAGGACTACCAATCCATACAATTCGTTCCCCATTCACCGCAATCGACAAAGGTCTGGCAATTTTTTCGCCGACCATTGTGATGGTTTTGTTTGAAGTGAATATGATGTCGGCTTTTTCGATAGCGAGGCTTCCACTGGAAAAAATCACCACCGTTGTGCATGCCATAAATTGACAGAATGAAGCAAACTGATACCTAGCATTTAGCACAGATACAAGGTGCATAGAGCAGTCCTGCGTTTTTATGGCTATCAATTAACTATCAAGGGAGCGAGCAATCAACTCCTTCTGGATTTCATTGCTCCCACCATAGATTTTCTGAACCCGCGCGTCAGCATAGGCCTTCGCAATAGGATACTCCATCATGTAACCGTAACCACCAAAAAGTTGCAGGCACTCGTCGGCCACCTCGCACTGCATTTGTGAACCCCACCACTTGGCCATTGCGCCATCTACCGACTCCAAATTACCGCCAATAACCTTGCAAATACACTCATTAACAAAAGAACGAGTGACCTCTAATTTGCTCTTCGCTTCGGCCAGCTTGAATCGCGTATTCTGGAAATCCATCAGTCGCTGGCCAAATGCTTTCCGTTCCCTAACATAACGTATAGTCTCGCTCATCATCCCATCCATTGCTCCAATAGCTCCAATCCCAATTACAAGGCGCTCCCAACCTAACTGACTCATTAGCTGAAAAAAACCTCTTCCCTCGTTTTTTCCGAGGAGATTAGTTCGTGGAACTCTGACATCTTCAAAAAACAACTCGGAGGTGTCTTGACCTTTCATGCCAAGTTTCTTGAGGTTACGCCCCCGTTGAAAACCGGTTACCTCAGAAGCCTCCAAAACAATTAGTGACACCCCACTTGCACCCGCTTCCTTGTCCGTCTTGGCTACGACGATGACAATATCAGCCTGCTGGCCATTGGTGATNAAAATTTTTGAGCCATTTAGCACGTAGTGATCGCCATCTGCAGTGGCTGTAGTTTTAACTGCCTGCAGATCCGATCCGGTGCCGGGCTCAGTCATTGCAATGGCTGGTATTATTTCACCCGCAATCAGGCCCGGAAGCCAGCGAGATCTCTGTTGGTCATTTCCATACCCCAAGATGTAATGCATACAGATATTATGAACACCAAACCCCCAGCCTGCATCTCCAACACGTGCCTGTTCGTAGATAGTCAGCGCATCAAAACTTTGATCCACGCCTGCTCCTCCAAATTCAGTAGGGGCGGAAGCTCCGAGCAAGCCTGCTGAGCCGGCCTTGAGCCAGAAATCTCTATCGACGACACCTTGCTCTGCCCAAAGATCAGTATTTGGGGCGATCTCTGCCTCCATGAACTTTCGCATCGATTCCTTGAACATGAGGTGTTCTTCGGTCATCCAGTTGGCTTGCCAATCAAAATTCACGGCGCATTTTTCCAAAACACATAAAGTTTCACAAAACTACAAGTCCTTAGGTTGTTAGTTCACTCCAGTAGCCTCCTGGATGATCGGATCCGCTATCTATCTGGATGATCGGATCCGCTATCTATTTTAAGTGTAAAGCATGTTCANAAAGCACGCACCTATCGGGGGCTATAATGGATCTTGCTGCAGTCCAATCCTTTTTTGCTGCTCTGTCCAGCACCCTTTAAGGAACTTNAGTCTTCCATCCATCATGAGCCATTTGGGGAACGGTTTCAAACCAATATTGGTGATGCTTTGACCATTTTTAGCGATCCGGTTGAAACTGATCGCAGCTGGCAGCAAGGCCTGTATTTAGGCGTCTAACTCATATGAAATCGGAGTAAGCAACCTTCCTTGCCCTCCCAAAAAACTCGTCCCACTGCTCATCAGTTAATAGATCGGGCTCACCAAGTGATTTTGCAAGCACGTAGTGCTTACAAATGATCTCCAATCGCTCCGCATGCCCAACTGCGATATCTAAATCACCGCCGCGGCAAATCATGCCATGACTCCCAAGGAGACAAGCGGCCTGATCAGTTAAACCCTCTGCCGCATCGTTCGCAAGCTCTTGAGAGCCAAAAACCGAATAGGGGACACAAGGGACACTGCTATTACCGAACAGACCCACCATATAGTGAAACCCCGGCAGCGGCAGATTGTTGCAAGCCATTGCGACACAGTAGTCTGAGTGAGTGTGTACGACAGCATTTGCTTTATCTTGACGGCGATAGATTTCTAAATGCATCCGCCATTCGGATGAGGGCTTCAATTTCCCAGTATAACTTCCATCATCAGCCACCATCACAACTCGCTCTTCGGTCAAGTTTGCAGCTGACGCCCCAGTACAGGATATAAGCATTCCTCCTCGAACCCTGCAGCTCAAGTTGCCGGATGATTGGTTCATCAGGCCCTTGTCCTCTACTTGATTATATGCCCTTACAAGCGCTGCTCTGAGTGTTGCCTCGTCAAAATCTGTCATTTTTTCTTCCTTCTCTTTTGATATGAATAGTAGGCTGATCGGCTGAGATAAAAATAAGAAATAGCTCGTCGTGGAAGGCCTGTTTTATTTCCGCCAGACCAGTGCACGGTATGCGCACTGTGAACCACAGCATCACCCGGATTTAACTGCGCAGCGAAGGCGCTTTCAGCTTCTTTATTCACGCCAGTCACCCAGGTCTCGCCGGGATAGATATTCTTATGTGAGCCTTTCAGGTAGTGAACGCAACCATTGCCAACATCCACGGGATCCAAGGCAAACCAGATAGTGGCGCCTGTGTTGTCCGAACCGCGCTTACCCATCGCATCCACGTGGGGTTCGATCCCCATCCTTTCACCCTTCGGACGATCGAACCAAGCGGCCGATGCACCTATCGCATCGCCGTCCATTAGGCGGTTTATCAACGGCACATGACGCCCCTCCCTGAGCTGCATGTCAAACCAGTCATCGTGGACCTGCAAAGACTTTAGCAAGTTGCGAAATCTACCTTCGCCATCCCCACGATCCAGAAGCCTGCGAGCCAAAGGAACTGCCCGGTCTTTCAAAGCACTCAGCTCTGCACTATCCAAATAAGCAGGAAGTATGACAAAACCATCACGGTTGTAATCNGACTCAATCCTTTCGAATTCGAGTTCAGTCATCGAACACTCCCAGAATATCCTGATTGAAATTTAGTCCTCTGTAAGCCATCGTGATCCGTAANAACCAAGATCCCTTTTTTCAGCTCACTGAATCCTGATGGCATAAAGAATTCACTGCGCCTTTTTAACTGCCAAAGTTAAACTTCCAATCCGTCATCAGGTCGGTAATAGGTTCGACTCATTTCCCCATCATGGGGTTGCCTCGAGTACTGTTGATCACTCACAGCGACGTTTCCCGGTGCCGATGATTCCGAACATATTACTGCTTGGAGCAACGTCAATAACAGCTGAAGGCGGTTGTAGGTCAGTACCCGAAAACCAGCCGGATTGAATTTATCACGGAGTTCGCTATGCAAACCAATTACATCATGCATCGAGAGAAATGATTCAACCAATCCCATCAGAGCCTTTCTTGATCGCAGTCTGGTCTTTGAGGTAATGATGGGCGTTAAATGCTCACCCACCATGCGGTTTTTCGATTTTAACGCGATTAAGCTCAGCCTTCTGGGGTTCTCGAGCAATTTAATAGGAAGCGAGCCCACATGCATAAAAAGGTCCATATCGAGTTGAGACGCGGCGGTCAACAACGACCCTTCTGGAACCAGCTTAAACATCATTTTACCGTAAGGTGTCTCCACATCCTCGCAAAGCGATTTCAATGTTGCATTAGTGCCCCTGCATTCAACAATCAAGTCAACGTCGTTCACCATAGCAACAAAATTAGCGCTTGAATCACTCATTAAATGCCGAATTAAGTTACCCCTCAGGCTTCGATCATCAAAATAGAATATACCTCTGTCCTCGGTTGCTTGATGAACTGTTTGCACCGCCTTTTGAATTTCCTTCTCATCGCTTAAATAATCGGGGGTCTGATCGGACCAAACGTGAGCAAGCATGGGCATATAAGCCTCTGAGCTAACTTGACTTGCTAGAATCTCGCAAACCTTGAAGCCTGCCTTTGCATCGGTCTCTTTGTCTGCCAAGAATTCGATCTTGGAAGCATACTTCTTCGTTATTTCGTAAATATGCACTATCAGCCTTGTATCTGGCCTCACATGCTCAGCAACCATTTTAAGAAGGCCCGTTGATAATCGTTCTTGAAGCTCGATATTATCGAGGTTGCGGGACAAACGCTTGTGAGTTGCATGAAGTCGGATATTTTCATTAAGCGATCTAGCGATGTCCGTTAAATTCACAGATCGCGTNTGCCAAATGCCGCTTAGCATGTTTTTTACGAACTTTAGGTCAACCCGTCCCAAGGGCCTTCCAAACCTCGGCGAACAGAGATGTTCTGCAAATGAATAGAGCCTCGAGTCAAGGTCTGCCATTCTTCAACCCCTATGCAATATCACTTGCTAGTGAATGATAAAATTTTTGAATATTCACCCATTATATATTCTCACCATCACCTAACTCATTTTTTAGAAATATCGCATAAAGCCAAGAAAAATTCTTTCTGTGTTTCGCTCATCAATGAAAATTCTGGCACTCCCATTTCCGTAACCGGGAGACTGGAAAACTCCGGTGACGGCATCTGGAGGCTTGCCGCAATATTGTGCAAGCCCGCACCCTCTTCGACACCAACACTTAAAGCGGCGATTATAGGTTTTGGCCAAACAGGGTTGTCTATTGCCCCAAGGTTGGGCTCAAAGCCAAGATAATTGGCAATTTCTTCCTTAAGCATATGCTCCTCTGAACTTCGCTGCTGCTGGCCTTCAAACCCGTATTTCGTGCTCGACTGGTTACAAATGTAGGCCCAGCGCATCCTGACATGGAAGCCGGGCAGCGCGAGACAAGCGTCTGTCACACTCCCTCCGCCTGACACTAGCCCCTCATGTATCATAAAGTGATATCCAGATACGGGCCAATCATCGCTAACTAACCTAGCCGGCGGGGCGGTATAGATTTCACTAAAACCCCATGACAAATCGTTCGGCAGGTCTGAAGCTCTGAGTATCGCCACGCCGAAATCGGCGCACGCTTCGCACCAGGCTCTTGAGCCAAATTCGCCAACCTGCTCAATAGTGCTCATGTCGATTGAAAACAATGCTTTTCCTCCCTCAAAAGCTCCCACTGTCTACGATTATTCAACCGCTATCAAGCACTTTTAGACAATTATTCACCCAAAAATAAGATCTGAATGATTTTCTAACAGGCGTGTCGAAAATCTCAAAACAAGGCTAACAAGTGAGTAAATCCTGCCCTAGCGATGCAAGTAAAACGCGTGTATAGCCCACCTTCTTTTATGGGTGACAAACTCTCTCCGGATCTATCGATTGGCTTGTGACAGATTCCCCAGACTGGTAGCCTACTCCGTTTTGAAATATTTTTAGGACATTGCTATGCGTTCCCTGGAACAAAAGCTTATAAAACTTGAATTGAAACAACGTAACGAAGAGGGCTGCAGGACCGAAGAAATTGCCTCTCGTATAGCTACTGCGCTCGAAAGGAATGCCTCAACTACAGATTTTAAGCGCCTCTATGAAGAGTTAGTGAATCTGCCCATAGAACCCTCTTTCCCCTACACCGAACCGTCGACTTTGGAGGCAATTCAAGCAGAACGTCCCGATGCACCGCGAGAATTGGGCGTAACCAGCGACGATGCTGAGATCTATAACAGAATCTATGGCGGGTGGCTTGGCCGAGCCGCCGGATGCGCACTTGGAAAACCAGTCGAGGGGTGGCCCAAGCACCGAATTGACACTTTCCTCCGCGAGACCAACTCGCTGCCGCTCGACAACTACCTGCCATTTTCAGATACTTATATGTCAGGTATTCAAAAGCCATCAACCCGCGGCAATATCAGGTACATGGACCGTGACGATGATATGGATTACCCGATACTCGGGCTAATAGCACTGGAGCGGTATGGTCCTAAATTGACGCCAAGAAGCATGGCCAGCATATGGATCGCCAATATGTCCTATGGGATGGTTTATACGGCAGAGAAGGCAGCATATCGAAATTTCGTTATGAGCATCTGGCCCCCCGAATCAGCAAGCTACCGCAACCCCTATCGTGAGTGGATAGGTGCTCAAATCCGTGCCGATATCTTCGGCTATGTAGCAGCTGGGAAACCTCAGCTAGCCGCAGAGTTAGCATTTCGAGATGCTTCCATCTCGCACGAGAAGAACGGTATTTATGGTGAAATGTTCGTCGCCGCGATGATTGCAGCCGCCTTTGTTTACTCCAAATCCGAAGACATTATAACCGCTGGACTCGGGGAAATACCCGCTCAGAGTCGCCTTGCTGAGTGTGTGCGCAATACATTTTCTTGGTGCCAACAAGAAAAGAGCTGGGAAAATGTCTGGGTCAAAATCAATCAGCACTATGGGCACTATCATGGGGTGCATACGATCAACAACGCCGCATTAATTGCTATGGGCCTTTATTATGGTGAGACGGATTTCGAGAAAGGCATTGTTTGCACAGTCAGAGGTGGGTGGGACACAGACTGCACCGGCGCAACCGTGGGATCAATCCTAGGCATAAAGGGTGGTGCGAAGTCGCTACCTGAAAAATGGGTAGGCGTTCTAAATGATCGTCTTCTGTCCGCTGTTGGCGGTGAGAACGATAATAAGATATCTGACCTTGCGCAGCGAACCTTTGAAGTCTGCAAAAAGATCGATACTGCTCCTGACAGGGCAGCTAAAGCAAAGTTGGAAGGCCCCGCAGAGGGTAGCTGGGACCTCCAGTCCGCCTGGGGTAAGCAGTTGCTTAATTTTTCTAGCGCTACAATAGAGTTTACTGACATGGGACACTACGCCAGCGAGGACTTTCCAGACCCAAGCAGACTTACATCTAGCTCCTATAGCCATCCCGAACTGAAGTTTAGTTTCGCGATTGACAAGGGCGGGTGGGATTACGAGGTTGACTTTGAGGGAGAGATTGATGGAAACACTTTGGAGGGTTTCTTCTATCCCGGATCTCAGCCTGTTCGCGGTCGAAAAATTTTATAAGTTCAGGATAAGGAAATATGCAAATCTCCAACGTCAAAGTCACTGTTTGGGAGTGGAAGGATATCCCTGCCACCAGCTATACAAAGCATTTCAAAAGCTCAGGCGCACATAACGCTCATCTGGCACTGGTCACAATTGTTGCTGAGGACGGCCTAGAGGGCCATGCATTCCTAGGCTCTTCGCTTAGCTCAATTAGGAATGATGCCAGCCAGATCGTAGAAAGATACAAGCCCCTGCTTGTTGGACAAGATGCTCTCAACCGTGAACGAATCTGGCAGAACCTGTCAAACTGGGCTATCGGATGGAACGCTATGCGGATAATTGGCGCAATTGACATAGCACTCTGGGATATAGGGGGAAAAGCTGCGGGCATTCCAATTCACAAGCTTATGGGTTCCTACAGGGACTCAGCTCCCGCCTATGCAAGTTCCGCGATCCTTGAGACTCCACAGCACTACGTGGAGGAGGCTCTGAAATATAAGGAACTAGGTTGGTCTGCATACAAAATTCATCCGCCCGCTGAGCCGCTGCTAGACATTAAGATTTGCGAGATGGTGCGAAAGGCAGTGGGTGATGACTACCGACTGATGCTTGATGCGTGCTGGGCTTATAGCTACCCGGATGCCCTCCGAGTCGGGAGCGCAGCGGAGGAACTTGATTTTTATTGGTATGAGGACCCATTGCCTTATGACGATATCTATGGCTATGTGAAACTAAAGCAGGTGCTAAAAATACCCATAGCTGCAACGGAGCTTCCTGCCACGGGACCAAAGGCCTATGCGCCCTGGATTATGCAGCAGGCAACCGACTATCTGCGAGGCGATCCAGTGATCAAGGGCGGCCTTACCTCCTGCCTGAAAACTGCGCATACGGCAGAGACATTCCAGATGAATTATGAGGTGCATCATGGGGGAAATTCTCTGACGAATGTCGCCAACCTTCATCTCATTATGGCCATACGTAATTGTGAGTATTTTGAAGTGCTCTTGCCAGATGCTGCTCAGAAGCATGGTCTTATCAATGACATCGAGGTCGATGGAAACGGGATGGTACACGCACCACAAGCACCAGGATTGGGTGTCGAAATAGACTTCGAACTGATTAACAGTAATAAAGTGTTGGAGAAATAATGAAAGAATTTATCAACAAAACAGCTTTTATTACCGGGGGAGCAAGCGGAATAGGTTTAGGAATAGCGAGAACGCTATCAAAGGAAGGCATGAATGTAGTTATAGGCGATGTGCAGGACGACCGACTTGATCGCGCAGAAGCCGAATTAAAGGCTATCTCAAATAACATCATGGCGGTGAATGTTGACGTCTGTAACAAATCCGCGCTCCAGGAAGTGGCAGAGATGATTGAAAGACGGTTCGGCACTGTGCAAGTCCTATGTAACAATGCTGGAATACCGGGTGGCGCGAAGGTTCTTGAGACGCCTGACGACCGTTGGAGACGGGTAGAAGAAGTTAACCTCTGGGGACCCATTAATGGCATTAAAGTCTTCCTGCCTCGAATGCTAGAAAGCGATGATGAAGCTCATATTGTAAATACATCCTCTTTCAGCGGAATCCATGGGCATGGGAACCAGTCAGCCTACGGTGCCAGCAAATTTGCTCTGGTAGGGCTCTCGGAATTCCTCAGAAACGATTTAACCGACACCGAGGTATCGGTATCGGTGCTATGCCCGCACGTTGCTGATACGCCGATCATAGATGCGCTGAAAGAGAGAGTTAATGATCAGGTAAGAGAGATGATCGAGGACATGGCTGTCCCGGCAGACACTGTGGGGCAGCAAGTTCTCAATGCAATCAAGCACGAGGAGTTCTATATATTTTGTGATGGGACACATACTAGAAAGATGTTGGAAAAACGCTGCGGGGAAATGCTTGCGGCAATGGATCGACAGTTTCCAAAGGAGGAAGGTCAATGAGTGAGCCAATTTATGAAGTTAAATGGGAACGGTTACCCGACATGCCATGTGGCAAATGGGAGCCCGCTAGCATTGCTATAAACGATAAATTGTATGTACATGGCGGATATGAGTCCGAGATCATCACCAGAAAAAAATTGCATGTCTTTGATCCAGCGGCAGGCACTCACGGTTCCTGGACTCGCTTACAGGACCTGCCAAGCGCTACGAATCACGTTAATCTTGCACCAGACGAGACAGGTTTCTGGTATGCGGGTGGCATGAAGGATATGAATCGGCCCGCTGGTAAGAAACCGGACCATATTATTGCGGAGACCTGGCACTTTGATATTCAGGAAGACCGCTACACAGCCGGGCCGCTGCTGCCGGGTCGACGAGCTGGCGGGGGGTTGGCTCGGCTTGGTGACAACCTGCACTATATTTCTGGCCTTATGGAGGATAGGGATACAGACTCNCCAGACCACTGGGTTCTTGACGTGGCTGAGTGGAGGGCTACGGGGAATGGCACCTGGAGGAACCTTGCCCCTTTGCCGCTGGCAAGGAACCAACTGTCGGTGGCAGTGCTGAACGACAAAATCTATGTTGTAGCAGGGCAACTAAACCATGACTCTCAGCAGATCGATCAGGATCGCGTCGATATTTATGACCCCGCAAGCGACACTTGGGCCGATGGACCTTCATTGCCCTATGGACACTCTCACTCCGAAGGAGCCACATTCGTTCACGACAACCGGATCTGGATGGTTGCTGGACATACCACACCTCAGGGCGGGAAAAAAGGCTTCTGCGGCAACGTGGTGAGTCTTGGCGAGGGCGAGGAATGGGAGCTCACATGCAAGGCGCCCAAACCGATGTCCTCCCCAGCCTCGAAAGTCATTAAAGGGCGATTATATGTTGCGGGGGGCTGGGACGGTCGGATGACGGAAGAAACCNCAGATCGCAACTACTGGGCAGATAGGCAAATTTCGTCACCAGAAGTCTGGGTCACCGATCTACCGGACAGGCCGTAGCCAAAGCCCTTAAAACAACAGGATTATATGAGGTCAGATATTGAATGATAAAAACCATCGGCGAATTTGCTCTAGTATTGTCTATTTGCATTCTCCCAACCCATGGACTCGCATCACAAGATACCGGATTTAATNCCGTGATTGACGACTCAAAGCCAGGCACCCTTGTTCATTATCCGTCCTTTCCATCCGACCTCGTCGAAAATAGGCCGGTCGATGTCTGGCTTCCCGATGGCTATGAGGAATCGGACGACCCTTACCCGGTCACCTACATGCATGATGGACAGTTCATGTTTGATCGTTCAACCTCACCGTATAGCAGCATCTGGGAAAGAATCAAGGGCTCGATTTATGGAGGCTTATTCTGGAATGTTGATGAGACCATCACACATCTGGTTGNGACAAAACAGATAAGGCCATCGATTGTTGTCTCGGTCTGGAACCTTCCAGAGGTTAAAAGAAGGACGGAATACATGCCCCAGAAACCGGTAACCGAAGAGATAGGCCGGCTTCTTCGAGCTGAGTCAGACATAACACGTGAGGCCATAACCTCAGACAACTATCTCAACTTCTTGGTGTCCGAGCTTAAACCATTCATCGATAAAACATATCTCACCAAACCTGATGCCGACAACACTCTCATCATGGGCTCAAGTATGGGTGGCATGATCTCAGCATACGCGGTATCTGAATATCCGGAGGTTTTCGGAGCAGCCGCATGCCTGTCCACCCACTGGGTTTTGGGCGAAGGCGCGGTTGTTAATTGGTACGAAAATAATTGGCCAGTTGCAGGAACACACAGATTGTACTTTGATTATGGAACGAAATCGTTGGATGCGGAGTATGAACCATTCCAGAAGAAGATGGATGCTTTAATGCGCCAAAAAGGGTATAGGGAAAACGAGGACTGGGTGACCCATCGGTTCGAGGGTGCTAGCCATTTACCNAGAGCATGGCGGGAGAGGCTGCATATCCCACTGAAATTCTTATTGGGAACCTGAGATAACCACAGTCTAATTCTTTTCTTTACCCCGCCTATTTAGGTACGCCAGAGTGCGCTCCTTCGCGTTCTTGCGAATGTTTGCCCAGAATAAGCTGTAATCATAGCCATGCAGATTTCGCTCAAATAAAACCCAAATACCAGAAGCCTTGAGTGCAGGATCTCGTTCTGAGTTCACCATCAGCCAATTGCTTGTCTCCCCTTGCTCACAGGAAACAGTAACCGAGCCCTTGATCAGATTCGGCAGGGGGTCACCAGGCCTGCCCAGATCAAACTTCCCTCCTGTCGAAAGCGTCAGCGCCCCAAGGTGATCGGTCTTTTCGCTGGGAATCGCATCTGCTTGCCATGTTATCGGGTTGACACAAATACGCCGGCTAGGCGAGAAACCTCCATAGTCCGTTCCGTTCCAGAAATCCTCCTCCTCGAAATAGCTCCATGGACTCGGAAACTTATCACTCTCGTGCGCATCCCATGCGACCAAGCAGCCAGTCTGAGTGCCGGTCTTGCAAAGATCAATGTNTGTATAAGCCTCCAGCACCGAGTCGCTGAGGGAGTGCCCGATAGCATAAGCCGCCACTAGCCGGTCCATCACCGGTTTGCCATCCACTTCCTCCATTAAGAGCCTGACGAGATGAAAGGTCCCCTGGCTATGACTGGCCAGTATAATCGGCGCATCGGGGTCGATCTCTGCGAGAAAAAACCTGAATGCCGCACGGATGTCCGAGTATCCTAGATCGCTCAGTTGCTCCCATACCGCTTTGTGGCCAACAATATTCGCCTGCCGATATCTGGGGGCATAAACCCGGCAACAAGCATTAAACGCGGAGGCCTGACGAGAGATGGCCCCCAAGTCAGTGCTTCTCTTAGTCACTTCATCGTCCATCGGCTGCAACCAATGTTCTTTTCCTCCATAAGTGGTGGGATGAANGAAGAATGCTGCCGCTAGCCGATCCTCTTGCGGAACTTTATCTATTCCCTGGGGTAGCCTTTCAGCTGGGCTGGAATCGTCCGGCCATGCAGCCCAGTGGCTCCGCAGCGAATAATCGGGTGCATCCGNGATGGGTTTTGTCCCAAACTCATGATCCGGCGCCAGCAGCCATCCAGCTATTAACGGACTAATAAAAATGAAAGCAAGTATCAGTGAGATGAGAGTCCCGAGCCCCCAAAGCGTGATTTTTAACGACTTAGTCATTCTATGCTCCCGTTAAGTTGCTATGCACAACCGGTGGATGAGACAAGCGGGTTTCGATTCTTTTTCACACCGAAGACACATGACAAAATCATGGTAGCTATGCTCAGTTAATCAAAACTCTTGGTGGCCTTGCCCTAACAGCCTCCTCGTCAACATCCATGCCCCATCCAGGCTTCTCGCTCAGCACTAAAACTCCGTTTTCAATTTGTAGTGGCTCGTTAAAAAACTCACCAAGCCACGGCACTTCATCCACATCATATTCCATGAGCTCGAGATTGGGGGTAATCGCTGAAAAGTGCGCATTGATCTGCGTAGCCAAGTGGCCGGTAAAGTTATGGGGCGACACGTTTAAATCAAACACATCGGCAACGGCAGCGATTTTAATTGACTCCAGAAACCCATTCCAGGCCACGTCCACCAAGGGCACATCGACTGCCCGACAGGCAAAAAACGGGGTGTATGTTCTAGCAGTGCAGAGCATCTCGCAACCACCAATAGGCATGGGGGATCGGTCGCGAATGTCTCGCAGCGTATCAGCATCGAACACATCAACCTCAAGCCAGCGTAAATTGAGGTGCTCCGTCGCACGGGCAATTCGTATGATACCGTCGGCCTTGAAGTTCGAGTTCAAATCAAGGATAAGATCTAACTCATCGCCCACTGCCTCCCTAAGGGCAGTCATCTGGTCGACAATTATCTTGAGAATCGATGGAGACAGGTTCAGCTCTGGTGCTCCGGGCTCACTGCCAAAACAGGGAAAGTAGCCTGTTCCGCCGGTCTCATCAAAATAATGGATCTTGGTTTTCAGCGCTGGATATCCCTCCGCCATTACGTCTTGAGCATGGGCAGCCATGCCATCTAAATCTCGAATAAGCTCTTTTTGGTGAATCTCATAGCTTCTTCGCAACCTATAGGTACCGAAATGTGACCAATACATCGGAATCCGAGTTCTCAACGGCCCGCCAAATAGGCGATATACAGGAACTCCCAACGCCTTAGCGGTAATATCCAAAAGGGCATTCTGGATGGCGCCGATAGCCTGGTGATTCAGCCCTGACAGCGACTGACGGGTCTCTAAATACAAGTCGCTGGTTATCTTCTCAACCTCCCTTGGATCTCTGCCAACCAGCAGTTTCAGCATTGACTCGATTAGCGAAGTGAGACCCTTACGACGAATAATTTCCGAAATGCCAGTATATTCAGACCAACCGGTTATACCCTCATCGGTGGTTATTTTAAGAAATGAGAAAGACCGACCCGCATCGGCATGTAACGTATCAAAACCGGATATTTTCATGATTGCATCTGCCCTATCCAAAGGGTTCTGAATGTGCCAGCCATGGAGATAACTCCAATTATGAGAATTTTGTCTGCCATTCTTTAAGCTTAATTCACCAAGTTTGATATCTTTCACAGCAACAATAAAGGAGCGCATGGGCGCCGACAACATTTCTCACCCATTTTGGGGGGTTTGTCCCTCTTAGACGGACTTTGCTGTTAATTAAAAATAGAACTTGTGGGAAATTTGTTTTACATTATTGGCTAATAAATTTGTCCGTTCCTAGCTAATGAGTGGTAACCCAATCGTGGCTATCCATGCTAGATAGGCTCCGGGAATGCCGGACTCAGCTTGACTGGCGCCTCTTAACACTGCAGAACCAGTATGGAAAACCTCGATAATTACAAGAGCACTTGAAAGTAAGAGGGAATTTCATTGCGTATCTCAAATGTTGTTTTTAAATACCATTGAGCACAGTAAGGAAAAAACAAATAAATGATCCTACAAACCTCATTCACCAGCATGGCAGATGCCACTTCTGAAGACTATGAAATAATTATGGAGCATGCAAAGGGATTTGCCAGGCAACTCCCGGACAGAATATTAGCTCATCTCTCGCTTTTGAAAGGAGATTCTGGCGGATATGCTGTTGACCGCTACACCCACTGCCTTCAATCGGCCACAAGAGCTTATAGAGATGGAAAAGACGAAGAATACGTCGTTTGCGCGCTATTACACGATATTGGTGACTCCATAGCCTCGGCAAATCATGCCGATCTGGCCGCAACCATTCTGGAACCGTTCGTTTCAGAACAAAATCATTGGATTGTTAAGCATCATGGAATCTTTCAGGGCTATTATTTTTTTCACTATCTTGGCCTTGATCAGAATATGCGGGATCAGTTCGCAGCCAATGAGAACTGGGAAGCCTGTGCGGAGTTCTGCGAAAAATATGACCAGAACTGTTTCGATCCTGATTATGACAACATGCCAATTCAAGCGTTTGAACCTATGGTAAGACGAGTATTTGAAAAACCCAAGCGGTCTATCTACCTGCGAAAAAACGCCTAGAATCCCATCTTGTATTGACTCACCTGCAGCCGGAAGTCAGGCGGCTAAGGTTACGGCTACAGACTATATATTCAAAAACCAAGATTAACATAGTGAGGTGCAAGATGAGCACATTGCCGAGCGTAGGACGTCAGTTAAGATCACTGGTAAGTCAAGATGGGAGTTTAGAACTCTGTTTGGAGGAAGTTGAAGTAGCGCCTCCACAATAGGACGAAGTGCTGGTTCGAGTCGAGGCAGCACCCATCAACCCATCGGACCTTGGCGCCCTGCTGGCGGGGTGCGATATCGCTAAAGGAAAATCATCGGGCTCAGAGNNTAAAACGGTGTTTNAGGCGCCTATTAGCCCCCTGAAGATGGAGAAGCTTAGCTCGAGGATAAATCGATCAATGCCTGTGGGCAATGAGGGAGCCGGCGNGGTCATTGCAGCGGGCAAGTCTGATGGGGTCCAGGCGATGATTGGAAAAACCGTTGGAATGATAGGCGGNTCAATGTATAGCGAATATCGAACACTGNGCANACAGNAGTGTCTGTTGATGAATGATGGCGTGTCATCGCGAGATGCTGCAGAGACTTTGCTTGGCAGAGAACATACCCCTTGTGAACGTTATCCGAAAACCCGAGCAGGAGAAACTATTAAATGATATCGGAGCAACCTATGTTTTTGACTCCAGTAAAGGTTCGTTCCNAAGCGATCTAAAAGATGCGGTGCTCGAGGCTCAAGCTNACATTGCTTTTGACGCAACCGGCGGGGNACGACTGGCATGCGATGTATTAACAGNAATGGAGCAAGCTTNGCTCGCCAAAGGCTCCCAATATGGCCGCTNCAGGTCTGCCCAGCACAAGCAAGTTTATATCTATGGGGGGCTAGAGCCATCGCCCACGGTTCTCAATAGGACTGATGGGATGCAATGGGGGTATTGGTGGCTGGTTACTCGGTCCNTTTCTACAGAAGATAGGGCNCGAGAGAAAATTGAAAATTAGGCGGCGCGTCGCAGATGAAATTATGACAACATTTGCCAGCAACTATTCGAAAGTAGTATCGCTAGGGGGTGCGCTCAGCAAGGAAGCTGTTTCTNANTATTCTAAGCAGTCCANGGGGCAGANGCACTTGGTAAGCCCAAGCCTGAAGGCCGCTCCCAGCTCAAGTCTTTTTGTGCCCAGAAGCTATTTACCCGAGATTCATTTTTTGCAATCTTATCGAGTGATGGACCGCANCCCNCCNNNGAGCATCTGNTCTAACATTTTTTNTNNGCATCGATGCCNCTCNTAGGNGTAACCCTCCGCATGATATCGGGTCCAGGGCTCTTTCTCNCCTATCCCATAACCGCTGAGGAGTGCAGTCTTNAGCCACTCCCTCATCGATAGCCGATTCTTNAGAACTTCTAGACTCTCAAGCGCTTCAATCCAAGGGCCCGGGTCGTAGGTGACCTGACGCGGTGAGTAGCGCCCGTTCTCAAAAACGCCATAGCACGCATGGAGTTTCCCACATCGAGGTTGTCCGACACTCCCGGGATTAATGTAAGTTTTCTCGCCGATGGTTCGAGTAAACTGGACGTGAGTATGCCCAAAAAGGACCAGAGGACAACGACTTTCGCTACCCATGGCCAGAAAACTTTCAGCCGGCGCATCTGGGAGAGGCGAAGGAATCCCCTGTTCAAGTTCGCCGTGGTGAAGGTACATCGAGATGCCACCGATCTCATATTCCCCTGCTGGCTTGAACGCGCGCACCCGATCTATCACCTCTGTCCCCAAGGACTCGATTATCCACTCATTTAATGCTACCCATCCCTCCGGCCAGTGAGTAAAAAGGTTGGCGTCGAGAACCTCCCTGTCATGGTTCCCCATAATAGATACATCAGCTTCGAGATACTCAAGCAGTTCCGCAGTCTCGATTGGTTGCGGCCCAGAAACAAAGGCATCGCCGAGAAAAACCACGCGGTCCGCATCATCCTCCGCGGTCATAACAGCCCGCAGTGCTTCTGCATTCCCGTGGATATCACTAATAACGAGTACTTTGGATTTATCACTCATGTCTCTTTCCATGTCGAGTCAAGCTCATGGAGCCTAAAATCTTCAATTATTTGCTCACTACTATAAGAGTGTAGAACGAGAGGGTGTATGTAGCCATCTGGAAGGAAGCAGAAAGAAGCAGAAATTGACCCGCCATCCAAAAACACTTCAATGGACGTCCGATCTATAATCAATCGAACCCCGAGCTCGTCCGTTTCTGGTAGTTTTGCAAAGGGCCTGTCCTCGGTCATCTTGCTTTTCCCGCTTGTCTCAACGCTCAACGTCATTTCATCCCAATCGAAAACGATCGGATGTCCTCGTGCGACGACATAAAAACCCTTTGCAGATTGCCGAAACACCTTGAATGATACATCCAGCAAAATTCCGTCTGTCTCCGCTATCATTGGCTGACCCTTGGAGATTGTTTGTCGTGCGACAGACACCGTCCTTATGCGCAGCACGTCCAGCTCACGAACAGGCCATCGCTTGAGCCTAGCCGATTTGCCTGAACCGACAAGAGACAGTTGTACGGGCAATGATAACTGCTGGTTAAAAGGCATCTCAGGGTACCTGCCTCCCGCCATCCAAGAGATCTGAATCTGCCGATTGTCTGGCGCATTGCTCCAGGTCTGCGCCGCATAACCATTTCGCCCATGCTCATATTGAAGGACTGGCGTTTCAGGCACAAACGTTTCACCATCGAAGCTACCCACTCTGTAGCTACCACCAGCACCTGCAAAAACCCACCATTCCGCTCCGTCGTCATCCAATATCGGGAAAAAATCGGGGCACTCCGATTCACCTTCGAGAGTGATCTCTTGAAACCTCTTCCAGGTCTTGGCGTCACTTGAACGCAGCAGGCAATAGCGTTCATCCTCTAGATACAGCGCCATGATCCAGCGCCGCGAAGATTCATGCCAGACCACCTTAGGATCACGGTTGTCCGCCTCCATCCACCCTATAATCGGGTTTTCTTTATACTTTTTCCATTGCTTACCATTGTCGGTACTGTAGGCAAGACACTGAGAGGTGGGGCAGGCAGGCTCTGCATGCTCGCCAAAAGCCGTGTAAAAAAGCAGCAGCGCACCAACACCAAATCCGGCAGTGTTATCGTGATCAACGACAGCAGAGCCGGAAAACATACTCCCCATGTGATCGGGATGTAGTGCGTTTTCGACCTGTTTCCAGTGAAACAAATCTCGACTGACCGCATGTCCCCACCACATCCTGCCCCATGTAGGAGCTTCCTCGTTGTGTTGAAAGAACAAGTGCCAAAGCCCCTCATGAAACACAAGGCCGTTAGGATCGTTGATCCAGTTTCTGCGCGCTGTAAAATGAAATTGGGGCCGATGTAGTTCAGCATACTCCACAACCATAGCTAAATCCTTATCCCGATGCCGTTCGCACAAGAATGCTCTTTTTTAAAACCATAATAAAGCTGCAAACTCCCAGTAATTACCCTTATCACCCATTTTTGGGTGGGTTTGTTCTCAAGTTCCAAGCCGTATTGATGCCTATGAATTCGATAGGATGCATAATAAACCAAATGTAATTCGAGAGCGTTCTATGTCTCATTTCGAACTCAAAAATAAAGTCGTCATCGTGACAGGCGCTGCTGGGGGAATCGGCCAAGTCATTTCCCGGGAGTTTGCGTTCGCAGGCGCTACCGTCGTGCTCACTAGTAGAAATGAGGAGGCCTTGCAAGAGACAGAGAAAAAGCTGGCAGACACCTCAACACTCTCCATACAAACGGACATCACAAAACCGGACTCGGTGGAGAACCTGATCAACGCCTCAGTATCAGAGTTTGGACATATCGATGTCATAATCAATAACGCTGGCGGCGGGGTAATGCCCTGTGAGCCAGAGGACACGTCCTACGAAGACTGGGTGCGAATGATCGATGTAAATCTAACCGGAACCTTCAACTGCTGCATGGCGGCAGGCAAACAAATGATCAAACAGTGCTACGGAAAGATCATCAACATCTCGTCTACAGCGGGTACTAAGGGCAACCCCGGCTTGCTTCACTACTCAGCTGCCAAGGCAGGCATCTTAAGCCTGAGTAGCAACCTAGCATACTCATGGGCGAAATATAACATTTGCGTTAATACCGTAGTTCCGGGCCTGATTGCAACGCCTGCCATGATCGGCTATGGCGTCATTCCTCCTGAAAAAACTGAGGACGGTGAGGAGGTACCTCGCTTGACCAGGCCACCAGGGCCGATTGACGTAGCAAACATGTGCCGCTATCTTGCTTCACCTGCGGCTGACATGATCACGGGAGAAGCGTTTCCGGTCAGAGCCTGGTTCAAACTCGATCGATTCTGGGAATAAGCAACAAGGAAAAAATAGAGATAATGCACACAACAGCCATAAACACGACCAACGATTCTCTAGAACTAGTCGGGGGCAAAGGCCGGTCACTTGCACGGATGGCGCGGGCCGGTTTTGCAGTACCCGGGGGGTTTCTTGTCACCGCCGATGCCTACCGAAAGTTTGTATCCGACAACAACCTTCAATCAGAAATCCTAGAAAAGGCCAGGCCCCGCCTTAAAGACGGATACCCAGCATTTGATGCCTGCTCGGAGGAGATCAGCGCAATAATTTTGGGAGCATCAATGGCTAGTGATATTCTCGAAGAGATCAAGGCTACCTACAATGCGCTGGGTGACGGCCAATGCCCCGTTGCTGTTCGATCTTCAGCCAACGCAGAGGACCTGCCTGAATTTTCGTTCGCGGGGCAACAGGAAACCTTCCTAAATGTCCGAGGGCCTGATCAGGTCGCTGAGGCTGTCCGCAAGTGCTGGGCATCTCTCTGGACCGCTCAAGCCATAAGCTATCGGCACCAGAACGGCATTGATCAGGGTAGCGTGGCTATGGCAGTGGTCGTACAGGTCATGGTTCCTTCTGACGTCTCGGGAATATTATTCACCGCCAACCCTGCCACAGGCGAGCGGTCGGAAATTATAATAAACGCAAGCTTTGGCTTGGGAGAAGCCGTCGTTGGCGGGCAGGTGACGCCAGACACCTTTGTCGTCGACCATAATAATTTAGAGGTTAAGGAATCAATCCTCGGCCCCAAAGAGCAACAAATTGTTTCTGATGGTGATCAGGGCGTGCGGCTTGAAGACGTATCTGAAGCCAATCGCGAAAACTCCTCAATGTCAGATGAGATGCTACGAGAACTTACCGAGTGCGCTCTAAGAATTGAAAACCTTTATGATGGAGTGCCCCAGGATATCGAGTGGGCCTTCTGCGACGGCGAACTGCACCTTCTTCAGTCGCGTCCCATAACTAATCTTCCCGTCCAACCCATCGAGGTAGTCTGGGAACCGACTCCCCCAGCCGTCTACGTCAGCCGGAGGCAAATCGTCGAAAACATGCCGGACCCGATTTGCCCCCTATTTGAAGAGTTGTACCTAACTCGAGGGCTTGAATCACCCCGAAAAAAGGGTCTAGGCATGCATGGCGGCGGCCCAATGTTTGTTACGGTGAACGGTTACGGTTATCAACGTTTTGATTGGCCTCAACTGCATGAATATATGGCAGATCTCAGGGCGCAAGGGGAGCAAGGCACCGTGTCAGAGGAGGAAATCGAGGCAATGGAGCATGCGGTCTGGGGCCCAGAACAAGACAAATTGGTCGCGGGCTTGACTGACCAAGCCGTGGGTGATATCGACCCCTTTAGAGCGAGCCTAAGCGATGATGACAGGCAAGCATTCGACAATTGGCGATCTGGAGAAAAGGAAGACATTGACGCCTTGGTTACCCTGCCAAAAATTGGACATCAAACCTTCCTCGCATTCAATCACAGCGCATGGAATGATAAAGAGCTGAACAATTGGTACGACAACTGCAAGCCGAGGCTCGAAGGCGTCGCGGAGAAATGGCGACAATTAGACATTAAAAAGGCCTCGGACACAGAGCTGCTCGATGGTATATGCGAGATGGGGGTCGAGGAGGGTCACTACTGGAGTAGTGGAGGCAGTCATACATTTGGGGTCGCAAAATCAACAGACGACCAGCTTAATGTATTTCTTCAGAAAACGCTGCCGGAACACAATTTTATTAGCGGACAGTTTCTATCGGGCATCAAGTCAAAGACGATGCAATCTAATGCGGACTTGTTTGAGATAGCAAAGAGCATTCGGGAAGATAAAGATCTCAGTTACACGGTGCTTGTGGTGCCCGCACCCTTTTTAATGCAAGCACTTCGAGACCATGAGAAAGGCTCTGAAACGGTGGCAGCTATTGATCACTACTTGGAAAAATATGGTCACCAGGGCTATAGCATGGATTTTATTGAACCAACGCAAATAGAAGACCCCTCAGCCTTGTTCGCCTCGCTTAAGGCCATGGTTCGAAATAAGGACTACCACCCAGACAACCAGTCTAAAAAGACTGCTGCTATTCGCGAGCAAAAGACGAGAGAGATCACAGATTTACTTTCAGGTTTAGAGTACTGGCAACTTCGATTCAGGCTATGGCTTGCTAGGAAATATAACTATATTCGGGAGGAGGTAGCCTTCCTATTTGGTTACACCTGGTCCATATTGCGCCCCATGGCCTTTGAGTTGGGTCAGAGGTTGGTTGAGGCGGGGATTTTCGAGCGCCCCGATGACATTTTCTTCCTGGACAGCCACGAAATTACCGAGGCCATAATAGCTCGGACGCAGAATGCAACCGATACCAAGTTTGCCGCCCTGGCTGAGGAGCGCCGAGAGCTCAGGGAGGCAAGAAAACGTCATCACCCACCGGGAACTCTGCCTGCCATGGCGAGTAATATTGATGGCGTCTCGTTCAAGGAGACCCAGATCAACAACGACGAAAGCAGCGATACCATGCGTGGATTCGCTGTCAGCTCCGGAACCATTACTGCGAGAGCCAGTGTGGTTCTCGGACCATCGGAGTTCGACAAGATGATTCCGGGCAGTATTCTTGTGAGCCCTCTAACAACACCGGCATGGACTCAGCTTTTTGCGCATGCCGCTGGCTTAGTTACAGATGTTGGGAGTATTCTGGCCCATGGATCAATTGTCGCCAGAGAATATGGCATACCCGCGGTTCTTGGGGTCGGAAATGGAACCACCCGCATCAAGCATGGGCAGTTGATAACCATCGATGGGGATGCTGGTACTGTCGTAATTCACGCCTCAGAGGAAGAGGCATAGACTAAACGCAACTTGGCAGCCCCGGAATGGGACTGCCAACGCGTAATACTTTCTTAGAATGTGCTGTGACTGATTCTGAGGTGAAAAGCTCTCGGGAACATAATGATCGACTGATTAACACGTGAATAATCTGGCGTGTATTGCCCATCGAAATCGGTAGCGTTAGATATCGACACATTAACATCCCAACCGTCTTTTCTTGCGCCCGCACTCAGATTCAGTACCTTGTAGTCCTCATAAGCCTTAACATAGGCTGTTGGCGTTAAAACCGAACTGAACCCGTCTGGCGCTTCTCTCATAGAATACGTGGCATTGGCATATCCCTGCCACCCTGAATCGAAGTCCATAGCATAGTTTAACGTCAAGGCGTGCGTTCTAGGCGAGTAGTTATAGAGGTCGCCTCCAACACGAATTGCGGTAGGGAAGTTAGCAACCTTCGACGGATCTGGAACACCTGTCACCTCGCTACTGGTGAATGCCCCCACATATGTGATGCCAAAACTGTCGGTCACCCTCCAATCCAGCATTACCTCTATAGCATCGATATCAGCGTCTGTACCGCCGACTGCAGCTGAAAGGGGACCACCTGCTAGGCCATAGCCAGACCACATTGGGATATCCTCCCACTCACCGAGCGCATAAACTAGTTCTAAGTCAAGGCTACCATCCATCAATGTCCACTTGGTGCCAAGCTCGGTGCTCGTCATCTCTGAGGCGTCTGCATCGCTCAGGTTGGGGAACCCCTCAGCCGCTAAAAGTGCTCGAGTCGTTTCTGTTACTGGAACGGGTGCGCGGGACGCTGTGGATCTTGTCAGGTAGACAATCCCGTTTTCCGAAGGCATCCAGCGGACACCGAATCGGTAGCTTGTATTATCGTGACTGTAGGAAGCCGCACCAGCACCAAGCTGATAGCCCGTGTAGGGCCCTCCGGGAGGATCACCTGGCGCTCTCATTGCAGAGCTTGAGTTCTCTGTACGGTCTTCTTCTTGGCTCCGAATGCCGCCAAAGACGCTGATCTGATCGCTCACGTTCCAAGTTACCTCGCCATAGGCCGCTTGCGCCTCTAGGTCTGTTTTATTATAGTCCGTAAACTCCCCATAAACTTGATAGTTGTAGGCGAGCTCATTAGCGCTCTCTGCGTCCATGTCTAGGAATCCAACCAACCATTCAATCGGACCCTCTTTAGACACCAAACGGATCTCATGAGTAGTGGTGTCTGATGGCATTTCTGTGAGACTTACGATGCCGTAGGCAAGATTCTCGTCGACATAATCCCTGTCAGTTGCCTCAACATTGCCTCCTGCATAGGTCAAAGTTGCAAATCCAAGGTCAACATTAACCATTACTGTATTCCACTCAATATCGTAGTTATTGATTGGAATGCCATCGGGGAATACTTCAAGACCGAGATCCCAGCTTAGCGGAACAACCTCCATTACCCCTCTACTCGAATCAATAATGTTTGACCCCGGAATGAAACGGTATTTCGTTGCCCATTCCGTGTGCGTGAAGGTCACCTCTGAGCTGTCAGTGGGCAACCACGTCAGCTTGGCTCTGAGGGTGTCTCTCTCAGTATTAAAAGGGTCTTCGACCTCTGGGCGCCCTCGAACCTCCCCAAAACCCGGATCTTCTTGAGATTCAATAGCAACTCTCAATCCTAGCTTACCTTCGATTATGGGAGCATTTACGATTGCACTGTATTCATAACCCTGACTACCTTTCGAGTAAGACATCATGCCCGCCGAGACTCTATAGCCGAATTCTTCCATGTTGACTGGCGCTGTTCTCATGATCACGCTACCTGCAGAGGAGTCTTGACCCCAACTGGTGCCTTGAGGCCCTCTGAGCACTTCGATGCTGTCTAGATCAAACGTACCTAGGGGAGGCGGTGTAGCGCCAAAAGGATCTACGTAGGGTATGTCATCAATGTAGTAGCCTACCGGCTGCATGCCTCCCCCAGCATTTGTCTGTGTGATGCCACTGCCTCTCAGTTGAATACCTTCCGCCACCGGCAGTTTCCCACCTTGGGTGATTCCTGCGGTCGCACCAGGCACTTTGTTGAAGATGTCCCGAACATTTCTATAAATGGGCAGTTCAAGCGTTTCTCGCTGTATGGCCTGTATTGACTGAGGCACCTCCATGACCGACTCTTCCCGTCGGGTTGCAGTGACCATAATTTCTTCAATACCCTGCCTAGCTGAATCATCATCTGCAGAAGCCCACATAGCTCCCGGCAGCATCAAACTCGCCATCAGCACCCGAGTTAAAAGCTTACTCATATGTTTCCCCTTCTAATCTTATAAGTATGTTTTTCTTGATAAAGATATACTAATTGCAGTTAAACCACAAAATTTAGCAAGTCACAACTGCTCGCAAGGGTCGAAATCTGGTATTCCCCCATTTTAATTGGGGTTACGACTAGCTTTTTGAGAATAAGAAGCAATTCTGGCCATTGCATATTTGGAGAACTTTTTAAACGCCTGCTCCGCGTCAGAACTATTGTTGCAATAAAATTGACATGCTGGCTCAGCTCATGCCCAATCGCATAAAATAGAGCCGGATCCGATAACAAGTAAGGGGCCTAAAACTTGCTCTTGAAGTTTTTGTATTCAAAGATATTTATTCTTAATGAGTATTACAATGATTGTTTAAAGGGCTGCCCATTTCCCCCCACACAAATATAACTGTGCATATGGGTGAATACCATTTTCACATTCGAGACATTGTATCTGCGCTCAATCGGCAACATGGTAACCTGAGTTCTTTGATTCACAGTGTTGGTATATCCTCATGGCGAAAAAATCTTTAGCTTTTCTCCTCACGGTGTTTTTGGTGACGTTCCTTTTTATATTTCAAACAACCATGAGCAACATGCTTTACCTCTATCAAATGGGNATGCCNGTTGATTTGGCNANNGTTNTNTTNGC
>PCDB01000046.1:25536-36807 GCA_002591625.1 Porticoccaceae bacterium
GNTCAGANTTGATNGGCATGAANTTCCATGGNGCNCTTCCCCCNATANNANTNGTTNTTTCNCTNGTNTTTTTTGTTGCTTTCCTCGTNGCNNNGNTCNTATTNAATTGGATTACCATCGAGAANAAATATTTTTACGCTTTCGCCGGAGCATCAGGGATCATGGCGCTNGTGACTCTTTTTCCCCCGCTCGTCTGGGACATGGAGATGTATCGCGGAGCCCAGTCAGTTTTCGGCAAAATCTANCTGACAGCCACAGGCGCGTTGGGTGGCTATATNTTTGGTATCAACCTAAAAGGGTGACTNGGATGCAATATTATTTCTTCTTTTGGCTAGCGTTAATGCTGTGTATTAACCCTATCGTGGCCTCTGAAGATAAATACAAAATGGAATCGATTGCCGAAGGGCTGGACCACCCCTGGGGGATCGCGGTTGTGTCAGAAAATGAAATGTTGGTGACAGAGGGNGTTGGTCGATTACGTCGGATTGTAAACGGNGAACTTGATCCACNGCCAATAGCAGGGATCCCATCGGTTTTTCTGGTGCCAACGGACTTAACTCAGGGAGGGCTTTGCGATGTNGCGTTGCACCCGCAATTCAACGAAAACCGTTANCTATACCTCTCTTTCGGCGANGCGGACAGTGAAAATCCATCTCTAAATGCCATGACGGTCATTCGGGGACAGCTTGAANGTGACAAGCTCACCAATGTTNAACAAATCTTNAAGGCCCAGCCACCTCGGAAAACTACTGCACATTATGGCGCCCGAATNTTGTTTCTGCGAGACGGTACAATGTTAGTTACGTCAGGAGACGGCTTTAATTATCGCGACCAAGCACAAACCCTAGACAATCACGTNGGAAAAATTATTCGTCTAAACGATGATGGTACGGTACCGGACGACAATCCGTTTTTAGGAGTGGACGATGCCCTTCCAGAGATATGGTCATTTGGTCACAGAAATCCGACCGGCCTCACTCTGAGTGAAGATGGAAAAACTATCTTTGAGCATGAACATGGGCCCAAAGGAGGGGACGAGCTGAATATCGTGACCGCNGGGAANAATTANGGATGGCCATTAATTACCTACGGTATTGATTATAGCGGGGCTTTGATCTCCCCATTTACCGAGGGAGAGGGGTTGGAGCAACCGGTAAAATACTGGGTACCATCAATCGCACCTTCAGCCCTGACGCTATACAATGGCGACATGTTTCCNAACTGGAAAGGTAATCTATTTGTTACTGCAATGGTGCCGGGAGACGTCAGAAGACTGACCATGTTTGAAGACCGTGTAGTGGACGAGGAAATNCTATTCGAGGAACTCGGNGCAATCAGGAATGTGACCACCGCCCCTGACGGAAGTTTGCTTTTGGTCACAAATGGTCCAGAGGGCAAGATTATTCGCGTATCGAGGGACTAAAGTGCTCCTCTAGACCGATTATAAGTTGAGCGNNAAACACCTTTGATCGCGCAGTTCATGCCATTTGAGAGATAACTGTTTGCAACAAAAACACCGATGACCCTANAGCAAGCTGTCTCCCANGCCCANATANCTTGAAATTTTCTTGNCTNCAGCGATGCTCTAAAGAATTCACACTAGGCAGTTACCGATTCGNTCGGCATATTATTTTCCAAGAGCCTTCTCCCAAGCGCTCACAAAAANGTCCANGTCAGGTCTTAAAATGGGGTTGTTTGATATGCTNATAAGCTCCAACTGCCCTTTTGGATTGATGACAAATAGACCAGGTTCAGAAAANTCATGGTCTACCTTCGGCGGCTNTGGNGGNGAAATATGAAGACCGAGGCCTNGGGCTTGATCAATTGTCAAGCCGTAAAANAGGGGGAAATTGACATCAAGTTCGTTGAGATGATCGTTCAGATCCTCTTTGCTATCGCAGGAAACAGCCGCGAGGTCGATACCAATGTCCAACAAACGCTGGCGAAGNCTCGTCAGCTTAANNAGATGNTCCGTGCATTTGGGACAATTACGGTGACGATAAGTAATAATCATCTGCCATTTCACATCACTCAAAGGCTTGCTAATGTCGACAAGTTTNTCGNTTGTATCAAATACAGAAAGTTCAGGAAACTCAGATCCTGGGGTTAGCTTGTGGGNAGACATTCAATGATTCTCCTGCTTAATATTTTAGGATAGCCAGTATATTCCGCAACACACAGAATCAGAAAAGCGTGTTGGAAAAACTCACCCATCTCTTGGAATGATCGGGTNTGNTCATACCGGAACTTGCGAAACATTTCAAACAATGGGCCATCGAAATAGCCACCGCATTAATAANGCAGACAGCATANGTTGTCACGANATGCCCTACAGTTATAACCTCCGATGTCTTTGTGCCAGTTACGCTATCCCCAAGCAGCCCTTTTTCCCATAGATGNCCTCAGGCACCCGCTAGGATAATACCCCGATGGACGTCAAAATAATTACCTAACAGAAACGCATCGATTCTCCGCGAATACGATCAAAGAANTCGCCTAACAACACTTAGGCTCAATATCCACTGGCACTCAGTCTAACCAAACCTCGAGATTATCCAGTCGACCAATCTGCCGCTGTAATCTNATATTCAGCACGTCCGCCATACCGCAAGAACNGAGAAGCCGATTAACCCGACCTTGCTCTTGCGTTTCGGATTCGTCGAAAACTCGATGTATGCGTTGCAGCTGNAAATGCCGATAGGGCACAACGAGAGCTTTGATAGTTTGAGCTCTAACTTGAAAATCAATACTTCCTATTGATNCNCCGAGTCGAAAAACTGCAGGAGTTCCTGCTTCTGGCTTGTTCTGTGANAGCCAAAAATTCAAAAAATCAGCTGACGCAGCGGTCTCTGGAATAAAATCTTGAGCTACAACACGCAATACAGATNGGAGAGTGTCAGGAATCTCGTCGTTNGGCAAAAAATCAGTACCGCGATCAAAATATTCCGAGGCATCCTTATCTGCACGATTCATTCGCTCGACCCAGCGATAAACTCTCGGCGCCCGTTTTTTCATTAACGCTGCAGGATNAGGNTCCCTGCCCAAATGTCCATAAAGGGGTGCGAGCAACCCGAAATCACCAACACAAGGGCGATCGCCTAGCAGATACGGGTTTAGCTTAAAATGATTATTAAGCGCATCGAGAAATTCAAGATATAATACCTCAACCAACTCCCGGGTGTCCTCATTGACACCGCGCAGCTTNGTNACGCTGCGCAACTTCACCATTGCGGACTCGGTTTTCTTCTCGCGATCGGNCGTATCCGGTGGAAAAAGCAAAAAAAAATGCTGGCGTAAGAACNCGTNGTTGTCCTCTGGGTAATTCCAGCGATAATGCATGGCTGGTCTGCGCAACCCCTCGGCCCCGATCACGTCAAATAGTATACTCAATAGGTTTTGCAATGGGCCGGAAGGACTGCAAGGATGTCCAGATGTGGACTCAAAGTGTTCAACAATCGCGGCCCCGTCACGAATAACCTCACCTAGTGGGGTAACCAATATGGGAATAGTAGGCAGTTTTCCTAGGGCCGCTGCCCTCTTGAAACCATTATGNCCAAGAGANCGCTCCTCGAATGAAATGCCTCTCTTGATTAAATAGGCGCGCGCACGCCCTGCATAAAGCGAGTGCGGTGCGGAATATAATATGTAGCTACCGTTCTGTGGACTTCGAACTAATTTGTCATCCATAACTCAAGGATNNTTGCTATCTTCATGAGGCTTCACGTGACCCGTGTCGCTNAAGTTAGGCGGGATTTTCCAGAGGTGCTGGTTGGCCTTGTAATCATCAATGATCTTTTGAATCGAGGCAAGCGAAGTCTCTTCGATTTTCATTTTTGGCTTCCCGGNTATAGCGCCCCCAGACCTGAACTCCAAAACCTCAACACCGTCCGGTCCTGCTACAAACTTGTAAGGCATTTCATTCGGCACAAAAATAGTAGACCCTGCCTTTAGTCTCCTTTTGCCCATTGTGAGTTCGNCGGCAGCAACATAATAGGTGCAATCCCCTAAAGGATGNCTGTGTCGAAAAAGGTGAAAATTNNNTCCGAACCAGACATGTGCCAAACGCATGCCATTCTCTCCCTCTTGCATCTGCAACCTGTGTTCAGATGAACCAGAGGCTGCGAGTTCCAGCATTTCACCNAACATTTCGCAAACCTTTTCCTTAGTTGNCACAATCGNCCAGAAGTCTGGATATGTCCCAGTTTTCGACGACGTGCTTTTTGCCTTCAAAAGTTCCTAAGGGAATNGTCGGCTGCATCTGGTGGTTAGCTTGGATTGAAAAGGGACCGCGTTCTNAGATGTAACNCTTGCCATCTGCTGAATCACTATTGATATTGCCCTTAAGCGCTGCCATTTCCGTTTCCAGATTTTTTACTTCCGATTGCGTCACGCTTGCCGTTTCAGTCATAAATCTTTCCTCAGTCAAACTATTCTGTATTAAAGCCGGCAAATACCACAGCAGGATTTCTCTTTATCCCTCTTACTCTCTAGCAGAGCTGCAATTCAGCCGGTTCATTTGTCCTCGATGGCTATTGCCCTGACCCAGGTGCCCTCCATGCGCTCCACATTAAGCGGAAGACTAATAAAGAACACCCGATCACTCTTCAGCGANTCAATGTTAGACAACGGATAAACAATCGGGATGTTATTCCCAGTCATAGCACGATGTGTAGGGCAGTTTTCGGGCTCGGGTTCATCCATCNTGGTCTCCCAAGAAATTCCGGGCACGCCGACTCCTAGCATCTTGATCTTTTTTTCCTCGGCCAGCCAGTAAGCTGTCTCTCCTTCAAGCTCGGGTTGGTTTGTATCACCCCAACCGGATCCCCAGCAACTGGACAGCAGCACAATATCACCTTCCCTTACATTCTCNAGGTGNTCGGGGCGAATTTTCTGTCCTTTNAGGTGATCAAGCCTGCAGACGCAGGCCTCTCCGAAGTAGCTATTAACAGGCATTTCCCATATCCCTTTCATCCCCTCGGGTAAGCCNGCCCAGTTATCATTATGACGAACTCCGAGCTGGATATGCGAACCCATATGCCCGCTCAAGCCTCCAATTGACCAATCAGCTACTGCGCCCATATCAGCACCCACCAAGTGTTCGATTGTTCCGTCTTTATTGTTAATTGTTTCTTCGCAGAGCCAACCGTGTCCATATACATCTGGGCTACCTAACTCGATGGTGCCGTCCATCCTGGCGACTCTCGCTATGAGTTCAGCGGTCAGGTCAATGACCTTCTTGCCTTTCAAACTAATCATAAACTTTCCCCTTGCTCCTCAAACGCGACCGCCCTCACAAAGCTTGCCTCAAGCTTGGCGACGTGCAGTGGCATTCCGTAATAGAAAACCCTATCTGACGTAATGGTTTCAATATTAACGAGCGGATGAACTATAGGNATGTTGGCGCCAAGCAGCATTCGCTTGACTGGGGAGTTATCAGGCGCAGCTACTTTCAGATCATATTGCCACTCGATTCCGGGGTACCCGAGACCGAGCATCTTTATNTTTCGGTCTTCAATTAACCATTCGACCGTTCTCGTTGACAGCCAGGGCTGTTCAAGTCCATCGAAGGGNCTCGCCATAAGCACGATATCACCCTTCTGTACATTACTGAGGTGCTCGGGCAGAATTTCTTGGCCACGAGTTTCNCCCGGCTCTGCCTTGGGCAGCCAAAATTTGGCTTTTGGGTATTCCTTGGGGTAATTTGATTCGGTTGTCACCGCTTNCGGCTCAAGATTGGACAGATTGCAAACTGCTGCTTCACCCAGAAATGTTTCCAAATCGAGCTCCCAGAGTCCTTTCATATCNTTTGGCACACCCTTCCAATGACTAATGTGACCCTTNCCGCCTTGANCGTGAGANCCATTNTGTGACGTCATCCGCTCCTGCTCTAGACCTANGGGATTGTCATCAGGGGCAGGNCCTTCTNCCCCTACTGCCCAATCCCGTCNGGCATCAAAAGGCATCCCAGTGGACGCATAAATAGTGAACAAAGAGTTGTCTGGTGGAAATCGGCCTTCCCACATGACCCAAGGTCGACCNCATGGGTCTACGTCGCCCTCTTCGATGGAACCGTCCACCCGCATAATCCGGGGTACAATTCTAGGGCTTAACTCGATGGCTTTGTAACCGTCTAGTGAGAACATATTAANGCTACCTTGCTGGAGTTCATTTGCAGCTTAGTCAAGCAGTCTGACATCTACAAGCTGGATGCCAGAAAAATCACCCATTAAGCGCCCATATGAGTCGTCTTATTGCGAGCCTTCCGCAAGTCTCATTCGCTCGATGGCAATGGAGAAAAAATCCTCCTTACCAATGGCACCAGCCTTGAGCACGAATGACACTGGATCGTCGCCACCTTGGTGGCAGTAGCCTCCACTTAGTTCGTCAAATTCAGCCACCTCGACGTTCGTGATTCCGACAGACTTCATCACCTGACCGGAGGTCTCACCACCTGCAACCACAAACTTGCGAACACCAAGCTTAAATAGGCCCTTCGCAACATCTCCCAGAACTCGATCAGCATGACTAGACGCACCCTCCACGCCCAGTGCTGCCTGTGAGCGCTGCAACTCATNCGAATCAGCTGAGGANGACACNGCAATTGGNCCCGTGTCNATGTGTNTTTTTGCCCAGGCAATAACGCTTTCAACATANCCAGGATCNTCNGCAGCCTTAATAACGTCGATNCGAAAGACTGGATGACTTTTCTCAAAATGATCAACTTGGCGCAGTGTAGGNCCNGCGCAGCTTCCCGNNATAAACGCCTCAGCCCCCGGGCTTGGNGGCAAAAGCGTCTTAGCCTCTTTTCGATCCGGTTCCCGAGACGTCCTTTGCCAAGCCCTTGCAAGGAAAATCGGCAAAGCATCCGCTCCAGTTGTCAGTGGCCAATCGAGTGCAAGGTCTGCTATCCGAACCAGGTCTTCATCGTCGACGGCGTCTGCAATATATAGATTCGGTTCGGCAGGCTGGGAAATATGATTAACGACTGCCTCGGTGCCACGCAGCAAAAGAGAGTGCGGGATTAATCCCACTTCAGTCTTGCATTGCGGCTGCAAAACCTCAACCAGATTCGAATTCGTCATCGGTGTGACCGGATCCGTCCGTTTAAAAGAATCTCCAAGCGGTGTACTTCCCAAGAACATTCTCCCCTGGAATATAGTAACGGTATACTCGGGAAACGCTGGACAGAAAAGCGTATGCTCGCCACCAGTAGCCTCGAGCATCGCTTCTGCCACCGGTCCGATGTTTCCCTGATCTGTTGAGTCAAACGTTGCACAATACTTATAATAAAAGCGAGTGCACCCTATCGTCTTGAGCGCTTGCACCGTTTGTATTGCCTCCTGCGACGCAGCGCCGGCCTCAATCAACCGTATCTTGCGAGCGACTACCACGGCTGTAGCAGAAGATTTAGCAACATCTTTCAATCCCTCGACCGAAGTCACCAGCGGACATTCCACTCCCTCCCGCTCGAGGAGACTCGCCACCATCATGCCACCTGTCAAGTCATCGGCTAATATTCCAAGTTGTATCATAATCATACCTAACATGAATTATTTAGTGACCACATCCTACAATAAAAATTCCTTTTAAAGCCACCAAAGCGCTCTCAACAAAATATTTGGGGGAACTTCGACTCGAGGACTTGCAGAAGCCAGTTAAAAAGTATGATCATTTGCCACTTGACAGACAGACTTTTGGTGACGATATGGTGACAATATCAACGCGGCTGGGAAAAGTTCGCGGCGCAAACAGCGCGTCTGTTCCCTTGTTTCTGGGGCTGCGATACGGCGCTCCTCCAACCGGGCTGCGCAGGTTCTTAAGCCCCGTGGGGTCAGATTCTTGGACAGGAACACTTGACGCCACGCGATACCCCAACCGTGCAATGCAGTACAAGACCGAGGGTACTCTGGGGGCGCCTATTTTGGGTGATATGAGTGAGGATTGCCTCTTTCTGAATATCACTACACCATCCATCACAGGAAAACTGAGGCCCGTTTTGTTCTGGATCCATGGTGGGGGCTTCATTAACGGTTCTGGGAATGAACTGGACGGTGCAGTGCTGGCTGACCAGGGCGATGTAGTGGTCGTCTCGGTCAACTATCGTTTGGGCGCCTTCGGGCTTCTTAATCTCTCAAGTCATGGTCCCGAGTACAAGGGATCTTCTTCAAACAGTATCCGCGACCTTGTGCTCGCACTGCAATGGGTCAGTGATAATATTGAGGAATATGGTGGGGATCCTGAAAATGTAACAATCTCGGGCGTGTCCTCCGGTGGCACGCTGGTTCTGAGTCTTCTTGCCACGCCGGCAGCTGATAACCTGTATCACAAAGCAATCGCACACAGCGCAACCTGCGCATATAAAACGGCCGATGACCCGACCAATGAGCTTTGCAAACGCCTCAAAGTGTCACGGGAAGAGTTCTTAAGCCATCTCCGCGCGATGTCCGCTAGCGAGATACTGGCTCTAAACCTCGGCTTCCGAGTAAGTGTCGACAAGACAGTGGTCACACGCTCCACGTTCGAGGCGATAAAAGATCGCGGTGACAGCGGTGTGCCCCTACTGACAGGAACTAATCTAAGAGAGGGCTCACTCTACACCCAAGGACGTGATCAAGATCAGGACCACTATACAGAATGGAATCGCGGACTCGCGAAGGAGATGCTTTGTGGGGAAGACCCCCAAAAATATCTTGCCGCTCTGCGTGAGACTTATCCTGATGCATCCCCAGGCCAATACCATGAAATGATCTGGACCGATATGTTCCGCAGAACCACATTGAAGGCCGCTGAATTGACATCAACAGCGGGGCCCGGAAGTTGGTTCTATCGGTTTGACCTAGCCCCGACCCTGCCTGATCACAAGCATTTAGGAGCTACCCACGGCAGTGAAAATGCTTTCGTTTTCAATATCTTCGAGAATCCCGACACCCATGGATTTACATATCACGATCGTGATGACCCGGTCGTTCGAAAGATTGCCCGGGCGTGGTCTGACGTCATTGTGAGGTTCATGCGCACCGGTCAGCCGGGTAATCTCAATGACTGGCCGGTTTATGAGCCTAGCAAGCGAAGGAGTTTGATTATACATGAGACGTTACGAATCGAATCTGATCCCGATGAGCTTCACCGTGGGCTATGGAAACTCTAGCCCCAGTGATGATCTGGAAAAACTGTAAACGAGTGAAGCGCCCGCGGTTTGGAGCTGCTATGGTGTGTACCATTTGGGTGATGTATAAGCACGCTCCTGAATGACCTCGGGGGAAGGTAATTCACTCAAGCCATATAATACGGCATCATAGGTAGTCCACCGGGGTGTTGGTATCTGCAGTACTCGGACGTAGTAGAAAGCAGCCTCATCTCGTTCAAAATCGGTGTCAATCCAAGTGACGGAGAACGAAGGGCTGCCAATAGAATTGAGATAGCTTGCATCATTTAGATTCACGGTCGAGCCGGCTGGAGGCAGCCTTCCATATATATCAGCTTCCCGGTTATCGGACCAGGCGACGTCGTAAACCTTCTCATGGAGGCCCCCCTTTTTATCGCGCCACCCCTTGACTACCTGCACGCGATCGAGGTTAGCCCCGCCTGGTTCCCTGGACGCACTTATTAGGAAGGACGGCACCCTATTGTCTCCCCGCTGGACGAGATCACCCCCCATAGGCACACCTTTTCGGTATCCGACCTCTGCCAGGTTTGGCTGGAGAGCATCACTTGCAAGGTAGCCCCACCCACCAAAAAAACGCACCCTAATACGAGGCCCCGTTGTGGCATAGACTTCACGCCTTTTCATCGCTGCAAAAATGGCCTGCCGCGTGTTCTCCTTAGCCCAGACAGCTGCGTAACCGGCGGCGGAGTAGATGGACGACCTTTCAGCCCGAAAGCGGCTGGGCTGATCCATAGCCATCTTCCCCCAGAAATTGGATTCCCGAGCCGTTGCAAAGCCCGTGTGGCTATCAGTGGATCCGATCATACCAAACTTGAACGGATTCACCCCGACCTTTGCCTCTATCGAGAGGCCCTCCTTCAGAGCACCACGAGCGAATGACGTTGCTGCCTGATCAGCCAAGCTACGCTCGGAGCCTACAAGTTTCATATAGGGTTTAATGTCAGCCAACAATTCCCACCACTGCTGTTCGTGGTCTGCAAATTCGTCATCCGGGGAGATCAATGGATGGGTTTCACTAGTGCCCTTTATCTGCGTAACCTCGATAAGAGGTTCGATGGATGCCCGCGTCTTAGCGTAATCGCTGGTTATTTCAGCGCCATCAAAGGTTACCCCCATGAACATGTTGCCCCTGCTGAGGTTACCATTGTGTGGAATTGAGATCACATCATCACTTGTGTCCATACGGTATTTTTCTAGGTAACTCCATAGGTCTTCCGGATTGATACTGTCAAGGGAAGAGAAAGGCAGAACCCGCCGCGCATTCTCGGCGCCCCCTGAAAAAACAACATTCCGATGCAACATCCCGCTGCTGTACTCGTAACCAATGAAAGTTGTGAATTTGCCGGGGTGATTGTGCTCCTCTGCGCTATCAATGACGTCATGCCAGACATGCCATCTGCACCCCTCTTCGATACTGAAACCCTCTCCCTTAATTCCCTTGGCATTAGAAAGGCGCGCGCTGGCGATCTCAAATTCCTGAGCTGTTTTTGCCGATAAAATATCAGAGGGTGCGGGTAGTTCAGACAGCTGCTGATAGAGGCGTTCCCTGTCGCCAGATGCCAGGATACAGCTCTTGCCCGCCATAAGCCCCGGGAAAACACCCATATTCTCCGCATGATCGGCAACCATCATGAAGTCCAGCGGTCGTCTCAGGCGGACATCGTGGCCATCAGCGTGAATTGTTTCTCCCTTGGCAAATCGATAGGCCTGGTCAGGTGTAACGCGCGTTCCGGTCGGATAGGCATCGTGCGAGAGATAGGTATGCACATGCGTGTCGCCCCAGTACAGGTTTTCGGGATATTCCCAACCAATAGCGGGAGAGTAGTGCTCGGAGCCGCTGGAATTATAAGCTGTTATTAAAGCTACAAATACCAATGCGCGCATAAGCATACTCCGATATGCCAGACTGTTGCCCTTTCTTCCTAAAAGCCATTGCTATCACGAACCTTCAGGTGCACTTGCAATGTGCGTTCAGCTAACGCTGTCATCGTGATCTCCTGGAACCCAATCACGCTCGGCCTGATCGTGTCATTGAGTGGCGGCACGAGGCTCGAGTCTATCGCCGTCGCCCCTACGACTGCCCCAGTGATCGAACCACAGGTTGC
>PCDB01000047.1 GCA_002591625.1 Porticoccaceae bacterium
CTCCCAACCCATTGATTCTCACACCACCTACCCAATGGTTCATCATTTCGAGAGGTCGCAACGGCGAAATATGATAATTAGTTCCAACGCCCGTCACTTCATCAGTGTTGTGGCAACACGCGATCAGATCGATCGGCGCGCGTGCGCTCTCAGGCACCTCATCCAGCGCAAGCTGTCCTGAGCGGGCTTACATGGTTTTTTTCAGGCTCGGTTCTTCAGCTCTTTTAAGGTTCTTTCCGGGCAGCAAAATGATTCATCATAAAGGCTTGCGGTTGAAACTATCGAGGTGAGTGGTTACTGTATAGCGAGGTCGTAATGAAACAATGCAACATTAATTCGGCCAGATTCAGGGCCTATGCAAGAAATTGGATGTGTTTTGAGCCCTTAAGCTCATTGGCTAGGCTCTAGTACCGTTTTTTGGCCTGAGATTTGTGGCTAAAGGCGTTCAACGCTCAGAACTTGCAGCGAGTGCAACTTTTCGAGGCTTTCATGGAAAACAAGAGTGCTCTTTTAAAAAAAAGTATGACCGAATCTGGTGTCCTTAGGCTTACCCTCAACAATGAATCTCAGAGAAATACGCTATCTCAAGCAATGTTGAGAGAGATTTCTACTGCGCTTCTCGACGCGGAGTCGGACAAGGGTGTGCGGGTAATCGTTATTGCTGCCACTGGACCAGCATTTTGCGCCGGTCATGATTTAAAAGAAATCACTGTGGCTCGGTCCGCTAGTGATGGAGGGAGATCTGACTTTGAAGGTCTGTTTGCGTCATGTGCATCTGTCATGAAATTAATCGTAGCAAGTCCTAAGCCAATCATTGCTGAGGTAGCGGGTGTAGCTACTGCTGCGGGTTGTCAGTTGGTTGCAAGTTGTGATCTTGCCGTTGCGGCCGATACAGCAAGGTTTGCAACACCCGGAGTAAATATCGGACTCTTTTGTTCCACTCCCATGGTCGCGCTGTCGCGAAATGTCTGTCAGAAACACGCTATGGAAATGTTACTTACGGGAGATATGATCAGTGCAACTAGTGCTCAGCAAATTGGTCTCGTAAACAGAGTTCTTCCTTTAGAGGATTTGACCGCTGGTACCATGGCCTTGGCAGAGAAGATTACTCAAAAGTCTTCAATGACGCTGGCAATGGGTAAGAAGGCATTCTACACTCAGTCGTCCATGCCGCTCGCTGATGCCTATGAATATTCCTCTGCAGTAATGGTCGACAATATATTAAAATATGATGCTGAAGAGGGTATACGAGCGTTTGTTGAAAAGCGTCATCCAAAATGGCAAGACGAGTGAAGAGGATTTTTGACCAAATTATCAACATGGTAATGTCTTTGGATTTTCCATGGAGAAAAAATAAACACTCAGGCCTTTAATACTATCAGTGCTTTAGATAGAATGCCGCGGCACGCGTTTTAGACTCGACACCTCCGCAATAGAGGACCAACCGTATAAACGTTGCGCTTAACAACAAAACAGTAAACTGCAAACGAGTGCGCAAAGGCCCAAGCTTATTTCCTTAATCAGAATTGAGCATTGGATTCAAAACTGGAGCGCTGAGCGGAGTCATGTTTCTAATCCACGACTCTTTGTTGAAAAATATGACTACAGCGTTAGTGGCAGCCGGCCAACGGACCGATAAAAGCTTGCAAGTACCAAACTTTTCGATATACCGCTAGTCAGGTGCCTAGCCAACGAATAAAGGGGAATTATCTATGGAATTTGATCCGAGACGTCAATTGAGTCCACTCAGGAACACGACATCCTCTAGTGACCCTGGCGAGCTTGCTTTAGAGCAAGCTCGTCATTTTGGGATAGACCCAGAGACAGATTTTGGTCGCGCCCTCATAGAGCTCGCGCACAATCTTTATGATGTAAATATAGCGGCCCACGACTTGGGGAGAATTACGTTTGATGGACTTGCTCATATCGATCGAACAGATCGAATAGCTTGGTTCAACGCCAAGCGTTTCATCAGTTTCCAGTTGGCCAAAGTATTGGACTCGTTGCAGAATCCCTTGCGTGCATCTTATCAGTCAATAACAACCGATCATCCTGGATTTGCATCAAAGGGTGCTTACCCGCTCTTTGACAATGTGGCAGCAATCTTTTCTTCCACGCCTGTCATAACAAGGACAGCAACCTATTTATTTGCTTGCACTGAGTGGGTAGAGGATGCTTTCTGTGGCAGAGAACCCTTGCATGACATTTACTCTAGATTGTTAAACCCGACATCAATAAGCCTGGCCAATCATATAATTGATCTTGAATGCGGAGCAGAATCAAACCAATATATGGCTTGGAACTTCAATTCTGGAATGGCTGCGATTGACGGGGTAATGAGTCATCTTTTGAGTCGAGACGATATTATTCTCTCTTCTCGAAACATTTATGGTGGAACATATCAATTACTGCATGATTGGTTTGCTAAAGAATCGAAGTTGGGCGTGGCACTTGAATGGTTTGATGGTTATGACCGTCAAAGTTTTGCGGACGCATTGGACAGAGTTGCAGAGCGATACGCTGACAGAGTGAAAAATGGGGCTAAAATTTTTGTCTATCTTGAAAGCCCATGTAATCCCCATGGCTATGTGCTCGATGTGCCCGGAATTTGCAGACATGCCCACGAGCGGGGCCACAGAGTCATCGTAGACCCAACGGTGGGCACACCTTTTCTGCAGCCTCTTCTGAAAATTTCAGACCGCATGGACAGGCCAGATTTTGTGTTGCACTCATATACCAAAGATTTGGCTGGAACAGGCACGACTACTGCGGGCGTTGTAATCGGTCGCAATGAGGACATGTTTGTTCCTAAGAACAGCGGCATTGAGGCGACATGGCCGGATGGGAGCAAACGTCGGGTAGAATGGGACGAAAGCATGTTCTGGAATGTGTATTATATTAAAGGTGGTTTTCTCGATGCTGACAAGGCATTTGAAGTCTTAAATGGAATGAAAACTTATGAGATGCGTGTTTTGCAGAAAGCTATTAATACAGTTGTTCTAGCTCATGTTCTTGCGGCTCATCCAAATATCAATGTGTCCTGTCCTGTTTTGAAAGAGAACACGAACCATGCTCTGTTGGAAAATCACATGTACCTCGGGCTACCGGCGCCTTTATTTACAATCGATATGGAGTCTTCTGACACAGAATCTTCGATAAGTTCTGCCGTCTTCAAGCGCTTTTCCGACTCCCTAGAACCGGCAGTGGGGTTGCAGGTCAGCATTGGTCAAACAAATTCACTGGCACTTTGCCCTGCTATGACGACTCACTCGGAGTTATCTGACGCAGCCTTGTTGGAAGCCGGTATACGCAAAACAACGATGCGTATCTCAGTCGGAATGGAGGACCCTCGTCTTTTTCTAGCGCATTTTATCACTGCTGCAAAGATAGCCATAGAGCCGGAATATCCTGGATTTTGCGATGCTTTCCCGAAATCCACGGAAATTGATACCCTTTATATCGATACTTTCAAACGCTTCACGTCTAAGCATAATCAGGCTCTTCCCGGAATTGCAGAGCTTATGGAATAAGACTATAGCTTTCTCATAGAAATTACTGATATGGATAATTACAAAACAGGGGGCGGGGTTGATCCCATACTTGCAGCAAAACTTTATCCAAGTGGAACCAAAAGTGAGGCGACGTCGATTTGTCTCTGCGGCGCGGTGGAGATTCGTATCGTCACTGAATCCCCCCTGTTTTCGGGGTTCTGTCACTGTCGGGCTTGCCGCCGAGCGCATTCGGCTCCGCTCTACCAAATGCTTTTTGTCGAGACCTCGAGCTTCTGCCCTAAAACTGGTCGCCTTAGGAAGGGGGAATACGAACTCACAATTACGAAGGGATATGAAAAACTTAGGCCCGCGAAAATGGGGATAGGTAACCCGAATTTCCAGTCATTGGATGTCAACCCTCATATTGGTGGGCTAGGGAGGATATTTTGCAAAGACTGCGGTGTTATCATGATGACGGCGGTGTTTGCCAGACCTGGCAGTGTGTTCAATAACGGTGATCAAGATAAAGAGATGGTTTGCGTCTTTCCATCGACTTTTACTGAAAATATGTCGGAGTTTATTCAAGCTTGGCAGCCTAATCTTCATGTGAATTGCGGTAGTGCAATTTTGCCACTATCCGCCTTCAATGACGGATTGGCTAAGTGGCGAGAATGGGCTGACGGTGTTCCCTGGGTTGATGGTTAGGGACTTTAAAAATTCACCACCCAAAAGGGCTTGGCCATTTTTACATCTTGGCGCTACTGGGAATTTTGATTTAGAGGCTTCCAAGTGAACGGAATGCAGAAGCCATGAGATTGCATATGTGCACTATGAAGCGAGTTACTGATTGATGAGCGGCGTGTCTGGCCGACGGAAGTTTGGATTGTCTTTGGCATTTGTCGCCACGATTATGTGGGCTGTATTACCAATCGCATTGGTTCAGCTTATGAAAGCACTCGATCCAATTACCATTACTTTTTTCCGTTTTTTCTTGGCTGCAGCTATTTTAACTTTATTTTTATCTATCCGTCGCAGACTGCCAAGCATATCTAAATTAAATCACACCTCAAGAATGTTAAAATTTTTATTTGCTGGAACCCTTCTTGCAGCTAATTATGGACTATTCATCTACGGGCTGGAAAGAACTACATCTGAAGCTACTGAAGTCATTATCCAACTCGCACCAATGCTTTTTCTTGTAGCCGGGATACGGATCTTCAAAGAGCAGTTTTCTGTGTTTCAATGGTTTGGAGCTGTTATCTTCGTAACCGGTTTGATTTTGTATTTCATGCATCGAGTTGAAGATCTTTTTGTTTCTTTCAGCGACTATGGTGAGGGCATGCTTATGGTAGCGATAAGTGCTCTGTTTTGGGCGGGTTATGCCATTATTCAAAAGTTTCTTATGAGCGAATTTAGCTCCGAGGAGATCTTGATCATAATTTACTGGATCGGCGCAGGGCTATTTTTGATTAAAGCAGAATTCTCCAGTTTGCTGCACCTCAACACGTTTTTTTGGGGTTTATTGGTGTTTTGTGGTTTGAATACGCTCATAGCCTATGGAAGTTTTACAGAGGCACTTGCGCATACTGAGGCTTCAAGAGTCAGCGCAATTATGGCCCTGACCCCTGTAATTACATCAACAATAGTACAGATTTTTCCCATGGAAGGCGTTCATATCGAACCTATGTATCTCTTGACTGTAGTTGGCGCGATAATGGTAGTTCTTGGTTCAGTAATAGTTGCGATCGCAAAAAAGTAAGCCATTCAAAATAGGTCAGCTATGCAGGATCAATCGTCACAGATGTTTAAAAAATCTTTCTTTTATTGATCTTTGTGAAAATGATGTTTTCTGCCCGACAACTAGAATTTACCCAGACTAAATTTTCTTTTTTAAACCAAAATAATAAAAATCTCTCCGGACTATATAATGAAGAGATATGACGACGAAATCATAACAAATGCTATTTCTAGTCGATTTTAATCGACGACATTAGGATACAGAGTACACGAAAATATGGAATTATTGCTGCAATGGTTTCCATTGCTATTCCTAATGGTCATTGCTGGAGCTCTCGGCGGGGCTTTAGCAGGTATGTTGGGAGTTGGTGGTGGCATTGTTTATGTGCCTGCCCTAGATCTCTTGTTTTCACTCATTGGCGTTGAATCCGATGTAAGCATGCATGCCGCGGTGGCAACTTCCCTCGCCATTATTGTTCCAACGTCGATTTCCTCCTCCTTGGCGCATCACAAAAGAGATTCTGTGGATCTCGACATAGTCAGGTTGTGGGGCCCGACAATTCTTTTAGGCTCTATAATAGGCGTTGTAGCCGCTAGCCAGCTTAAAGGTTCTATTTTGTCATTAGGCTTTGGGATGATGACATTTTTTGTTGCGATGAACATGCTGTTGCCGAACCAAAAGATTACTTTTTTTAAGCGATATAGTAGCCCGTCCCATGGCATAGCAGTGCCTTTTGGACTTGGCGGTTTCTCAAGCATGCTGGGCATTGGAGGGGGGACGTTCACCGTACCAATCCTTACGATGATGGATAGATCTATTCATCGCGCGGTGGGCACAGCGGCAGCGTTTGGTTTGCTTATAAGTTTACCTGGAGCATTATCTTTCGTTATATCTGGTTGGGGTGACAATCGAATGCCAATAGCTAGTTTGGGTTATGTTAATCTTATCGCATTGGTTATCATGGCACCTGTGACCGTTTTAGCTGCCTCAATGGGTGCCATGGGAGCCCATAGGCTGGAGCAGCGGCAATTAAGGTTATTATTTGGCTTCTGTCTATTCGTGATTTCAATTCGAATGATTTTTAAAACTTTTCTCACTTAGCTAGGCGCATTAGATTTTTTAGCATAAGAATCTCGATTTTTTGGAAGCCTTTCCTCAGACACTAAATGTTTTGCTTACAAGTACTGAATCGAAGTTATAACTGATCACTTAATAGGGACGGATTGCAGTCATTGCGGTCACTGCATTATTTATCTAATACTCCATAATTTTTATAGCCATTTGGGATCTAAAACATTAAAGGGATTAATGTGTCATTATTTCTGCACCAGTCACAATATTTTTTAAATTTGATTCATGCTGTTGCGAGGGATCGTGTAGACTATTCCAAAGAGTATGATTTACGGTAATGCCGAGGTAATCAAAATGATAAGAATTTTTCTTTTTTGGAGCATCTTTTTAACAGCATTAGGCTGCAACGCCGATGAGGCTTTGACAGAAGAGGCTCAAAAACTGCTTTCAAATATGGAAGCCCATATTAGGGTTGTGTTGCAAAGATCTAGCAATCAGATGCTAGAAATGCAGATGAATCAGAGCCCATCTCTTGCCCCCTATAAGGATGTCATGACGAAGTTTTTGGAAAGACATATAAGCTATGAAAGCTTGAAACCGGAAATGGCTCGGATGTATGCAGAGGCATATACTCTGGCGGAATTAAAAGAATTAAATGCTTTCTACTCATCAAAAGTCGGGAAGAAAACTCTCGATTTACAGTCGAGATTGGTTGCCCGAGGTGAACAAATTGCGGCTGCAAAAGTTAAGAACAATTTAGACGAACTCGGAAGCATGATAAAAGCTGAATCAAAAAGATTGCAAAAATTGTCTCAGTAGGATTTTTCGCAGTAGCTAGGGAGTGGCGAAACTATTTTTGGCAAACTGCGCCATTTCGAGAATGACATTAATGCAGTGTAACCCCATGTCGATAGCCCATTATCAAAAGCCTTGGGGGGGATGCCTACCTCGTGATACAGGTCCATGAATTGGAGAAAATGTTTTGTATCGTAATGTATCAGGCGATAGACATCGTTAAAAAATTAGAGGGACAACTGACTAGAAATTGATACTCAACTGAAGCAACTATCGGAGCAAGATATGCGAAAATTTGATAAGTTTTACATTGATGGCAAATGGGTAGACCCTGTTGCTCGAAATGATTTTAACGTCTTCAATCCGGCCACAGAGGACGTATGCGCTACGATATCTCTTGGATCATCGAATGATGTAGACATTGCGGTTTCGGCGGCAAAAAGTGCTTTTCATCGTTTTAGTCGAACGGATAGGAGCGAACGAATTGAACTGCTTGAATCGTGCGTGGCAGCATATAAGAAAAATTATACAATCATGGCTGAATGCATTCGCGAAGAGATGGGAGCGCCGCAGTCTCTTGCTAGCGGAACGCAAGCTTATCTGGGCCAAGTTCATCTGGAAGAGGCAATTAAGACTCTGAAGGAATTCAGTTTCGAAGAGGAGTGCGGTACAACAAGAATCTTCAAAGAGCCGATTGGCGTGTGTGGGATGATTACCCCCTGGAATTGGCCAGCAAATCAGATTGCCTGTAAGGTGGCTCCAGCGTTGGCGGTTGGTTGCACTATGATTTTAAAGCCCAGTGAAGTGGCGCCTCTTTCCGGGTATATATTTGCTGAGATAATGCATGAGGCGGGCGTTCCAGCCGGGGTATTCAACTTGGTTAATGGAGATGGAGAAGGTGTCGGTACTGCGCTATCGAAACACCCAGATGTAGAACTTATATCATTTACTGGGTCGACGCGAGCAGGATCGCTTGTCTCTCAGAATGCTGCCCCCACGGTAAAGCGAGTCACGTTAGAGCTCGGAGGAAAGTCGCCAAACATCATTTTAGATGATGCTAATCTTGAAGACGCAGTAACCCGCGGCATTAATCAAATGTATCTTAACACTGGCCAGTCATGCAATGCGCCTTCGAGGATGCTGGTGCCTGTGAATAAATTGTCTGAAGCAGAGGAAATAGCAAAAAAGGTAACTCAGACAGTGAAAGTCGGTGACCCCCAGGATGAAAGTACGACAATGGGACCTGCAGTATCTGAAGTCCAGTTCAATAAAATTCAAGGACTCATTGCAAAAGGCATACAGGAAGGAGCTAAATTGGTTGTCGGTGGAACCGGCCGTCCAGAAGGGCTCAATACCGGCTACTTTGTTCGTCCAACTGTCTTCTCTGAAGCCAATAACGAGATGACTATAGCTCGTGAAGAAATATTCGGCCCAGTGCTAACCATTATTCCATATGAAACTGAAGACGAGGCAATAGATATCGCAAATGATACTGCCTATGGTCTAGCGGGCTATGTGCAAAGTGGAGATATGAGCCACGCTCGTGAAGTTGCTTCAAAGATTCGTGCCGGCAATGTTGATATTAACGGAGCATTCTGCGGGTTTAGTGCCCCATTTGGCGGATACAAACAGTCTGGAAACGGCAGAGAGTGGGGCGGCCATGGTTTTGAGGAATATCTAGAAGTCAAAGCAGTCGGAGGGTATCATGGATAAAAAGATGGATGCGAAACGAAAACTAGCTATTGTAGACACGTGAGTTCTAAACCATNCCTTTGTTTGGCCGTTGCTTTGAATCGCAGTTGCCGAAAAACAGCTGACTTGAGCTCGGTTCGCTAATCTTTTTTATCAAGCGTTCTGGCTGCAACCGAATTAGCAACGCCCCTAAAATAGTGCGTTAGCGCGTGCAACTGATCGTCCGAAATATCTGGGAAAGCTGGCATTCCTCTGTAGGTTCGACCACCGTCCCTCACGACAGCGGTGAGGGCGGGATTCATAGTCGATAGGGTGAGTGGCGATGCCGGCAGATAGGGCGCAACCCCGCCAGGCGCGTCGAAACCATGACATTGCCAACAGCCTTTTTGTTGATATATTTCCGCGCCTGCGTCCGCAAGACCTTTCTTAACCACAAAATCCTGTTCTACAAGAGGTTTGGGGAAATATGGGAGCGGTTGTTTTGGAACAGACTCTTTTCCCGATAAAGAAAAAGTGATCAGTCTCCGAGTATGAACTCCATAGGACCAACCAAGAGAAGAATTGGTGCTGGCCCCATTAGCCCATCCACCACCAAATCCNACTAAAAGTGAAATATACTGATTGCCGTCAATACTGTAAGTTATTGGAGGAGCAGAGATGCCAAGCCCAGCGTCATACTTCCAAACAATCTGTCCATTCGAAGCATCATAGCCATAAAAGAAACCATCAGGGGCACCCTGAAATACAATGCCTCCCGCTGTAACCATTGTTCCTGCCGCGTAAGCAAGCTTCTGTGGGACTTCCCAAACCGCTTTTTGCGTAACTGGATCCCATGCTTGAAGCGAGCCATCATAATCTCGCACTGGCGGTGTAAAAGCGAAGTTTACGCCAAAGCCCCAGTCAAATGGTTTTAACGCCCAATCGTCGGGTATCTCGCTGTCATCCATGCCGATACCAGCATGCAAAGTAGGAAGATACACTAGTTTGGTAATGGGACTGTAGGACATGGCATGCCATGTATGCGCCCCGCTCGGACCNGGCAAAATATAGGAACTACTTTTATGATAACGCGCGCCCTCAACTTCGACGGGACGACCGGTTTCAAGGTCGACATGACTGGCCCAATTGACGTCTGCATATTTTTCGGCTGATATTAGCTGACCGGTTTCTCGATTTATGACATAGAAAAACCCATTCTTAGGTGCATGCATTAGCGCTTTGACGGTTTCGCCTTCAATCTCAAGGTCAGCGAGAATAATGTCCATCGTTGAGTTATAGTCCCATTCTTCCCCAGGCGTTGTTTGGTAATGCCATAAGTACTCTCCTGTATCAGGGTCAAGCGCAACAATTGAGCAAAGAAACAGATTGTCTCCGCCGCCCGGGCTTCTTATTCTCTGGTTCCAGGGCGATCCATTCCCCNTTCCTATCAAGAGAATGTCTAGCTCGTCATCGTAGGTATATCCATGCCAGGCATGACCACCGCCTCCGTGTTTCCACCATTCTCCTTTCCATGTCTTAGCAGCCATCTCCATTGCAGGATTTTCAAAACCATCCTCGGGGTTGCCCGGTACTATATAAAACCTCCATGCCAGATCTCCAGTCTCCGTATCATAAGCGGAAACATAGCCACGTGTCGGTCCAGTTTCAGTTCCTCCATTACCCAACAACACCTTCCCNTTGAAAGCTTTGGGATGNCCCGTAATCCAGCGTGGTTCGTTTTGATCGTAAGTTCGGGTGGACCATACCTGTTTGCCTGTTTTAATGTTGAGCGCTATTAGGCGCCCATCCCATGTAGATAAAAATAATTTGTCGCCATAAATCGATAGTCCGCGGTTATGTACGTAGCCGACTTGCTTTCTCCCGGCGATCGCTTGGCCGACCTCTGGATCATATATCCATAATATTTTTCCGCTTCTAGCATCAACTGCTCGAATGATATTCATTGTCCCAACGAAATATAGTATACCCTCTGAAACAAGGGGCGTGGCCACCAGACCGACATCGTTTGGGAGATTTAAATACCATTCGACCCCAAGTTGAGACACGTTTTTGAGATTGATCTGATCCAGCGGGCTGTAACGTTGTTCGTTATGAGTTCGGCCATAGGCGAGCCAATCGGATGTATTGGTACTATCCGAAATCTCTTTATCAGTGATAATCGGCAGAGCTTTTAACAAAGGTAAAAATGCCCCAAATAAAATTATAACGAATGCCTTTGCACAGGCTCCTTGAACGTTTTGGCCAATCATTATGATTAAAATTCCTTTGCTTTATTTTTGAGTAAGTGCGGTTAAGTAAATTAATNTGGTCATTCTCTGTCAACGCCCTATAAATTTCGGATCGAGGTGTTTTTCTGGCCAGAGGAAGTGAATGCTTGAGCGTTTGATTTTCCATTCATCGCCTCTTTTAACGTAATCCTCATCATACACGGCGAACCACAAGAAGGGATTCTCATCAGGCTCTTTGTCAGTGACGATGTCTAGAAGATAAATTTGGCCTTGGGCGCTGCTCGGCCCGGTAATCTTAACCTGATGGCCAGTATTCGCATGCATTGACCAGAAAGCGTCGTCCAAAGTGTCTTCAAATACGGTATTAAAATTCTCTACAATTTGATTTCTTCCTTTCCAAACGCCATAAGGCCCAAATTCGCATAATGCTTCTTCATCAAATAGGTCATAGAAAGCGGGGAGCTGACGACTATCCATTAGGTAGGAATATTGCATCCGCAAAGTCTTAATTTTCTCTATCTCCAATAGGTTTCTGACTTCAGCTAGTTCTTGTTGGGTCAACTGTTCAAAATCAGTCATGTTTTCTTTCTCCCGATGTCATTATTGACTTTTTAAAATCTAACGAATTGGCGCTTAGAATTTTCGTCCTCTGGATGACGCAGTTCTCAAGCGCAATGCGTTAAGCTTGATGAATCCTTCAGCATCAGATTGATTGTATGCGCCTTCATCTTCCTCAAAGGTAGCAATGTTTTCGTCGAACAGGCTATCACTCTCGGACTTTCTTCCAACCACGCTGACACAACCTTTGTATAACTTTAGTCTGACTTCACCATTAACTACTTTTTGAGTTTCATCTATCGCCGTTTGCAAGATTTGTCGCTCCGGCGCCCACCAGTAGCCNTTGTATATAAGCTTTGCATAGCGCGGCATCAGTTCATCTTTTAAATGTGCTACTTCTCTATCAAGGGTAAGTGATTCAATTGCTCTATGAGCCTTTATCATAAGAGTCCCAGCGGGTGTTTCATAACAACCTCTCGATTTCATTCCGACATACCTGTTCTCGACGATATCTGTGCGACCGATACCATTTTGACCGGCAACGACATTTAGTTTCTCGATTACGTTTGCCGGTGACAAGGGCATTGCATCCACTGCCGTTATGTCGCCTGATGTATAAGTTAATGTGACGTAAGTAGGCTTATCTGGTGCGGTTTCGGGTGATACTGTCCAGCGCCACATTGCTTCCTCTGGTTCTTCCCATGGGTCTTCGAGGTTTCCTCCCTCGTAGGATATATGCAACAAGTTTGCATCCATCGAGTATGGAGACTTATTGCCTCTCTGCATTTCCACTGGAATGTTATTGGACTTGCAATAGTCCATCAGCTTAACGCGCGAATTGAGGTCCCATTCGCGCCACGGAGCAATGATCTTGATGTCAGGTTTTAGAGCATATGCCCCGAGTTCGAAGCGCACTTGATCATTACCTTTGCCTGTAGCTCCATGCGAGATAGCGTCCGCATCAGTTTCTTCGGCAATCTCGATCAAGCGCTTNGTGATTAATGGTCGAGCGATAGAGGTCCCTAACAGATATTCACCTTCATAGATCGTATTTGCTCGAAACATCGGGAAGACAAAATCCTGNGCATAGTCCTCTCGGAGATCTTCGATAAAAATTTCTCGGACTCCTAAAGCTTCAGCCTTTGCGCGGGCAGGCTCGACTTCTTCGCCCTGACCAATATCAGCAGTGAAAGTTACCACTTCGCAATCATAATTTTCTTGAAGCCACCTAACAATAACAGATGTATCCAAGCCTCCTGAGTAAGCTAAAACAACTTTTTTGACCGGCGACACGTGCATCAGATCCTTTTGACATGGTTCAACCATGATCTTACCCTAATAGCAGCAGGGATTCACGGTTGTAAATTTTTCGTTAAAAAGTAGGCATAGTATGCAGAAACCATGAATCCACTCTGACCGATAACTAACTGAGGTCTGNATCGACTGGGTTAAAGGCGTAAGACGCGATTACCCATCTGGCTTGAATTGACGAAGGAAGCATCTTACGAAGAAACTGCCCCACTTGTTGAAATGAAATAGGGGAGTTGAGCGGCGGTCCATCTACACTTTCGTTACCATGGTTTACTTGTATTGATGTGAAGCCGCAATGAGGGCATACGGCATTAGGTGGGAGGGATGGGCTTCTGAAACCGAAAACTATTCGTTTTAACATGGAGAGGCCCCAATAGATTCGCACCTTCCCGCAAACTCTTATGTCTTGAAGCAGGGGCTTACGGTTTAAATCATCAAACAGGCTTCGCATTGTGTCATGATCAAAACGCCGAAGGTGATAACTTCTATTGAAGGCACAAAAGCATTTGGGACAAGATATGAGTTCTGAGCGCTGGTTTTCCATAAAAGGCACGCTTATCAATACTTGCTTTTTGGCAACTCGTGTAATCTCGCGAATGGCGCTTTCATAAATAGCAATTGGCAGATGCTCCAGCACTTCAAAAGCGCATACCAGATCAAACTCATTGTCCTCAAACGGAAGATTATCTGCTGAAGCTTCATATTTTTCTGATTTTACAAAGCTCAAAGCTGATCTGCTTCGGTCTACGCCGCATACCCGATCAATCGCATCTGCCTCAAGCANGCTATTCACGAAATGACCGTTCCCGCAGCCTACATCTAGAACAGAAGTTGCTTCTCTTGCTATCAAGTTTTTTATTGCGGTCAATCGCTCAATTTCGTCTGATGATTGCTCAAACCCAGATGACCAAATGTGATCGTTTTCATAGTATTTTTCATCAGACATCGTGCCGCTCCTATCTAGCTGGTGCCAATCCACTTGAGGCTTTAGACTAGGCATTATAACCGCCTTGATCAAAGATAAGTTTGAATTTTTCCGACAATCATCTTGAAACACAATCAGCGAATAGATCTGATGGCTGTGCAGATAGCATCAATTTTTTGTAATATCGTTGGTATACAGCCCTAATCTGATCGGAAGTATAATCGGTTGTTTGACATCATGAAGTTTATGGACAGTTAATATCAGAAAGAGTCCAAAGTGATAGTAAGTTGGAGATNAAAAACGGGAAGATGCACAAGCCATGAAAACCTCTGAAAATACATGGGCCCTCTTGCATTCTCAAAGTCGAGAGGATTATTTGAGAGATCAATTGGCGGACGATCCAAGCGCTTTTTTCGCAACGATGGCCGCGAGAGAGTTGCATTGGTTTGATGAAAATAGGTCTATGTGGTTGAACCAGAGAGATAATGGCGAGTGGTCGGGTTTTAATGACTCTACNGGCGACTATACATCTCTCGTGACCCAATCTTATGTTCCCTGGNCAAACACGCTAGATGATTCCCAATCTCCCTGTTTCCGATGGTATGTCGGTGGAATGACCAATGCTTGTTTCAATGAAATCGATCGTCATTTGCTGGCAGGTCGAGGGCAGAATACTGCCTTTATCTTTGAAGGTGACCGGTGGGATCCATCAAAGAATGAGGGCCGCGGAGGACCTGTTGTCGAGCACAAAATAACGTATCGAAAACTGCTTTTTGAAACAGTATTGCGAGCAGATACCCTGCGATCTTTGGGCTTAAAAATGGGAGATCGGGTCGTTTTCAATATGCCTAATATTCTTGAAAATGTTTACTATACGCTAGCTGCCAAAAGACTGGGAATAATTTATACACCAGTGTTTGGTGGGTTTTCCGCGAAAACGTTGTCCGATAGAATTCATGATGCTGGAGCCAAAGTTATTATTACGACGGACAGCGGCTATAGAAATGCCGAGATCATTCCATTTAAAAATGCTTACACAGATCCGGCACTAGATGACTATATTCCTTTGCAAGCAGCGTTGTCTGCCCTTAGAGAGATAATTTCCGAATTTGATATATCTGACGCTGGAGAGAGTCTTTTTTTGAAAGTTTCCACCAGTTTAGAAGGTGAAATAACCATTGAGCGCTCAGACTTGACAATGGCTTTGGGAGCAGCGCTATCTGAGGAAAGTCTCCTAGATGCAGAGGTGACGGCTCGCCTTCGAACGAATGTGGCAAAGCGATTAGCAAAAATTTCGCATTCAATAAAAAAAGTTATCGTAGTTAGGCACACAGGTCAAAAGACTGCAGATTATGCCAGAGATGTTCCTTCCCATCAGTTGGTAGATGAATCGCGCAACAGAATGCGTAAATTTCTTAATATCAAGACAATTGATGCCTTGAACTCCTTGAATGAAAAGGATTTTTGGGTTGCCATGAATAGTTTTTGTCGCGCTAAGCCAGTCGAGGCAAATTGGCCTTTATTTTTTATTTATACATCCGGATCAACAGGAAAGCCGAAAGGATTGGTTCACTCTCACGGCGGATGGTTAGCAGGAATAACTCATACAATGCGGGTGATATTCAATGCAACGAAAAGCGATCGCTGCTATGTCATCGCTGATCCTGGTTGGATAACTGGTCAGAGTTATCTCATTGCTGCTCCTCTCTCTTTTGGGCTCACCAGCATTATTGCCGAAGGTTCCCCGCTGTATCCTCATGCGGGTCGCTTTGCTTCTATAATCGAGCGTCACAAGGTAACGATCTTTAAAGCAGGGGCAACCTTCCTAAAGGCTGTAATGACCGATCCAGCAAGTCAAGGTGATGTTGAAATGTATGACACATCAACCCTCAGGGTCAGTACTTTCTGTGCCGAGCCAGTTTCTCCAGCTGTCCAAAAGTATGGGATGGAAAGCATCTGTCAAAACTACATAAACTCATATTGGGCGACCGAGCATGGAGGTATGGTTTTTTCGTGTCCTTGGGGCGGGTATAAAACCCTAGTGGCTGATGCGAAGACATGGCCTTTGCCTTGGATTCAGGCCGAGGTTCGTGTAGCAACAGCATCTGATGAGTCAGGACAGGCCATAGAATGGCGCTTGGCAGAGCAAGGTGAAAAAGGAGAACTAGTGATTACCAATCCATATCCGTATCTGGCTCGAACGATCTGGGGCAATATTGATCAGTTGTTTGAGGTTAATTGGTGTGGTGATCGAGGTCGCTTTACAGAAGAATATTTTACGCGATGGGTAGGGCGGTATAGCTATACACAGGGCGATTATGCGAGGATAGGGGCGGATGGTGGTTTCACGCTACATGGACGATCCGATGATGTTATCAATGTCTCAGGTCACCGGATTGGCACCGAGGAGATCGAGGGGGCAATACTAAAAGATAAAACCATACATCGGGATTCCCCTGTGGGCAATGTGGTGGTAGTGGGAGCNNCNCATCAAGAGAAAGGAGAGATCCCGGTTGCTTTTGTTCTGGGTGTTAATGGGAGGAAACTAAACGATGATGATATTGGTCGTTTGAAAAGTTTGGTGCGCAGTGAAAAAGGTGTAACTGCTGTTCCATCCGACTTCTTAACTGTCTCAGCTTTTCCGGAAACTCGATCAGGAAAATATATGCGTCGGGCATTGAGAAGTATTTTAATCGATGAGGATTTAGGTGACCTCTCAACCCTTCGAAATCCTCATGTTATCGGTGAAATTCAGGAGACAATTAATATCTGGAAGGCACTAAGAGATGTGACCGAGTCGGCGCATATCGCTAAGTCTTGGCGATATATTCGCTTTGAAACTCGTTTAATCCCTCCTGGTTTTGGTGTTGGGCTTATTTATATTGAGAACGCACCGGTAAACGCCCTCTCTGAGCGCACTTTAGACGAATTCAATAGTGCGTTGCAGCAAATAGCCCTTCGAGATGATCTAAAAGCTTTAGTTGTGACAGGGACAGGTAAAACTTTTGCGGGCGGTGCTGACATAAAAGAACTTCTCGAAATAGGTAAGAACGGAAATATTGATTCTGCCCGAGCCCTGCCTAATTCCGCGCATGCCGCCCTTACTGCCCTTGAAAACCTCGGTATGCCTGTAATTGCCGCAGTTAATGGTCACGCTTTGGGGGGAGGGAGCGAATTAGTCCTGGCCTGTAATTATGTGATAGCGCTTAAAAGTTCAAAATTCGGACAGCCTGAAATCAATCTTAATTTATTGCCGGGCTATGGCGGTACCCAGCGACTTATCAGAAAATTATTTGAGAGACAAGGATCAGAAGGAATAACTTATGCGCTTCGAATGATGATTGGTGGTCGTTCCATTACAGCAGACGAAGCTATGGCAGTTGGTCTTGTGCAGGAGATTGTCGATTTGACAAAGGAGGGGATAATAGAGGCTGCTATTCGGGTTTTGAGAGCCCACTTTGGTGGGAGTTCGATATTGGAACCGCAGTTGCTCAGGCATTCAGAATATCTTTCGACTTTGGAGCGAAGCATAAATTACGACCAGTCTTTGCTTGCAGATGAAAGACTTGCATCCACAATTGCTCAGGCAAGAGCGAGCGGTCGTTCAGAGACTGTCGATTTGATCCTTGAATCCGTGGCATATGGGTCCAAGCATGGCATAACGCTAGGTTTGGTCAGAGAGGCCGATCTCTTTGCCAAAGCAATGATTTCAGAAGAACTAGGTGTTGCGGGTATTGAAAGTTTTCTCGAAAAGCGCAGCGCCCCCCTGCCACTTAAACCTCCAACAATTTCGCCTTTCGCTGACGAAGCCATGCGCCGAGAACTTGAAAAAACTGGGCGCTTATTGCCTCTCGGCTCCAGCTTTTATCCCGGCGTGACAACAATCCCTGAGTATCAGTTTGGTTTGGGCATTACCCGATCAGAACTTGATGGCAAACCGATTCATGGAGACCCAGCTGATGTGGAAAAACTTCTAATTATGGAAACTCCTCGACCGGGTCCCAATGAAGCTCTAGTTTACGTTTTAGCCTCTGAAATGAATTTCAACGACATCTGGGCAATAACCGGAATCCCAGTATCGCCGTTTGACTCCAGAGATACTGATATCCAAGTTACGGGTTCTGGTGGTGTTGCATTGGTAGTTCAATTGGGATCAGAGCTTGTCGAGGAGGGGCGCATCAGTATCGGAGATTTGGTCACTATTTATTCTGGACAAAGCGACATTCTATCGCCGATTTATGGAGCAGATCCAATGGCAGCAGATTTTCGCATTCAAGGTTATGAGCGCAACGATGGGAGTCATGCCCAATTCTTAACAGTGCAAGGTCCACAACTTCATAAAAAATTGTCAGGACTGACAATAGAACAAGCCGGTTGTTATGGATTGAAATTAGGTACGGTGCATAGAGCGTTATATACCACCCTCGACATCAGGGCAGGAAAATGCCTTTTTGTCGAGGGCGCGGCAACGGGGACTGGTCTGGACTGCATGAGGACAGCAATTGCCAGCGGCCTATCCGTTGTTGGAATGGTGTCAAGCCATGCACGTTCGATCCGCGTGGATTCCGAAGGTGGGCGTTCAATCAACAGAAAAGACCCCAGATGGTCGCACATCTTTACACCTGTTCCCATCGACCCCAATCTCTGGAGCGAATGGGAAGAGGCTGGTGTTGAATTTGTTAACGAGACCCATAGGCTTGCGGATGGCCAGATAAATTATGTGCTTTCGCATGCTGGCGAAAGCGTTTTTTCAAGGTCATTCCAGCTTTTAGGTCAACACGGTATCTTAACCTTCTTTGGTGCGACTTCAGGCTACCATTTTAGCTTTTTGGGAAAAGGTGGGTCGTGCACGCCTAAAAATATGTTCGACAAAGCTGGACTGAGAGCGGGTGAAAACCTACTTGTAGTTTATGGTCCAGGTGCTGACGACGGAGTTATAGACCCTCTAGCTATTGAAGCGATAGAAATCGGATGCAAACTCGGATGTATAGTTGCAGTGTTGTGTGACACAAGTTCTCAGAGGGATTTTGTAGTATCGATGGGCTTTGGTGTTCGTATGCAGGGTGTCGTAAGCATCGAAGAACTTGAGCGTCGGTTGGGCGATGACTTTGATCCGCCAAGACCTCTTGCTATTTTGCCTGATCCATTCAAAGATCAACCGTCTTTTAAAGCAGAAATCCGAAGATTCTCTGACCGAACGGTAAAACCGATAGGCTCCGCCATTCGTGCAATCTTGAGTAGTGCGCATGACAGTGTTGGGCAGCCAGATGTTGTGTTCGAGCGGAGTCATCGGGACACCCTTGCCTTATCCTGCGCCCTCGTGAAACCAAATATCGGAAAAGTGGTTTATTCAGAAGATCTCGCTCACAAGCGTTTTAGCTTTTATGCGCCGCAGGTTTGGACGAGGCAACGATGCATTTTAATGCCAACCGCCGAAATTCGCGGAACACACTTAAATACTGCGCAGGAATTTGTAGAAATGCAAAAGAAGGTTGCAACAGGGCAAATTCAAATTCTTCCCCCGAAAACAATTAGCATGGAAGATGCTCCTGAGGCACACCAACTCATGTGGGAAAACAGGCATGAAGGCACAAACTATGTGGTTGGGCATGCAATTCCTTGTGAAGGACTCAAATCACGTCAGGATCTTTTGAGTGCTTGGGCCGCGCGTGATGCAAAAGAAATTGGAATCACCGACAAGATCATGGATATGGGATCTGGTAACATACTTAAATAGTGAAAGCGGATAATATTATCGTGCTAGGAATTGTTATCTATACTGAGATACTTGGTGATTCTTTTCTTCCACATTGACCTGAAGTGATCCAGCCTTCACTGGCGGGCTCGAGAGTTAATAAAACGGAGTCTTGAGTTAATGGCAGAGATTGCGCAATTAATTAAGAGAGTTTCTATGGAAAAGAGCTTGAATATAGAATCAAAGTTTTTGACGAAATGTTTATGAGGATTTTAAAAAAATGATCGAACTAAAAAAAAATGTCTTTGGCGCCCTCATTATAGGACTTGTTGTTTTTGAGATGGTCGGAGCGGAAGAGTGTGCGCATTCTAAATGGGGTGAGGACGATGAAATTGGCGCTGCGAACTACGTTAATCCGTCACAGATCATAATGGCAACAAAATTGGTGAAAAAGGGGAAGAGCCATGGGCTTGGAATTGTCATTGAACCGGGCATGCCTGCATTTCCGCCCCGATATCTCCAGCTTCAGGCTATTGAAAATCATTTGGGTGATCCAGAAAAACTGTATGGATGGCCAGTGACCATTCATGACGATATTCTTCAGACTTGGCTCGGTCTTGGGCCGCAAATCGACGGTTTAGGTCATGCGGGAGAGTCGGGAAATTTTTACAACTGCAATAAAGGATCAAACTTCAGATTAACCACTGGGCTTGCTAAATTGGGCATAGAAAAGATACCACCCCTGATCGGCAGGGGGATTTTGCTGGATATGACGAAATATTTCGACACCGAGAACATGACATCAGGTCAGCCCATAACATCCAAAGACATCAGGTCAGCGGCCAAGAATCAAGGTGTTACTTTTAAAGATGGCGATGTGATCCTGTTCCATACGGGTTGGACTGATGCAATGCTAAGAAGCGAACCTGAAGCATGGGTTTCCTCGGAACCCGGGATAACAAATGAAGCCGCGGCTTTTATAGCTTCTTTAAATCCTATGGCAGTTGGAGCCGATACATGGGGCTTGGGAGCCGTTCCACCGATTGAGGGTGACCGAGTTTTCTACGATCATGTTATTTTACTCAAGGAAAATGGGATTTACATTCTCGAAACCATGAACACCGGCACCTTGGCGGAGGAAGGCGTTCATGAGTTTATGTTTGTCCTTGGGCAAGCGAAAATCAAAGGTGCAGTACAGATGATGATCAATCCAATAGCGATTTGGTAACGGTGCTTCATTAAAATCTTTAGCTTATTGATGGACATCGCGAGACTACTGAAAATTTTAAAAATCAGTTTTTTGTAAATGCAGCAATTGTGGCGCTTCGGGAGGACTCATCTTGGGCATTTTCGGACTTCATATGTATCACTTTTTATTCACGCAGTTTAAGATCCTTTGTGGAAAGCTTCACCCCTTTAAAATAGCTAAACGAAATTTTTACTATATCCGGGCATTTTCTATTGGCATGTGTTTTTAATAGCTTGCAAACAAACCCATAAACAAGATCCTATCATGCTGGGCATGACATTAATAATGGTAAGACAACTTAAACTTTATCTTTTAACAATATTTTTTTTCAGCGCGGTTTCCTGTTCGATTGCAGGATCTTGGGCCTTTGAACGAATAGATGACTACCTGATTCGTTATTTCAATGAATATGCCGATTTCTCGGTTGAACAGCAATCTCAAATCGCAAAGTTTTCTAAGGATTATCAGAATTGGCTGGCTAAAAACGAACTACCCAAGGTTAAAGCATTGCTTCTGCAACTAAAAAAAATCAACCATGAAAATTCTGGAGAATTAACATTGCAACTATATGATTATGCAAGGGGTTTATATGCCAAGACAGGTCACTTTTTCGAGATTCCTTTCGTTAAATTTTCGAAAACCCTCAGTAAAAAACAAATAATTGAAATTGAAAAGCACTTGGTGTCGACCCAGAATGATTGGGATAGCAAGCAAGCAGGGGGTCAAAAGGAATACTCTGATGTTCTATTAGAGAGATATATTGCCGGCTTTAAACGGATCAAAATGAAGCTGACGGATAGCCAGATAAAAACAGTTGTTGCGCGTGCCAGCGCAATGGATGACTTGAGATTGCAATGGTCGCTGTATCGGAAAGAATGGACAACACAGCTTCTGGTGTTGCTTTCCGAAAGAAGCGATCCGCTGTTTGAGATGGCATTGATTTCTCACTTGAAACAAATCAGCAGCATTGGGGATAGCAACTTTCAGTCTAAATTAAAAAAAAATCGTGAGATAACTATCGACACAATTTCAAATATTTTTGAAGAGGCCTCTGAATCGCAACTCGAAAGTTTTAGAGAGCGATTAGATGTTTTTATTGCCTCAATCGACAGGATATTGGCTACAAGAAAAGGCCGAAGTGAGGTCATATGACTGGAATCAGCGAACTCAAAGTCCGTCTCTCGAGAAAAGGCTTGACTCTTATTCAAACAGCTTGTTGGTTCCATTCACTATGCGGCATTGGGCCTAACACCCTCCGAGATTGAAGACGTCGCCAATAGTTTAGACCTCTTAGTTCACATTATATTGGACATATGGTTGTTTGTTAGGCTAGTCTTCAACGTATTATTTTATGAATAAATTGGAGATCCCCTTATGAATAGCTGTAAAAAACTGTTTTTACCTCTGATTCTGGTTTTCGGGTTTGCTGGTTGTGCGGACAACAAAAACGACCAGATGGTTCAGCCAGAGAAGGAAAATGTCGTTGAGGACAGCACAGAGATTGCTCAAAAAGACCGTTTTTTTAACGAATTTCTGTCATGCACAACGGGCTCTGATTATTCAGAGGAAAATCTCAAAACCATGATAACTGAGTTTAATGCGCTAGCGCTCTCAGATGAGATCGCTTGGATAGGTGGATACACACCAGTTGAAGGAAAAAATCAAAATACAAATTGGTGGTGGGAAATCCAGTGGACATCTCAGCAGACGGCTGAGGCAGGATGGGCCGAATGGCGCTCAGACGATGCGGGTCAAGCTTGGAGTGAAAAATTCACGGGTGTTTTAGACTGTGACGACAGTGAGATCTTTGCTTATGCCACTCAATTCCCAGCGCCAGATACAATCGCTTTAGAAGATTGGGACAGCTTTGCAGCAGGCGAAATTGCGTGCACCTTTAATGAGGGCAAATCGAAAGCGGATCTTGATGCCAATGTTGCCGAATTTGCCCAGTGGTTGGAGACCAATGGCACTGGCACAAGGTTCGCTTATGGCATCTATATGCCGGTTGGAGACGATCCTGCAGATTTCTACTGGTTCAACTGGCACCCCGATTTCGAAGCTATGGCAGCTGGAAACGCGAACTGGGAATCCACTGGCACCGAGTTGGCAGCAAAGCTTGCTGACACGGCAACTTGTGAGGAACCGAATATCTACTCTGGTGCGGAATACTATGCCGTTGAACGAAGCTAGCGATTGTTTGGGTTCGGGTCTTGAACGTGCTTGCAGGTTGATCGCAGATAACTGCGGCCGTCAAGCTTCCATGATATGGACTTTGGCATCGAGGTTTGAGGAAGCGAGCCCGGAGAGAATTGGTTCGCAAACTTCTCATTAGCTGTTCTTTGCTTGGTTGAGTTCTAACAGAAGGCATTACACCATAGAATAGCCATTATCAATTGATGGTGCCCAGGAGAGGACTTGAACCTCCACGCCGAAGCACTAGATCCTAAGTCTAGCGTGTCTACCAATTTCACCACCTGGGCATTAAGAGAGTCTCTTTTAGCTTACTTTTTCATAAACTGACAAGACTTTTTTTAGTTAATAGGGTTATAGCACCTATAATAATGGCTACCAGAAGCATCCGTCCGACTAGGATAAGCTGTTTTACACTCATCAGTTGCTTTCCAGCACCTTGGGTGGAAATGACAACCTGCCGGAGGATTCATTGGAGAAGGAATATCACCTTCCAATAAAATTCTATCCGTCTTTCTGGATGGGTCGGCTACAGGAATCGCTGAAAAGAGGGCCTTTGTATAGGGATGCCTCGAATCTCCGTAAAGCTCTGAAGCTTCAGCTAATTCAACCATATTCCCTAAATACATAACAGCAACTTTAGTAGAGATATATTCTACAACCTTAAGGTCGTGAGCAATAAACAAGTAAGTCAACCCGAGATCTTTTTGAAGGTCTGTTAAAAGGTTGATAACCTGTGCTTGGACAGAAACATCCAATGCAGAAACTGGCTCATCACACACAATAAAATCAGGCTCTACAGCTAATGCTCTAGCTATACAGACACGTTGCCTTTGCCCCCCAGAAAACTCGTGAGGGTATTTATTGAGAGCATCTTTTGGTAGTTGAACCTGATCTAGAAGCTCATAAAGCCTCTTTTGACGCTCTTTTTTTCCTTCAAAAAGGTTATGGATTCGAAGTGGTTCAGAAAGAATTGAACCGATAGTCATCCTAGGATTCAATGAAGCATAAGGATCTTGAAAAATAATTTGAATTTTTCTCCTAAGTTCCCTCATTTCCTTAGGGCCATAGTTTAGAATATTTTGACCATTATAAAGGATCTCTCCAGAAGTAGGCTCAAGAAGGCGAAGAATACAACGACCTAAAGTTGTTTTCCCACAACCTGACTCTCCTACAAGACCAAGAGTCTCTCCCCTTTTAATTTTAAAGCTAACGTCGTT
>PCDB01000048.1 GCA_002591625.1 Porticoccaceae bacterium
TACCATTTACTTGGCGTTGTGCGGTAATTAACTAACTATGGAAAATATAATGAGCTAACCCAGCACTAAGGCAAGGATTTTTTACCCAAACATGATTCGAAAACATTTAAGCAATTTGCGATTTGATGTAACCCAGACTAAGACAATTATTCGTTCTAACTATTTTGGGGGAGTTAGTCTTGATGAGAACCATCCTCAATGAAAATGGATTTTTAATTATCCAAATCCTATGAGAATATGAGGCGTTTAAATGCGAATCCGTCAAAATCTGCCGATAAAGAGACCGGTTTGAAAACAACTATTAAAAAAGACGATAACTCTCTTAAGACTCTGCTGCTGCTGGCATGGCGATGCTGGCCCTACTACCGGCTCCAACTAAGACACATCATCACGTTCGTCATCCTGAATTCGTTAATAGGTGTCGCTATATTGGGTTTTACTATGTTAAGCAGTGACTTGATTGAGAATAAGATTCTACTCGGTGAACGCCTTCAGCCCGTGCAGGCTCAAATTTTGTTCTTAGACAATACTTTTGTTACATCAGGCGAGGGAAATTATGAGAAACTAAGTAGCCATCAAAGGAAGCAGTTGCGCCAAAATTTAATTATTTTAGGGGCGCTCTGCTGGGTGATTTATACTGCTTATGCGGCAGCAATGTGGTACTACATGGTCTGGATATTCCAGGCTGTCAATCAACAACTTCGTTCAGAGATGTTGAGTCGCGCAGAGCATCTATCGCTAAAATATCACAGCAGTTCTCGGACAGGTGATGCCATTTATCGCGTCTATCAAGACAGCGCAACCATCACCAATGTCCTGCAATTCGTCATACTAACGCCCTTGAGAATATTGGCTTGGGTTGGATTTGCCGCAATAGTCCTCATATTTTTTTCGCCATGGTTTGGTCTCATCTTCATAGCTGCAGCTTTTCTCATCGCGGGCATTATGCGGGCTCTGCTGCCACATGTGAGGGAGAAAGCACGATTAAGCAGAGAAAACAATAGTGTCCTCACATCTAACATTCAAGAAACGCTGACGGCCATTAGGGTGATAAAGGCTAATGGAGCGGAGGATCGAATGATGGACAAGTTTAGGGCTGACTCTCAGAGTGCCTTAGACGCCGCATTCGATATGCGCTTGTTTATGTCGCTTCTATTGTTGAGCACAAGCATTGTTGCATTTGGAGCTGTGATGATCGCAGAGTATTTTATGGCAACTTGGGCGATGCATGAAAAAGCGACGCATCTGGGCGGGGTAATTGCGCTGGTGGGTTACGCTGCCTGGAACCTTGGAGCATTTAAAGCCGCTTCCGCGCAGGCTGAAGAATCCGCTAGCTCGATTTGGGAATTGGCATTTACCCTGTCTTACGTTCAAGACCTAGTTGTGGGTCTGAAACGTGCCTTCTTTCTGCTTGAGTTAGAACCCGAAGTAGCTGATCCAGAAAAACCTCAACCATTTCCGACTAATATTAAATCCATTCGTTTTGATCAGGTTCGTTTCGGATATGAGGAAGGAAAAAATATCCTCGATGAAATTAATCTGTCTGTTGAATCCGGCACTATTACCGCGATCGCGGGAACTACTGGAAGCGGCAAATCTACCCTGATGTCTCTGCTGCTGCGCCTCTACGAACCTTTGACCGGGCGAGTCCTTTTTAATGGTTTTGACTTATGCAATATAAGTAAGAGTGATGTAAGATCTAACGTTGCCATTGCGCTTCAACAAAACATTCTTTTTGCCAAAAACATCACAGAGAACATTTGCTATGGCCGAAATGACATAACCCAAATTGCAGTCGTCAACGCTGCAAAAATTGCTTGCGCCCACGATTTTATTCTTGAAATGCCTGACGGCTATGAAACGGAACTAGGCGAAAGAGGCGGCAAATTATCGACGGGCCAACGGCAACGGATCTCAATTGCCCGCGCCATATTGCGAGACACTCCAATTCTCATTCTGGATGAACCAACAGCCTCTCTTGACGCTGAAACGGAGCGACGGGTTATGCAAAACCTAGCTGCATGGGGGCGTAATCGCGTAATCTTTATTGTGACCCATCGTCTATCCACTATCAGCTCAGCAGACAAAATTGCATTCTTGGAGGACGGCAGAATAAAGGAGTTTGGAAATCACTCGGACCTCATGGCAAAAGCCGGTGGATACAAGGATTTTGTTGATGCCGAATCAATTGGAGCACGCGATGAAACCAAAGGGTGATGAAATTAACGAATTTGACGATCGGATCGACACCAAGACCGAGCTTACTTTAAATGAGACGTTAAAACTTCTTTTACGCTCAGTAAAACTTTTGGCATCCGTTCGAACACTGTTCTTCTGTAAAGTCGGCCTAGCTATAATCTCACTCCTCCCTGCATTGATGGTTCCATGGCTTCTAAAAATAGTCGTGGATCAGGTGGTTCTGCAGAGTCCTTTTGATACCGAAACGGTGCCTTTTCCACCTTTTATGATACCGTTAGTCAGCAGTCTAGAAGGTATGTCGCCTAGCGGGATAATGATGACAATCGTTATCTTCAGTTTTTTTATGATGGCGCTGTTTGGATTGCGCGCGCCCGCTGCAGAGCAGGCAGAGATAATTGGTGCTCCGCAAGGCTTTGATGCAGCAACCCAGTCGGAACAGGCATTATCGGCAGGGGGAAGTGCTACGAATGGTCTCTGGGGTTTGATTGAGCTTTTGTTAACCATTCGTATGACTCAGCGTTTGGCAAATGATCTCCGCTCCAAGCTAATGGGAAGGCTCAGTCGGCTAGAAATGACAATACTGGACGACCAACGAATCGGGGATTCAATCTATCGGGTTATGTATGACGCACCAATGCTTCCTGAGATTTGTTACCGATTAACTCTAAGACCTGTTCTCATAGTTATAGGGGCGATCTTATCTGTTTATGTGTTGAAGTTTAGTTATGGCGAAGTTGCCCCTGAACTGATTTGGGCATCGGCGGCCATAATGCCGGCAATTCTTTTAATCACGGCCCCCCTCTCAAGAATCACTCGGAGAGTGAATCAAAAAAGTCGAGCAGCAGGATCCGCCACCACTAATAGTGTAGAGGAAAGCATGGATAATATTAAAGCAGTTCAATCTCTCGGAGGAAGCGAAGATGATACAAGAGTGTTTGACGAGAAAAGTTCGGAATCCTTCAAGCGACATAGACATACAGTGTTGATTGATGGAATAGTAAAAATATTAACCGCTTTTTGCACCACCGGCGCATTGGCCTATGCGTTTATTCTAATAACAGATGAGGTAGTTGCGGGTGTACTTTCTCCAGGTGATTACGCTGTGCTCTTCGGTGTGTTTGTTGGATTGAACAGCTCCGCTCAGGTTGTCGGTCTTTATTGGATAGAATTGCAGAAGAATGTGGCAGCGGTGCGCCGCGTATTTTTCTTTATTGATCATACCTCAGAGCTTGATCGAGAAGCTCGTCCCATGGCTCCGCTTACCAACAAGGTCTCTCTCGAGGATGTGAGTTTCAGTTACCCAGACGGCCGCCAAGCCCTGCATAACGTGAATCTTGAATTACAAGTGGGGCAGACAATCGCCATTGCTGGGCCAACAGGTGCAGGGAAAACCACTCTTGCCTATATGCTGCCAGCTTACATCCGACCGACAGCTGGAAAAATCCAATTCGATGAACAAGACATAGCAAAGTTTCATGTTGATGATATCCGTGATGACGTTACCTTCGTATTTCAAGAGCACATGCTATTGTCCATTAGTATCAAAGAAAATTTGCTATTGGCGAATCCTTCAGCCACCGATGAAAAAATCTTTGAAGCTTGCCGAATAGCTGGAGCCATGGATTTCATAGAAGAGCTAGAGAGCGGAATCGATACTGTGATTGGTAAGGCGGGCGATACATTATCCGTTGGACAGAAACAAAGGCTTTCTGTAGCTCGAGGGCTTGTGAGGGACACATGTATTCTCGTTTTAGATGAGCCGACGGCCTCCCTCGACCCGCGCACTGAGATTAATATGATGCATAACCTTCGCAACGCTTCTAAAGGACGGCTAATCATTATAATAGCTCACCGCCTATCCACCATAAAACAGGCGGATAGGATAATCTTTCTGGATAAAGGCGAGGTACTTGATATTGGGAGCCACCGCGAATTGATGTCTAATCCAGATAGCCGTTATCATCAGTTTGTTAAATTGCAGGGATTGTAAGCCGGCCTCTTTCCCAGATCGAAAACGCTGCTAACACCAGTGGTTTTATAACAAACGCGAAACGAAAGTTCATTAAGTGAAGACAACTTAAAGTCCTGTCTCTTGACGTCAATTTTGTTTAAAGACAAGTTTCGTTATATTATAAATTCATATTTATCCACCTTTAGTTATTACAAAATTATCACTATGGTCTAAATATAAAATTTTTCTTAATTTCTTTGGGCAACAATTTCCATGCCGCAACGATAACGTTGACTTATTCCATATTGTTTTATATTGAACCCACATTCATTTAATAATGATACAAGACGAGTTTTACTAAAGTTATGGTAGTGCTCGATTGAGTTAAAATAAGGGTTTCGGTTTTCCTTACTCCAAAGCTTCCAAAGCCAACTTTCAGAGTTAGGCATTGATATCAAAAGACAACCATCCTCATCCATTTTAGAATACAAAGAAATCAAAACCTCTTTTGGATAGGGTATATGCTCAAGCACATCCATCATACTTACAACAGAAATCGACTTTTCAAATTCTAAATTTTGAACTGGGTCACAATGTGCTTGGATACCCAAATTTTGAAGCGCAGCAACACCATCCTTTCTCAAATCAACGCCTATTGGCTCGAACCCATATTCATCTGCCGTAAAAAGCAGAGAGCCATTTCCAAAACCAACATCCAACCAAGTTCCATAAGACTTGAAAGGTATAACTTTTTCAATAATTCGCGCAGATATATACCTTTGCTCCTCAATTTGATAACCAACCACTTGATTTTCCGGTTGTTTGCTGAATATTACTTCGAGCGCTTCATCCGTAAAGTGACCATTAATAAATTGATGTAGGCAGTCCCCACAATCCATCCATTGCATTATTGATGGTATCATTGGATGATACAGCAGTTGTTTACTGCAATCTCCTACAGCTGAATTACTAATATTATTGGATTCACATAACGGACAATTATTATACGGTATTCTTGCTTCCAACACTTTTGATTGTGGAAGAAGCGTCTCTAGTTTCTTGGCATCAAACCCTTGCTTTTTAGCTTTTTTAATAGCTAGCTTAGCTTCCTTTACACTATTAGTCTTGACGAGCGCGTCAATATAACTCATCCAAAATTGTTCTATATTCGAATTTACGTCCAGAGCCATTTTAAATAGCGGCAATGCCTGAGCAATTTGATTCATCGAAACTGCTATAAGCCCCAGATTATGATTAGCATCTGGGTCCTTTGGATAGCTTTTTAATATAGCTCGATAAATACGTTCAGCTTCTTGAAGCTTATCTTCTTTATGCGCGGCAACACCTTGCTGCAGGGCTTGCTCAATAGTGATTTCCATAAATACCTTTTTGGGGCGCCCCAAGAACAATAACGAAAATTTGTATCAGATCTTTATTGAGCCATTATATTAAAAATAATTGTTAAAGCCATAAAATCAGTTTCATAGAATTGTAAACCCAAAGCATCACTGACCTTAGTTCAGAAGTTGAAATATAACTCAAGAATGCCGAAACATGTCGAAGCTGGGTGGTATATTTTAAGGCTTACCGCACCGGATGATTTTTTGATGGGTGCTGCAAACTGGTCAAAAACAGCTAAAAGCATCGCCCTTTGGAGTGGTAGTCGTTAGTTTTTTAAAATATTGATTTTAATGAGGAAAAACGTTGGTCGGGACGGGAGGATTTGAACCTCCGACCACCACACCCCCAGTGTGGTGCGCTACCAGGCTGCGCTACGCCCCGAAAATTTATAAAATATCTAGATTGAGCCCGTTTTGTTACATTTGGAAAAAAACGTAATTGAAAATAAAGAGCCTGTCATTCCAATCAGCAGCACAAAAATAGTTATTTTATCACGGTGAGGAGTCTGAGGAATCCAAACCTCATGCTTTCCTAGGTAATATAGGGTGTACATTGAACAAAGGAAAGGAACAGTTGCAATACCCCACCTCAACCAAAGTAATATTTTGGCGATCCATTTCGAATTCATGAGATTCAACCTCAAGTCTAGCTATGAAGGACGAAAACACCGGCGGTCTTTCTGAAGGAAACATTAGCATATTTCTCTTGACATGATCAAATTACTAAACCTTTGAGGGCCACCGAGAGTTTTTCGTTTCGAAACAAATAATCTTCATCAAATTGAAGCAGACAATGAAGCTGCTCGCCTATAGGTCAAGGATCTGGCTACTTGCAAAGTTGTTAGTGTCTAGGTTGACATGTGAGCAATTGTCTTATTTACTGACATATGAACAAAGTGATAGATAATATTCTTAAGCATCCAATTTCAAACACTTGGAACCTCTTTTGGTTGCTTTCCTCGCTAATAAGCATAGCCATAGTTTCAGCGATTTTAAAAGCTGACTTGTCATCACCAGAGGATATATCTTATCTAATTGGCTACTCTGTCCGTTGGGCTATTCCATTTATTTATTTTGTAGTGGCCGCATCATCTTTGAGAGTAATTTTTCCAGGAAAAGTATCGAACTGGTGGGTTCGAAACCGTAAATATATTGGCCTTGTTTTCGCAGTTGCAATGACCTGGCAAGCCGTTTTTATTTTTCTATTATCGACATTTCACCGTGATTATTACTTCGGCGAAGTGTTCTATTTTCGTGACGAATTAGAGGGGACTGTTGGCTATATTTTTTTAATAGCGATGATGTTAACCTCCTTCAGATTTGCTAAAAAACAGTTCAGCCGCCTTCAATGGAATGTGATCCATAAAGGGGGTCTATATTTTCTCTGGGCATATGCTTTTAGTGTATATTGGTGGAATATATTCTACTATCCATATAACGAGACTTTCGTGGCTCCACAATGGCATGATTATCTATTTTATTGGACTGGTTTTTTGGCCTTTTCTTTAAGAATAGTGGCGTGGGGAAAAGCTCGAGATAAAGACCTTTTTGATATCTCAATTACACCTAAAAATAGTGTCCTGAAAAAGTGTTGCGGTCTGGTATCTATTTCTCTAGCTATTACTGCATCCGCCACGGGACACTTTTGGTATAAACCCATTTCAGAAATTCTCTTATCTGCAAAATGGTCGGAAGAATTGAGCCTTTGGCTACCTTTTTGGCCACTCGAGCCGTTTATACCACTCTTTCTTCTAGGTCTGGGCGTACTTATTTTAACCAAATCATATCAATAACCGATTAAGGGCCCCATAAAGCAGGCTCATAAGCACACTCAAAATCAATGACTCCTTTCATAGTTAATTGCCCGAAGCATGTTATCCACGCTATCGCAGCATCTTCATAATTGTACTTGGTTGGCCAACTCAAACTTTTGGGTTAAGCCCTTGGAGGAGCTCCTCTAGCTCGACTATTGTTTGGTCGACCAGTTGCTTGTATGGCGTTGCTTCTTGTTTGGAGCCCTCGCCTTCTAGGCGTTGACGCGCACCACCAATGGTGAAACCTTGCTCGTATAAGAGCGACCTTATCTGACGAATCAGCACAACATCCTGCCGCTTGTAGTATCTTCTATTACCGCGACGCTTAACCGGATTTAAACCTGGAAATTCTTGCTCCCAATATCGAAGTACATGCGGCTTAACACCGCAAAGATCGCTTACTTCTCCAATAGTAAAGTATCGCTTCCCAGGGATGACTGGCAGGACATTGTTATTACTGGGTTCCAGCATAGTTCTCTACCCTAGATCTCAACTTTTGACCTGGCTTGAAAGTGACCACTCGTCTCGCTGCAATTGGAATTTCTTCGCCAGTCTTAGGGTTTCGTCCTGGCCTGCTGCTTTTGTCTCTTAGTTCGAAATTTCCAAATCCAGAGAGCTTAACGTTGTCACCACTCTCTAAGGCCGAACCAATCTCCCCATAAAATTTTTCCACTATTTCTTTAGCTTCTCTTTTATTGAGACCTAGATCTTCAAAAAGCATTTCAGCCATTTCAGCTTTAGTTAGTGCACCCATAACCCTTAGTTTCTCTCCATGTTGAGCGATGTCAGCTTGAGACGACCTTCCTGCCTGCAGATGTCATCGTTCGAGTCAGTCAAACAATCCAAAGCTGATTTTACTGCCGAATAGCTTGCGCGAACTTTTACAAAACGTCAAGTGCATAATCAATTTTTAGTGCTTGTAAACACCAAAGTTTTCAAGTTGAAAATCAAATTAGGGAGGCATTTAAAAGCAAATATGAGGCTCGCAATATTGACGATTGCATGAGTGTCACAACGGCCTTTAAATTGTTTCCAGCTAAGCACGAAGTCTAGCTCCAAAGCGCAGATGCAAAATTTCGATGACTCGCTCGATGGCGAGGTCAATTTCATTGTCGCTCAAGGTGCGATCCAGATTTTGAAATGTTAGAGTTAATCCCAAACTTTTCGTATTCTGGGCATTTTCCAACCCGTCAAAAACATCAAAAATAGTGGCATTAGTTAAGTTTTCTGCGCCCGATTGACGGGCACAATTTACAATATCGCCGGCCTTAATCTCTGATTTAACTACCAAAGCAAGGTCTCGGCGTATCGCTGGATATTTACTGAGTTCTCTGTGTACTGGCAAACGACAATCACGAATGTAGTCAAGATCAATATGGAAAAGAAATATCGGGATGCCCAAGTTTAATTCACTTTGCAGTTGGGGATGGAGCTGACCTATGCACCCAATTTCAGACCCATCAAATAGAATGGAAGCAGCTTGACCCGGATGCAGGGCTCCATGAGACATAGGCATAAAATCAAATTGTTCAAACATTCCGGTAAGCATTATTAATGATTCAACGTCTCCCTTAATGTCGAAAAAATCACTCACACCTCTATTTGCTGCCCAATCCATAGGATTACGCTCGCCACAAACTAACCCCGCCATCGCTTTATATGTGGAGATTTTCTCGGATACCTCAGAAAAGCACTGGCCTGTCTCAAATATCCTTATTCGAGACCGCTGTCTGTTTATATTGTATTGAGCTGTGCGCACTAAACCCGGCCAGAGGTTAGTCCGCATGACTGACATATCCTTGGAAAGGGGATTGCTCAGGGAAACCGCTACCCTCTCTGGCTCGAGCAACTTTTGCAGTTTGGAGTCAACGAAACTATAAGTTATCACATCTCTGTAACCGCGGGTGATGAGACAATTAGCCAATTTAGAGACACTATTAAGCGTTTCTGTATCTGATTCAATCACTAATGCTGCAGTTGATGTAGAAGCTGGGATATTGTTATAACCAAATATTCGTGCTATTTCTTCTATCAAATCCTGCTCTAATTTCAGATCAGTCCGCCATGATGGAGCCTCCCAAACACTACTGACTTTATCTTTCGATAACTCATTAACTCCCAATCGAATTAATATGTCCTCTATAATCGGGAAATCGATATCTACCCCCAATAGTTTGCTGACATTCGCGTGCTGCAGCTTGATTTTCGGTAGGCTCGGTAAATTCTGAGAGGACTCTTGGAGAACAATTGGGCCCGCCTGCCCACCACAAATGCTCATCACTAGAGCAGTGGCCCGCTCCATCGCTGCGACTTGAAGGGCTGAATCAACGCCTCGCTCAAATCGATGAGAGGATTCAGTGTGCTTGCCAAAAAAACGAGCTTTTGACCCAATTGGTATCGGGTTAAACCATGCTGCCTCAAGCACTATATCGTTCGTAGTTTCTGATACGGCAGAATCTTTGCCTCCCATGATACCTGCAATCGCTAGAGGGGTTTGTTCATCAGCAATTATCAGTGTTGTTTCATCTAATAAAATCTCGGTGTCATCAAGCAAACATAGTGTCTCATTTTCACCCATGCGAACAACGATTCCATCAGTCAATTTGGAGCGATCAAACGCGTGCATGGGTTGGCCTAGCTCTAACATTACATAGTTGGTAACATCTACGATCGGGCTCAAACATCTCAGTCCAGATCGGCGAAGCTTTTCCTGCATCCAGATTGGCGTTTTCCGAGACGAGTCTATACCTCGAATCACTCGCCCGACATATCGGCCGCATGCGTCACTTTCTATAACAACTTGGAACTTATCCTCAATCGTTGGCTCAACTGGCTGGCAATCTATCTCCTTGACATACGATTTATTAAGTACACCAACCTCGCGAGCAAGGCCGGTAATACTNAGNCAATCTCCCCTNTTTGGAGTCAGATCAATCTCAAGNATTTTGTCGTTCAAATCAAGATAGTCGGCAAGTAGCATTCCAACCTGTGCGTCCTCGGGTAANTCCCACACTCCAGAGTTATCATCTCCCAANTGCAATTCNGTCTGAGCACANAGCATTCCATGCGACTCTACNCCTCTAATTGAACTTGNTTCTATTTTTGTATTCTCAGGNAGTATCGATCCCGTTTGGGCAAATGGTANCTTCATCCCAATGNTCAAATTGGCNGCGCCGCAAACNACTTCAGATATTTNTCCATTNAGACCTTGCACATCGCATATNCTNAGTTTGTTCGAAGTAGGATGATTCCGAAGTGCGAGAATCTTNCCCACCACNACTGCTCCAGCAATTTTCCCCACTGNCTTTACCGAGTCCACTTCAAGTCCAGCCATAGTGAGTTGCGCCGNNAGTGANNCGGTATCAATATCAGGGCTAACAATTTCTCGCAACCAAAGCTCACTGACCTTCATANACGCATCCCTTTAGAATTGTTCTAAAAACCGCAAGTCATTTTCAAAAAATAATCTCAAGTCGCTGACTCCGTAACGCAACATCGCCAGACGCTCAACGCCCATACCAAANGCGAAACCAGCATAANTATTGTGATTNATNTTACAATGCTTAAAGACATTGGGATGCACCATTCCACCACCCAGAACTTCAAGCCAACCNGTCATACTGCATATACGGCAGCCTGCCCCNAGNCAGGCATTACACTGCATNTCCACTTCTGCTGAGGGNTCGGTAAAAGGAAAATAAGACGGACGGAAGCGGATCGGCAAATCNATCTCAAAGAAAGCTTTTAAAAATTGATCAAGCAAACCTTTCAAATGAGANAAATTGGCCGTTTCATCGACAACTAGACCNTCTACTTGATGAAACATAGGCGTNTGAGTGAGATCCGAGTCACGACGATATACTCTNCCAGGACAAATCATTCGGATGGGAGGAGTTTTACTTTCCATGGTTCGAATCTGNACTGGCGACGTGTGTGTCCGTAAGACGGTTGATTTGTCGATNTAGAAAGTGTCGTGCATCGCNCTAGCTGGATGATGGGAGGGCATATTGAGCGCCTCAAAATTGTGATAGTCGTCTTCNATTTCTGGACCTGTTTCCACTGANAAGCCAATGCTACTGAAAAATGACTCTATTCTTTCCAGAGTCCGTGTGATCGGGTGAGTGCCCCCATTGTCNACGTGACGACCCGGTAGGGTTACATCTATCNTCTCCTTAAGTAATTTTGAGTCAATCTCTACTTTNTCTAATTTTTGCTTTTGCAGGTCTAANAAAACAACGATAGATTGTTTGAGTTCATTAATCTGGGCACCAAGTCGTGGCCTTTCAGTTAACGGCGCNTCACCAAGGGCCTTAAGTAGCCNTGTCACAAGTCCTTTTNTACCCAAATATTTNACACGNAACTCGTCNAAAGCNGGCAATTGGGTTGATTCTTGAATTGCAGTCTCGGCTTCTATAAAAATTTTATTAATCTGAGTCATGAAGAATAACTTAGTTGAGGAGTATGACTTTAAAGATTATGACTAATTGGAAAAAGCAGATAGCCTGTTCTCCTTCTTNCAGGCGCCACCGNGNNATCCCCCTTAGACTGAGATAACCCGCTTTAAGCCAAAGCGCTTTTNGCTTGCTCTACCACCGCATGAAAGGCTTCTTTATCATGCACAGCCAAGTCGGCGAGCACACGTCGATCNAATTCGACACCAGCCTTTTGAAGGCCATTCATAAGCTTGCTGTATGACAACCCNTCAACTCGCGATTGGGCATTGATTCTAGTAATCCAAAGTCGCCTAAATGTCCGTTTTTTNACTCGACGATCACGATAAGCATACTGCCCAGCCTTGGTAACAGCCTGAACAGCTACTCTAAAGACTCTGCTTCGCGCACCATAGTANCCCTNGGCTTGCTTTAATATCTTTTTGTGTTTTCGATTAGCTTCAACACCGCGTTTCACACGAGGCATAGTTCTCTCCTACTATTCCAAGNTTATATTGGTNAACAACTTCTCAACATGCGATCTACCCGCGGAGAATCTGAAGCTCCAAGAATTCGTGTACCTCTTAATTTTCTTTTACGTTTAGTCGACATTTTTGTCAGGATATGGCTCTTGTGCTGACGTTTATGTTTGTAACCAGCAGCAGACTTCTTNAACCGTTTAGCGGCNCCNCTATGGGACTTTACCTTTGGCATTTCAATACTCCAATATTGGANATTCACTAATGTAAACACACACAATGGCTAANAANGAGNTTTGCCCTTCACCCTTTTTTACTCTTGGGAGCAAATACCATAGTCATCTGACGGCCTTCTAACTTTGGATATTGCTCGACTTGGGCTATGTCCTCCAGATCATGNTCTATCCGTTTGACCATCGCAATNCCGAGNTCTTGATGCGCCATTTCCCTTCCTCTGAAGCGAAGCGTGATCTTGGCTTTNTCACCATTTTCAAGAAAACGGNTAACGTTTCTAAGTTTTATCTGATAGTCCCCTTCGTCAGTCCCNGGACGAAATTTCATTTCTTTAACNTGGGTCTGCTTCTGCTTTTTCCTTTGCATTGCAGTTTTTTTCTTTAAATCNAAGACATGCTTNCCGTAGTCCATGATCTTACAAACTGGTGGTTCGGCATCTGGTGATATTTCAACCAGGTCCATTGTTTTCTCTCTCGCNGAATCTAAGGCCTGCTGNAGACCAACTATACCAANTTGAGTTCCATCATCACTGACAAGTCTCACNGTTGAAGCTTCAATGTCTTCGTTTAGCCGCAAACGCTTNCTATCTTTTTTAATAACTCCTACTCCGCTGAACTATCTAGTCGACCAAGCTGCTTAACACCCTCTTCCAGAATATCTAANACGTCATCTAGNGTCTTTTTACCCAAATCTGTTCCGTCNCGAGAACGTACAGAAACTGTCCTAGTATCTNTNTCTCTCTCACCGACCACAAGAATNAAAGGAATCCTACTCATAGAGTGCTCGCGGATTTTAAAGCCGATCTTCTCGTTTCTCAAGTCCGAAGTGACTCTAAAGCCCTTATTACGCAATGATTTTGTAATTTCTTNGCAATATTCTATCTGCTCCCCNGTAATATTTGCTACTACAGCTTGATCGGGTGACAACCANACGGGAAAAGCACCTTCATAATGCTCGATCAATATACCTATGAATCTTTCGAAAGAACCCAAAATGGCTCTATGAAGCATCACTGGTGTTTTACGCATCCCATCCTCNGCTACATATTGAGCATCTAGTCTCCCTGGCATTGAAAAATCGACCTGNATAGTCCCAAGCTGCCATATCCGACCTATACAATCNTTTAAAGAGAACTCAATCTTTGGACCATAAAATGCTCCTTCTCCAAGCAATTNTTCGTANGGTAGAGCCTTCAAATCCANTGCGTCAGCCAATGCTTTCTCNGCGCGATCCCAGTCAGCATCAGAGCCAACACGCTGAATNGGTCGTGTAGATAGACGATAAATAATCTCATCGAAACCAAAATCACGATATACCTCATGAAGGAAATCTATAAACATAGCCACTTCCGACTGGATCTGATCTTCCGTGCAAAAGATATGGGCGTCATCCTGAGTAAATGATCGAACTCTCATCACGCCATGAAGCGATCCTGATGGCTCATTCCTGTGACAAGAACCGAATTCTGCAAGTCTCAAGGGGAGATCACGATAACTTTTTAAACCTTGATTGAAGACTTGAACGTGACAAGGACAATTCATTGGTTTGACCGCGTAACTGCGATCTTCTGTTCTAAGCTGAAACATGTCCTCCGCGAATTTATCGGCATGTCCAGACTTTTGCCATAGACTAAAGTCAACTAGCTGGGGGGTTTTGATCTCTTGATATCCCTGCTCATTTTGCTTAAGTCGCATGTATCGCTCGATAGTTTGGTATATAACCCATCCCTTGGGGTGCCAAAAAATAGATCCAGGCGCGTCATCCTGCATGTGGAACAAATTTAGTTTTTTGCCGATTTTCCTATGGTCTCTTTTCTCAGCCTCAGCCAAACGATTCACATAAGCTTTGAGTTCCTTATTGGTATTCCAAGCAGTACCATATATGCGCTGCAACATCACATTGTCATGGTCGCCGCGCCAATAGGCGCCAGCAACCTTCAAGAGCTTAAAACTCTGTAATCGAATGGTGGAGGGGACATGCGGACCACGACATAAATCAACAAAGTCCCCCTGTCTGTATAGGCTAATGGTCTCTGTCTTGGGAATATCCTCAATAATTTCCGCTTTATAATCCTCGCCGATCCCACGAAAAAATTCCGCAGCTTCCTCTCTGTCCCATTCCTCTCGAAAAACCTTATGATCCTGTTCAGCCAGTTCACTCATGCGGCTCTCGATAGCCTCTAAATCCTCGGGCGTAAAGGCCCTATCATAAGCAAAATCATAGTAAAACCCATTCTCTATTACTGGACCTATGGTGACTTGAGCCGCAGGGTATAGCTGCTTCACGGCCATAGCCATGAGATGCGCTGTAGAGTGTCGGATTATAAACAGACCCTCAGGAGAGCGATCGGTCAGAATAGTCAATCGCGCATCGCGGTGTATTATGAAATCAGCGTCCACTTGCCTGCCGTCCACGATTCCAGCGACTGTCGCCTTAGCGAGACCTGTTCCTATATTTTTGGCAACATCTTGCACAGAGATAGAGCTTGCAAACGTGCGCGTAGAGTTATCAGGAAGTGTAACTGTAACCATCATTAAATCCTTTCACATTATTATCGTAAGCCCGGTCTCAAAAAAGGGTCAAATAAAGAGAGCGCCAAAGCCCTCGAAATAGAAATTTTACTCGGTCTCCGAAGACTTACAAGCCATGAATATGTAAAGGCTTCATTAAAGTGAGATAATACCTAAGTTTTAAACTCAGGCCAAAGTATCATAATCATCGAGAAAAAATACCTTATGAAGATCTATGTCGACTCAGATGCGTGCCCAAAACCGATTAAAAAAATCCTTTTTCGTCTTGCTAACCGCACCGGAATATTTATCGCATTTGTTGCGAACAGGCCAATAACCGCTCCGCGAATAGCTAATATCAAAACCATAGAAGTGGGCCAAGGTATCGATAAAGCTGACGAGTATATTTTAGAAAAAGCTTTACCCGGTGATTTGATTATTACCGCTGATATTCCTCTAGCAGCTGATGCTATAGCAAAAGGCGCTAGCGCGCTCGATCCCCGAGGAAAACTTTACACAGTCGAGAATGTGCGGGAGAGACTGAACATTAGAGATTTCATGTCGACCATGCGTGCGAGCGGCATGCATTCTAGTGGTGAAACTTCATTTTCAAAGTCTAACCAAATTAACTTTTCCAATGCGATCGACCGATATGTGGCACAACATCATCATTGAGATTCATCCAGTATGGCCTCAATTCTTGCCCAGTTGAATGGCCAATTATGTTCCTCTCCAGATGGCAATTTCAGAACGGGAATACGAAGGCCAAACTTATCTTGCAAATTTGGATCGCTACCAATGTTGATCTTTTTAAGACGCAACTCGTTTCGCATTAACAACGGCTTTAATCGTTGCTCAGCCTGGCTGCAGAGATGACAGTTATTGCCAATATACAGTGTCAGTTGAGTTTTCATCGAAAATCTCTATTCAAAACTGATGGCGAAAAAACTCGTTTGATTTCCCAGCTATCAGAACAATTTCAAGCTTAAACAGTCTTTTCTCCCACATCAATTTAATATCAACCCATGTCTTTTACTAAGAAGTTATTTATGACTCAGAAGAATTCTTATTAAGCTATCAAAAACCTTATGAAATATTAATACTCGTCAATTGGCGCCCAAAAGATTTGAAAAATCTTTGACTGAGTAGTTGCCCTCTGCTTCTGCCACTAAGTTAGCATTTGTGTCCTTTACGACAATGTTAGTCGTAAAGTCATAACGCCCTGTCAAATCTAGCGATTTTCGCATTTTGTCGACTTCTTTATATGAAAATATAACCTCGGAAACTATATCGGACAAAGCTGGGCCGATAAACTTAATGTCCAGACCTGAGACTACAGGTTGATATTTTTTAACGTCAGTATTATGGAGAACTATAAGTCCTCCCAAATACTCAGCTGCCATCCAAATCGGTCCAGCATGAAATATCTTAAGATGATTTTGGACATTAGCACTTAGCGGGACACGAGCACGATAAATTCCATTTTCAACGCTTTCGACACGAAGATCTATGAATGCGTATATCGGACATATATCGCAAGCCAATGTTTGATAGTGCAAACATAGGTCCATCTGATATGCCTCCATGAGCTACCAAAAGCCAGAATATCATAAATATAAATTTAGCTGTAACCCGAAAAAATCTATCTGACAACTTGCGAGGAATAATCGAAGAAGCTTTCGAGCCCAAGCAAAAAAATAATAAAA
>PCDB01000049.1 GCA_002591625.1 Porticoccaceae bacterium
TTCCGAGCTTTGTTGAGCGCTTCGTCTTCCTGCAAACTAGCATCGTTTTTAAACGCTTGCCATACTGTGGGCCTATTTTCTAGCCAGCCTTTCCAATAAATTCGCCAAAATATCTCTTGAATAAATTTTTCTGCCGATGCATAACTGCATTGCGAGAGCACGGTCTCGAGAATTTCGTATTCGAAGAGAACTCTGTGAGAAATGTATTTGGAAAGATGCGATACACCAGAATGTTGTCCGGGACCAAGATCGAAATTTCGAAGCTCAGCATAACTGTGCACGCCATCCCTGACGAATTGGTCAAGTTGTCTCTGAGCATCAATGAAGGCTGGTTGCTTTTTCATTGATTAATGGGCCGGTTTTTAAATGAAGAAATGTCATATAGGTTGTTAGCTGATCGTTATACTATAGCTCGGGTTTTGAGGAAGGAAATCTCGGCGATGTGCTCGCCTGCAACCTTTCTAGGCCGACTAAATTGAATTTGACCCTCCTCATTGGTAGTTGATCGGCTTGACTAATTGCCACGCCGCAGAGAATAAATAATAATCCCCCTATCAAACTTGGTGATATCTCGTCTTTAAGGAAAAGTGCCCCGAACACAACTGCCCAAGCCGGACACAAATAGCTTACGGTGCTCAGGAAAATAGGCCCCGCATCTCGAATGATTCTGACACGCATCAAGTTAGCTATAGCTGTCGGGACAATACCAAGAACTAGCAGAACGCTAATCGTTTCGTTTGAAACGGAGGATGGAGCGCCCTCCATCCCAAAAGCGATTAAAAAGGAAACTAATGCTCCTATTAGCATGGATAATGCCGAAAGGCCCACAGGATGATACATTGAAAGATTCCTAAGAATAACAGAACTCATCGCATAGCAACCAGCTGCGAAAAGGCAAGCCAAAAGCCCTGCTAGCCCGGTAGGGTTGCCAAAGCTGGTGTTTTTCCCAATATTGAAAAGTAATAAAATCCCAAGAAATCCAACGCTGAAACCCATAACCTTTTGCTTTGTCACGATCTCATCTGGTACAAAATAATGGGACAGAGGAAGAGCGATTAGCCCAGCAGACGCCATTGACACACCGGCAACGCTTGAGCTTACATATTGTTGACCCCAGCTCAGAAGGAAAAACGGAACTGAAGTGTTCAAGACCCCAAGAAGCATCAAGCTCATCCAGTTCCTGGACGACCCTGTGTGTAATTTAAAACCATGATATGCCCAAAGTAGGCACATGAACGCTGCTGCCGCACTCATCCTGCCCGCAACCAGCCACCCCGGAGAAATTCCTCTCAGTGCCAGTTCAATAAGAAAGAATGCGCCACCCCAAATTATGCTCAGTGTAATGAGCCGGACCCAACTAGATGCGGAGGCCCTGTTCAACTTATTTGCACAAGATTGATCTGTTGTCTGCGAAACCATGGTTTTCATATCGTTACTTACGCGTGCATTATGTTCGTCAGGTCATTTTTCTTATAACCATCTTAAATCGGTTGGAGCATTCAGTGGTGCGTATTGTGACGGCGACAACTCAACGACCAATCGTTCGTCGCTTTGATGATCCATTCCACAAAATTATTTAGCTTTGCGATTTTAACCTAAACAGCAAGGAGAAAAGTGAATGTCGTGTCATTGTCTCTTGTTAAGCGATATGAAAGAATGTCCTGAGCGTCGGCTATAGATTTATTAAAGTCCAATGATTTTGTGGCGACGCTGCACTCTACTCAAAAGCGATTTTCAATTTAAATTGACAAAAAAGCTTTCCTACTGAGGATTTTTTGATGGCAAAAAAGACTCCTGCGCCGTCACCCATTGCTTCGGTGACCCCTCTAGACGTAAGACTAGGCCTGACAAGTGATAGCGATGTCAATTTTCCGCTCCGCTGGGGGATAGTGGGCGCCGGTGAGATTTCCCGCCAGTTTGTTTGCTCTTCGCGAGAGTGCTCGGGAGCAACAATAGCAGCTGTTGCCTCACGGTCGCTAGATACGGCAAGCGCATTTGCGGGAGCGCATGGCGTTGAAAAGGCTTATGGTAGCATCGAGAGTATGTTGGCTGCTGCCGATGTGGATATTGTGTATGTCGGCAGTCCCGATAGATTACATAAAGAGCACTGTCTGATGGCGATTGCTGCCGGAAAGCACGTTCTGTGTGAGAAATCGCTCGCCCAGAATGTTACGGATGCGGACGAGATGTATGCTGCGGCGGAACAAAAAAATGTGATGCTTCAGGATGGCGTGTGGTCTCGATTTTTCCCAGCAGTCGAGCATGCGCGAGAACTCTTAGAGGAGGGCGCCATAGGTGAAGTGGTTATGGTGCAAGCCGATTTTGACCCATTGTACACGCTCCAGGCAGTTGTTCTGGCCTACGGTGTGGAATCAAAACCCACAAAAATTCAAGTGGCTGGAAAGAGAGGAGGGCCAGGAGGCGCCATCCTCGAATTTGACAATGATCGGTTTGCTAATCTTACGTTTGTTGCCTTTCCAAGCGAGTTTCCGGAAGTTTTTGAAATTACTGGAACTCACGGGCGCATAACTTTAGAACAACCCGGGCACTGCCCGACCGGACTTACAGTAAGGATACCAACGGTGGCCCCGTCTCGTTACTTAGGTGGAAACACGCCATCGCCGTCTCAGAGGTTTGAATACCCACTGCCTGACTCAATTCGTCTCCCTGGAGGCTTTCCCAATCAGGAAGGGTTTTACTATATGACTGAAGCCATACATCGATGCTTGGCCGCAGGTTTGCGCGAATGCCCCCAATTCGGACGAGCCGAGTCAATGCATCTGTTAGAGTTACTTCAGCTTGTTAACAGTCAGAGGTCGTNTAACCCTGAACNAGATCNATGAACATCTTGACCTTATGATATGGAACGCGATGAAACTAGCTTAGTTGTAAGCAAACCATGTTCCTGCTGTTTCTGTTTCAGGTTTGCGTTTAGTCCAGGCTGGGCCTTCTGTGGATTAAAATTTTTTATTTAGGGATATTTTTCCCGCTTCTTGCGATCATAGATCAATTCTAACCTTGAAACTTTCCGCCATTAAAGTTGCCCTCAAACGAAGCGCCTCTGAAATTGGTTTACCTTCCTTTGCCNCTCATTTTTCCTTTACGCCGCTCCTCTTNGTAAATATCGCTATTAGAAAAGGTGTGTCAACAAGTTTTGCGGTAATTGGTTGGAAGTGGATCGCATAAAAAGTTGATATCTACTTAATGGAGTCGGAATGATCGCTGTTAACTGTCCTGCAAACAAAATTTCGTTTCAAATCCCAACCGGCACGCATAGTCGCTCTGTCGACATTAAATCTGGCATCCCTGTGAGCTGACTCGGGCAGATAGAATGACAATAGGTCTGGTGTATTAGAAATCTGAAAAGTCCCCTCACATATTTTCTTCATCTGCGCACAATTTTGTTCCAGCCAATTCGACATGCAATGGCTTATTTGAAAGTCCGTTGATAGGATTCCCTGTCGGTCTATGGCTCCGATATGCATATTCATTGCGTAAGTGTCTGAAGCGCGCGAGCGCGAGCAATTTTTCAGATCCTGTAACTTTTTTTCTAGTCTTTCGCACCGTCTAGCATTGGCTCCAAATAAGTCAAACGCAGGTGGTTCNGCACATCTTGCATTTAAAATATTTTTGTTTGTTTTGGATATGCTTTTTTCATAATTCTCCCGATCGTACTCCGAGATGGGCTTTTCGCACAATAATTGGATGGTCTGAGATAGACTCATCGGGCAAAAGACGATGAGAAGAAAGATTATGTGATTCCTGAAGAAAAATTTAATGTGCTGCCTCCTTTAATTGGGATTCAGAGATTATATTTGAGTTCTCAACTAATACAGAAATATACGTGCGGCTACCAACATTGTGCATTTTTGCCATTTCCTGTTGGGCGAGCTTGCACCTCTTCCATCGCTTCAATGATCCCTGCAGGTTAATTTTACTTCGTTTTAATTCTGGATGTGCACTTTTGATTAAAGTGCAAAATCGTCAGAGTATACGGACTATTATGAGGGTAAAGAGCTCGCTGCAAAGGTTATGAGCGATCGGATTATGCCTGCTGTGAGGTCGGGTTGTCGCGGAAGTTTGTTTAATTGACTTTATACTTTTTTCTCGCAAACATGGCTATTCGCGAAGTAATAGTGATCGATGTAATTCGAACTTTTTAAAATTGACGTTGAGAGGAAAAATCATGATTAAAGGTATCACAATTACGTGGTCGATTTTATTCTCTATTTTGGTGTTATACCTCGTTTTTGACAGTACANTCATGCCTTCAAAACGAATTGAGGCCGAATATGAAAGTATTCCCGGTGATACAAACGTTTCACTAGAAGATCGCTTTGCGATCAAAAATGTTGTCGATGCCTATGCCCTATACTGGGATAGTCACCAACTAGACAAATTTCTGGAGTTGTTTTCAGATGATGCTGTAGATATCAGTTTTGACAAAAATGGTGAGGAGGTTGTCACAAAAGTGAAGAGCCCTTTAGCTATACAAGATGCTAAGGATCGGATGATCTTTTTCAGAGAAAATGGAATGCAGAGGCGACATATGATGTCCAGCACTTTGTTTGTTTCTCAAACAGATGACCACGCTGAAATCAATCAGTATGCAATGCTTCTTTCGACAAATAAGAAAACCAAGGTTGATGCAACTGATGAATTGAATTCGAGAGAGGTGAGCTATGATACCAGAATAATTTCTCCTGTTGTTTATNCCTTTNAGTTGAGAAAGACGGGCGACCTATGGAGGATATCAAGACGCACGCTCAGGCTTGATAAACCATTAGATTTTGCCTTTGCACGCAAGTCGAATTTTTCTAAGTGAGAGAATAATACTTTCACTTTTGCAAAATGTTTTGTGCATATTTTTAACTCGGAGCGCTATTTATCATTAAGCGCGAATTTGGTGACGTGAAAGAAGTGCTTCCACTAGCGGTTAATAGTGACGCAGTCCGTTGGGTGGTCTATTCAACTTCTACTTTTGGATCGACAGAGAAAGCAATGTGTTGGGAATATTCGCTACATAATTGCTTTCCTTTTTTGACGCTGATGTTGTTGAGTAGCTATCGTCTTTTGAGAAGGCGGTTTATGGCTATATGGATTGACAATTTAAGCTCTTGAAAGGATTTAGTTGAAGGAATCTGAATGGCAAGCCATGAGATTTTTTAACTTCTGACCCATTGTTTGATGAATTGGATATTTGAGTGCTGCCGATTACATTTTTGAACCACTTATTTCATTGCGACTGTCTAGCCTTTCTGGCGCAGATTCTGGCACTCTCCCTTATATAGTCATCCTCGCCTAAATAAGCATTTTTTCTTTTTTCCTCTTTCATGCACTGCTCATATGGATCCGACATGCAGCTTGCAAGAGAGATGGCTGCGATTATTAAAGTCGATTTCATTAATTTAGAATGTGACAACTGTTAGTCCCACCATTTATCTCAAGACGTTTTTGGTTACAAGGAACACGTGCAATTATGCAGGAAATTAACCCTCTTTCCTATGGAATAAATTGAAGAGATGATTATTCGATGTCCGCTTTATGAAGGCTAGAAATCTGGACAGGTTTTCGGTGGAATGCATTTTCCTTCTTGAAAGTAACTAAACGCGAAGAATCCCTTCAAGCTGATGCGCTATGGATAACATGCCGAAAATAGGAGATGCCAAAGNNTAAACTTTGACATATTGTCCGTTCCGGTTATTCATACCATTTGTAAGGCCTATCAGCCTCAATTCTGAAATAAATAGCCATGTTCACCATATGAGTGACCAATATTAAGATCGAAATGGCTAGAGCCACTAGGGGATCACGATAATGCAAATGTGCGTCTGCTAGATACAAGCCAAAAAATATCGTTATTGTCCAGATAGCCATACCCATAAAAGTTTGAAGAGTTTTCATAATTATTCGTAACCTATTTGTTATCGCTTTAGTGAAGTTCCAAAGTTATATCTGATTTTAGAACTGTTTGGCATGCGAGAATGAATCCATCTTCGGATTGTTGTAAGCTGAGCACATAACTAAAATCTGAAAGGGGTTGGATGGAGCCCTCAATCAATTTGCATCGACACTTTGCACAGCTACCCACTCGACAGTAGTGAGGCCAACTAACTCCGTTTTCTAATGCGCTACTGAGTAGTTTCTGCCCTGCCTTAACATCAAAGGTTTTGCCCGAGTTGACAATGGTCGCCCTGAAAGAGGATTTTGGTCTTTTGAATATATCCCTTATCTTCTCAAACATACTTTTACCAAATCAGATTTGGAATTCCTCAGAGCTTGATCACTTCTCGTCTTAGCGACCAAAGAATCACCAAAATTTCATCCTTGATCGATTGTTCAATACTATTTTCCTCCAGCGCGGCGATCACGTCATCAACCACTGCATTGAATTCCTCTTCGGAGATATTCATTCCTTTGTGCGCGCTAATCATATCTTTACCGGTATAAAGTTCTGGGCCCCCAAAACCGTTACACATAAACTCGGTCACAAGTCGGATCACCTTATCTGGATCGCTATTAATGTAGCGATTCTTCACAATTGGGTTGGCAGTATGATTCTCAAACAAACATGTCGCTATTTGTTGTATCGAACTATAACCACCTATTCTTTGATAAAGAGTAGCAGTCATAAATTTTCTCCTTCGCTTGAAAAGCTCTCAAATTAAAAACAAATGTTATGATGGGAGCATTATTGAAGATAACCCGCGATCTTATTCATATTAGCTGCGATCTCTCGCTCCGATTGGTTGGCATAATTTTTATCCCAATGGTCTAGCTTTTTAATCATGAGTTTGTGCCAGAGTGCAGGTATCAGAGCTATCACAAACCCCGTGAAATAGCCCCATCCGGGATTAGGTCCGCCCACATCCTTTAGCTCCCAAAAATGAGTTTCGCCCCTCACATGGTGATCACATTGCCGGCCAATCTCAATGAAAAACCAGCTGGTGAAAGCAGTGTCATTATCCCAAGAGTGATGGTGTTCAATGGGCTTACCCTTTTCTCGAATTAGTCCAAAATGCTCCATATAATTTAGAGCTTCGAGCTCAAAATTAGCAATGCTCCAAACCACAAACATGCAGGAGATGCCATATATGCCCCCCGACCACACAAATAAAAAAACTGTCGGCAGGCTAAGTAAATACCCCGTTATCCATTTATTTTCTTTGGAAAAAAAAGATTTGTTTGTCCGCTGTAATTTATTTTTCTCCAAATCAAATGAAAATTTTGACTGTCCCATATGTGAGAGCCAGAAATGCGTATATAGGCTTCTGCCCCTTGGGGCAGTAGCGGGATCGTTTTCATGGCCCAGATCTAGATGATGGTTATAGACATGCGCGTAGCAAAAGTGTGCCGCTCCACTTAAACCCATCATAAATCGAGAGATTAGCCAGCCCAAATTTTTGGTGTGAGATAACTCGTGGCCATATATTATGCCGAGCCCGGCTAGTAGCCCCGCCGATACAGTAGCCCCCAATAGTTCAATTCCTGTGGTTTCATAGATGACCGGGAACCACCCCAAATACAATATCGTTCCGCTCGCAGTGCCATTTACGTAGCCAAATATTCGCCATGCAAGTATGCATTGGAGCGCGATGAACAGAGGCAGCATCAAGTACATTACCAAGTTCTGAAGGCCCTTAACTCCATATGAGTTGCCTTGGTCATCCAAGCCGGTTCCATTTGTGTGATAATTTATTACGAGCGTATCAATGACTATGCCTAATGCAAAAAATCCTAATCCCGCCCAAACCCAAATTCCGCCAGAGGCTATCCCTAGAATAGTAATGGCGGTGAGAACTGGAACTAAAAAGTACTTCACATTATTCAAAAACTTTTTCATGACTGCTTCTCCCAGACGAACTGAGCCAAGCTTTTATTGAACTTTTAAGTAAAAGTTGGCCAGCAAAAAGTAATATAAAAGATATAAAAAAATTTCGGTAATAATTTTTAGTTATATAATATGCGCTTTGTGTTCGTTGGCCACCGACACCAAGTACGCACATGGTTTGCGTGTACAACTTTTTAAGCTGCAAAAAANATCTGGCATTCAATTGATGTTTTGAGCCTTCGAATAGGCATAAAAAGCACTAGGGCTTCGCTTTTCGGCCTCCATTATCTTATCCAATCAAATCTTTTGTGTATAAATTTGAGTATTGAGGTCGTAGCCATGAGCAATTTTGGCGATGTGTGAGGCAATGTTGACAAACCACTAAGTATTGTATTGACTTCAAGGTATCTGAAAATACACAAAAAATTACATTAAACTTTAACCTTACCCGCGCTAGGAAAATGTTATGTCTGTCAAAGTGTTTAAACCTCAACTATTCAATCTGTTGCCGGACTTAGGATACTCAGGTGTGGAATTGTTATCGTCTTACCTGGTTGCGCTCACGATTGAGAAAGGAGATGTGATAGTCAAACAAGGATCCCTCGATAAAGATGTTTTCTTTCCTATGAACGGGAAATTCTCAGTATTTGAGAAGCTGATGATTGATGACTCAGACGTGGTTTTGCAGACGGCGACATTCCCTGGTCCAAGCGTTGTGGGGGAAGTCAGCATCTTGACTGATTCGGAAAGAACTGCCTCTGTGATGGCCATGGAGAAGGCAGATTGTTTAATTCTAACAAAAAAGAAGCTTGATTCCCTGATCTTGGACCATCCCGTTTTAATGGTTGAGCTGCAAAAGACTTTTGCCAGTCTCCTGTATGAGCGTCAGACTAGAATGACTAATAAGGTGAAAAGTATCATTCTCACAGAGGATGAATCGGTCCAAAGCCGTTTAGATAAATTGGGGAAATTCACTGGTAAGGCCACTATAGTCAGTCAAGAATTTGCAAATGCACTTTTTGAGAAGGCGTAGTTACCGCTTGCGCTTTGCCAAGGCGATCAAATTTTCAGCCACCTTTAACACTTAAAATTAGTAACCAAGTTTTAAGCATCATTTAATAACGAAAGTCTTGCCTATTATTTAGACCACAAGCGGTCAATATTGGAATCACATAGACTTAAAAGAGCTTCTGTGGGATAGTCCCAAAAATTCATTGTTTCGGGCCATGACATGAGTCGCCTATCCTTTCATCGGAAACCAGATTTTGTAAGTAATTTATCAGCAGTTACATTCCTACTAATTACAGCTGCTGTGCTTTATTTTTCGCCTCAAAGGCAAGCATTGGATGCGCTCAATTTTGATTTACTCACNGTTATATCGGCCGANGAAAAACCTGATCAAGCGCTTGTCATAATAGGGATAGATGATCAATCATTCGCTAATCTAAATGTTCAATGGCCGTGGCCGAGNGGTGTTCATGCGCATCTTTTGGAGCAGGTNAAAAAACAATCTCCCCGTGCTATTGTTTTTGATCTTNTATTTTCNGAACCATCNGAACCNTCCGAGGANGAGCTCCTNGCTCAGGCTNTAANGGGAGAAACGCCTGTCGTGATGGCTTCCGAGCGAGCTTTTCAGCAGACCGAGTATGCGCAAATCNTAACCGATGTTCTTCCTCTNCCCTCATTCCTTGCTTCTGGGGCGATACCTGGAGATGTGNGCATTCAAAATGACCCNGANCANGGCGTTNGGTTGCTCCCGGGTCAAGAATCTGCGNTGTGGCGCAAGACTCTGGAAGCCATAGCTTCGAATNATNAGNCGGCGCTCCCGAATTCATCTGATTCNGNAAATAGGTATATTAAATACGTCGGGTCTCGGGGCACTATTCCGACAATATCCTATTATCAGGCGCTCTTTGCTGATGAGTTCCTCCCNAGTGATTTTTTCACCGATAAGATTGTGCTTATCGGATTCACTATGCTCACATCGCCCACTGCCAAGGGCAAGGGAGATAATCATGCTACACCTTTTACTTTATTGGCGGGCGANTTTACNCCAGGNGTAGAGATTCATGCCANCGCAATTAACTCCCACCTTCANTCAAGCATCATNGAAGAGATTGATCCGCTCTATGAAGCTTTGGGNACCCTTATCGCTTTNTCAATCTCGTTAGTAATTTTTTCTCAGTNCAGCTTAGTTGCAGGTGGAGTTCTNCTCATTTTGNTCTCTGGANTCATGTTTTTGGCGAGTTTCTTNGCTTTTTCCAAGGCTTATGTTTTCGGTCCGGTTCTCGCTCCAATTGTNATTATGGTAGCGGGGTTTTTTNCGTTTACACTTGTGCGTTACCTCAGAGAACAAAANAAATCGCGNGAAATNCGTCAAGCCTTTGAACATTATGTGCCAGCAGANGTGGTTGGTGANTTAGTTCNGGATCCNGGGCAGATNAAATTGGGAGGAGACCGCAAGCATATNACTGTAATGTTCACGGACCTTGCTGGTTTTACTAGCCTTGCGGAAAAGACAGAGGCTGAAGAACTCTCATCTATNTTGAACGATCATCTTAANAGGATGACAAAAATAATTTTAAAGAACNGCGGCACCTTGGATAAATTTATTGGTGATGCAATTATGGCTTTCTGGGGGGCGCCTATTGCTGAGCCAGANCAGGCCGACAAGGCGATTCTCTGTGCANTAGAAATGCAAAAGGAAATGCAGAAATTTCGTTCGGAATATGAACTNAAAGGNAANCCGCCTCTTTTCATGCGNGTTGGTTTGAATACNTGTGAGGCGATTGTGGGGAATATGGGTGGTGAGGATAGGTTNGATTACACGGCTATTGGNGATGGGGTTAACCTTGCCGCNAGACTGGAGGGCGCAAATAAAGCATACGGCACCGAAATACTGATCAGTCAAAATACCCTAGATGAATCAAATAGCGATTCGAAGTTTTGTTTACTTGATCAAATCCGGGTAAAGGGAAAAAAACAGGCCATAGAGATCTACACTNTTGCNTCCAGCGACAGAGCTCAAATCNTGTGCAGCAACTTTATGTCTAANTACAAANGCTGTCTCTGGNGAGAGGCGCTAAAAATTCTGAATGAAATTAGTGAGATCCCAGATTTATCAAACTATGCGGATGGCATGAAACTTAGAGTGAAAGAACTTGAGACGAACGAAGTAAAAAAATGGGATGGAGTCACTGATTTAGAGAAATTATGACGAAAAAAATTCCGTANTTTTTTCTTTGATATATTCATTNTCACGACTAACTTTTGCCACGCATCTGTCGATAAAAATNATNGGCTCAAAATAATATCAGTTTGATGGGAGCAATCGTCTTGGCAGGCGCACAAAATTGGTCAACCTCAGTATTTCTATTTNATGNATTGATAACACTANCNACTACTTGTGCATTTGCCTCAAATGGTGGAACAACTCTTTTGGTTTCNTTTTCTGGGGAAGTATCGGTTCGAAANTCCTCCCTAACTNATTGGCAAAAAGCAGAAGTAGGCCAAGTATTGCCCCCNGGTTTGACACTGAAGACCCAAGCTGTNAGTCAGTGCGAATATTTTGTTCCCGGACGGAACGCAGATCAAACTNGCCGNAGATTCGGAACTCANAATAAAGGCTCCCAAACCCCTTGCCAAGAAAGCGGTTAGCTCAACAGATCTGCTNCTCGCNCGAGGCAAATTATGGGGNCGCGCGAAAAGTTTACCNAACCAACTATCTATATCAACTCCCACGGCAACAGCTTCTATNAGAGGAACNGAATGGGAGGTCGATGCAACNAAAGAGAATTCNTCCAGTGTGATGGTATTGAGCGGGCAAGTGNAACTGTCTAATTCGATAGGTAGTGTCGTTTTGGNAAAAAATATGCNAGGGACNGCCANNCCNGGCGCAAAACCGAATGCGACACAGATAAACAANGCCAGAGATAGAGTCCAATGGNTNAGTAATTATANACCNTNACCGAGCCTNTACCTAAACCCATACGTCAGCGATAANTTTGATTCNCAGNATTNTGANNCGGATTGCGAATTGCTCCTTCAAGAAACCATTGGAACNGTGGACCCTGATTTNCAAGGAATAGTTGGGCTGTGCGCGATCGATGCCATGCTTGNTGGCAAAGTGAANCTGGTNGCNGATCTGATTGCGAGCAGTAATTTTTCTGATTCGTTACTAGGTCTTCAAATGCAGGCTGATTTATCCNCATTGACGGGGAATTATAAGGCCGCTACNCAAATCCTTGAGACAGCAATGAATCGTTTTGGTNTNGTCTCAGNTCTCAATGCACAACGCGCTGCCATTGATCTGCATTTTGGAAACCTNAACGGTGTGAGGCAGTACCTTGAGGGGTCTGATTACGAACAGGTGGNTNCCCCACTTNGATACCTTGTCGCTGGGGATTATTTTTTTTTGGAGGGAGATTTTTCTAACTCAGAGAAGTCATATCGAAAGGCTCTGGAAAATGTGTCAACGAAAATCGAAGCGCTTATCCGNCTAGCAAAACTTAATCGTTCCTATGGCAATAGCCTTCGAAGTGAGTCGTTGCTTCGTGANGCGCTCCAATTAGAGCCCAAAAATTATCTAGCTCGGGCNCANAATGCTGAACTGCAACTCGAAAACGCCGAGTATGAAAATGCGATNAAAACTTTTGAGCAACTGCTTTCCGAGAAGCCAGATGACCTGCTTACATTAAATGCGCTGGCAGAAGCATATCTNGCTGAAAAGCGNCCTCAAGACGCGCTGAAGAGCATACNNANAGCGGGTTTGGTTGAACCNTCTTCNGCAATGCCAAATNTAACTGCCGGATTAATTCAGCATCAGAACGGCAATATNCANAGNTCCTATGATGAATTANTAGATGCGACTGAAAAGGATCCTAAGGACCCAATGCCGATGTTCCTTTTGAGTGCNATTTCGGCTGATGAGTATCGAATAGGCGATGCAATGCNNTACTCAAGGGCTGCCCTNGAGCGAATACCTTATCTNAAATCTTTAGATAAGGTTTCGACNGATCGAAGCGGGAGTTCTAACATAGGCAACGCATATAGCAAATTTGGTTTGGAGGACTTTGCAAAACTTTATGCCCTAGATTCCTATCAGCCAAACTGGGCCGGTAGCCAGTTTTTCCTTGCAGAGCGAGAACAANATAACTTTGCTCGATCATCNCTTTCCCTGAGGGGTTTTATAAATGAGCCNACNACCTTTGGTGCATCAAAGCGAAGAATTTCGTTGATTGACAGNGCAAATGTAAGCACCGAANTAATCCATGACCGATCCGGCAAAATGGAGTTCANTAGTGACGACGTCAGGCTTGCNGTCAGCGGACTTGTATTCTCTCCCATGCCTATCTCATTCTTCGTTCANAAGACTAANGGCAGGGCAAATGATGATGGCTANGGCAAAGAATTTAGCANCACGGTTTCCTCTGTAACTTCCGCATACAGCGAGTTTGTNACGGGCTCTGTCGTTTCTGATGCCCGAATGGGTTCGGCNTGGGATCGAGAGGTGAGCATCGCTGANAAGGATATCAATACGTTCGGGATTGGNTTCAAACCGATCTCGCGGTTAAACCTATTCGCCCTGCATGTCCGCTCAAAAGAAAGTTCTCCATCAAGCCGGATTTATGCTGATTNNANCGAAATAATTGCCCCCAGCGCCTTTCTNAAATCGGAAACAAATGCCATTCCNCTTTCCATTTCAGANGCCTTGAGTATATTTCCGGTGATCGATGAGAGAACACANGGTCGTTACNTAAATANNCTTTTTGTTTCGGGATTCAAGTATCAAATAACCGATTCTTTAACCTTGCTAGGTAAGCATACTCGCTCGAAGAATCGCGCGGACATAAAATATCAGACCACTACTATATGTCCATTGAGCACGGTTACCAACCAATCAGTAGGNGTTTCCCTCCAAAATCAATTACTCCCGATAGCTCAAGAGATTCTTTTTCTCAATCAATTTTACTCTCCAGGAAACAGAAACTCGTTGCCCAAAAGCTTTTGGAGTCTTTATGAAAAAGCTCAATTGAGAGGGTTTCGATCAGAGTGTCCCCTTGCGGCTTTAAGCGATGACAATTATCAGACTGATCTTACTGGCTATGACGTCACATCAAATAGTTTAAGGGACTACAGCTTGTTTATTGAAAAAACTGGCCCGAACTTTGATTTCTCTTTTGGCTATGAGATTTCTAAAGGCCGGGACATCACTTTTTGGGGAACCACGGGATCGGATCCTAACCAGTATCTTGAACCGGTTCAGTCTGTGGTCTCACAGTTTGAGAGCCTCCCCGGCATAGACTTTTTTTGTGGAGTGTCTCCCGTGCAGTCGCCTCTTTGCCAAACCATTACCGTTGGTAATAACCCACTGTTTTCGAAAATTTTGAGTTCCCAGGAGTTTTCTGAGCAGATTGAGTTTTATGGGCAGGATCTTTATGAGAGTGAATACGTTAGCACTCATGTTAGGTATAAGATGAATGATAAGGCAATTATTAATATCGCCCTGCAGGGTGTAGCTAATCAGGCAGACTTTTTCAAAAGGTATAAAAACTCCGCGGTCGAATACCTTTACGGTGGTTTTAGCATGTATTTCCCTGGGGCAGACCTCTCAGACATTGATGGGGATACCGTTTCAATTCAGGCTCCTCAGGAATCATTGAATGACCCCAATGGATCAGGTTGGAAATTCGGCACCAGCGCAAGCATTTTACTTAAACCAAATGATCGACTTTATGTGAATCTTGCACATACTGACCAAGTAAAACCCAATCTGAACGTTACTCTAGCGCCAGTATACTTGGGCTTTACCCCAAGCCTGCAATATGGAGTTAGCGCNGATACCCGAGTGTCTACCAATCATGTTAGCTCAAGGTTTGTTTTTAATGACAAGGTTTTACTTCGAATGTCTCTGAGTGAGAGCAGGATTCGACCAGAGAAAATTAGTGATAACTCAGGGTGGGGTGGCTCTTATGTTACGCCAAGCACGAAAGGATATACTGAGTGGCTTACTAGTAATGTTTTTGATCAAATGCGGTCCAACGAGCTGAGAGGGCTAGGCACTACCGTGGGACCATATGAAAATCAGCTTTGTATGAATTGTCGTCAAAATACAAAACTGGAGTTCGCTGGCAATTTCATAGTGTCACCGAATCTGTCGGCAAATCTTATGTACATGCATCATCAGGAGTCTGACGTTGTTCCAATGGGGGCATCAACTTTTCTTTCTGGGGCCCTCGAATGCCTCTCATCGGCAGTATCAGAGCAAAAATGTGAGCGGGAGGGGAGCGACTTATTTAAAGCTAAAGCGTTTCCGAAGCATTATTTTCGTTCGGGCGTGACATGGGTACCAGTGGCGAATTTGGAGCTTTCTCTACTAGTAGAACATGCTACAAGAGCAGAAACTCTATCCTACCGAGTAAACTCAGTCACTGACGGTACTAATTTAAGTTTGGAGTCCGTTGAAAAACCTGATTGGACAGACGCTCACGCGATGTTGCGCTGGCAATCNGCGGATAAAAAGTTCCGCATAGAGGCATCATTTAACGGAATATTCTCAGAAAAATACCCTTCGACCTTCCTTATTCGTTCGTCGCTAAATTTGTAAAGCACTCATCAAGGTCAGCGTTGGTTTGCTCAAGCCCCGCCATCAAGATTGCTGCTGCTTCTGAGTCCCCCATAACTTCAGACAATGTCTCGGCAGGATCATTGCCATCGGCAAGACCGGTCATCATATCAGGATCGATATCGGCTGCCATTAGCATGTTAATCGCCATGTCGCATTGTGCTTCGGGTGTTGTCATGGATTCTAGTTCTACTCCTTCCATATCCATGATGGACGCAAGAGCGTCTTCATCAACTTCTGATCCCATCTCAACATTGAGTGAATTCAAGACGGCTAGATCCACCGGATTTCCTTGGCCATCCGCATTACAAACGGACNACANACCGACAAGTAGAAGCGCCGATGAAAAGAGTGTGCAAATGTTTCGCATTCTGTGTCCCCAAACTATACTTTGAAAGGTTTATGCAATAAATCTATTGATTCGGAGTTTACACAATTTTCAACTGGAGTGCACTTNAGTCATCAATTGCTCAATGTTGCAAGAACAGTCTAATTTGAACATCATATGTATTTGACATGTTTCTTCATCAATACCACGGGTGAAACTTTGCGAAAGTAAAATTGGTCCACTGGCATTGAGCTATGGTTATATCTAAGAGATAATGCTCTATGCAGCTTAAATTGATGAGATCGTTTAATGACCGAAGCTGATTCAAAAGCACAACTTGCCGCTCTATTGCCACAACTCATGGTCTCGGGCATTGACTCTTTACTTCCCTATCTGACTAAATTTAAAGCGGCCAAGGGCCATGTTTTTATCAAGCAAGGTGACAAAGATGAGGATATGTTTTTTCTGTTGAATGGCTCATTTTCGGTTTTCGAAAAGATTTCGATAAACCGTCAACCAGTCGTGCTTCACACTGCGTCGTTCCCTGGACCAGTTATCCTCGGCGAGGTGGCGATAATGACCGATGCTGAGAGAACTGCAACTGTAGTGGCAATGTCGGAAGCGGATTGCTATACGCTGACCCGAGGAAAGTTTGATGAATTAATACAAGCAAATCCAAAAATAGCGATGAGGCTTTTACAAACATTTGGAGGAGTGATGTATGCCAGACAATCAGCATTCCATAACAAAGTNAGAGGTAACATTTTACGTGAGTGTCGGAGTGCCGAGGGCGGTATTGCCAAACTGACGCGTTACACTGGAAAAGTATCTCGCACNAGTCCCGCATTAGCCGAAAAACTTTTTAGTGAAGACTTTGAAGGCGTAAACTATGATTCACACTCATGATAGCTCTTAGCCAGAGACTTTTGCGTCTGTAGAGATGTGACCGTTATTTTTCCTTTTGGCATGTGAGATATATCGAAGACATACACTTTTGTTAAAGGGCGATTGGGGCGCGTCGACGGGGTTAGCTTGATTCCTAGATTCTTGAGTTTTTGTCTCTTGATGCTTTTTATTTGTGTTATCTAGGGCTCTCTAGGTTTCATCGCATGACTTCAATTTCTTAAAAACCCCAGAAAAATTAGCAGAAACTATGTTTCAGCTCCAAGTAAATATGTGATCAAGACGCCTGACTCACTCGATTTTAATCTTCTCACGTTCTTTAGCTAGGAAAAAAACGGGATGCTTCTTTGTTGTTCGATTTTTTTGGAGTGCATCCTGAAAACAAATTTCTAGTGCGGCATCGGTTCTTGAGGGCTCATGATGTGTCAAATACACTTGTTTTGCATTGGCCTCTCGAGCAGCCACTATGCTTGAATCGAAATTTCCNTGNCCCCAACCCTTTTTGGTTTTGTACTCTTCAACTGTATATGCGGTATCGATTATCAGCACNTCTGTGTCTNTCATGAATTCGATGGTCTTTTGCGTTCTTAGTTCAATCTTCTTCTGCTGAGTTTTCCATCCGGGGTNATCNAGCTCCAGATCATTGGACATCCACTCGTGGTCACCTGTAAATACTACGCTATTCAATTCGTCTTCGATCCTATACCCAAAATTTACGACAGGATGATGAAACTTGAAGCCGGAAACCTTGAGAGAGCCTATTCTGATTTTTTCCCCCTCTTCAATATCGAAAAAATTGATCCGGGAACTCAAATCGTCTAATTGGATGGGAAAGAAGTGACGATCCATTTGTTTGGCAAGACGTTCCTTAATTCCGAGCCCTGACTCGAGATCTCTGGGCCCATAAACATTGATTTTATATTTGTGCGAGAAGCTTGGTTGGAACATTGGTAAACCTTGAATATGGTCCCAATGAGTATGCGAGATAAAGATGTTAATAACCGAAAGATCGCTTGCTAGCAAATCAAGACCCAGAGGATAAATACCGGTCCCGGCGTCAAGAATTACTAGCTCGTTTTGTTTTCCACGAACTTCGATGCAAGTCGTGTTCCCTCCGTATATTAGGGTGTCAGCACCCGGCACCGGAATTGACCCTCTTACGCCCCAAAATCTAAAAAACAACCAAGCACTCCAACACCAGGCAAAAATTACAGATCCTGCATAGGATCATCCTATGACTTACTTTAAATTATAGGCTTTTAATACGCCAGATAAAAAGGTTCTGAAGATTATGTCTCAAATGTCGTGCTACGGGTACCTCGCTAGGATATAAAACTCATATCGGTATGTATAGATTTTTCAAACAAGAGACATACCAAAATTTTGTAATTAGGTAGTTGACGAGGAAATTATTAACGACGCCTTTTAAAATAGACTATTACAAACGCATATCAGATAAGTTAAAGGTTATCTTATGTATTATCAGAACATTGGTTTTTATGGCCCTTTCTTGCGGTACTTCCAGGCTGCACTTTCTTCATTATCCTCTGGATTTCCCTTGATTAGTTCAAAAAANCTCNCTTTCTGATCCGANGANCCANCGTAAAGGCATGAGACAATATATTCACTCGNNGCCTTCTCNGAATTCGTNTGTGCAAAGATTGTCNTTGAATGATCGCATACTGCCGACGGATGATTTTTNAGGTCAAATGCATCAGATTTAAATTTATAGATGACCCTCACCACGCTGCCGGNAGAGCAATNATTGTCAATAATGGAATCGGTGTCTGAATTGATGTAAATATTGCAGATTNCCGTCGGCTCTGAAGCGAAAGNATGCGAAATTNTCNTAATNAAAAACACTGGCATGCCAAATAAAGCAATTNCTAACCTCGGACCTCGNGTTGAAAGCATCATTATTCTCCATANGTGAATCTTCTNTATNTTACNTTGACCCAAAATTGTTGGTTGCTTNTATAAGTTCATGAGTTATTTCNCNCTCGAAGGCGCTGTGGCCGGAAAATGGACAAATTTTTAGNGATGCCTCNGGCCATCGACTTGCCAACTCGAGTGCAGTTTCAGCNGGACATACTATGTCAAAACGACCTTGAATGATTACTGCTGGTATGGANCGAATTTTNTCAATTCCTTCAAGCAATTGAGTTTCACTTTTAAAAAATCCTGCATTGCTNAAGTAATGNNTNTCTATTAATGCAAAAGCCAATGCAAACTCGGGATCTGAAAATTCTTCCATCCTTTTCTCAGAATAATCCAAGCTNCTGCATGCAGCTTCCCANCGAGACCAAGCTATTGCAGCGTCGAGACTTTTTNTCTTGTCGGGCCCAGNAANGATTNCGCGGTATGCATCCATCAGATCATCCCGTTTTTCTTTCTTAATGATCTCGATAAATTCNCCCCAAGCCTCGGGGTATATNCTGCTTGCCCCNTCTTGATAAAACCACTTGAGCTCTTTTTGACGGAGNAAAAATATTCCNCGCAGAATCATTTCGCTGACAGCTTCNGGATNGTTTTGNGCATAAGCNAGAGCCAGTGTGCTGCCCCAGGAACCGCCAAAAANCANCCATTTTTTTATGTCCAANTGCCTCCGGATGCGNTCAATNTCAGCAACGAGATCCCAAGTGGTATTTCTTTCAAGGAGNGCATGAGGTTTGCTTCTTCCGCAACCGCGCTGATCGAAAACAACAATGCGATAAATGTCNGGATCAAAAAAACGTCGCACATCCTCACTTCCNCCGCCTCCGGGTCCGCCATGNAAGAACAATGCTGGTTTACCATNTGNATTTCCGCACTGCTCATAATAAATNNCATGTCCGTCAATAGACAAAAAGNNACTATCATAGGGTTTAATTGGAGGNAATAACGTTAGCTGGNTNGACATTTNAGGAAAACCTAGCTCTCTTTATANTGAACACAAACAGTACTAGAAACTTTTCTNTACTGCCANACTNAACTATACGGAATTNNATGTNGGNNTTNANACAGNNAACTCTANATGGTGTTTTNCTNAATNNCACACTGCAAAAAAATNAAGNATCGTTNAACCTGCNNCGATGANGTGCNGNAATAANTTCAAACCTCANNTGCTTTTTCCNGACAAGATNAGTTGATTATCCGATGAAAGTTGCCCTATCTATGCTGCACCCTGACTTGCAAAAACATTATAAAAGTCGTCGTTTTCTCTCGATATTGATNAAGNTAAAGTGGTTAACAAAGTTAACCAACTTCNTCATAAACTGGCGCGCCGCNGGCAGGAGNATTGATGGACTAAGTTGNNCGGAGGTGTTTATTCCNAGTAGTGAAGCGAGTTGGGAGATCCGGACACGGATCTATAGGCCTTTGGTCCAAGATGGCCCNTTGCNCATCTTGGTCTATTTTCATGGCGGTGGNTATATTATGGGCAACCCTGAAATGTNCGATGAACTTATTAAGANATTCATCAATNCCNGGCCCTGCGTCGTTNTCGCNCCCGACTACAGGAAGGCANATACGAAGCCTTATCCAGCAGGTTTCAATGATTGNTATGAAACCTTGCTNTNGGCCGCTAGAAATGCAAATCNTTTATGCGCTAGAGCCNATCGCATAATTGTCGCGGGCCACAGCGCTGGAGGNGGTTTGGCTGCTGCGGTGACACTAAAGCTGCGGGATACTAAGGAAGCGCAAATAACTTTTCAAATGCCGATCTATCCCATGATTGATGACAAGCAACCGGATGATCCTTCACGCGATATCGATTCCCCCATCTGGAACACTGAGAAGAANCGCATTGGTTGGAAAGCATACTTGGCNGAATTACATCGCGATNGCACNAGCATTCCAACCTATGCCNCTCNAAGCCGAAACGAGGATTACAAAAACTTCCCACCCACTATAACGTTTGTTGGCACCTTGGAGCCGTTCTTTTGGGAAACTAAAGCTTATGTCAAATCTCTTAGAGATGCAGGGATCGATGTGACCNACAGGGAATTTGAGAACTGCTTTCACGGCTTTGATGGGGTAACACCGAATGCCGCTATAAGCAAAGCGGCGCGCGATTTCACTTTTAAAAGTTTTGCGGAGTTTTACGACCGTTATATTTANTACTTCTTGAAAGTAGTCTCGTTTTGCATGGCTTAAGCCGCTGCGGTCTCAGTNGTGTTTTCTCTATTCCGAGCCGCACCCATGGCATTCGCAAATATCTCGAACGATCTTATGCGGTCTTGAAAGTGATATGCGTTGCATACTGCGAGCATTTCGTCTGCTTGGAAAACGTCAATGAGTTCACCTGCCTGCTCTTGCACNTGGTTTCGAGTGCCTACAATCCTTCGTTCCGACATTTGCTTCACGAATAGGGTTTCCTCAGCTGAAAAACGGTACTGCAATGCTTCCTCTGGAGAAATAGTGCCNNGCGCTCCTCGGCGAGTGACGAAACGAACAAAACTTAAACTTGCCGCATGTGACAAAGCGGCAGCTTTATCTTCTGTGTCGGCCGCAAAAATCTGCGTTGAAAGCATTACCTTTGATTCTGAACATTGAGCCGAGGGCTTAAAATGTTTCTTATAGAGCCCAATTATATGCGGATCGAACTGCGGATTTATGAACAAGGCAACNCCATACGGCAGACCNAGCTCTGCAGCCAATNGCGCGCTNTCGGGGCTGCTACCAAGTATCCAAATTGGCAGGGGGAGAACAGGTGGTGGCGAAANCCGTGGCGAGTGCTCTGGGTTATTCANAGCGTCAATNAGCTCNCNCACGAGGTCAGGAAAGCGCTCGAATTTTGGTTTGGCGTCAGTGGCTAGNGCNATTGCTGTTTTNATGTCTGCTCCGGGTGCCCGGCCGATACCCAGNTCAATTCTTCCNGGATACAAATTTGATAGTACNGCGAAGTTTTCAGCNACCTTTAGTGGGCTATAGTGAGGCAACATGACACCACCTGATCCTAATCGAATTTNTTTNGTNGCGGCACCGAGGGCCGCAAGGAGNACCTCAGGAGAGCTGCCAGCGATGGCCTCAGAGTCNTGATGTTCAGANACCCAGATTCGCGAGTATCCTATTTNTTCTGCNATCTGGGCAAGTCGCAANGACTCAGCCAGAGTCTCCTNNGNNTTGCCATCCACCTTTACCAAAGATTGTTCTAATAAGCCTATATTCATTTCGTCAGTGCTCTTNTGTTGCTANTAGACTCNATCGCCAANNATCACNATTTAGCCNNTTTNNACNATTNTAGCTNAGAATTNAAAAAATCACACNGNAGTTATTNATTTGCTTGTTNTNNAGCTNGTGANTATNGNGNTTTTNTNGTTTTTTAANAGTAATATAATGAATAAAANTGCGGATAATTTNACTTNTTTAGAGAACATNCTATGGAATCAGTAAACGAAAAAGCAAAACANTTTTGGTCNGGGGANGGCGGCGATTTTTGGGTAGAGAATCAGAATGATTTAGATGTCACNCTCGCTCCGNTAGGTCAAGCAGCGCTCAAAAAATTAAATCTANNCTCCTGTANTTCAGTGCTNGATATTGGNTGTGGCACCGGAAGAACAACGATNGATATCGCAAAAAGTCTGGGGGCTGACGGTNAGGCAACTGGATTGGATATCTCTGAGCCTATGCTGGAGAAAGCAAAAATGCTGGCAANATCGGAAGAAGTTGAAAATATTGGCTTTGCTTGCGTNGACGTGCAAGTTGAATCTTTNGGTAATGTTGTGTTCGACGCAGCNTTTTCGAGATTCGGGGTTATGTTTTTNGAAGACCCCANGGANGCTTTTTCGAATATTCATAACGCCTTGAGCNCGACCGGCGCCCTCTCTTTTGTTTGNTGGCAATCACCTGCGGTTAACCCTTGGCACGCTTTGTCCATGGAAGTAGTCACTGAATATATTGATATCCCTAAACCGCCGCCCAGATCTCCCAGCCCTTTTGCGTTCCAAGAAAGAGATTATGTCGAAGAAATTTTAGTAAATGCAGGTTTTCGCAACATAGAAATCCAATCTCTTGAGAAGAAAATCGTTTGGTTCAATGGTAAAGATTCGAATTACGCAGCTTCGAGTTACTTGTCGATCAATCCGATCATTAGTGAGGGCCTTGCCCAGCTTGATGACGAGGGAAAGCAAAACATACAGAAGCGGTTAGCTAATCTATTTTTATCCCATCAAATCGATGGACGAATTATGTTCGATAGCGCATCGTGGATAGTATCTGCAGGCACGTAGTGCTAAATGAGTCCATAATATTTTTGTGCTATGTGGCAGACTAGGTTGATCTAAAACTTTAGCCCTGATAACTAGGGGGTTAGATCACGAATGTAACCCGCTTGAGTTTTAAAATGCTTAAACGGAACACCTGTGGCCTGAGCAGCTGACCATGCGGATTCAGAGAGGGTGCCATAAACTTCAACGGTGAAACTATCAGTGATCGGCGCAGTATCCTCTAGATACTGAATAAGATCGGGGTTTTGCAGATGGTATTCAAAGGCCTCGCTACTGGCATATACCTCTGTCCATACGAACCCCAGAGGGTCATCCGGATCCTGATCAAACGTGTGAAGCAACATTCCCGGCTCACCTTGTTCAATTTTTTTATCTACTTTCGTAGACAGTTCTATGAGTGCATCTGCTTTTTCAGGTAAAGCATGCAAGCGAGCGATTAAGACAAAGGGGGTGCCCACTTGTTTTTCAAAGGCGTAATCTTTAGCAGCTTTAGATTCGTTTACTTCCTGCGCACAACCAGCTAGAAAGGCCATCGCAACTATTGTTCCCACTATTCTACTCAAAGGATTTTCCTCATGTTTAATTTCTAAGATTTAAAAGACAATAGTACAATAACTTTTACGAGACATGAAAGACGCCGGCGGGGTTTATGGTAGTTGGATCAAGTCGACCGAACCATTGGTAGCGGCATACTTACTAATAGCCAGAGACGGTTTTTCAAGCCAACGAGGGAGAGCGGATCATCAATGACGCAGATTAATCTTCAGCAACCTATTGAAGACGACTTTGGTTTTGGGACCCAGATAAGAAAAAGTCCATTTTTTGAGGCTACTGTCCGATGGGGCGCAAAGGCCTTTTCAGTATACAACCATATGTATATTCCGAGAGATTTTGGTGACCCTGAGAAGAACTTTTGGAATTTGGTTGATCATGCCATTCTTTGCGACGTAGCGGTCGAAAGACAAGTCGAGATAGTTGGTCCAGACGCTGAAAAATTCGTTCAAATGATGTCGCCCCGCAATCTCGCTGACATGGCAGTGGGTCAGTGTAAATATGTCATCATCACCAACCAGGATGGGGGTATCATAAATGATCCAATCCTGTTGCGAATTGCTCGCGACCGTTTTTGGTTCTCAACGGCTGATAGCGATGTGATTTTGTGGGCGCAGGGCTTGGCGGCTTCACAGGCACATAATGTTCAAATTTTTGAACCCGATGCGTCACCTCTGCAACTTCAGGGCCCTAAATCTCGTGACATAGTAAGAGAGCTTTTCGGAAATGAAGTGGCCGATCTGAAGTACTATTGGTTCAAGCCCGCGCGGCTTGATGATATAGAGGTCTTAATATCGCGAACTGGGTGGTCAAGTGAGCTTGGTTTCGAAATTTTTCTTTTAGATTTTTCGCGGGGAAATGAGCTCTATGACAAGATCATGCAATTTGGTCAGGGTTTGGGTCTGGAGGCGGGCCATACCTCCACTATTCGAAGGGTAGAGGGAGCTATGTTGTCATACCATGCAGATATGGATATTAATACCAACCCCTTTGAATTGGGAATGGACAGATTGATTGATCTAAATGACACATTTGATTTTATCGGCAAGACTGCCCTGCATAAAATTAAGAAGATGGGCGTTACCCGAAAACTTGTGGGCCTTCTTATTGAAGGGCCGCCTCTGCCCAATCCCAATACCAAGTTCTGGCAGATTTATGACAAGGGACGTGTCGTCGGAAAGGTAACGTCAGCCGTCTATTCACCTCGCTTGAAGCAAAATATCGGGCTAGCTATGGTAGAACTCAATTGCGCCGATCTGGGAAAATCTTTATCCGTGAACATTGGAAAAAACGATATTGCCGCAACCGTTGTTCAGAAGCCATTTTACGATCCCAAAAAAGCCAAGGTACGCTCTTAGCATCAAACTTTTGTGGTTCGGTAAATTTATAGGCTGCTTTTATTCTTAACAAATTAAACTTTTTTAAAAGGTTATCGACTGCATAAGGTAGCGGTTACTGTGCGTTGGTCATAGCATCTTAGGTAACTACTGAAATGCAGGCAAACGGACTTGCCTGAGAGCGATCAATATACTGGTCCAACTCGAATTAATCAGAATGAGTGGGGGTTACTTTTGTGAAAAAACTACTGTGCATATTGTTCTTTATGTCGTCATTCGTGGTGAGCGCCTCGACCATGGTTGTTTGGACTTGCGAACTGCTTGAAGGCGGTGGGATGGACGACGTTAAGAAGATCAACACCGCTTGGGTTATAGCCGTGAACAAATTGTCTGAGAGAAAAGTACAGAGTTATGTCCTGGAGCCCGTAGCCTCTTCACAAATGGAATCTTTTCGCTACATCGATATTTACTAAAATCCCGTTCATTGGGGCCAGATAAAATCACGAATGGACGATGGGGCGCTCGACACCCTTGAGAATCAATTTGACGAAGTGTCAAAATGCACTGAAGCTAGCTTTTACCAAGCTGAAAGCAGCTGATATTCCTATCTGTTGTTTTTGCAAATGCTAAACTCTAAATAGTTGGTTAGTGATGGGAAATATAGCGAAATTATTGCTCATCGCATTGTTAGTAATAGCTTGTGTATAAGCCTATCGATCTATAACAATAACTAGCTATCAATTAGTCGCCCCAACTCTGGGGCCTGAGGCCTTGCCTGAGGATATTGCGGTCTCACGACTTTAAACCGCACTAAGATTGAAGACCATATCATATGATGACGAAACGCTTTTTGACAGACAGATGTTTTTTAAACTTCGTGATCACATTCTTGCTAGCTACCCAAAAATTAACGACCAGCTGGAATTAGAAATTGTCAACGACATGACCTTGTTGTTCGCTGGAAAGGATCAGACCCTGGCCTTAAGCCGGTTGCACTGCTCCACCATCTCGATGTAGTCCTAGTGGAGAAGGCGAGTTGGAAAAAATGGGATGCTGATCCTCTCTCAGGCGATATTCTAAACGGCTATATATACGGACGGGGGGCTCTTGATGACAAAGGAGCTGCAATGAGCACATTGGAGGCAGTTGAGCTTCTACTTTCAAATGGTTTTAAACCAAAACGATCTATTTATCTTGCCTTCGGTCATGATGAAGAGGTTGGAGGATCGAGGGGTGCTCAA
>PCDB01000050.1 GCA_002591625.1 Porticoccaceae bacterium
CTTGAGATTGAGCTTCTAACTTCTGACGTGGGTGTAACAGTCACCGATAAGATAGTGACGCGGTTGACAAGGTCGGTGGAAAAACGAGATCTGGCAGACCCTAAGATAGTAAGGTCGACGCTACGCAGTATCTTATTGGAGATACTCAGCTCGTGCGAGCGACCAATGTTATTGGACAATGAAGTGGGGCCAGCGATGATTCTAGTTATTGGAGTGAATGGCGTTGGTAAAACCACAACCATTGGTAAATTGACCCATCGGTTTCAGCGGGAGGGAAAATCCGTAATGTTAGCAGCGGGTGATACATTTCGAGCGGCTGCTGTTGAACAACTTCAGGTGTGGGGGCAAAGTCAAGACGTGCCTGTGGTGGCTCAACCTACTGGTGCTGACAGTGCATCGGTGATTTTTGACGCGCTGGAGTCTGCTCGATCAAAAAAAATAGATATTGTGATTGCAGATACCGCAGGGCGATTGCACAATAAAACCAATTTGATGGAAGAGTTGGCGAAAGTGATCAGAGTGGCCGGCAAGGTGGACCCATGTGCGCCACATGAGGTTCTTTTGGTATTGGACGCAACGACTGGACAGAATGCTTTGTCGCAGATGGCAGAGTTCGAGACGATTGCAGGTGTTTCGGGAATAGCACTCACGAAGCTAGATGGAACTGCTAAGGGAGGGGTAATTTTCGCCTTAGCTGAGCAACATAAAGTTCCAGTTCGCTACATAGGTGTTGGCGAAGGGATAGAGGATCTCCGCCCTTTTGTCGCCAAAGATTTTGTTGATGCCTTGTTACCTCCAATCACGATTGGGAACAACAAATGATAGAATTTGATAATTTGAGTAAGCGTTATGAAGGTGGCTTTGAAGCACTGAGTAAGATCTCTTTTAAGATGGAAGCAGGTGAGATGGCTTTTCTTACGGGACGATCGGGCGCTGGAAAAAGTACTTTACTCAAACTTTTGATGCTGATGGAGCGGCCCTCATCAGGTAATCTTTTAATCAATGGTAAAAATTTAAATCAACTAAGGAAAGCGCAGGTCCCGACTTACCGACGGCAACTGGGCGTGGTATTTCAAAATCATCGACTCCTAATGGACCGCTCTCTTTACGATAACGTATCGCTCCCACTGCAGGTCTCTGGTTACCCCAGAGCAGAGATGAGTAGAAGAGTAAGAGCGGCATTGGACAGTGTGGGGTTGTTGGAACGAGAACAATTGAAACCTGTGGAGTTGTCTGGTGGTGAGCAACAGCGGATTGGTATTGCTCGTGCCATTGTTCATAAACCGAGAATTCTGTTGGCAGACGAACCTACGGGNAANTTAGATCCGCAGTTGTCAGCAGAAATAATGGCGTTATTTAGACGATTNCAGACCGTNGGCGTTACAGTTCTNATTGCCACGCATGATGTGTCGTTAATCAACCGAATGCGATTACGAATTCTTCGCTTAGATAATGGCACTCTCGCTGAGGATAGTGGAAGACGTGAGAAAGACTCGGANCGATANTAGAGANAGGGNNAAATTCGNTATTGATAACAATGCAANACGCGTTAAGGGACGNTGGCGTGGCGAGTTGGCGAACCATCAGCGAACTATACTTNATTCGTTGCGAGATCTGTCGACCGAGCCGTTGCAATCACTNATAACGGTANTGGTTATTGCTATTGCGCTGGCTTTGCCAGGTGCTTTGTATCTTGCGGTTGAAAACTTGGAANGATTGGGCGGTGANATAGAAGCCTCGACGCAAATNACAGTATTTGTTGATTTGGATGCAAGCCAAAACGCTATATCTGGACTTGAGAGCCAGTTGCAAACCCTAANCGGGGTGAAGCGAATTACTTTTATNTCTCGAGNAGAGGCTCTGNCAGAGTTTCAAGAGCTATCCGGGTTTGGGAGTGCTTTGGACGCNATNGNGGATAGTCCGCTACCGCCTATNTTTGCCGTGCAACCTGATAGCGTTGAATTNGATCGGGCTGGAGAGATCGCTGCTCAGATTGAGAAATTTGAGNATGTCGATTTGGTAAAGGTGGATATGCAATGGTTAGAAAGACTTNGATCTATGCTTGAAATTGGTCAAAAATTNATCACGGCACTTGGTNTAACTCTGGGCTTGGGTGTTTTATTGGCAGTGGCTAGTACAATTCGTCTGGCAATTCAAAGTCGGACAGACGAAATTATNGTNATCCGACTGGTGGGNGGCACGGATTCTTACATACGCAGNCCATTCCTATATACTGGCCTGATTATTGGATTAACTGGAGCATTGATAGCAGTTCTNTTCTTATCTTCCTCCGTTATNTGGTTGAATGTCTCAATNGAAAATCTGGCCANTCTATACGAAAGTCGCTTTTNGCTTCACAATTTGAGTTTTCGTGGGTTTCTTGGCGTTANAGGAATAGGCTCGGNNCTTGGGTTGCTNGGTGCTTGGTTTGCTGTTGAAAAACATCTGCAGAGCATTGAACTTTAGATTTAAAAAAAACGTANNGGTTCATAACTTNACGAAATNTGTTAAAATTNNANTTANTTTANAGTGTGATNANNTAATATCGGAGTGAATTCGTTGCGCAAAGANCNAGTATCAATGGAGTGGATGGCNCCTGGAGCGAACCTGAATGCTTACATTCAAGGGGTTTCTGCAGTGCCTATTTTGTCTTNGGATGANGAAAGNAATTTAACTGAAGCGTTATATTANCAGGAGGACTTAGATGCGGCACGGAGGCTCGTGCTGTCNCACCTCAGATTCGTAGTNCATATTGCGAGATCTTACTCTGGCTATGGGCTGCCTCTTTCCGACCTGATACAGGAGGGGAACGTAGGTCTNATGAAGGCGGTGAGGCGGTTTAATCCGGAGAAGGGTGTTCGNATGGTTTCNTTTGCCGTNCATTGGATTAAAGCGGAAATCCATGAGTTNATATTACGCAACTGGCGAATCGTCAAAGTNGCCACTACCAAAGCACAGCGCAAGTTGTTCTTCAATTTGCGAGGAGCTAAGAAAAAGCTTCAATGGTTAAGTGAGCGGGAAGCNANGGCCGTNGCTGAGGATNTGGGTGTTGNGGTNAAAGAGGTNTTGGAAATGGAAATGCGNCTCACAGCGCGTGATTCNACCTACGATGCNACTCCAGATGATGACGAAGATGGGNCGCCTATNGCGCCAATNTATTTTCTNCAGGATTCAGATGCNGACCCTGCAAGAATTGTTGAGCGTAATGAGNTGGCGCTAGACAATAGNACTCGATTAGGAGATGCATTTGCCTCATTGGACNAGCGTAGTAAGGACATTCTGCAGCGTCGCTGGTTAGATGACACCAAATCNACTCTACATGATTTGGCTCTTGAATATGGNGTTTCNGCAGAGCGTATTAGGCAATTNGAGAAGAATGCGATGAAACGTGTTCGAACCCTGATGCAGAATTAGATTGTTTNGCTANNNTGTCNTTTGANTNAANTTGGTTCTCTNATTCCNNTNTAGCGCTGATNCTCATTTCNNTAAGTTTGCTCACAAACTTGATTTNTTCCTGNCAATTATTGATCCTAACACNTTGAATTTGAGCTAGTAGCCAAATTATTTACCNAATNCTTGAATCAGATGGAAATAAAACCAGAGTATCGAAAAAAGTCTATTCGTAGCTATGTCCTNCGTTCGGGAAGGATTACCGATTCTCAACGTAAGGCGNTCGAAACGCATTGGCCNTCATTTGGACTAGAGTTGGGTAGCGGAAAATTGGACNCGGAATCNACTTTCGGCTCAACTGCAGTTTTAGTAGTTGAGATAGGGTTNGGNATGGGAGATTCGTTGTTANAAATGGCTCAAGCATCGCCACATCAANATTTTATAGGCATCGAAGTCTACTCGCCTGGTGTGGGAAGTATAATGAGGCGGGCACAAGAGATNGGGTTAAANAACTTACGTNTGTATCTGGCGGATGCCAATGACGTGATTGAAGAATGTTTTAACGAAAACACAATAGNCAGAATNCAATTATTTTTTCCTGACCCATGGCATAAGAAGAAACATAATAAGCGTCGTATTGTCACGCATAGCTTTGTTCAGTTGGTGCGAAGTAGGTTGAACNTGGACGGTGTTTTTCATATGNCNACTGACTGGANAGCATANGCGGAACAGATGCTAGAAATAATGGAGCAATCGGATGGNTTTTCAAACTGCGCNGGAGCGGGTAANTTTTCAGTAAAACCTAATTATCGNCCATTGACTAAATTCGAGANAAGGGGNGANCNTTTGGGTCANGATGTCTGGGACTTAGTCTTTAAGCGAATTTCATAACGCATTAAAAGNGGTGGTGTCGGGANAGCCTCGAANAAGGACGGAGATTGATCGTTATTCCGGAANNAATGACATACAATGCGAGTCTGATCTTACCTNAAGCAGATTACTTNAACTTTTTAAATATGTATCTCAGGGTTGAGTTTTATATCCTCNTNAATATCGGAGAAAGATATGCGTNCANATAAAAAATGGNTGTTTGGATTGGTGTTTCTTCTNAGTGCTTGNGATCAGGTTAAAACNGATNCNGGTAATGATTTAAATGATCAGCCCTTTAGCCTAGAAAANCAAACCAAGCGAATGAGTTANATATTCGGAATGGACAGCGCCCGCAATATCANATCCATGGAGATAGATTTCGATNTGCAAGCTTTTGAGCAGGGCTTTTCCGACGGNTTGAAGGGTGTTGANCCAAGGCTTGATAGCGACGATATNGCAAAAACCATCGAGGTGTTCCAAACCCTTATGACAGAAAGACGTGAGGANCAAGCAAGACAGCAAGAGGAGGCTCTAGCACTNCAGTCNCAAGCCAACNCGGCAGAAGCCAAAGAATTTCTCGAAAAAAATNCGATTNTGCCTGGANTTATTACAACTGAGAGTGGTTTGCAGTATAGGATTATCACCGATGGAANCGGAANNAANCCGACGGACATGAGTACAGTTGAGGTCCATTATGTCGGNCGTTTGCTTGANGGNACTGAATTTGATAGTTCATTAAAACGCGGCGTTCCCGCTCANTTTGGAGTCACGCAAGTGATNCCNGGATGGACTGAGGCNCTTAAATTNATGACGGAAGGCTCTAANTGGGAGNTATTTATACCAGCTGATTTAGCATATGGCCCGGGTGGACAAGGCCTTATTGGTCCTAACGCAATGTTAATATTTGAAGTAGAACTGCTGCAATCCAACATAAGTCAGTAATACAAGGCATGGTGCTTATCGGGGGACGGTTTGGGTAATTCCGAGTCGTTTTTTAACGTACAGAAGTTCAAATGATCGCTTTTAATTTTCGTCAGAACTAGAGATAGCTTGGCGTACTAGTGCAATGACTTTATCTTCTAATTCGAACCGTTTCGCTAGCTCCTCTCCCAAAATGGAGAGGTCTGAAGTGAGTGTGGCCAAGTCATCTGTAGCGAGATACTTATCGTTAAAGTCTAGGAAATGATCTGTGGTCAATTCTACTCGTTTTGTTAAATCACCTAGTAGGTTATTCGATTTTTCTTTACTAAAAAGGTTTTGTGATTGGTTAACTTTTTCGAACACCTCAAAGTGGACGCGGGATAAATAGTCAACCATGGCTTGGCAAAATTCTCTTAGCGATTCTCGGTGCATGGTGTTTTGAGCGCTAAACGGTTTTACATTGGCTAGATCCCCATACCTAGCTAATAGCAGCCTGCGCTCCTCAAGCCACTGAGCAACCAAGTTGACTATTGGCTCTATGCTTGCCTTTTCGGACTGATCTGTCATCACAATATTTGCGCGCTCGGTGAGATTTAATTGAGAATAGTCTATTGCTTTTTGTCTTGCAATAAGAAGAAGCGAATCGTTCGCTGGATTTCAATCATAGTCTTACTCTTTTCTTAACAACTGATACATACTGAGAGCCAACAACATTATGCAGCCTATCAACACCCAGCCGGGGATGCTAAGACCCAAAAACAGCCATTGCACTTCGGAACAGTTGCCATCGCCGCTCAAAAGGATGGTGATGATCTCGCTTGCAGAAAATGCTTCAAAAACATATTCAACTGGCGGGCCACAGGATGGAATTTGGTCTTCGCTAAGGCTCTGGAGCCACAATTGCTTCATCGCAAAAAATGCTCCTCCCATAGCGAACATACAGCTCAGACTGGCGTAAATAAATCTTGGCATCCCGAAATTGTTATGTATGGCAGCTAGCAAAAATAGCAAGCCTGTGGCGGTAACAAAAAACCGCTGTGTAATGCATAGATAACAAGGCTTCAGTCCTAAGTGATCTTGGAGGTAAAAAACGGCGAAAAGGAGCGCCATTCCGCATCCGAGAGCCGTAATTAGATTAATAATTCGGTAACTGAGAGCATTCATATGTGATTGGCGGTGCAATGTATTCTTATTGATCGTAATATTGGGATAAATACTGATCGAAAGTCAATATGTCATGTTTTTCTATGTTTAGCTGTTCGGCTATTGAGTTTTGAGCTAACGTTGAATATTTTTCTATGGTACCTTCGTCTAGTTTTTGCTTTAAAAAATAATCGGTGTGTTCCTTAGCCATCCGTATGCCAAATTCTTGGTGGCTTTCGTTATTTGAGCGCAATTGCTCGAGAATCATTGCTGAGGGTGTCTTACTACTATCTAGGATCCTACTTTCCATTTCATTGATTGCTTTGGCATAATCTGTGCCTCGATGCGCGCGATCCATAAGATTAGCAATAGGTTTTATTTGCTCCAAAATTTGCTGAGCCCAGTCTGTTATCGTTAGTCGTAAATTTTCTTTTCTCAAACAGAGCGAGCTATCTCTGCCTCGNTAGACCGTTGCATCGTGGTTGAAAGCAATATCAGATTGCTCCTCAATACTTGAGTAGGGGCTGTCTGATAACAGGCAATATAATAAAAACACGTCTAAAAAATGAATTGTCTGCTTGTCAATTCCATTTGGCAGGAATGGATTGAGGTCTAAACAGCGAATTTCGACATATTGGATGCCTCGATCTTTAAGTGCATGAAGCGGCGGTTCGCCCGAATGCGATACACATTTGGGGCGAATGACGCTGTAGAACTCATTTTCGATTTGTAACAGATGGGTGTTTAGCTGAAGATGCTTAGANTTTGGATCTCTCTTGCCGATTTTCTCATATGGAAGATATACACGGTCGAGCCCGCGCTTAAGCTCTGTAATATATTCATCGAGGTAGTTATATTTTACACTTAATGCAGCTTGGGCGGCACTTTGGTATCCAAGATCTCCCATGCGTAAGGAGGTTCCGAACTGACTATAAAGGGTCTCCTGGTCACTATTAAAGTGAGACAATTTTGGCGTTAACTGGTTTGTGAAACTGCGACTGGCTGCAGGGGAGGCGCCAAGAAGGTAGAGCAGCAGCCACGACTGCCGCCTGAAATTTCTTATTAGCGACAAGTAGCCGCTTGTTCTGAAGGCATCAATATCAATAGTGCTATTACAGGTCGTCATCAAGTGTCTCCAAAACCTATCAGAGACTGAAAAGTTGTAATGGATGCCGGCAATGACTTGCATCGAGCGACCATATCGATTTCCCAAGCCTACTCTGTATATATGTTTCATCTGACCAACATTTGAATCGCCGAAGTGAGCAATAGGTATCTGAGAGTCATCGTCTATCACACATGGCATACTANTAACCCATAGCAACTCATCTGACANCCTCGTATATGTATAGCGTTGGATTTCTTCAAGTTCTTTGAGGACTTGGTCAATGCTATCCGATGGTCTTGTTATGAATTCCAGTAGGGCTTCAGAGAAGTCCGTGGTAATGGATGGATGAGTTAGTGCCGAACCGAGCTCTTGCAGGTGTTTTTTTTCCGATAAATATCCTTCCGGGGTAACTCGCAGATTTTCTTTCTCAAGACCCCGTTTTATCTCTAGTAAAAGCGAGATATTCGCTGGCTGCGCTAGGCGTCTGAGTTGATTCGAAAACGACACAGGCTATTCCGATCAGGGGAAGCAGCATTGATGCTTTTTGCTTCCGAAATTTATGGGACCCCTTCTGGTACAACATTCACAGCTCAGAATGGCATACTGATCAGGATTACGTTCCCTCGTAAATACCCAAAATAGCTGCACCTCTTGTCACAGATTTAGCTATTGCGCTGAAATCTCAATATACTATGGGCGCGGCGATTCTAACCTATTTTCGATTTTTTTCAAAAGCATGAATTCGATAGAGAGCGGTAGCCCTTGAGACTAGGCTCACGAACTGCCCAGAGATGTTTCCTCCATGCTGNCAATAGCCAAACATCGGTGCTTTGCGCGGGCACCNAAAAGATAGATGCATGGAACAAATAGAAGTGTTACTGATGATGCAAAAAGCACCCCGAATGCGAGAGACGTAACCATCGGGATCAGAAACTGAGCCTGCATACTTGTCTCTAACAGGATTGGCACTAGCCCGACAAAGGTCGTAATAGATGTGAGTACAATAGGTCGGAAACGGTCCTCGCCTGCCTGCTGCAATGCGTCTGTTAGCGATAGGCCATTGCGCCGAAGCTCACTGATCCTCTCAATGAGGACTAGATTATCGTTGACTACCACTCCCGAGGCTGCAAATACTCCTAAGAAAGAAAAAAGCGAAAATTCGATGCCGACTATAAGGTGTCCAAAGAGAGCNCCCATAATACCGAACGGCACAGCTGAAAGTATGCCCAGTGGCTTCAGATAAGACTTGAAAGCGATTGCCATGAGACTATAAATAACTATTAACGCAATAGAAAAATCCCTCCAAGCGTCGCGGTAAAAATTATCTTGCTCCTTGCCTCCGCCATCTTTTCGAATGGTTACATCAGGATATCGTCTCGATAACTCTGGAGCGATATCTTTGAATACTATTCCAGATATTTGGTTGTTATCGATTTCCTCGCCCGCCGCCCAGGCAGTGATCCGAATACTTCTTTGTCTGTTATCNCGCGCTATTTTGGAATAGCCCGAGACATAGTTTATTTTGGCTACAGCATTAAAAGGTACTTCTACCTCATCGGTAATGCGGATACGCATTTCAGTCAACGATTCAACTTTTCTGCGATCCTCCTCTGGGTACTTCACCATCACTTGCATGTCATCTCGCCCTCTGGCGATCCGTTGTGCCTTGTCACCGTGAAAGCCCTGGCGGACTTGACTAGCAACATCCATTAAGCTGATTCCCAGATTATTGGCGTATGGAAGCAGTTCGATTTTGAGATCATCGTTCCCAGTTTGGGCATCGTCCCGAATCCGCGTAACCCCGGCGATATTGGAGAGCGCGCTCTTCACAAACTCGCCTGCCTCGGTAAGTTGTTTATTGTCATCAGAAAGGAGAAGCACAGAAAAGTCATCAAACGTAGGTGGGCCGAAGGTAGCTGCCGTCCGAAGTTCTTCAGCTTCTGGTATAGCTCCAATATGGTATATCCATCGTTCGCCTATCAAGGTCGGATCAGTTTTATTGGTTGTTCCGGGGGTCAGTGATGCAAAGATTGTTATTTCTTGATTGTTTAGCAAAGTGATAGCACTTTTGACGAACGCGGCATTTTCGCGACTTGATACAAGCTCTGGGTCAGTTTCAATTGCTTTCAGTGCGTTTTCTCCCCGCTCTACTAGGCTGAAAAGGTTGTCGCGCGGATAACTATCGGGCATTCGAATGGTCAGTATTATGAAATCGTTAGGCACATTGGGAAAGAATGCTTGTTTGATGTAGCCGGCGCTGACCAGAGTAATAGAGATAGAAAGCGCCAGCAAGAACATGAGCACGGTCAGATATCTCCATTCGAGGGCATTTTTTAAGAATGGCCGATAAATATTGATGGCAAAATTTGACAAAGAATCAGCACACTTTTTTCTTGTAGCTTGCAGGTATTTTGCCAATGGATTTTTGGGGGCGGTTTCAACTTGTACCTTTACTAAGTGGTAGGGGAGAATAAGTAACGATTCTATTAGCGAAAAACTCAATGCTACAAGNGTAACCATTGGTATCGAGTAAGCGACTTTTGCCCATGCGCCTGGCAAGAAAAGCATTGGGACGAAGATAATCATGGTACTGATTACGGCCAGCGTAACCGGTTTCAGTACTGCATGCGTGCCCAGNTCTGACGCATCTGNCCCCTGATGACCATTCTCTTTATACCTATAAATNCTTTCACCAACAATTATGGCGTCGTCTACTACGATTCCTAGGATCAGCAAGAAGGCAAACATTGAGAGCATGTTGATGCTGACGCCAACGCTTGGCAGAACCCAGAGCGCACCGGCGTATGCTATGCCGATTCCAGCTGAGACCCAGAATGCTAGCATCGGATTGAGAAATAGCATGAGCACAATGAAGACAAGGCCAAGGCCACCGAGGGCATTCTCAGATAAGAGATTCAACCGGTCCGAGAAGGGTTGTGAGAGGTCCATGATAGGATCAATCTTGATAATGGGGGGCAGTAAATCGCTTTGAGTGTTAATATATTCCCTTATCGCATTAGCTGAAGCTTGAACATCGGGGATCTGCGAGCCGATAATTACGTCAATTTGTACGGCATTTTCGCCATTGTGTCGCATTAAAAAGTTTTTCCTTTCCTCTGTTTCTCGAATGGTCGCGACGTCTCGTAATTTAATAATTGCACCATCAAGAGGGCTCGCTAAAATTATATTCCGGAAGTCTTCTTCCGTGTATGATTGCCCACGGGCCTGCAGTTGAATTGTGCCCCTCTCCCCCTCTATCGATCCGGCTGCCACATTGAGTGAAGATCGACGGATAGCGTAGGTAACTTGCTCGAAGGATATACCGTAGCGACGCATATCCAGTTCGGATAATTCGATTTCGATCTGTGGCCGACTTTCGCCCAATAGTTCCGCGGATTCTACGGCCGGCAACCTCGCAATATCGTCTCGAATTTTTTGCGCGAATTTTTTCAATACTCTTTTGTCAATGGCTCCATGTACAGCAAGCCTCATAACGATCGTTCGCTTATCTTGGGGAACGACGCTCTCTTCTTCAGAATCTTCCGGAAAGGTCGTAATGGCATTGACTCGGGTCTTTATTCTATTGACTAGCGTATCCCTGTCGTAGCCAACTTCCACCTCTACGCCAACTCGGCCATATTCTCGGTTTGCGACTGAATCAATTTCTGCTACACCCTCTAGGTTGTAGATGGCTTCTTCTATCGGAATAATGATCTGTTCTTCGACTTCTGCAGGCCCAGCACCTGGGTAAGACTTTGTTATATTGATATAGTCAGCAGGAATATTCGGGAAGAATTCTTTGCCTATTTTTAGGCTCCCGAAGACGCTGCCCACCAAAATAAGAATCATCAGCAAGTTCGCCGCCACTGGGTCGCGAACAAACCAAGATGTCATTCTTCTCATAAGGCTTTATCGATTCTGTGTCGGATTTCAAGTAGGTTGGACGCGATGGCTGGGGCCGAGGGTGATATGGCCATTCCCTCATAAGGATCAGTTATTTGAGAAATCACGATACGCATCCCCTCTTCGATCCCTCGAACCAGAACCATATCTTCAGTCTGTTGAATGATCTGCACATCAGTGAAGCTTATTGTATTTTCTTTGGAAACCCTGAGAACTTGTGTTGACCTGTAAATGCAATCTTTTGGCAGTGCAACTACGTCGTTAAGCGTTTTCCCAAATATCTTGGCTTCTACAAAGCGACCCACTTCCAGCGAGGGAGAATTTGTTGATGCGGGTGAAGGATACGGATGCTTAAATTCGGCTATGGCATAAATCATACGATTTCTAACGTCGATTGATGCGTCTGTCCTAACGATAGCTCCTTTCCAAGTATGCTTGCTATTGCCTGCCACACCCAATATTTCGACGATCGGCAACTCTTTTATCGATGGAATATGCCTGCCAGATGGTAGGTTGATTAATTCTGCCTGATACTTGGTAAGCGGAAGTCGGACTTCTGCCACATCGATAGCATATGCTGAAGCCAGCGGTGTTCCGGGTACAACGAACTGACCCACATTGACTAAGGTGCTTTTAATCCTGCCGTCAAATGCTCCTCTGATGGTGGTTCTCGTTATATTCAGCTTCGCCCTTTCCAACTCAGCCTCCGCTGAGGCTAGGTTCGCAAGAGCGGCGTTAAGTTGAGGCTTTCTGAGAAATAGGTTATTTGCTTGGTTGTCACCTAGGTCTCGCCATTCCCGTTTCGCCTGACGACTTCGGCCTTTTTCTATAGCAACCTGTTCTTCGGCGTTCGCTACCGCAGCATTGGCGATTGTATAAGCTAATTCATAGTCAATGGGTTCGATCTGAATAAGCAATTCATTTTCCGAAAAGAAAGCGCCATTAGCAAAGTTGTCTGATACAGATTTAATTTGTCCTGAGACTTGGGCTACCAACTGGGCTTCGCGTTTTGGCGCGACGGTTCCCTGGGAAAAAACCTCTATGCGGTGTTGGCCTGGTCGAGCCTCTATAATGTCAACGTTCAACGGGCTTGGTTTTGGACGTTCGATTTGCTCTGGGGCCGGTCTTAGGTAAACGAGTGCCCAAATAAAAAGTAGTCCAAGACCAGTCACTGAGAGGGTGATTGTTGTCTTTTTTTCAATCATTGGCGTTTAACTACCTTGGAACGAATCGAACTTATCAATTTATTATAAACGACGTCATAAAATTAAGGCGCTTTGGCAACTAGTATAAGCTAAATTTCACCCATAAAACACGATGCGGCAGTGCTTGATTTCAAACATTGGTTGTTGGATTTATTTTGCAAGGATCTCATGTGCGACCAAAGAAAAACATTTTAAGGGCAAAAATACTGGGTTTTAGCCAAAGCTTAAAACGTTCAAAAAACTCGGGAACCCGGGAGAAAATGAGGCATGCAAACACCGCATTTAATAGGGCCATAAATAAGAAGAATTCGGGTATGCTCCAGCCTAACACAGCAAGGCAAATAATCCCCAAGACGCTACCTAGCACCATGAATAAAGCGTTGATAATATTGTTTAACGCAATCATCCTAGCGCGTTTTCCGCTTTCGGTCCTTTCTTGAATCATGGCATAGAGGGGCACAATATATAAACCTCCGAAAGCACCGATCAAGATTAGATCCACTAAAATATTGAGACCGCTGGTCATTTGCAGAAAAGTCATTATAGAAATCAATGATTCTCTACCGAGGGTGTCCGCGTACGTATTGAAGCTTTGGTAAAGGTCGACGCTGAATAGACTTAATCCAAATGCCCCAAGGGGAATGATACCTGGCTCAACTCGTTTTCCAGATAAGTTAGTGCACAGTAGACAGCCAATCGCAACTCCGATTATGAAAGCTGCTATCAGTATAGAGCTCAATAACGGCTCCCCCTGCAAATTTTTCACTGCGAAGTTTGGTATCTGCGTTAAGAAACAACTCCCAAACAACCAAAACCAAGATATGCTCAAAACGCAACAGAATACGGTTTTATTTTGTCGGGCCATTACAAAGTTCTTTAACGAATCACGTAACGGATTCCAAGTGGGGGGAGCCGACACAAAAGGTGGCGCGGCCGGAATTGCGCTGCTCGATAACCAGCCTATGGTTGCGACAGATATTGTGGCGATGCCCAGCATAAGTCGCCCACTGGGCATAGTAACGAGCCACCCACCGATAAGTGTGCCCAACAATATTGATACAAAAGTACCCATTCCCACTTGAGCATTTCCTGCTAGGAGTTCGCTTGGTTCGAGATGCTGAGGAATAATTGCATATTTAATCGGCCCAAAAAAAGTCGACTGTAAACCGAGCAGGAAAAGAACCATGAGCATTAGGTTGAGATCTAAGGAATAAAGCGAGTAAGCCCCCACTGTCATGATGAGCATCTCGGCTAATTTAATTCTCCTGATAAGCATTGCTTTGTCATAACTATCGGCTAGTTGACCGGCTGTTGTTGAGAAAAGGAAATATGGGAGGATGAAAAGTCCTGCAGCCAGATTCGTGAAAAAGTCTGCGCTGTTACCGGCAACCAAAACCATTTGGCTTACCACAATGATAAGCAGGCCTTGTTTGAAAAGATTGTCATTAAGAGCGCCGAGAAACTGAGTAACAAATAGTGGCAAGAAGCGTCTGGTTTTGAATAAATAGAATTGGTTGTTAAGTGTTTTAATTTTGCATCTCACTCTTAGTTATTTTAGTCACTCTAGGGTTATACCCAGCGATTCCCATATGTTGTCCACTCTGGATTTGACATTTTCACTCATTACAATAGGTTTGCCCCAGTCTCGCTCAGTTTCCCCGTCAAATTTGTTGGTTGCATCCATACCCATCTTCGATCCAAGCCCTGATTTGGGTGAAGCAAAATCTAAGTAGTCTATTGGAGTTTGGTCTAGCATTACCGTATCTCGAATTGGGTCCATGCGAGTGGTAATTGCCCAAACCACATCCTCCCAACTACGAATATTGATGTCTTCGTCAGTTACGATGACGATCTTGGTATACATGAATTGCTTAAGGAAAGACCAGATGCCCATCATTATTCTTTTAGCATGGCCAGGATATTGTTTTTTAATACTTACTATTGCTAGACGATAAGAGCAGCCTTCAGGGGGTAAGTAAAAGTCAACGATCTCGGGGAACTGTTTTTGAAGTATGGGAATAAATACTTCATTTAGAGCCACTCCCAAGATAGCGGGCTCGTCGGGCGGTCTCCCAGTATAAGTGCTATGGTATATAGGGTTGCTGCGATGAGTAATCCTATCGATGGTAAATACCGGGAAGCGCTCTATCTCATTATAGTACCCGGTGTGGTCTCCAAAGGGACCTTCTTCTGCAGTTTCGCCTGGCTGAATATGCCCCTCCAGAATGTATTCTGCTGTAGCAGGGACCTGAAGGTTGTTACCGACACAGTCAACGACATGTGTCTTTCCACCTCTCAGGACGCCTGCAAAGGCGTACTCAGAGAGAGTGTCGGGTATAGGCGTCACTGCTGCCAGCGTGGTAGCCGGGTCAGCGCCAAGTGCGACTGAAACTGGGTATGGCTTATCAGGATATTCTCTTTGCCAATCTTGATAGTCCAGCGCGCCTCCTCGGTGCGCCAGCCAGCGCAGTATAAGCTTATTGTTTTTTAGCTTCTGCATGCGATAAATGCCAAGGTTTTGCCGCTCTTTATAGGGACCGCGGGTCACTACCAGCGCCCATGTAACCAGGGGAGCCTTATCTCCTGGCCAACACGTTTGGATAGGTATATTGTCAAGATTAGCGTCTTCTTTTTCTAAAATCACTTCCTGGCATGGCGCCCTTTTGAGCACCTTTGTTGGCATGTTAAGTACTTGTCTAAATTGATGGCGTTTTTCCCAGAAGTCGCTCAGGCTTTTTGGTGGATCTGGTTCTTTTAAAAATGCTAAGAGAGCTCCGACGTGGCGAAGGTCCTCAACACTTTCCATTCCCATTCCCATTGCTACTCGTTCTGGGGTACCAAACAAATTGCTGAGTATTGGAATATGATGATTTTTTGGACGCTCAAAGAGCAAGGCAGGTCCTCTTGCTCGCAGGGTTCGATCACTTATTTCCGTAATTTCCAAGAAAGGATCAACTGGTCGAGAGATTCTTACTAATTCATTCTTCTGCTCAAGGAAATTGAGAAAGTCTCTGAGGTCGGCGTATTTCATGCTATTGGTTTGTTTGGTCGCACTTTAGCCTCCAAACATCTCTCGGCGGGAGCGCTATTTACGTTTCATCGAATCAAAGAATTCATGATTATTTTTGAATCCCTTGAGTTTTTCTACCATGAATTCGGTCGCGGTAAGATCTTCCATATCGTGGAGAAGTTTTCTTAGGATCCAGATTCGTTGGAGTTCGACCTCGTCAATTAGTAGCTCTTCTCTTCGAGTGCCTGATCGGCGAATATTAATTGCGGGATAAACTCGCTTTTCTGCTATCTTTCTATCAAGATGGAGTTCCATATTCCCCGTTCCTTTGAACTCCTCATAGATCACTTCATCCATCTTGGAACCGGTATCAACTAGCGACGTGGCAATAATAGTTAAACTCCCACCTCCCTCAATGTTGCGCGCTGCCCCAAAAAAACGCTTTGGTTTTTCAAGAGCATGCGCATCAACGCCACCGGTAAGAACTTTTCCAGACGAGGGTATGACGGTGTTGTAGGCGCGAGCCAGTCTGGTTATTGAGTCTAGCAGGATTACTACATCTTTTTTGTGTTCCACCAAACGTTTAGCCTTCTCAATCACCATATCTGCCACTTGGACGTGCCGATTGGGTGGCTCATCGAAGGTAGAGGCGACGACTTCGCCTCTGACTGTACGTTGCATTTCAGTCACCTCTTCAGGCCTTTCGTCTATTAGCAGCACGATTATGTAGCAATCTGGATTATTGCGAATGATTGACTGCGCAATGTGCTGCATCATAATTGTTTTGCCGGCCTTCGGTGGAGCTACTATAAGCCCTCTTTGCCCTCGTCCTATGGGTGCTATTAGGTCGATAATGCGGCCAGTTAGATCTTCAGTAGAACCATTGCCAGATTCCAATGTTAAACGGTCGTCAGGAAAAAGGGGTGTAAGATTTTCAAAAAGAATTTTGTTACGCACGTTCTCGGGTGTATCGAAGTTTATCTCATCAACCTTCAACATAGCGAAATAGCGTTCGCCATCTTTTGGAGGTCTAATCTTCCCGGCTATCGCGTCTCCCGTACGAAGATTAAAGCGTCTGATTTGACTGGGTGAGACATAAATATCATCTGGTCCAGCTAAGTAAGATGAGCCGCTGGACCGCAAAAAACCAAAGCCATCAGGCAGAATTTCAAGGACACCATTACCGTAAATATCCTCGCCGCCTTTTGCGTGACGCTTTAGAAGTGAAAAGATCATGTCTTGCTTGCGAGATCTAGCTAAGTTGTCCAAGCCCAATGACTGCGCAAGTTGAATTAGTTCATCGATCGGTTTTACTTTAAGTTCAGATAAGTTCATAGGCGGGATTTAAGGTTGCAAGCTCTAGTTGACGGCGCGCTTGCTTCTTGTTCAATGGGTCTGACCCTGAGATAGTTTTCAATAAAAGGATAAAAAGTTGTTTGAACCAGATAAATACTAGCGTAACGAATCAATAGAGTATATGGATAAAATAAAAAGCGCAACATGTTTTTCCACTTACATCAGTTTGAAATTCAATGCTGTCACAAGCAACCTTCAACAAATTCCACCAATTGTGCCTTTGAGAGCGCTCCTACTTTAGTGGCTTCGATATTGCCATTTTTAAAAATTAATAGGGTAGGTATCCCTCGCACATTGAATTTTACTGATGTCTCTGGATTGCTATCAACATCCATTTTGCAGACCTTTATCTTGCCAGCATATTCTTCAGAGATTTCGTCGACTAAGGGAGCAATCATTTTACAGGGACCGCACCAAGCGGCCCAAAAATCAACTAGAGCAGGNACCTCGGATTGTAAAACATCATTTTCGAAACTGGCATCTGTTACATGTAAGAGGTTTTCTGTCATATTTTGATTACTCCTGCGTTTAGGTAAGCTTAGTGTTGTTACGACACTCTGATTTAGCCTGTATGAGTAGCATTAAGCGAGCAAGATCTAAGCTTTGGGAAAATTTGTGACGAACAACTGTCTGCGGACGTTATCAGAGTCCCATATCTTGGGTCAACTAAAGTTTTGAATAACTTGGTTCAGGAACCTATAACCAAATGGAGATGTACCAATTTTGTTACTATCGCTTACCCAAAAACCATCTTGTCTTAATTTGTTAAAAGTGGGTAATACGGTATCTATGTGCAATCCTGTTCGTTTTGCGAAGTAAGATGACGGGACACCTTTCCTTAACCGGAGGGCATTCATCATGAATTCCAGCGGTCGTTCTTCAATGGGGACGGATTTTTGTCGGGCTACTATACCTTTTTTATTTTTCATNTATCGCTTTGGTTGACGTGTTTTTTTAGTGCGGATAATATCTTGCGTGTCTAAAAAAGTAATCTTCCCGTGAGCACCCGCTCCGATCCCAATGTAGTCACCAAATTTCCAATAATTAACATTATGACGACTTTCGCCAGCCGGCCTAGTGAAAGCTGAAACTTCGTATTGCTCATAGCCACCTTCACTCAATGCATGAAGTCCTGCCTGCTGAATCGAAAAAAGCACGTCTTCGTTGGGAAGCACTGGAGGGTCGGAGTAGAAAACCGTATTGGGTTCTATGGTTAACTGGTACCAGGATATGTGCTCCACCTGCGCGTCAACAAGCCAAGCAAGGTCTTGGAGAGCATCCTCTACGGTTTGGTATTTAAGACCATGCATAAGATCGACATTAATGCGGTGAAAGCCACTATTTTTGGCGGATTCAATTGCTTGGAGGGCCTCTTGACCATTGTGAACACGTCCCAAGCTTGTTAGATGGCTCTCGTTGAAAGTTTGAGCACCAATGGACAGCCTATTGACTCCAGATTGAGCGTAGCTTTTAAAGCGAGACTGTTCTGCTGTTCCAGGATTTACCTCCAGTGTAATTTCTATATCATCTTCAAAGCCTACCAATTTTTCAGCTGCTTGAATTATGCGTCTAATCGATTGTCCTGAAAACAGACTTGGTGTGCCACCTCCAAAAAATATGGAGCTAATTTTCCTGNCCTGTACCCAAAGTAAATCTTGTTGGAAGTCTTCTAAAAGTTTGTCTGTATAGTCCTTTTCGGGTATTTCATTTGGAGCAATATGCGAGTTGAAATCGCAGTAGGGACACTTACTTATGCACCACGGTATGTGTACATAGAGAGACAACTCAGGCAACTGGAGATTTGAAAGATAAATGGGTTTTTTTACTCCCAACGAATTACTCGGGACGCATTCTGCGTGAGCTAAGAGCATCCATTAATTTGGCCATAGCTTGACCTCGATGGCTAATTTTGTTCTTTTCTGCTGGTCGAAGCTCTGAGGCTCGAAGCCCAAAATCTTTTACAATAAATAGGGGGTCATAACCAAATCCACCTGTGCCAAAACTTACATCGGCTATTATACCTTCCCAGCTTCCCTGGCAGATAATTGGGTTTGATTGAGCGGGTTTTTCAAGGTAAACGATTGTACAGTGATATCTGGCCGTCCGCTTTTCGATGGGAATATCTTTCAGGAGCTCCATAAGATATTGGTTGTTCTCCTCGTCAGAGCTGTTTTCTCCAGCAAATCTTGCAGACATTACGCCTGGAGCACCATTTAAACAATCAACTTCTAACCCTGAATCGTCGGCAATGGCTGGCAGTGACGCGAGTGCGGAGGCATGACGAGCTTTAATGAGAGCATTTTCCATAAATGTTTGGCCAGTTTCCTCAGCTGAATCAATGCCAAGGATATCTTGCGGCATGACCGATAAATTAAAGTTATCAAACATTTGTTGAAACTCTTTGATTTTGCCTTGATTGCTGCTAGCTAGAACTATATCCATAATTGGTTTTTTTCGTAATTAATCGATATACATAATTTTTTGAAATTTAATCTGATTTTCTTGTGTTGCTGAGTGGGGCTTTATCCAGATACTAAAGGTAAGGAAGTCTTCGTTCTCGTAGTTAAATGAGGCAAGATAATACAGTGCCTCGCCTTCCTGAACCAGATTGAAATTTAGTATCTGCTTTTGCTGAAAGATATTTTTAACATTTCCGTGAATCGCCAGGGGAACATAATTTCCGTACCTTTTCAGCCCAACGACATTGACGATGCCCAAATCTTTTCTCTGAATAATTTGATTAGAATTAGCGATCTTGGGTGAAATGAAAGAGCTGGGAAAAGCACTGTAATAAATCTCAAGGTCGGCATTTTGCTTAAGATTCTGTGTATTTAACTCTTTTGCAAAGCCCGGAATCAGAAAAAATAATAGCAACGATAGTGAGCACAACTTTCTGTTCATAATTCGGAAANAATAAGTATCGTTCATCGGGCAAGCTGAAATACAGCAGTCGCTGCAAACATGCTAGGCCACATTTTTTTCATGAATATATCTGGAAAACGGTTAGAAAAAAACTGTCGACTNAATATTTTAATGCTTTTTTTGTTACAAAATTCCTCAAAGTCGGTCAGGGTAAAGAAGTGAATGTTGGGAGTATCATACCATTGATAAGCTAGCTCTTTAGTGACTGGCATGCGACCATTTGTGGCAAGGTAGAGACGTATCTTCCAATAGCCAAAATTTGGGAAGGTGATAATACATTGTCTCCCTATACGAAGCATCTCATCTAAGATTAAGTGAGGGTAACGCATTGCCTGCAGTGCCTGAGTCATGACCACGCTGTCAAAGCTGGAGTCGGGAAAATTTCCTAAACCTGAATCAAGATCTTGCTCGATCACATTGATCCCATTGTCAATGCATGCCTGAATACACTGAGGATCGATTTCTAAGCCATAGCCATGAATATTATACTGCTCACGCAAAATTCCGAGCAACTCCCCGCTACCGCATCCTAGATCGAGAACTCTTGATCCTCGCTTTATCCGGCGACATACAAAACTCATCTCGGGAGTCATGGGCTACGCCAATCAATTCTATTAGCGACTAGGGCGAGGTATCCTCGGAAAATGCCCTCATAACGTTTATTGGGCAATAGGAAAGCGTCGTGACCCTGATCGGAGTCTATTTCTGCATATGCAACGTTTTTTCCGGCTGCAATCAGGGCGGCAACAATTTCTCTGGAACGTTTTATCGGGAATCTCCAGTCACTGGTAAACGACACTACTAAAAAATTACATGTTGCCGACTTAAAAGTTGCCACTGGGTTATTGTTGCTATTACCCGAAAAGTCAAAATAATCCAAAATTTTTGTAAGTAAAATGTAAGAATTAGCATCAAAATGTTTAGCAAATTTTTCACCCTGGTATCGCAGATAACTTTCGACCTGNAATTCAGGTGGTGATAGTTGATCTCCTAAGATATGGTTATTGCGGAGCTCGCGACCAAATCTTTTGCCCATTGATTGATCGGAGAGATAAGTGACGTGTCCTATCATCCGAGCTAATGCCAGCCCTTGGATAGGCTTGGTATCGTAGTCTACATAGTTTCCCAACCGAAAGTCTGGATCCGCTTTTATTGCTCGTCTGGCCATTTCGTTAAATGCAATATTTTGCGCAGATAGTTTCATTGCAGAAGCAATGATAATGCTATTTCGCAGCTTGCCGGGGTACCGCACAGACCATCGCATTGCTTGCATTGCACCCAGACTGCCCCCTACAACGGCAGCCCAGCAGTCAATGGAGAGATATTCCATTAGTAAATTTTGAGAGTCTACCCAATCCTCTATGGTGACAGAAGGGAAATCAGGCCCCCAAGGCTTTCGAGTCTTTGGGTTAATATCATGTGGTCCGGTGCTCCCATAGCAAGTCCCAATATTGCTTGGACAGATGACAAAGAATTTTGCAGTGTCTATAGGTTTCCCGGGGCCTATGTAGTGGTCCCACCAACCCGGTTTTTTTTCACCTCTATACCACCCNGCGGCATGATGATTCCCACTTAGAGCATGACAAACAAGAACTGCGTTGGTGGCTGTCTCATTTAGCGTGCCATAAGACTCAAAAACGAGTTTATGTTCCGCAAGGACCAGTCCGCAAGACAGTTCCAAAGGTTTTTTTATTATAATACTCTGAGGTTTGACCAAGCCCAAAGAATTATGAGGATGAGTAGACATAGTAGCCCTGATTACACTAATCTTAGTTTCAAGCAAATGCGCTTTGCACAATAGCCTAGATTGTTCTACTAATCATCCTCTGATTAGGGCCATTTTATTATAAGCATATAGAGGTTAGGAATGAAATACAGAAAACTTGGGAGGAGCTCTGTTGAGGTCTCTATAATTGGGCTTGGAACAATGACCTGGGGCGAGCAAAATAGTGAAGAGGAAGCTTTCGAGCAGATGGACTACGCCAGAAGCCAAGGCGTTAATTTAATTGATGTCGCGGAGATCTATCCTGTCCCGCCGCGCCCAGAAACCGTAGGTAGGACCGAAAGTTATGTAGGTAATTGGATGGCGGAAAGGGGTTGTCGGGAAGAGATCGTTCTGGCAACAAAAGTCGCCAGCCGCGCCGAAAATCTTGAGGCTAGCCGCCACATTCGGGGTGGGCCGCGGCTTAACCGGGATCAAATAAGACGAGCTCTTGAAGGCTCTTTGAGGCGTTTAAGAACAGATTATATCGATCTTTATCAAGTCCACTGGCCGGAAAGGCCAGCAAATTTTTTTGGGAAACTGAATTATGAGCATAAAATATGCGAAAACATAATTCCAATTAGCGAAACGCTTGATGCGCTGGCTGAGCTTGTCGATGAGGGGTTGGTAAAACATATTGGCATCTCAAATGAGACCCCTTGGGGTCTCCATGAGTATTTGCGTTTATCTCGAGAACAAAGCATGCCTCGATTGGTTAGCATTCAAAATGCATATAACCTCCTGACNAGGGCATATGAGGTTGGCTTGGCGGAAATGGGGTTGCGAGAGTCGGTTGGACTTCTGGCATACTCGCCGTTGGCGTTTGGCGTGTTGACTGGAAAGTATCTTGGAAATCAGTTGCCAGAAAATTCAAGATTGGCGCTTTGGTCCAGATTTTCTCGTTATTCCAGTGAACTTGCCACTTCAGCGACCCAAGCTTATTTGGAAGTTGCAAAGAAACATTCGATGAGCTTAGCAAAGATGTCCCTGGCCTTCATTTGTCATCAGCCGTTTGTAGCTAGTTGCCTAATTGGCGCGACCACCATGGAGCAACTGAAGGAGAATATTTCGTGTTCCAATTTGATATTGAGCGCTGAGATTTTGGACGACATAGGTAAAATAAACTCACAGTTTCCGTCACCTGCAGCTTGAGTTTTAGGATAGCCCAGCTATGCTAAAAAAATTGCAAAACGATACTTTTTAGGAGTGGAAGTATTCTGGCCTGGATCATCAGTAAAGTAATAATCGCGACCATGGAAGATATATCTATGATTCCAATTGGCGGAATAATTCTTCTGAAAGGATTTAAATAGGGCTCAACAATCTCTCCGATCAAACGAACATGAGGGTGGTGTAACGCCTGCAACCAGCTGGCTAGGGCTATAATCACGATACCCCAAAAGTAGATTTCTGTAACTAAGCCAAGGACGTCAAAGATAGCAACTAAGAAATGTGCTCCGATACCAAGATATATAAGTTTGCCTGAGGCTAATATGATCCAGTAGTAAAGCCATTTTGATAAGATGGCTCCCATCAGTGCCGCGGTGTTGAGGTTCCGAATGGTCGGACAGATTTTATGAAGTGGTTCAACTACAGGAGCTGTTGTTTTCAACACCGCCTGCGAGAGCGGGTTAAAAAAATCGGCTTGCACCAATTGAAGCAAAAACCTAAATATTAATAGTAAAGCAAATAGATCAGTTAGCAATTTAAAGATGTCAATGACCATAGTTCAAAAAATCAGATTCTGAGGGGTTCGAGATTCAGGCCGAGTAATCATGAGAAATCTCCCGAGAGCGCCTGACTGCATTGGCCATGGCTTTGCGAAATAAGTCCTCTATTCCTCTATCCTGAAAGGTTTTCACAGCCGCTTCTGTCGTGCCCCCAGGTGAGGTAACTTGGCGTCGAAGCTCATGCATGTTGAGTGAAGATGACTGCGCTAACTCAGCAGTCCCAAGTGCCGTTTGTGTTATCAAGTCTAATGCCATTTCCACTGGCAATCCCAACTCTTTTGCGACGTTTTGCATGATCTCAAATATGAGAAGAAAGTATGCTGGAGCGCTTCCTGAAACTGCAGTTATTAAGTCAATATGAGATTCATCTTCTACCCAACAGGTATAGCCAACAGCGCCGAATATTTTTTCAATAGTTGCCTTTTGAGCAGATAGTACGTTCACATTTGCATACAGTCCCGTAGCGCCTGACATCACCATTGCCGGTGTGTTTGGCATTGCTCTCACAATACTTGCATTTTTACCAAGGCACTTCACAATTTGTTTTACAGGTATTCCAGCGGCTATGGATACGATTACTGATGGAGAGGTTAGCTGAGGGGCCAAATCTTTTACAACGGCTAATAGGATCTGAGGTTTTACTGCAAGGACAATGACATCAGCATCTTTTGACACAGCAACGTTGTCAGAGATCGCAGCAACTTGATACATGTCCTCAATCCTTTTGCACGCGTCCGCGTTGATATCACTGACACGTATGGACTGGCGTGAATGTCCTTTAGCTAGAAGGCCTTGTATTAGGCATGTTGCCATGTTGCCCCCACCAATGAATGCAATTGAGCTTTCAGTCATAAGCGCTCCGATGAATCAGCAACGTGTCTGGCGCCAAATATATCCGTACCGACGCGGACTATGGTAGCTCCTTCCTTTATCGCGGCTTCCAAATCAAATGACATTCCCATTGAAAGAGTATCTAATTTCTGACACTTGTCTAGTCTAGCATTTACCTCTTCTCGCAATTTAACTAATTTTCTAAAAACTTTTCGCTGACAATCATGAGTAATTCGAGGGGCGGGAATCGCCATCAAACCACGTAACTTAATTTGAGGAAGCTCCACGATTCGGTCCACGGTTTCGGCTAGGTGATATGCAGCTATGCCATGTTTCGTCGGTTCGTTGTCTATGTTGACTTGAATGCAGACATTTAGTGGGGATAAGCTTGCTGGCCTTTGATCGCTCAAACGCCGTGCCGTCTTGACTTGATCCAAACTATGAATCCAATCGAAGTTAGTGGCAACGATTTTGGTCTTATTTGCCTGCAAGGGGCCTATAAAATGCCAATTGATAGCTTTATTCTCTGTTGCCTTGATTTTTTTGATGCCTTCTTGCACATAATTTTCTCCAAAACTATACAGGCCACATTTAATGGCTTCATTAACAGCGGTCAGATTTTGTGTTTTGGTGACAGCGAGGAGCAAGATTTCGTCCTCGTCACGTCCGGCTTTTTTAGCGGCCTTTTTAATCCGTTGTTTTACAATATCGATACGGTCAGCTAGCGTGGACATTAAAAATTTTCTCGGCGTTGATTTGGATGAAAAGCATGATGTCTGCTATTAGGGCCCCATGATTTCTGTAAACAATTTTCATTCGACGTGCTCGAGATGTTTATGGCACTGAATTAAGGTGTTTGCCCCAGACTTGGGTTTTCGAGCCAACTCTGAAGAATAAGCGCTGCGGCTAAATCATCCACCTTGTTTGAGAGCTTACCATCTAAAGTACGACGCTGCTCCTTGGCTTCCCGACTAGTTAATCTTTCATCCATCATTTCTGCTTTGCGCCCAAATCGATTTTGCAGTGACAGGGCAAATTTTCTGGATTCATGGCTCAAATCGCTTTCTGTTAAATCCATATTTAATGGAAGTCCGACAACAAAGATATCCGGCTCCCAGTCCATTATTATTTTATCTAGCGATACCCAGTCAGGAATACCATTCCTTGCATTGACAATTGTCAGAGCAGATGAAGTGTGAGTGACTGTTTGACCAGTAGCTATGCCGATTTGCTTTTTACCAAAATCAAAGCCCAAAACCTTCTTGGTTTTGGTACAATCATGCATGTCCGGAATCTAGTGATAATCGGTCGAGATCAATTCCAATAGAGGAGGCTGCCGCATAGGCTCTATCTCCGCAGTCAGTGCTAAAAATTATCGCAGAGTCAGCTGGAACGGTTAACCAGCTGTTCTGAACCAGTTCTTCCTCGAGCTGACCCGCGCCCCAACTAGAATAGCCTAGAGTTATCAAGGCGTTTTCCGGGCCGTTACCAGCGGCTATATCAGTGAGAATGTCTTTTGAAGCAGTTAAACTGATATCCTCTGAAATGGCCACAGTGGATTCCCATTTTTGTTCGCAGCTTTTGTGGAGAATAAAACCACGGTCCCGCTGGACTGGGCCTCCTGAAAATACTCTAGAATCACCGCTCTCCTTGTGGTATCTGAGCTGCAGCTGGTCAAATATCGCTTTCAACGGGATATCCATTTGATTATTTATTATCAAACCCATAGCACCTTTTTCACTATGCTCGCATATGTAAACAACGGCGTTAGAGAAATTAGGATCCATCAACCCTGGCATGGCAAGCAGAAAGTGGTTTTTTAGATTGTGCATTTTGTCAGCTCTTGTTCCCATTCCTTAATATTAAGGACTGATTAAGGAAACTCAAGGGGTCACCGCTTAACTTTTTATTTTTTTCCATCACTCTTTAACAAGTCCATCGATTAGCTACTCGTTTCATTTCTATATTTGTCTATCGCTGAGATAAGAAGGCCGCCTATATTTAGGCCAGTTGACCGCTCTATCTCGCGAACACAAGTTGGGCTAGTAACATTTATTTCAGTCAAAAAGTTTCCGATTACGTCTAGGCCCACGAAAAATAAACCTCTCTTCGTGAGCTCAGGAGCAACTTGGTTGGCTATCCAGCGATCTCGCTCGGTCAACGGTTGTACAATGCCTGTTCCACCCACAGCCAAATTCCCCCTAAAATCGTTTTTTCCGGGCAGTCTGGCTAAACAGAATGGTATGACTTCTCCACCAACGATTAAAATTCTTTTGTCACCGGCGGCAATTTCAGGGATATACTTTTGAGCCATAATTGTTCGGCGCCCTTCTTGTGTTAATGTTTCTAAAATGACATTTACATTAGAATCGTTTCCTTGCACTCGAAAGATCGATTTTCCACCCATGCCATCTAGAGGTTTGAGAACGACATCGTTATGAGTAGCTAAAAATTCTTTTAGGCGCGTTTTATTCCGGCTTACAAGGATGGGCGGAGTGCATTCAGGAAATTCAGTAGCAAAAATCTTCTCATTACAGTCACGCAAGCTGCTTGGGCTATTGACCACCAAACAACCACGTTTTTCGGCCGCTTCCAGTATATAGGTAGAATAAATATATTCGCTGTCAAAAGGAGGGTCTTTTCTCATTAGAATTACGTCAAGTTTTTCGATCACTTCAATAGAGGACGATTGTTTTTCATACCATTTATCTGGTTTTTTAAATACTTTAATCGGAGTCATCAAAGCTTTGGGGAGACAATTTTCAATAAATAGGTCGGTTTGCCCCATAGAATAAATTTCATAGCCAGCTTGCTGAGCTGCAATCAGTAATGCCAATGTTGTATCTTTGCGGTAATTAATCCCTTCAATTGGATCCATTACGACTCCAAGTGTCTTTTTCAACCCACGTCTCCTGAATTGCTCTCATATCTTGAGTATCTCTGCATTGTATCTCAGCAGCATTTTAAAAACCTGTCTCATGTATTTTAAAATCTACTGGACTTTGCTGTGATTCATTGCTTTCATACAGATATTTCGGGTTTCTAGTGTCTGATTCTCGGCAGGTTCGCCGTGCTGAATGAATTTTTAGAAGAGTATTCGCCATGACTGATTACCTAATTGCACCTTCAATCTTGGCGGCGGATTTTGCTCGTTTGGGAGAGGAAGTAGACAGGATTTTGGAAGCAGGCGCAGATGTGGTTCACTTTGACGTAATGGATAATCACTATGTGCCAAACTTAACCATCGGCCCGATGGTTTGCGCTGCATTGCGCGATTATGGTGTTACAGCACCAATTGATGTCCACCTAATGGTCGACCCAGTAGATGACCTNATCAAGATGTTTGCGGATTCTGGAGCCACCTATATCACTTTTCATCCCGAAGCTTCGAGCCATGTGGATCGATCNCTACANCTTATAAATGACTTGGGTTGCCGTCCTGGCCTAGTCCTGAATCCGTTTGCCAAACTGGATGTTGTGGAGTGGGCTATTGATTGCATAGACATACTTTTAATTATGGCGGTTAATCCGGGGTTTGGCGGACAAAAATTTATTCCCCGAACCTTCGAAAAATTGCGTCAAGCGAAGTCATTGATTGAAGCAAGTGGCCGTGACATCCGTCTGGAGGTTGATGGTGGCGTAGGTATTGATAATATTGCCTCTGTTGCCCGTGCTGGTGCCGATATGTTTGTTGCGGGATCCGCTATTTTTGGCGCCAAGGATTACGCTGATGTGATTAGCCGAATGCGAAAAGAGTTACGCGCTGTGACTTATTAAAGCTGGTCTCACGTCATATTGAAGAAAAACCTGTTAGTGTGATTTTTTTACATTGCTTGTTATGCTTAGTGGGGGCCAAGAAGCCATAAAGGGAATTTGCGATGAGCCCTAAATCCTTCGATGATCTGATTAAGACAAAAATAAATCGTACGCCAGTGGTGCGAGAGGTAGTTGCTGACCTAGAGACTCCGCTCAGCGTCTATATTAAGTTGGCAAATTGCGCCAACTCCTATCTTTTTGAATCAGTTCAAGGTGGTGAAAAATGGGGGCGTTACTCCCTCATAGGACTTCACTCGCCAACTGTTCTAACTGTTTATGGATCTAAACTTGAAGTAACCCGAGGGGGTGAAGTTATAGCCGAATGCGACACATCTGATCCGCTGTCAGAGATAGAAAAATTTCGTGCTTTGTTTTCACTTAAGGCCTTGCCTAATTTGCCTCGTTTTACGGGCGGGTTGGTAGGGTATTTTGGTTATGATACGGTTCGATATGTTGAGCCCTGTATGGACCAAAATGTGCCTATGGACGCTCTCAAAACGCCCGACATTCTGCTAATGTCCTCAGACGAGGTTGCTGTTTTTGATAATCTGTCTGGCAAGATAACTCTCGTGGTTCATTGTGACAGCGGAAACAACAGGTCTCGCCAGGAAGCAGAGAAAAGATTAGACACTTTTCAAAACGACCTCGCCAGCCCATTGGACAAACTGCCGCAAATGGAACTGAGTCCTCGAAAAAACTTAAATTTTGTATCTAGTTTCGGTAGAGATCAATATATGGATTCGGTTGACCAGATAAAGAACTATATATTTGCTGGCGATGTGATGCAGGTTGTGCTGTCACAACGGCTATCCGCATCCTTTAAATCTGTACCCATTAACTTGTATCGCGCGTTACGTATTTTTAACCCTTCACCATACATGTACTACCTTGATTTNGGTTCATTTCAGATAGTGGGTTCNTCCCCTGAAGTTCTTGCGCGGNTCGAAGATGGATTTGTGACCGTNAGGCCGATNGCCGGCACTCGTCGGCGTGGTTTAGATGAGCAAGAGGANAAATTACTAGAGGCAGAAATGCTGTCCGATCCGAAAGAGTTGGCCGAACATCTTATGTTAATTGATTTAGGGCGNAACGATGTCGGACGGATAAGCAAAGCTGGAACTGTAANTNTAACCGAGAAGATGGTAGCNGAGCGATATTCCCATGTNATGCATATGACCTCTAATGTTCGAGGNGAAACNGATTACGGTATTGGTCCGATAGATGTTCTTCGTGCCACACTNCCNGCNGGTACATTGAGTGGGGCACCCAAAATTCGTGCAATGCAAATCATTGATGAGTTAGAACCGATCAAAAGGAATATCTATGGCGGTGCAGTGGGCTATATTGGTTGGAACGGTAATATGGATATGGCTATAGCAATACGCACTGCGGTNGTAAANGAGGGTGTGGTTCATGTGCAGGCCGGAGGCGGAGTTGTCGCTGATTCTAATCCTGCATCAGAATGGGATGAAACAATGAATAAAGCGCAGGCTTTAATTGAAGCTGCAGCTATGGCAGCTGGAGCAGNANCAAAATGATTCTNATGATCGATAATTATNACTCTTTNACNTACAACATCGTTCAATATATAANAGAACTGGGGGGAATAGTTAGCGTCTANAGGAATGATGAAATAAGTGTTGATGATGTGAGAAATTTATCTCCAGAGCGGATTGTGGTCTCTCCCGGTCCTTGCACGCCATCTGAGGCGGGAGTTTCAATGGATCTTGTCAAAGAATTCTGTGGAGATATTCCGATNCTTGGAATCTGTNTGGGACANCAAAGNATAGGNCAAATATTGGGAGGTAAGGTTGTGCGCGCAGCAAATGTGATGCATGGCAAAACTTCCTTGATTCACCANACAGGGGAGGGGGTNTTTAGTTGCTTAAAGAATCCGTTTGTCGCGACCAGNTACCACTCGCTGGTGCTTGANCAGGAANGNTTGCCCGATAGTTTAAGTGTGACAGCATGGACTCTGACTCCAGAGGGAGATATAGATGAGATCATGGGAATTCAACATAAATTACACTCAGTGCATGGCGTACAATTTCATCCAGAGTCAATCATGACAGAGAATGGACATGNGCTTTTAAAAAACTTCCTCGAGTGTGTCTAATGGATATTTCCGAAGCNATTGCTCGCCTCATAGAGGGTTTTGATCTAAACGCGAGCGACATGAAATCAGTNATGCGACAGATCATGTCCGGTGGAGCATGTGATGCTCAAATAGGAGGATTTCTTGNNGCACTTAGCATNAAAGGNGAGACGATAACGGAAATCTCAGCGGCNGTCGAGGTGCTGCGTGAATTAGTTTCCAAGGTGCCNANTGATGGCAACAATTTAATTGACATTGTTGGTACCGGTGGAGATGGAGCTAACTTATTCAACGTCTCCACTGCAGCTAGTTTCGTGGTNGCTGCNGCAGGTGGGCGNGTTGCTAAACATGGNAATCGTTCGGTCAGNAGCAAGAGTGGTTCAGCCGATGTGCTTAANGCCGCAGGAGTAAAGATTGATTTGACTCCNAGCGAAGTGGCTNNATGCATTGACGAGGTNGGTATTGGNTTTATGTTNGCACCTTTACATCATTCAGCCATGCAGAATGCNGCAGGCNCTCGAAGNGCTTTNGGNATAAGAACAATCTTTAACGTNCTNGGNCCGATGGTTAATCCAGCATCAGTTTCTCGGCAGTTGATTGGAGTCTACAGCAGAGANTTGTGNGCACCTGTAGCAGAGGTCATGGGAAANTTGGGCGCTAAACANATCATGGTTGTCCATTCTGAGGATGGACTAGATGANATCAGCGTAGCCGCTTCTACTCATGTTGCAGAGTTTAACTCAGGAGTTCTNAGTCAGTATGAAATTTCGCCTNCAAACTTTTTTCCCGAAGATAGCTCATTGTCTGGATTGGTTGTGNATGATGCTTTTCAATCGCTTCAGATAATAAAAGATGCTTTCGGCGCGAGCGAGGGGCAACATGTCCAACCNGCTGTGAACATGATATCGCTNAATGCGGGCGCNGCGCTATATGTTGNTGGCCTNGCCGAAAATATCAANCACGGTTTTTTAGAGGCGCAAAANNTNATNAGCANCGGACTTGCTTTGGAAAAGTTGACAGAGCTAATTAANTACACCCAGNGTCNGCATANGATCTGAANCTTGAGANGCTTNANGAGATTTTTGCGGAAAAGATGGCTAANATTTTAGANACAATTCTCCGACGAAAAAAAGAAGAGATTAGCGAGCGCCAGAGATTGATGCCATTTGACCGGCTGATTAATAGTATTGATTTGGCTCCTAAGCCGAGAGGCTTCATAAGAAGGATAACGCGGACTACTGAAGCGGGCGCGCCAGCGGTAATTGCCGAAATCAAAAAGGCCTCGCCTAGTAAGGGAGTTATTCGAGAATCATTTGATCCGGTTGCTATCGCAGAGAGCTATAAGATCGGAGGAGCAACTTGTTTATCGGTTCTGACTGACATTGATTTTTTTCAGGGAAATGACGCATATTTTGAACAGGTTCGACGGGCCTGCACGCTGCCTCTTATCCGAAAGGATTTTATAATAGAAGCCTATCAGGTATATGAATCTCGTGCTTTAGGAGCTGACTGTTTGCTATTGATCGTCTCTGCTTTGACCAAGGCTAAACTAGTTGAACTTAGCGCGCTAGCATCTAAGTTAGGCATGGATGTTTTAGTCGAAGTGCATAATCGTCGGGAATTGGAAGTTGCTCTATTAATCGGAGCTAAAATGATAGGCATCAATAACCGCAATCTTACTACTTTTGAAACCACTTTAGACACTACTTATGGTCTGCTCGAATTTATCCCTCATGGGAGCATTGTGGTCACCGAGAGCGGCATTCAGAGTCGCTCAGACGTTTCGGCAATGCGCGCTAGAGGCGTGAACGCGTTTTTGGTCGGTGAGGCATTCATGAGAAAAGATAATCCTGGCTTAATGCTGAGAAATTTATTTTCGTTGTAATGTACCGCTTAAATTTGGTGTCTTGCGGTGCATTCAGTTGATTTTGAGTAGAAAGTCCCATTTTAAAAAAGCTAAAAAAGGAGCCGCTAAAGGCTCCTGGGAATTTTTTACGGACTGCAATTTGCGAGTTAGCTTCTCAATCGAGATCTCAAGTCTGATCATTTTTTACGGGATTAATATTACACCGCGCCGAACTTTTCGCCCAATGTATTGTTTGCATTATTGTCATGCGAAATGGTTATAGACAACGCTGGCTTTTGCCTGTTTTCCAGCTGTTTAAAGCAATAAGCAGTTGACGAAATGCCAATCTCTTCGAGCTCTTTCATTGAAATAGGCGCTTACATACCTTTTTGATCAGAATTAGTTATTGCTAACCCAAAAACTTGGTTCTGAGTTTTAAATGAACATGATCAAGTCATGTCGATAAAGTTTTTATAGACAGCATACGCTTTGCATATACATAATCCTAATATTAAAAATACCTTTCATGCATATTAATATGGAGCATAGCTGATGAATTTGCAAAAGCTGTCCCGTTTAGACCTTAATTTACTAGTCTCGCTACAGGCTCTAATGGAAGAAAGGAGTGTCACGCGTGCGGCAGAAAGGCTGTATATAACCCAACCTGCGATGAGTCGTGTTTTGCAGAGGTTGAGAGATCAATTAGACGATCCGCTTTTTACTCGATCGGGTAATCGGCTAATACCTTCTCCAAAGGCGGAAAAACTGGCTGCCCGTCTACCTACCATGCTCGATGGTATTTTAGAAATGGTTAATGACGGGGAATTTAGTCCTGCGTCTTATGAGGGAGAGATCGCAATAGTTATTCCAGAATTTTTCGCGATTTCTGTAATATCAGAATTAACTAGTAAGTTGAATGAATATGCTCCCGGTGTAACTTTATCAGTTACGGGTGTCACCGATTCTATTGAAGGCGATTTAGCGACAGGCGCGTTAGATTTTGCCGTCGACATTGCTAAGAGTCAAAGCGAGGACATTAAAGCCACGGATTTGGCCGCTGGCAGTCCTTCCATTTGGATGAAAAATGATCATCCCTTGGCTGGTCAAGAGACACTTTCTTTGGATGAAATCCTTAAATATCCGTTTATTCAATATTATCTTTTTATTACCAAAGGCGTAAATGCCAGAACTGATTCCCGATTTGATCGAGAGCTGCATAAGCTTGGTAGAAAACGAAAAAAAGCGCTTGTAACTAGACAGTTTTTTACTGCTATAGAGACATTGGTTAACAGTGACTGTCTAATGGTGGCGGCCGCTCCTTACGGGGAAAAGCGAAATCATGGTGTTTACCCAGTTGTACAGAAAAGATTCCCTGCGGACCTTCCTCATGCAGAAACTATCTCGCTCGTCTTACTCCAACATAAAAGGACTATTGAATCTCCCATTCATCGATGGTTGGCGGACGCAATTATATATATCGTTACCAAAATGCATATTAATTGGGGTTAAAGCAATTTTCTTTTATTTTTTTCGGACTGAAATACCAAAACTATACTAGCACCGCGATTTACCAGACATAAAGAAGTAGATTGATCCAAGTATGTTTTTGTGTCAGTCTCGTAACGAGGATATCCAGATGAAATTTGGTTGATTGTGCGTTACTTCTCTTAAAATTCTATGGGGCCTTGTTTTTGAATGATCTGAATCGAAAAATGCACAGATTGCTCCATTTTTTTTCGAAAGTTCTCAGAGTTACAATTCGTTACGTTTTTTTGGTTCCTGCAAAGCTCTCCAGGCGATATCGGTACGGTAAAAAGAACCTGTCCAGCCAACAACATTGCATGCGCTATAGACTTTTTCTTGGGCACTAGAAATTGTAGATCCAACAGCTGTTACGCATAGTACTCGGCCCCCATCGGTAACTATCTTGCCTGACTTTTCAGCTGTACCGGCGTGAAATATTTTAATATCTTTGCGGGAGATTGCTTCGCTGTCTAGCCCAGATATTGGGTGACCCTTTTGGTAACTGGCGGGGTAACCTTCTGACGCCAAGACTACTCCAACTGCTGGGTTAGGATCCCACAGTGGGACCTGACCGTCGAGCTTTCCCTGCAATGCTGCTTCACAGTGGGCTATTAAATCAGACTGTAATCGCATTAAAATTGGCTGCGTTTCAGGATCGCCAAAACGGCAGTTATACTCGATTACTTTGGGACTGCCATCCGCAGTAATCATGAGTCCTGCATATAAAAATCCTGTGTAGCCCCCATTCTGATCAGCCATGCCCTCAACGGTCGGCGTGATGATCTCGCTCATAATACGTTCATGCAAGAGACTGTCTATCACTGGTGCTGGCGAATATGCTCCCATGCCGCCTGTATTTGGTCCGATATCTCCGGTACCCACTCGCTTGTGGTCTTGGCTGGTGGCCATTGGTAGGATATTTTTCCCATCCACCATCACTATAAAACTTGCTTCCTCTCCCTCTAAGAACTCTTCAATTACGATCTGATTACCGGCATTACCAAACAAATTTTCTGAGAGCATACTGTGAATGGCGTTTTCAGCTTCCTCGAACGTGTGGGCAACTATCACGCCTTTTCCAGCTGCTAGGCCATCAGCTTTAATCACTATCGGAGTGCCTTGTTTTTGGACATAGGATATAGCCGATTTAGCGTCATCAAATATTTGATAACTCCCTGTTGGAATGTCATGTCTTTCAAGGAATTTTTTTGTAAAGGCCTTCGATGCTTCGAGTTGAGCTGCTCTCTTGGTTGGCCCAAAAATTGCCAAGTCTTGTGCCTGAAAGAAATCTACCAGCCCATCTGCCAATGGTTGCTCTGGTCCAACAATTGTAAGCCCAACTTCCTCTTCAATGGCAAATTTAGCTAGAGAAGTAAAATTATCACTTGAGATGGCAACATTTTGAACATTTTTTTCGATAGACGTTCCTGCATTGCCCGGTGCAACGAAAACTTTCTCGACCATTGGACTTTTTGCGGCTTTCCATGCCAGCGCATGTTCACGTCCACCTCCACCAATAATTAATACTTTCATAGTTTCTCTGGTTTTTCATTTATCGCAAAGATTATATCAGAGTTGGCATCTAGCAAGATTAAAAATAAGTCATCAGTCACGAGCTGAAAAACAAACTCCATTTACTGATAGGCCGTAGAGAAGGAGTTGGTTGCCTTTTCTTTCAAAGTGAGTTGCCATATATAATGGTTTTTATGGGGAAGAAACTAAATTGATTGAGTATATCTAGTGCAAGGAAAAACCTCCGTTCCAGTGATAGTGTGGTTTCGCCAAGATTTAAGATTGGAAGATAATCCAGCACTTTTCGAAGCGAGTAAGCTTGGTTGTATCATTCCGATTTACATAATGGATGATATCAATGCAAGTCAAGACAAGATGGGGGCAGCTAGCCGGGTGTGGCTATACCACTCCCTGGATGCTTTGAATCGTTCCTTAGACGGCCAACTTAAACTTTTCTGCGGAGACGCTATTGAACTGCTGCCAAATATTATGGAGAACAGCGGCGCACGATCCGTTTTTTGGAACCCGTGTTACGAACCATGGCGGATTGCTCGTGATAACCGTTTAAAGCGACATTTGACGGAGGCTGGATTTGAGGCCTATTCTACCAATGGAAGTTTATTGTGGGAGCCTTGGAAAATCAGGAAGAAGGATGGGTCAGCATATAAAGTGTTCACGCCATTCTATCAAAGAGGGTGCCTTAGTGCAGAATCACCTCGTAATCCCTTGCCGGTATTAGAAAATATTCTTTTGTCGTCCGCTGATATTGAAAGCAATGAGCTGGATGATCTGGATTTGCTCCCTAAAAATGATTGGCATAGATCCATAAAAACTTGTTGGAAAATCAGTGAAAAAGCTGCTTCCGAGCAACTTGATGTTTTTATCCAAAATGGACTCACCGATTATATGGAGAGAAGGAATTTTCCTGCTGAACAAGGAGTGTCAAGACTTTCACCATATTTGCACTTTGGACAGATCTCACCGCATAAAGTGTGGCATAGAGTTGAATGTGAGGTTGACCGCACTAGTAAAGGCGTCGATCAAAATATTGAGCACTTTTTTAGGGAGTTGGGATGGCGGGAATTTTCTTATTACCTCCTATATCATTTTCCCGACTTACCCAATCGAAATTTGCAGGCGCGCTTCGATGAATTTCCATGGGTGAAGGTTTCTCCTCATCTCGAGGCGTGGCAGAAAGGTTTAACAGGATATCCTCTGATTGACGCAGGAATGCGCGAACTATGGCAGACCGGTTACATGCATAATCGTGTGAGAATGGTGGTGGCTTCCTTTCTGGTAAAAAACCTATTAGTGCATTGGAAATGCGGGGCTGATTGGTTTTGGGATTGCCTGGTAGATGCCGATCTGGCTAGTAACAGCGCCAGTTGGCAATGGGTAGCAGGAAGTGGGGCAGACGCGGCGCCATTTTTCAGGATATTCAATCCTATTACTCAGAGTGAGAAGTTTGACAGTGAGGGGAGATATATCCTGAGTTATGTGCCGGAATTAAGAAATCTACCGAAAAGATATCTCCATTCGCCTTGGTTAGCGCCGACATCGGTGCTCGATGCCGCGGGTATAACTTTGGGGATTGATTATCCGAATCCCATAGTTGATATTAAATCGTCTCGGTCTCAGGCCTTAAACGCGTTTAATGAACAAAGAACACGAGTGGAAAGGAGTTAATGGAGGAAATGACGTATGCTTGTGAAGACCATAGATATCTCGCGATCATTGGCGGCAGATATCACCTCAGCGTCTCGCATTGAACCACCCGGTTGAATTATACCCCTAATACCAGCTTCTGCCGCGTTATCAATTCCGTCTCTGAAAGGGAAGAAGGCATCAGACGCCATTACAGCTCCGGCAACACTGAGCCCAGCATGATCTGCCTTTATAGAGGCAATACGAGCTGAGTTTATGCGGCTCATTTGGCCCGCACCGACTCCGATCGTGCGTTGGTCTTTTGCATAGATTATTGCATTAGATTTGACCATTTTTGCGACTTTCCAAGCGAAAAGCATATCTGTGAGTTCATCTTCGGAAGGCTGCCGTTTGGTGACAACTTTGAGGTCTTCTTTGTTAACTTTCACAATGTCTCGATCTTGAACCAAGAGTCCTCCGGTTATGCGCTTGTAGTTAAGCGTCTTGCTTGTTTGAGTAGTCCAGGTGCCACACTCTAAAATTCGAACATTTTTCTTCGAACTAGCGGTATCTAGAGCGCTTTTAGACACAGATGGAGCTATTATTACTTCTACAAACTGACCCTCACAAATAGCTGTGATTGTGTCCGAATCGAGTTCGCGATTAAAAGCTATTATTCCTCCAAAGGCTGATTCAGGATCGGTCTGAAAAGCTAATCTATAAGCAGCTTCGAGATTGTCAGCCACTGCGACACCGCATGGATTAGCATGCTTCACAATCACGCAGCAAGGGAGGTCAAATTGTTTTACACATTCTAGCGCGGCATCCGTGTCTGCTATATTGTTATAAGATAGGGCCTTACCCTGCAATTGCTTTGCAGTTGAAATGCTTGGCTCGCTTGGATTTCTCTCTAAATAGAAAGTGGCACTTTGGTGCGGGTTCTCCCCATAGCGAAGATCTTGCGCTTTCAAAAACTGAATGTTGAATGTATTTGGTGAAGGTAATTCTTTATTTTGTTCGTCTCGGGCCCCGAAATGATTTGCTATCATCCCATCATATGCCGCGGTATGTTCGAAAGCTTTGACCATGAGCTCGTATCGGACTCTGTAAGAAAGTTGGCCTCCATTATTAGTCAGTTCTTTCAAGACTGGGGAATAATCCTCTGTATTTGTAAGCACCGCGACGTCTTTATGATTTTTTGCTGCAGAACGCAACATGGCTGGACCACCAATATCAATGTTCTCAATTGCTCTTGGAATATCGCAGCCTGGTTGTGCCACAGCACTGGCAAAGGCATATAAGTTAACAACGACCAAATCTATGCGATCTATACCATGCGCACTCATTACTGCATCGTCTAAGCCTCTTCGACCCAGAATTCCCCCATGTACCTTGGGATGCAGCGTTTTAACGCGGCCGTCCATCATCTCTGGAAATTCAGTGTAAGCTGAGATCTCTTCAGCCTCAATTCCATTTTTCCTAAGCAGCTTGTATGTTCCTCCTGTAGATAAAATTTTTATGCCAAGCCCCATCAAATTTTGGGCAAACTCCACTACACCTGTTTTGTCAGATACGCTTATCAGTGCTCGAGAAACTTTCTTTAAGTCCTCCATTTCTGAATTTACCTCAATGTTTATAGGAGATCGTAGTATTTTAATTTCTTCCGAAGCGTCGCACGGCTTATGCCCAGCATCGCGGCAGCTTTACTTTGATTTTGTCGATTGTACTTCATTACTTCCAGCAACAACGGCGGCTCGACTTCCCCAAGGACCAACGAGTACAAACCAGTTGCTGACTGGCCATCGAGGTCCATTAAGTAGCGATTAATCGCTTTTGACGTATTTACGCGTAACGAGTCGTCAGCTTTTTTTTGGTAGTCATAGTGGGACATTAAGCGGCTCTATCTTGAAAGCTCTCATTATCTTTAAAGAACTCAGTAAGTGCATCCATCTGACTCCGTGCAGCACCGAGGCTATTAAAATGCCGCGTAAAGCCTTTCCCTAAAGGCGTGCTTCTAAGATACCATCCTATATGTTTCCTGGCTATCCTCACACCCTGAGTTTCACCATAAAAACTATGTATTGCGCGTACATGCCTGTTAATTATTTCGTTCTTTTCCAATTGTAGAGGCCTATGACTTGGTGTTTCATTCGCTAAAGAGTTTTCGAAATCTCTGAATATCCATGGCTTACCCAGCGCGGCGCGACCTATCATAACTGCTGCGGCGCCTGTTTTCTTAAGTACATCACTAGCCTGCCGCGGAGTTTCTATATCTCCATTGGCTATGACGGGTATCTTTACGGTCGAGACTGCGAGTGCAATGCTGTCATATTCGGCTTTTCCAGAAAAACGGCACTGTCTGGTTCGGCCATGAATTGCCAAAGCCGATATGCCGGAATTTTCAGCGATTTTTGCGATAAGCGGGGTGTTACGACTCATTGGATCCCAACCGGTCCGAATTTTCAGTGTGACCGGAGCCGATACCGTTTTGGTTACTTCTGTNAAGATTTTTTCAACNAANTTCGGTTCCCTTAAAAGCGCAGAGCCGGCNTCGCGNCGGCAGACTTTTTTTGCTGGACATCCCATGTTTATGTCAATGATTTCGGCGCCGCGGTCAACATTATATTTTGCAGCATCTGCCATTGCTTTGGGGTCATAACCAACTATTTGTACTGATCGAGGAGCNGGCTCTTCGTCAAAACGGGTTCTAAGATTGGATTTTCGGGTATGCCAGCACTTTGGGTCAGCCGTNACCATTTCTGANACCACGAGACCTGCGCCCATTTCACGGCATATTTTTCTGAAGGGCAAGTCGGTNACTCCGGCCATCGGAGCTAATAGGGTTTGATTGACTATCTTAAAGTTTCCGATACTAAACAAGCTNCTCAGCCCTGCTTTTCCCTANGTTGAATTTNTAGCATANTAACCTACCCCAAGGCCCATAAAAAAGTATTTTTTCGTGGTAGTTTTTGATAAGTCGGAANTATATGGTTCAGNTTGGGTGAAACTNAGTGCGTCTTTCCCAGTTTNTTATTTTANCGGAAGATNGCTANCGTCTCTTTCCNCANAGCCTTATCCAGCCGTCCAGTTCATCCAATGCTGTAATTTCAAAGTTACTAATATANTNGTTGCAAACTTCATCAGCTTGNTCTTTCAAGATACCTGATAGGCAAATNAGTCCCCCGGGTGATGTTAANTCGGTTATCANNGATTCTATGTCTATCANCGTTTGGGCTAAAATATTAGCTAATANNAAATCAAATTGCNGATTCGGTGGTAGGTTTTCTGGGAGAAAACAAANNAGTTTTTTCGAATCAATTTTATTGCGTTTGGCGTTGTCTCGAGTAGCTNTTAANGCCTGGGGGTCATGGTCGACTGCTATAACTCTGTTTGCGCCCAACAGTAATGCAGCTATCCCTANGATACCNGACCCACAGCCAAAGTCCAAGACGGATTGATCATTTAGAGTTTGGTGATCNAGCCAGTTAAGGCAGAGGTANGTNGACGGATGTCCTCCGGTACCGAAAGCAATACCCGGGTCTAGAATCAAGTTAGTCATGGTATTTTGCGCTGGTTTTACCCAANTTGGGCAAATTGAGAGTCTCTCGCCGCAACGAATTGGGATGAAATACTTTTTATATTCGTNAGACCAGTTTNTTTCAATTAGCGTNTNCCAAGAAATGATTAGATTGGAACAGCNTTGCCTCAGAGCTTGTTCAANTCTCTTTTCATGAATATCTNAATCAAAAAGGCCGACTANTCTAAGTTCTTNCCAGAGTGGNNNNGTNCCTAATTCCGGTTCAAGAATGCATTGANTGGTATCATTTTCAAGAGTTATAGAGTGAACTCCTNCANTAAACAATACACTTTCCAACTCATCGACATTTTCAGGTTTGCAACGGATTTTAATCTGGCGCCAGCTTGCGCCATATTTGCATTCTTCCAACTATTGAAGGCCCAATTTTTTTTCAAGATAATGAATATCCACACCACCTTCTNTCACTGCGGGATCACGAACTAAGTCAGCNTGAAGTTCGATGTTAGTTTTTATGCCNTCTACNACCATCTCGTCCAATGCGNTCATCATTCTCAGNAAAGCCGATTCTCTGTCACTTCCGTGTGTTATGAGTTTTCCCAGTAAAGAATCATAATGGGGTGGTACNGAATATCCGTTGTANATNTGGGANTCTACNCTTACCCCATTGCCTCCCGGAGCATGGAAGGAGTTAATGGTCCCAGGCTGTGGTAAAAAGGNGATAGGATCCTCAGCATTTATGCGNCATTCAAANGCATGCCCTGTCATCTTGATATCCTCCTGNNGGAAGCTTAGAGGGTGTCCGCCAGCTATACGTAATTGCTCTTTAACGATGTCNATACCGGTTATCATTTCTGATACAGGGTGNTCGACNTGAACGCGAGTATTCATTTCGATAAAGTAAAACTTGTTGTCCTCAAAAAGAAATTCNAAAGTGCCTGCCCCTAGNTACCCTATTTCTTGGCACGCTTTCACACAANNACTATAGACTTTTTGTCGAATTGAATCTGAGATGCCGGGAGCAGGTGCTTCCTCTAAAACTTTTTGATGTCTGCGCTGCAGGGAGCAGTCGCGGTCCNCCAAATGGATANCATGNCCATGTCCATCTGCAAGAACCTGTATTTCAACATGTCGAGGCGCAGTTAGGAATTTTTCCATGTAAACTGTCCCATCGCCAAATGCTGAAGTTGCTTCCGCCTGCGTAATAGAAATAGCCTGGATTANGTTTTGAGAGTCTCTNACTACTCGCATCCCTCGNCCGCCACCTCCGCTAGCCGCCTTNATGATCACTGGATAGCCGATGCGCTCAGCTATGGCCTGAAGTTCTTGAGGATTATTGCCAAGAGGGCCATCGGAACCAGGAACGGTCGGAACTCCAGCTTTTTTCATTGCCTTAATNGCTTCNACNTTGTCTCCCATGATGCGTATCACATCTGCAGGAGGNCCTATAAAGATGAATCCGCTTTTTTCTACTTGTTCAGCGAAGTCTGAATTTTCGGCTAGGAAGCCATAGCCAGGATGCACTGCCGTCGAATTGGTGAGCTCCATGGCGCTAATTATCGATGGCACATTAAGATAACTTTGTGTTGAAGGATTGGGGCCAATGCANATAGCTTCATCTGCAAGCTTTACGCTTTTAAGATTTGCATCAATTGCGGAGTGGACTGCTACTGTTTTAATGCCAAGTTCTTTGCAAGCCCTTAGAATCCTCAGCGCAATCTCTCCGCGATTGGCTATTAATACTTTGTCTAGCATTNGCGACCCTATTGATTAAATGATTTTAAACATAGGNTGATCAAATTCAACTGGATCGCCGTCCTCGACCAATATTTCGGCTATAACCCCCGACTTGTCGCTTTCAATTTGATTCATCATTTTCATTGCTTCGACAATGCAGAGAACATCTCCTACAGATACCGTTTGACCAATATCGACAAAAGGACTNGCGCCTGGGGCTGGNGATGTNTAAAAGCTTCCCACCATAGGNGATCGAATAAGATATCCTTGNTCATCTGAGCTTTGATCAGTCATTTGTTCAGTGGAGNTCGGGGGAGGGATAATNACCGGAGACGAGGCANCCTCATGACGCGATGTTGCANGAGAAGTATCTGCNGNGCCNATTCCTCTGGTTATCCTGACGGACTCTTCCCCTTCTACTATTTCNATCTCATGAATATCTGACGTTTCTATCAGTTCAAGGAGNTTTTTAACCTTTCTGATGTCCATGCTATTGTCCCGCTGTATTATCAAGCTGAATTTTTCGTATCGCGGCGTATAACGCTAGCTCATAACTCGTTGGCCCAAAGCCACACAATACCCCATGAGCAATATCTGAAAAGTACGAAATTTTTCGAAATTCTTCGCGTTGGGCGATATTTGATAGATGCACCTCAATAAATGGAATNTCTACTGACAGGAGTGCGTCTCGAAGCGCNATGCTGGTGTGAGTATATGCGCCGGGATTNAAAATTATAATTTCAATGGCGTCTGTCAGCGCNGCATGAATTGTTTCGATTAGTTCATGCTCTGCGTTGCTATGNAATGAAGTNAGCTGAAATCCCTTTTTTGCTGCAATCGATTCNAGATTTTTTGAGATNTCTTCAAGNCGCTCAGTTCCATAGTGTTTGGTCTCTCGCAAACCAAGCATGTTTAGGTTGGGACCGTTNAGAAGTAATATTTTACTCATTTACGACTCTAGCTTTNNTNGANNNGCCNTTAGTCTGCATTAAAAATCNANTTCTGTCNAGAGATGAGTATATTNATAACATTCNACGTTATTTNTAGGAAGATACCGTATTTTGNGNGCAGATGATATTTNNCTATNCCTCCTNTACTCNNTTTTAGAATGCNGNTTTTTTTCGTGCATGTCACCTTGAAAACTGACNATTTAAGANACTTTNTTCAGATTNTNGNTTNATTTNGNGTATTTTNGACTANTAATNGATGCTTTTNNTNAGAATTANANTNATTTTTATTNANNAATAGGCTATCGGTNTNATAATTTNTGAATTTTCTCAGAGCAAGATCATTNAATGNNAGNTANTANNATTTANAGACAATNNAGNNAATTTANATANATAATAACGNNTTTTAGACGAAAAANGNGAATTTTTNAATAATTNNTAAGATTTTATNTTNGNCAGTAAAGAATCAAAAAACGAGTTTAATATAAAGTAAAACTNAAANAGACNATCNCATCATTTANCANCAAAAAACNNCTTTATAAGGACTTTTAGCGNTAGAAATGCCAATAAAGATAGNTNTNGNTTNTAGATTNANTNAAAATTTNAATNTTAATTAAAAANNTCTNATATTNATTAAAAGNCGACAAAAGATGTTAATTNTTNAAAAAAGTTNTNGATTGNGTTTTATGATTGCNAATTNTGNTATGGTGNGTTCGGTAAGAAATNAGATGNGGGATAATTNAAGAGTCGGNGTNGGTAAACTTTTACAGACGNGGATATGGGTTNAGAGGGCTTATGTTAGAATCCTCAAAAGGGGAAAATTGATGNTNAAAAATTTGTGTTCGGTCCTATNCGGGTTGATNTTCACNGCTTTCNGAAGTGANNTTGCTNTCAGTCAGGTTACAATNGAGGNAGCTTATATCCGGGAGGTGATTCCAGGNCAGAAAGTGACTGCCGCTTACCTCCGCTTGAGAAANCAAAATANGGTGNCATGCAGGTTCNTGTCAGTTGANGCCGACATAGCGGATCGGACAGAGTTTCATAGTCATGTCCATGTCAACGGCATGATGAAAATGCGACAGGTCAAGGAGCTTGTTGTGCATCAAGGAGAAGTNTTGGAATTCCGGCCGGGCAGTCTTCATTTGATGTTGTTTNTAAAAGAGTCTGTGGNTATTNAAANGTCTAGTTCAATAATAACTTTTCGTTCTCCAGANTGNGGAGACGTGACGCAGTTGGTGCCAATCCGAAATAATANNGGCCAAAACTCAGNAAAAGAAGATGATGAACAAATTTAGTCTTTCNCAGANTTTAAAAAAACTTTTCAATAAGTTTGGGCATAGGACAATTTTTAAGTCCCAAGCTCTGAGCATTTATAGCTTGGTGATAATTTTTATCATAGGGGCCNTATCACTTACCGGAATCTATTGGAGTTCGGAACCGGAAGCGCTCCCGGTCCCAAAAGCNACNTCTNANTCTCGNCCCGGTCAAGCAACTGTCTTGATACTCAACAACGTGGTTGACNTGCTNTTAAATAAACCGGGTGGGTTTTTGAGTAACGATATAATGCCCCCCGGAGTTTTGTTGGATAACATGCCTAGCTGGGAATTCGGNGCCCTAGTGCAAGTGCGTGATTTAAGTAAAGCTCTGCGAGAATCGTTTAGCCGGTCTCAATCACAATCCAAAGAGGACCCAGATTTGGCNCTTGCAGAGCCGCGTTTTAACGTGGACCANAAAAGTTGGGCCGTGCCATGGCCTGAGCGGGAATATTCTGAAGGACGANCATTTCTACAAAATTATCTCCTGCGCTTAGAGGNAGCGCAACCCTCTNCAGCCGAGTTTTTTGCCCGGGCTGATAATTTGCGCTATTGGTTGGTNACTATTGAGACGCGCCTTGGGAGTTTGTCGCAGCGACTCTCGGCTAGCGTCGGGCACTCNCGGGTNCATGGATTGCCAGATAGTNAATCGGGAAGAGAAATTCCGCAGAATCATCGGGTTAACAAGACGCCTTGGCTNCTTGTTGATAATGTGTTNTATGAGGCAAGGGGGACGACTTGGGCCCTCCTAAATTTCCTGAAAGCTGTGCAGGTAGATTTCGCTGATATTCTGGAAAAAAAGGGAGCAACGGCAAGCTTAGGACAAATTATTCANGAGTTAGAAATGAGCCAGAAGCCTCTCAAGATTCCGGTTATNGTTAATGGTCAAGGGTTTGGTCTATTCGCTAACCATTCTCTCGTGATGGCTTCTTACATAAGTCGCGCTAATGCTGCTTTAATTGATNTGAGAGAGTTGCTTGCGAGAGGGTAATAGNGACTTTTAGCTGCTTTTATAAATCGAAATTTCCATCATACCTATGTNTNGTAACTCCTTGTTCNGTGCCNAGGAAAACTAAATCGGCAGTTCGATGCGTGAATAGTCCGTTTGTGACAACTCCAGTAATCTGATTTATAGCTTTTTCGAGCATACCATCNNCCTCAATTGGCCAAAGACCNTGAATGTCAATTATNTAGTTTCCATTATCCGTTATGATGCCTTGACGCCAAACAGGATCTCCTCCTAGTTTTAAAAGTTCGCGTGCNACATAGCTTCNTGCCATNGGGATNACNTCAATAGGTAGCGGAAACTTACCTAGTTTATCNACCCATTTTGAGCTATCAGCAATNCACACAAATTCNTTNGCGACTGCTGCTACAATCTTCTCTCTGGTCAATGCAGCCCCGCCACCCTTAATCAGTTGAAGTTGAGGGTTGATNTCGTCTGCACCATCCACATATANANCAATATCACTTANACTNTTTAAGTCAAANACTTGTATACCTGCCGCTNCTAATTTTNCTTCNGATGCGNTGGANCTNGCGATAGCTCCGTAAAACCTGTNCTTATGCTNAGCCANCTCNTNAATAAAAAAATCTGCGGTAGACCCAGTGCCAATACCNACAATACTGCTAGCTTCAATTTTGCTTAGCAGGTAAGTGACGGCAGTTTTGGCGACTGCTTTTTTAAGTCGNTTTTGATCCAAATATGCCTCACAATGACNAATAAACATTGTTTTCAAGCCATTATACGAGCAGCCATCGAATTAGCTAGGTTTAACTTGTACTTTTAGAGTTGNNATAAGCTTTGACGAGCCGTTCACTTTTGGCGAGACATGCAGGNAATTTNAATGTTAGACAGNTATGTTAAAAANATTCACNACGCTCGTATNTATGATCTTGCAATTGAGACTCCTATCATTNCAGCTCCATTGATATCATCGCTTCTTCGAAATGAAATTTTGATNAAGCGAGAAGATCTGCAAAGCGTGTTTTCTTTCAAGGTACGAGGAGCCTACAATAAGCTNCTCAATCTTTCTAANGATGAGTTGGAANGAGGNGTGATAGCGGNCTCCGCNGGCAACCACGCGCAAGGAGTGGCCCAAGCAGCCAGCAAAATGGAAGTTGAAGCTACAATCGTAATGCCGACTACCACGCCNCAAATAAAAGTTGATGCGGTTCGTCAACGGGGAGCACAAGTGGTCTTGATAGGCGATGATTTTGACGCTGCTGCTGCACATGCCTCTGAGCTTAGGCGCAAGCATGGCGCAGTATTTATCCACCCTTTTGATGACCCTGATATAATTGCTGGTCAAGGCACGATAGGGATGGAAATCCATCGACAATTGTCTGGTCCATTAGATGCTGTCTTCGTTGCCGTTGGAGGNGGTGGATTATGCGCTGGAATTTCGGCATATTTGAAAAAGTTTCGTCCGGAGACCAAGATCATCGCTGTCGAGTCGGATGACGCAGCCTGCTTCAAAGCGGCAATGGATTCTGGCGAACGGGTCAGGTTGNCACAAGTTGGGATCTTTGCTGATGGGACAGCCGTCAGACAAGTGGGTGAGGCAACTTTTGCGGTNATGCGAGAAACNGTTGATCAAGTCATAACTGTAACAACCGATGAGATATGTGCCGCAATNAAAGATACCTTCAATGATACTCGTGCGATTTGCGAGCCGTCTGGGGCAATGAGTTTGGCGGGGTTAAAAAAATACGTAGCCAAAACTGGCGNAGAGGGNCAGAGATTATTGGCCATTCAGTGTGGCNCAAATATTGATTTCGATCGCCTTCGTTATATCTCTGAGCGGACTGAAACNGGTGAAAAGANGGAAGCTATTCTTGCAGTGACGATTGATGAAAAACCTGGNAGTTTTAGATCATTTTGCACAGCTCTTCAATTCCGGAACGTAACNGAATTTAATTACCGTTATAATAATGNATCGGCGGCACAGGTTTTTGTNGGTGTTGAAGTTAGTTCTGATGAGGATCGTNATTCNTTCACCAACCACCTATCTGAAATGGGATACAGGGCAGAGGACCTAACTGACAATGAGATGGCTAAATTGCATATCCGGCATATGGTTGGTGGACNCTCTCANGAAATTGCAGAAGAACAAGTTTTTCGGTTTGACTTTCCTGAACGCCCCGGCGCCTTACTCAACTTCTTGANTGTCTTGGGAGATCGCTGGAATATTACGATGTTTCATTATCGTAATCATGGTTCGGCATTCGGTCGTGTGCTAGTAGCCTTCCAAGCAACAGNGCAAGAAGATGGGTCTATAACGAAATTTCTCGACTCNTTNGGTTACAGGTATGTAAATGAAACTCAGAATCGTTCATATCAATTATTCNTGAGGANGACTTGAGCTGGGCGGCAATANATCGCTGATCTGGCGAATCTGNATGGCTTCCACACCAGAGCCGGCAAGTGCGTCTGAAATNACGACNACTCGGTCTTGAGACGAAAATTCGCCTCGNTGAACCATAATTTCCGCTGCACTNCTAAGAGTTTTTTCTGGGTCTGAACTGAATTTTATTCGGTAGCTGAGAACATTNCGGTTTAGAACGAGTTGACGGCGCGTNCGGCTATCATTAGTGAAAGCACAAANNATNGGCTTTTGAGGGTGACAATTAGTGACCCAGTTGGCCATTCGTCCGCGACGAGTGGGNACNATGATAGCTTTCGCAGAGATTGATTCGGCTAANTCAACGGCCGCCCGCGCTATGTGCTGTTTGTCNTTTTCTAATTTAAGATTATCNNTAAACCTTAACCCTCTACTGCTTTCTGTTGATCGGGCTATGCGGTCCAGAATTTCAACGCATTTAATAGGATGNCGCCCGACAGTGGTTTCACCAGACAGCATAATGGCATCTGCCTCCTCATAGATGGCNTTAGCGACATCAGTTACTTCGGCTCTNGTAGGCATGGCATTNTCAATCATTGACTCTAGCATNTGAGTTGCTACTATGACTCTCTTGCCCATNTCNGCACAAGTTCGAATNATTCTTCGTTGAATNCGCGGAAGCACCTCGAGCCTAATTTCTACACCCAGATCACCGCGAGCGACCATAATACCGTCTGATGCTGCAGTAATTTCTNTCATATTTGTAATAGCTTCTTGGTCTTCAAGCTTGGCTATTACTTTAATTTTCTCAGCTTTAGCGCCNAGTAATATTTTTAGATCATCAATGTCAGATGCCTGTCTAACGAATGATAGNGCGATAAAATCNACCTCTTNAGATTTCGCAAATTCAATATCGCGACGATCCTTATCAGTGATGGCCGGCAAATTTACCCGAATGCCTGGCAGGTTGACATGCCGCTTACTTTTAAGCACGCCACCATCAATNACTTTGCAGCGCATAATACGGTTTTCTTTGCTTANAACTTGAAGATTGATNAGCCCATTGTCAACGGTAACAAAGTCACTAACGTCCAAATCATTCATCAANTTTTCATAGTTAACTTGGATCGAAGATGANTCGACGTCTTTGGCCCCCCGGGCCACGATTGAAATGAGATCACCTGAGCTTAGCTGNAGATCTTCAGCTCGGTCACCTGTGCGAATCTCAGGACCTTGTGTGTCTACCATAATNGCGATTGGNTGCTTGAGTCGCTTGTTGAGGGTTCGAATATGTTTNATAACANGGGCATGAGACGCATGGTCCCCGTGGGACATNTTTAATCNAGCGACATTCATCCCGGCNTCGGCAAGNTGCTCTAGCATTTCAAAAGACGCTGTAACAGGNCCTATTGTGCAGATTATTTTGGTTTTACGCATATTAACTCTCGATCTGTGATAANCATGTCAAGTTTTATATCCCAACTTCGAGGTCGTAGCCGATNTTTTTCTTGAAAGTGATGCGCAAGACCTATAAGCANTGTGTTTGAAAAACCGCCTCGGCTTGCTTCTGCTANAGTTGAATCGTAGTAGCCACCGCCCATTCCCAATCGATTNCCATTCCTGTCAAAGCTCACCANGGGTATAAAGATGATATCCATCTTGCTAGCCAGNTCATATTCACAATTTTCAGAGGATGGCTCAGGTATGCCAAATTTGTTGGCCACCATTTTGGTTTCTTTGGTGAACAATGCAAAATCCATTATCTTTTTCCCGCTTTTTCTGAGTCGCGGTAANTACCATTTTCTGCTTCGATTAGAAAAANGTTTAGGCATNTNGAGCGGGTTGATTTCACCATCATTAGCAAAATAAATGGCCACTCGCCGGGTGCTTTTTAAAACCTTCTGTTCCTTTATAGTTTTCAGGACACCTTGCGCTGCTTCGTCTTGCTGTTTTGACGACANTGCGCGTCTTCGATCACGCATGATGCATCTATCATGTCGAATATTCATCATAAAAAATCAATCANGACACNGAGTCCCAGAGTGCCGCTGCCGACGTGGCCTTGAACCGAAAAGTTCAAGGTGGCGACTTTTGCATCGCATCAGGCTTTCCATCGCACGGAACTGCTCAACAGCTTTGTCAAAAAAGAAGCCATAGGATTNTTATCGGCTCAGGGACTTCTCGGCTGGCAAACACTCCAGGAAAATCAAGCATAACATACTCAATNGTGAAAGACTCCCTAATGCACTGAGATGCACCNGTGGGTTGGACAATCATCTGGAGTCAAGTTCGAATAAAACGGAATCTAATTTGTTATCAGCTGCCTCGAGAAGCTTNGAGGCTGCTGCGTCGCGTTTAGCAGANTCCTCTGATTGTAACAGATCATGCGTCAAATTTAAGGCGGCCATAACGGCAATTCGTTCGATACCAATGATATTCGAAACGCTGCGAATTTCTTCCATTTTGTTGCTCAACANGGTCGCAGATGCTTGCAANGCATCCTGCTCGTCNGGCTTGCAGTTAACTTGATAATCTTTGTCGAGAATTCGAATTTTTATTGATAAGTTNTTGTCTTTCACTATTCTGTACTTAGGCTTTTGAGTCGGCTGATCATCGTTTGAATTTTTTGCCTAGCCAATTCATTTTTTTCTAATAGCTTACCNCGTTCCCCAACTAAACCGGCCTCGCGCTCGCGAAGAAATTGATTTTCAGTTTTAAGTTGCTGACACAGCTCAATCAATCGGTCCAGTTTTTCTTCGAATTTATCTATTTCACTCATTAGACCAAAACCTTACCTATGAGGTGGCGCGTTTACTNAGCGNGTTAACTATAGGCATTGATGCTGTNTGGGTCAATTATTTGGTAGTAATAATGTTTAATGATTTGATGTATTTTCAATGATAGGATAATAAAATCATTGTCAGGTGCTCGCGAGTGAAATTTTCGGANCTGCAAAANTTTTTTTATGAATTGGGAGNGCAGGTGAGCCCTTCNATGCTTCATGGCTTTGTTTCTGGNAGAATAAGCTGCGGACCGATTGGTATTGATCGATTAGTCGAAATTTCGANAGAGTGTTTGGCGTTATCCCAAGANATGGCCTCNAAAGATGAGGGTCAATTTAGAGATATCATNCTTNCTTTNNTAAANGAAATTNAACATACNGACTGTGTTTTTATCCCGATTTTGCCAGAGGAAGACATCCCATTATCGGAGCGNTTAATAGCTCTTGGAGAGTGGTGNGGAAANTATNTATCGGGTTTTGCNGAGGGANTGGAAAAGGAATGTCNGCTTACGGATGATGCGAACGAGGCCCTAGAAGACCTTGCTTCGATAGCTAGAATTTCTGTTGAATTCGACGAAGATGGTGAATGCGATTATATTGAATTNGTCGAGTATATTCGCATTGCNGTGCAACTAATTTATATNGATGTGAACGCTANAAAAAAGCNTACACATTGAAAAGCNGAAACANNTNANNGGGGGNATCTTGATCACNAATANAGAATATGCTGTNAGACGGAGCGACCTGATGAGTATGATGGGGCCNAATACCATTGCCGTTGTGACATCAGCTCCCGAAAGGATTCGCTCAAGAGACACTTATCATCGCTATAAACAAGATACCACNCTCACTTANCTTAGCGGCTTCCCNGAGGCCGANTCGGTATTGGTGTTGATCCCAAATCGTGATCAAGGCGAGTTCATATTGTTTTGTCGAGAGAAGGACGAANTTCGAGAAACTTGGGANGGCTTTCTNAATGGCCCAGANGGCGCTAGAAAGCGATATGNAGCTGATGATGCTTTCCCTATTTCTGATCTTGACGACATCCTGCCTGGTATGCTGGAAGGCAAAGATANGGTCTATTANGGCNTGGGAAAATATGACGANTTTGATAAGAGATTGATGCAATGGGTCAAGGGTNTTCGTAATCAACGTGGAAGAGGTTCTTCTCCTCNNGGGGAGTTTGTTGATTTGGANCACTTNGTTAATGAAATGCGATTGATTAAGAGTGGCAGCGAAATAAAGCTTATGCGCCGCGCCGGAGCAATATCAGCTTCAGCTCATCGTCGAGCAATGTCTGCTAGCAAACCAGGCATGTATGAATATCAGTTGCAGGCGGAGATTGAACATGAATTCATGATCCGAGGAGCGAGTTGCCCTGCCTATAGCACCATNGTTGGGGGAGGGGGAAACGGGTGTATCCTTCACTACATNGATAATAAGGANAAGCTGGTGGACGGNGATTTAGTTTTAATTGATGCGGGATGCGAATATCGTAATTANGCTGGAGACATAACNCGNACTTTTCCGGTTAATGGGAGATTTACTTCTGCTCAAGCGGCAATTTATGATCTTGTNCTTAGCGCGCAATCGCAAGCAATAGAAGTNTTAGCCCCGGGGGTATCTTACGATAGGGCAGATAAAATCATCATTCGTACNATCACTCAAGGCTTGATAGATTTGGGCATCCTNGATGGAGAACTGGAGGAGCTAATCGATACCGAAGCACATCGCAAGTTCTACATGCATAATTATGGCCACTGGCTGGGAATGGATGTGCACGATGTAGGGGATTATAAGATCGACAAGACTTGGCGAGAATACGAGAGCGGGATGGTGCTTACCGTTGAGCCGGGCATCTATATTTCGGCCTCAAACATGGAAGTCCAAGAAAGATGGCGTGGTTTGGCGGTNCGAATTGAGGACAATCTCCTTATAACGAAGACCGGTTGCGAACAGTTGACATCGGATGTNCCAAAAACCCGAGATGAGATTGAGAGATTGATGAGTGAATAATTCTANCTATGTNTTTCGGTTGTCAGGTTGCTATAACCCGTGAAAACAACAANTTATGATTGCATAATCGTTGGAGGGGGAATGGTGGGCATTTCTTTTGCGCTNNTGCTTGCTAGACAATGTCCAGATATGCGCTTGCTCCTTCTNGAGTCAAAAGCTGACATATATGAATGNGGGCACGTCGACAGGAGTTTTGATTCGCGCGCTACAGCTTTGTCCTATAAAAGNGGCCTTATCCTCGAAGATATGGGCATATGGACTCNTCTNANAAGCAGCTTGGCNGAGATTGCTGGTATCCATGTGAGTAATTNGAGCCATTTTGGTGTCACNAGGATTAGTTCCTCTGATGTTAACGTCGGACCCCTTGGTTATGTGGTAGAGAACCAAGCTATGGGTGCTATCTTGGCTNAAAAGTTAGCTGAATCGAATATCNNNAGCCGATTTTCATCNAAGATTGCNAAAGTTGAGCTGCATGAGCGATCGTTGCAAATAGTNTTAGAAGACAGAAAAGGCCCCATTTTGACCCAGTTGCTAATTATTGCCGATGGAGCTAATTCAGAAACCGCAAAGAAGGTTGGAATTCANACCAGAATAACAGATCATCATCAAAGNGCGATAGTTGCCAACATAACTCTNAAGAATCAACACANANAATTAGCTTATGAACGTTTTGTCAAAGATGGTTCCCTGGCGTTGCTGCCAATGNCTCCATATCANGNCAAACCTCGCGCATCCNTAGTATGGATCCAATCAACTNAGGAGACAGATACAATGATGCTAGCGGATGACGCGTCTTTTCTCACTGGACTNCAAGCTGNATTTGGCTATAGGGCCGGACTTTTCACTGCAGTTGGTGAGAGAAAAAGTTATGAGTTGNCNACTANCGAAGCTGAGGAGCAGGTGCGNCGTCGATTAGTGCTNCTAGGTAACGCAGCTAGAGGCCTGCACCCAATTGCAGGCCAAGGCTTTAACCTNGCGCTCCGAGATGCTGAAGTATTGTCNTCCTGTATCGCGGAGGCTTTAGAAAATGGATCGGATTACTCTAGCATGGAAACTTTAGAGAAATATCTTGATGCCCGTTGGCTCGATCAGCAGAATGTCCTCGCTTTTACCAAACNCCTTCCCAAGCTGTTTGCAACTGATTCGTATCCTTGGGCAATAGGAAGAAACGTNGGNCTTNTGCTGATGGANCTGTCCCANCCGTTACGAAGAGNATTTGCTAAATTTGGAATGGGNCTGTAATCAGAATGANCCACGATTTATTGTTTCCCCCAAGGCACCTCTATGCTTTTTGCAAACGTCGATTGAGAATGNTGNTATAAAANATNTACGTATCANAACTGAATNGCTNAATATGCCCCNGCACTAGAATTTTTACAAGGCTCTTTTCATTTTATATAGGACTTTCCAAATTTAAGTTNAATGAGCTTGAANGATTCAGTCGATTTNATTNCCTTAACGACATNAAAATATTNGAGNGCAACTTGCTCAATNGGAATAAANTTATTTACCACAAATATTGCNCATCCTGACTNACTCAATAAATTACTTGTGNTANTNAAAAATTTCGAAATAAAGCTTGGTNTCACTGAAAATCCTTGATGAAAGGGTGGGTTACACAAGATCAGGTCGAAGGACCTATTTATCGTATCACCAGCGTCTGAAGCAACAACNTCANAATTGCCTTTNAGAAGGCGTTCAAAGTTTTTTTTNCAAGCAATGATTGCCGCAGCATTATTGTCGGTGGCCATTATGTANTGAAAATCGTGATTGCTCGCTTCACATGCAATATATCCATAGCCACAGCCNAGATCTAGGACTGTCTTTGGGCTNACACCGNGCGTTTTNATATAGTCGGGAAGGTTCTCGATCAAAAAGGCGCTCCCTCGGTCTATCTTATCCCATCCGAAAATTCCCGGTTTGCTTAGATATTTTCCTTGATTCANAGTTTGCANTGTCCGCAGTTTCGCGTAGCTTTNGNCTGGTANAGAACTGTTTAGCGAATTGNTTTTGAGTATCGAGGCGAAATAGTCAGAGCCAATTTTTTTTGCTTGTGAACNANATCCAANTAAAGTGGACGATAGNTTTACATAGTTTTTGATGCCATCATTTTTTTTCCCACTAAGATAAAGTTCAGCTCTTGATTTCAATATTCTGACAACTTGATTGATCACGTGATAGGTAGTAGCGCGCTCCTTAGATACGCGGTAGATGACAGAGTCAAATTGTTCCGACGAATAATGCGAGAAATTAAAATCATTGAATAGGCTATCGAGACCGGCAGCCTTAGCATTCAAAAATACATTCCACCTATTGGTCAATANATTANTATTGTANTTGNNCAGCTTTGNNACTGANGACCAATCTTCGTCTGACCAGTTNTCATCCGCAACTATCAGAATTGAACCTTTCAAAGAGGAGAGATGATTGATTAATAGGCGCACACAGCGATCTGAATCCGCGNGGCTTGCCATAACGTTGATTCCTTCCCTCAAACTTTGTTTAGCAATNACAAAACTGCAGNNCGNTAGTATATCTTTAACNATAGATGCCTTTCAAAGGCGCAANGGTTNATTGGGTTTGATANNGCGTTTCATGAAGNNNGNTTATGACAAAATTTCAGCCGCCTGTTTTGCGAAATAGGATAGAACNCCGTCCGCTCCTGCACGTTTGAAGGCCAATAGGGATTCCATAATTGCAGCATCCCGATTNAGCCAATTATTATTAAATGCGGCGCAATGCATAGCGTATTCACCGCTGACTTGATAGGCAAAGGTTGGCACCNNAAGTTCNTCTTTGACTCGNCGAATTACATCAAGATAGGGCATGCCAGGTTTTATCATAATCATATCGGCNCCTTCATTTAAATCCAGAGCGCACTCATGCAAAGCNTCGTCACTGTTAGCAATATTCATCTGATANGTATNTTTATTGCCGCCCGAAAGATTCCCTCCCGATCCGACAGCATCTCTAAAAGGGCCATAATAGGCTGAAGCATATTTAGCTGAGTAGGCCAAAATTTGGGTGTTAGTATAACCCTCACTTTCCAATGCTTCACGAATNGCTCCGATNCGACCGTCCATCATATCTGAGGGCGCTATGATGTCGGCTCCTGCAGTGGCATGAGANAGGGCTTGTTTTACTAGGATGTCGTTTGTTACATCATTCATTACATATTTTGTCTCATTATCTATGACTCCATCCTGGCCATGTGTTGTGTATGGATCAAGCGCAACATCGGTGATTATGCCAAGTTCTGGANCGGCATCTTTGATCTCGGCGATCGCTCTCTGCACNAGACCATTTTTATTNTATGCTTCTTCNGCTAAAGNTGATTTATCTTTTCCGGCCACCATTGGAAAGAGTGCAATAGCCGGTATTCCAAGTGCGGCTATTTCCTTTGCCTCGTCCTTGAGCAAGTCGATAGAAAAACGGCNTATGCCCGGCATAGAATCAATTTTTTGTGACTGCTGATNGCCCTCAACTACAAAAACCGGAAGGATCAAATCATTTNTGGTCAACCGGCTTTCGGTTNTGAGTCGACGAGAGAAATCTTTGTAACGGTTTCGTCGCATCCTAGTTAGCGGGTAGGGTCCCCGATTNAGCNNAAATGACATATGGTCNCCACAGAANTTACCAAGNCTANAGNTAATTATNNTGNNTTATGATACTTAAAATTACCATCGGCGGCATNAATTNGANGTAGANAGNNTATGGCTATATGNGTTTGAATACCTNGGTAGCCGCAGCAAGAGTANTTTCAATGTCTTCTTCTGAGTGAGCAGCGGACATGAAACCAGCTTCGAAAGACGCTGGTGCAAGATAGATGCCTTGCTCTAGCATNCCATGAAAGAAGTTTGAAAAACGTGANGTGTCACACGAAATTACTTGATCATAACGGTAAATTTGGNCTTCCTCGGTAAAGAAGATTCCCCACATNGTGCCNGCTTGGTTGCCTGAGAGAGGGATNCCTGCGTGCCGAGCGCNTTCNATTANTCCTTCAACCAAATNTTCGGTGCGTTGGATGATCGGATCAAAAAAATCAGGGGTGGATATGGCCTCTAGTGTCGCCAAGCCTGACGCCATCGAGATCGAGTTCCCAGCNAGAGTCCCTGCTTGGTAGACTGGCCCCTCGGGGGCGATATGATTCATTATGTCANNCNTTCCTCCGAATGCGCCGACGGGCATGCCTCCTCCGATAACTTTCCCNAAGCAAATAAGGTCGCCGTTAACACCATAGTGNCCGGTTGCNCCTTGCGGGCTGACCCTNAAACCCGTCATTACTTCNTCTAAAATTAGAACTGTACCATTTACTGTGCAGCATTCCCGCAAAGTCTCAAGGAAACCAGGTATGGGAGGAACACAATTCATGTTGCCCGCCACTGGTTCAACGATTATACAAGCGACCTGATCNCCTATATTACGCATCACGTTTTGNACCTCTTCAATNTCGTTGTANGATAGCGTGATTGTATGTGCCGCCAGACTATGCGGAATGCCAGGCGAACTGGGAACTCCCANNGTAAGTGCGCCGGANCCAGCTTTCACAAGTAGTGAGTCTGCATGCCCATGGTAACANCCTTCAAATTTTATAATCTTATCTCGACCGGTATAGCCTCTAGCTAATCGAATTGCGCTCATTGTTGCTTCNGTACCTGAATTAACCATCCTGATACTTTCNATCCCAGGGATTAAGCTGCAAATTCTCTGGGCCAAATCGATTTCTAATTTAGTTGGAGCTCCGAGCGAAGTTGCGTTATCCAATTGGGCAACAATTGCCTCAATCACCTTCTCATGGCCATGCCCAAGTAACATGGCACCCCATGAAAGAACATAATCGATGTAGCGTTTTTCGTTGACNTCATAGATGTATGATCCTTTGGCTCTATGAAAGAAGGTTGGNTGACCTCCNACTGCGCGGAANGCGCGAACGGGAGAGTTNACGCCCCCGGGTATANAGCNTNTTGCTNTTTCAAAGAGTTCTTCNGANAGATCGCNTGTCTTTTTCATCTTGTGAACCTACTCAAACAGTTTTATTAANTAANAATTTAAGTGGATGGTNATGCATTAATTTANGAACTTNTANTNCAGAGNTTACTACGTGCTCGCCCCAAAAANGAGTCAATTCNAAAGTATTNNTAAGTTGAAAAATTGAATTTAGGAGGACGAACCACAANANTGNCGCTAANNTACNTTTGTGNGNTTGGTAAAATTATTTATTTCCAANAAATGCTTAGAACGGTTTNATAACCGCTAGAANAATTATTGCAACCAAAAATAAAACNGGGATTTCGTTAAAGACACGAAAATAGCGGTCGGACTTGGTATTAGCATCTTCAGCAAATCGTCTTAAGTAATAATAACATNCATGATGGTAGCCAATAAGCAAAACTATNATGCCAATTTTGGCNTGNANCCAGTATTGGGCCATATAATATNTTGGCGCCAAATAAATCATTAAAATTCCGNAGATAATAGTNAAATACATCGAGGGATTTGCGATCTGCCTGTATAACTTGNTTTCCATAGTCTTAAAACGTTCGATACTGATTTTGTCTTCNGCCATAGAGTGATAGACGAAGAGCCTAGGNAAGTAGAATAAGGCAGCGAACCAAGCNACCATTGAGATCAAATGAAAAGCTTTGAGCCACTCGTGCATCGNCAGTCTCGATTAGATGATTGAATCTTTAGCTTGCGGNGNGCCTGAGAAAACGACATATTAACTCCGAATTGCTGTTTATTGAGTTATTATAAGCATCCCNGCTCTATCTTGATAACAAAAAGGAGTATNTTNAGTGGTAAATGTGGGAATTATCGGTGCCACCGGGTACACAGGCATGGAGTTATTAAGATTGTTGATGACTCATCCGAAAGTGGANTCTNTGATATTAACTTCCAGAAAAAACAAAGGACTNCCNGTTAGCAGTCTCTATCCTGANTTTCNAGGNGTTATCGATCTTGAGTATCGTGAGCCCTCGCTCGAGATCTTGGTAAATTGTGATGTGGTGTTCTTTTGNACGCCNCATGGCGTGGCCCAATCGATGGNNCCTGGTCTANTGGAACTAGGTGTGAAGGTCATTGATTTGTCCGCAGATTTTCGAATTCGAGATATTTTNATCTGGGAGAGTTGGTATGGAATNACTCACAGTGCCCCTGATTGGGTCTCTCGTGCTGTCTATGGCCTCCCTGAATTAAATCGAGAAAAGATTGCTTCAGCTGAGCTAGTGGCATGTCCTGGGTGTTATCCCACCAGCATAGAGCTTGGTCTTCTGCCGCTCCTGAAAAATGGTTGTCTGGAATTATCTGGCATCATTGCAAATGTCGCCTCTGGCGTGAGCGGGGCAGGAAGGACTCTTAGTAAGGACAAACTATTTGCAGAGGTGAATGATGGTTTTAGGGCATATAGTGTAATGGGACATCGTCACCAACCAGAGATAGAGCAGGTTTTGTCTGAAATGGCTGGTGACGAAGTTTCTATCACTTTTGTCCCTCATTTGTTACCGATAAATAGAGGAATTCACTCGACTATATATGGAAACTTAAAAAGAAGCGGAAAAGGCATTCAAATGCTCTTTGAGGAGTTCTATCGATCTGAACCATTTGTTCAAGTATTGCCTGCTGGGTCGCATCCTTCTACTCGAAATGTTCGTGGCACAAACACATGCCAGATCTCGATCCACCAGCCAGGAAATGCTAACAGAATCGTACTTTTGGTTGTGGAAGATAATTTAACCAAGGGCGCCTCTGGTCAGGCTGTTCAGTGCATGAATATTATGTTCTCATATGCTGAATCTGACGGGCTGGCAGGTGCGGCTTTGGTGCCCTAATGCGAGAGGAGAGGCCTGTAGTTGTAACTTACCGGAGGGGTCAACGACTCCGTTGGATTGGTTTAGCAATTTCAGCTGTGATCGTTACATTTTTTGTTGGAAGATTTTGGGACGGTCAAAAATCTACCGAGCTGTTGGCTGAAAAGATAAGGTTAGAAAATAAAATTGACGCCATCGAAAGTGAGCTGATGCTTCGCGAGGAACAACTAAGAAATGTGCTATTGAGCTCCGAAGTTGATCAAGTTGCGTTGGAAAACACCCGTCAACAAATGGTAATAATGCAGCGCCAAATCCATATGCGTGACGAAGATCTGAGACTCTATAGAGACCTCCTTCAAGATAATGACAGTCCTAGTGGCTTATCTGTGAGTGATTTTAACCTTCAACGTCTCGATCCGCGACGTGTAAGGTACAGATGGGTGGCGAGACAAAAGAACTCAAAAATGAGGCTTTTGAGTGTTTATGCATATATGGAGATACATGGTAAAAGAGACGGCACTAACGTAGTATTAAGTCTTTCTGAGTTAAATGAACAAGTTAAGACTATGCCTCTAAAGATTGAATTTAAATACTTTTCAATTCAACAGGGGATTTTGCGACTGCCTGACAACTTCGAGCCGTATAATGTTAGGATAAGTTTGAAGTATGCTTGGGAGACAGAAAAGCTGATTACGCAAGACTTTGCGTGGAAATATGAGGTGTAACATGTTTGGCAAGAAAGATGACGTTTCAGATCAGAGTGCAACTACATTGATTGCAAAAGGGACCCGCATCGAGGGTGATTTAAAGTTTTTAGGGTGCTTAGAAATTGAGGGTACCGTTGTTGGTAACGTTCGCTCGGAGGATCAAAAGTCGCGAGTTAGAATACTTCATGGTGGGTTGTTAGAAGGTGAAATTAGGGTAAGCGACGTAGTGATAAATGGAAATGTCAGAGGAGATATTTTTGCAGGAAATTTAATAAAGCTCGCGTCAAAGGCTGTTGTGGAAGGCAATATACATTACAGTTTAATTGAAGTAGACAAAGGAGCCGAGGTCATCGGCAGCTTTGTTTTAGAGCAAGCCAACACAAATGTAAGCAACTTCCCCAAAGACACGCAGGCAGCAGATGTTTAAAAACTCAATCAGGGATTTTTGCTTCTACCTAAGCTTCCATCTTTTACTATGGTGTAGACATGCGTGAAGTTAATATTTTTACGCCTGACGTAGTAGCAATTACTCCAGATGCAGTAGCTAAGGTAAAAAACCTTCAAGCTGAGGAGAATAATTCTAACCTCAAATTACGTGTGTATGTTACTGGAGGCGGGTGCTCAGGTTTTCAATATGGATTTTCATTTGAAGACACTTCCGAAGATGATGACACTCTGATTTGCTCCGACGGTATTACTGTGTTGGTGGACTCGCTGAGTTACCAATATTTAGAGGGGTCGACTCTTGATTATGAACAAAGCCTCATGGGTTCTAGATTTTTGATCAAGAATCCGAATGCTCAAACGACTTGTGGCTGCGGGCTATCATTTTCTATTTAGGGGCCAAAAATGCCCCCAAGTACAACATCGCAGTTGGCGCCTGTAACAGCGGGAACATTACCCGGTAAGTTATTTATACGCCTCATCGCCAGCCAAGCAAAAGCTGCAGCCTCTACCCACTCAGGATCGATGCCCAAGCTTTCGGTGGTTTCAAGGGGTACGCCACACAAATGGTCTTGTAATATCGACATCATTAGTGAGTTTTTGGCGCCCCCGCCGCAAACAAAGACCTCCTCTACTCTAGTTTCAAGACTATGAATACTATCCCCTATTGTTTGTGCAGTTAGCATGCATAACGATGCTTGGACATCTTCTGAGGAGATCGGCTTTGACTGAGTGTCGCATTGCTTCAGTTGGGTATCTAACCAATTCAAATTAAAGGTTTCTCGCCCGGTACTTTTGGGTGAGGGTAACGCAAAAAAAGGATGACGCTTAAGTTTTTTAAGTAGGGGTTTGCATACAACTCCTGTGGCTCCCCACTCCCCATTTTCGTCAAAATCGGATCCAATATGTCTCTTACACCAACCGTCAATCAACGTGTTGCCGGGGCCAGTATCGAAACCAATACAAGCCTGGTCTTTGGGCAAAGATGTAATATTCGCTATCCCTCCGATGTTGACGATCGCTCTGTGTCGATGACGATGTCGAAATATTTGTTCATGGAAGGCCGGCACTAATGGAGCACCTTGACCCCCATGAGCAATATCAGCTCGCCTAAAATCTGCAACAACCTTACACCCAGTCCTTGCGGCTATAATATTAGGATCACCGATTTGTTTCGAATATGGTATTTGATGTTGACCAGGTGGGGCATGGCGAATCGTTTGCCCGTGACTTCCAATCGCGGCTATTTGCTGTGGCTTGATTGAGCAAGAGATCATGAGTTCTATTGCAGCTTGAGAGAAAAGTTCGCCTAGTTGAGTATCAGTCTTGCACAATAGCTCAATCGAAATCTCATTTTGCTCACTTAGGGAAAAAATACTTGTTTTAACCCCTCTGGGGATCGGATAGGAGCATGTTCCGCATATATTCACCTCGTCATGGACAAACTGCAATGCAACCGCATCTATGCTGTCCACGCTGGTCCCTGACATTAAACCGATAAAAAACTCTTTTTGATCCATTTCAACTCATTTTTGTGCCATATAAATCATAAAGTTATTCATCATTTTGAGACGCCTGTCCTCGAATTTCAAGACGAACGAGAAGCGCTTTACTTATCTTGTCAAATCGCTCTCTCTCGCCATCATCAATCGGATTTGCCTTTGGTAGTTCAACTGTTCGTGGGTTTTGGTGAACGCCGTTTACCAGAAACTCATAATGAAGGTGAGGCCCAGTGGAATAGCCGGTTGAACCTACTGTACCGATAACTTTGCCTTGAGAGACTGTTTGTCCGACCTTCACTTTTCTTGCATCCAAATGAAGATATTTTGTCATATAGGTCTGACCATGTTGAATAAAGACAAAATTACCGTTTGGTTTGCTGAAAGACGATTCAACAACTTTGCCTCTGCCAGTGGCATAAACCGGCGTGCCTCTGGGAGCGGCATAATCAACTCCCCGATGAGCCTTAATCTTTTTATGGATTGGATGCTTTCTCCGGAGGTTAAAACCCGAAGTAATTCGGAATATATCAAGAGGGGTCCGCAAGAAAGTTTTTCTCATGCTCAATCCCTCAGGCGAGTAGTATCGGGCTGATCCGTCCCTGTGCTCATATCGAACAGCGCGATAGGTTTTACCGCGATTGGTGAAAGACGCCGCGATTATATCTCCTGCATTTAACCTTTCTCCGTGCAAAAATCGGTCTTCGAATAATACTGCAAACTCATCGCCTTCTCTAATATCGAAAACAAAATCAATATCCCAACCAAATAAGTTAGCCATTTCCATGATTATATTGTCTGGCAGTTGTGCCCGCTTGGCTGAGTTATAGAGCGAGTCTTTAATAACTCCTTTACGATAGCCATAAAGCACATCGGCGGTGTGGGTGCGCTTTTCCACTTGAAAATGCCCATGATGGTTATCATATATGTATCGCAGCAGAGGAGATTTGACATACTGAAGTTCAATCAAAGTGTTATTTGAGTCCAAGCCCATGTGGAACTGTTCACCGGGGGATAAATTATTTAGAAGGTCTCCTCCCGGAGAAGCCGAGAGATCGTAAATTTGTGCAGTGGAGATACCAGCGCGCTGAAAAAGCGCTGATAAATTATCGCCATTTTTCACCTTTTCTGATCTCCAGACTAACATTTTTTTTAGATGAGCCACGCCATCGGAGTCTAAAACCAGCGTTCCAGAGGGGCTGTTGTCTTTGTCGAAATCGATATAAAGATGCTCGACTACCTGGCGCCTCTCTTCTTGCTTTTCTCCGGTAGCCATAAATTGATTCGCAAGGATTACTATCAAGCAAAAAACTGCTACACAACCAAGCACTAATTTCAGGGACCACGAGCGGATGGTTGAAACCAGCTCATCTGCAATGAGCAGAAGAGGGGATCGAAATCGTTTCTCTAAATCCATGTCGTCTGGTGAGACGTTAAAGCCATCCATAGTAAAAACCGGTTTGCCAAATTTTCGTCATGTTAGAAATCAATCACAAACTTTGATTAATGTGCAGGCAGAATTCGTGCCATATCCCTAAAAAATATTATCTTTTAAGATTTGCCAAAATGCTACTTGCCTGAGCAAAACCTTTTGAAATGTTCTTGAATGCTACAATAACAAGTGTCAAGTAAGCTATCATGTGCGCTGACTGCTTTCAATTTTTGAGATATCTAGAAAAAATGCGCCAGACAGGTAAAAAACTTATTGATCAACTGAGCACTCGCGGATTGATTGCACAGATATCCTCTGGTGGCTCGCTTGAGATTCACCTCGATGATTGTGTTGTGGCTTACTGTGGTTTTGACCCAACTGCAGAAAGTTTGCACATTGGGCACCTCGTTCCACTTTTGGTGTTAAAACGCTTTCAAATGGCCGGACATAAACCAATAGCATTAATTGGCGGGGCTACGGGTATGATTGGCGATCCGAGTTTCAAGGCCAGTGAGAGAAGATTATTGTCTGAGAATCAAATTGGCGAATGGAGCGAAAAAATTAAAAGTCAAATTAGCAGATTTGTCGAATTCGACGGAATCCAAAACAAAGCCATAGTCTTGAACAATCTCGAATGGGTCAAACCTCTCAGCGTATTAAATTTTCTTAGAGATGTAGGGAAGCATTTTTCGATAAACAACATGATTTCTAAAGAGTCAGTCAAGCAGAGAATTGATCGCGAGGGAAGTGGCATCTCTTTCACTGAATTTTCATACTCTCTGTTGCAAGCCTACGATTTTTCAGAGCTTTTTCGCCGACATGGCTGTACTGTCCAGATTGGTGGAAGTGATCAATGGGGGAACATTGTTTCGGGTATTGACCTGTGTCGAAGACATCATCAAGCAGATTGTTATGGATTAACGGTGCCACTCATCACCAAGAGCGATGGAAAAAAATTCGGTAAAACCGAATCTGGAACGGTTTGGTTGGACGCCAAAAAAACGTCCCCTTATGCATTTTATCAATTTTGGTTGAATGTTGCCGATGATGATGTTTATAGGTTCTTACGAATCTTCACTTTTATGCCGCTTGATGAAATCGATGCGATAGAAGATCGAGATTCAAAGTCGTCGGGACGACCTGAAGGGCAGAGGTTTTTGGCTCGCGAGTTAACTAGCCTAGTTCATGGGCAAGAGGGTCTCGCCGCAGCGCAGCAGATAACAGAATTGCTCTTTACGGACCAGATTTCTGTTCTAAGTGAAGATGATTTCATTCAATTACTTCGAGATGGCATGCCTTCATCATCACTCAAGAATTCAGAAAAGCCTTTAACACAATCTTTGGTTGATTGCGGATTGGCTGGTTCTGGTAGAGAGGTCAAAGATGCGTTAAACCGAGGTGCTATTTCCATTAACGGCGAGACGAAAAACAGCGAGGATAATTTACTAGCCAGTTCTATATTTACTCCTGAAAAGGCATTTTTTGAAAAATACTTTTTAGTGCGTTTGGGCAAAAAAAGATATCACCTACTCTACTTGTAGTGAGAAGGCCAAATGGCTCCCGATACGTCCGTCTTTAACTCATCGATTGCTCATAAGAATATGACTAGGAGCATGGGTTGACTGAAGCCGCAAAGCTATTCGGTTGATTAAAGACTATTTGAGCGAATATTTTCGCTTTAACTATTGACAAAAATGCAGCTATCGATACACTGGGCCACCCTCGTTTTTTACGAGAAGATCTTTAAAAACTTAATCAAGCAATGCGTGTGGGCACTTGCTGGCCGGATTGAGGTAGTAATCAATCGCAAGCAAGTGACTCATTAATTCATTATGAATTTAGTAGTTCAGTTTTGTGATGCCGAGATTTGAATGGTGAAGCAAGGTTATTGCGTAACCATTCCCTCTCCCAAGAATTTTAAGGGTGAGGTAAAAGATTAAACTGAAGAGTTTGATCATGGCTCAGATTGAACGCTGGCGGCAGGCTTAACACATGCAAGTCGAGCGAGAAAGCACTTCGGTGTGAGTAGCGCCGCGGACGGGTGAGTAAAGCTTGGGAATCTGCCCAGTAGTGGGGGATAACGTGTGGAAACGCACGCTAATACCGCATACGTCCTACGGGAGAAAGCAGGGGATCTTGTGACCTTGCGCTATTGGATGAGCCCAAGTCAGATTAGCTAGTTGGTGAGGTAATGGCTTACCAAGGCGACGATCTGTAGCTGGTCTGAGAGGATGATCAGCCACACTGGGACTGAGACACGGCCCAGACTCCTACGGGAGGCAGCAGTGGGGAATATTGGACAATGGGCGAAAGCCTGATCCAGCAATGCCGCGTGAGTGATGAAGGCCTTAGGGTTGTAAAGCTCTTTTACCAGGGATGATAATGACAGTACCTGGAGAATAAGCTCCGGCTAACTCCGTGCCAGCAGCCGCGGTAATACGGAGGGAGCTAGCGTTGTTCGGAATTACTGGGCGTAAAGCGCACGTAGGCGGCTTTTCAAGTCAGGGGTGAAATCCCGGGGCTCAACCCCGGAACTGCCCTTGAAACTGGATGGCTAGAATACTGGAGAGGTGAGTGGAATTCCGAGTGTAGAGGTGAAATTCGTAGATATTCGGAAGAACACCAGTGGCGAAGGCGACTCACTGGACAGTTATTGACGCTGAGGTGCGAAAGCGTGGGGAGCAAACAGGATTAGATACCCTGGTAGTCCACGCCGTAAACGATGGAAGCTAGCTGTCAGGTAGCATGCTATTTGGTGGCGCAGCTAACGCAT
>PCDB01000051.1 GCA_002591625.1 Porticoccaceae bacterium
AGATAAGGAAATTTTATAAATCCAACTTTTTGTGATTATCCCTCAGCCAAACAGTGGACCTTCCCTGTGCGTCCGTCTCAGTAAGCCTTGCAGCCCTCTCAGATGCTATCAAAAGCTCTGAAATATCGATGCCAGTAGCGAAACCCATTTGCTCGCAAAGCAAGACTACATCTTCAGTCGCTACATTGCCTGATGCCCCGGGGGCAAACGGGCATCCGCCCAATCCAGCAATGGAGCTGTCAAATCGCCTGATACCAGCCTGAAGAGCCGCGTAAACATTAGCCACACCGAGTCCTCTGGTATCATGAAAATGGCATCCCAGAATATCAAAACCATGTTTTTGCACGAGATTAGTTGTAAGATCGCCCACCTGTCTCGGGTGAGCCGCACCGATAGTATCCGCCAGGACCACATTTGCCGCGCCCATGTCAATCAGCCTTTCAACGATTCTCTCTGTAATGACTGGCTCAATCTTTCCCTCAAATGGACATTCAAAAGCAACTGCAACCGTTGCAGTCACATCAATGCCGTCCCTAGCCGCCTCAGCCATAATTTCCTCAATATTTTTTTCGGCCTCGGCCTTGCTCATCGCGACATTTTTTTTCGCCATGGCATCGCTTCCATAGACCACCATAACAACATGCCTCATGCCGGCCTCCCGAGCCATATGGTAACCTTTCAAATTGGGCACCAGAGCTACAATTGGAGTCTGGAATGATTTCGTCTTATTCAGATCATCGACCAGTTTATCTGTTCCTGCCATGGCCGGAACTGCTCTAGGTGAAACAAAACTGCCGACCTCGATACCAGGAATTCCTGATCTACCCAGAGCATAGATGAGTTCTGCGCGCTCGGATATACTTAAAATCTTTTTTTGATTTTGAAGTCCATCACGAGGTCCCACATCGGTAATCACTACTTGATTAGACAAGGCTGAGTACCTCTCTATTTAAAATAATCATGACTTAAAAACTCCTATTAAACCTAATGCGATTCTATCTTCGTCTCGAAAATCCATTCGATGAAAATCTTAACAACGATAGCCGGACAAATCATCCTTAACTTTGATGACAGCAATTTGTAAATATTTTGGTCGCCGCAGAGCAGGGGCTGATGGTAATATAAACTATATTAGTTTGCGATAGAATTGACTTGGAGAAACGCAATTGAATAAACCTCTCGACGGTATTCGTGTTATAGAACTCGGTCAGCTTTTGGCGGGGCCTTTTGCGGGTTGCATGCTGGGGTATTTTGGCGCTGAAGTAATAAAAATAGAACCGCCCGGCGGCGATCCAATTCGCAATTGGAGAAAGGTCAAAAATGGAACGTCACTCTGGTGGCACAGTTTAGCGCGCAACAAGAAATGTATCTCATTGAATCTCAAAGCCGAAGAGGGTCGCGGCTTAGTTAAAAAACTTTTGGCTAGTGCAGACGTGGTTGTAGAGAATTTCCGTCCTGGAGTTTTGGAAAGTTGGGGCCTTGACCCCGGCAGCATGCGCCGTGATAATCCCGACCTCATTTATGCTCGGATCTCGGGCTTCGGTCAAACAGGTCCCTACTCTTCCAAAGCAGGTTTTGCTTCAGCTTGTGAAGCGATAAGTGGATTTAGATACATAAATGGGTTTCCGGGAGAGCCACCGGTCAGACCAAACCTTAGCTTGGGTGATACTATATCAGGCCTCCACGCTGTCCTTGGAATTCTCATGGCACTTCGATCCAAAGATCGAGGTAATGGTGGGCAAGTTGTTGACGTTGCACTATACGAATCTATGTTTAATTTACTTGAGGCGGTAGTCCCCGAGTATGACGGTGCTGGCGAAATTCGCGAACCTTCTGGCACCACGATCACGGGGATCGTACCCACCAACACCTATGAATGCAAAGATGGCAAATATCTAGTGATCGGTGGAAATGGGGACTCAATTTTCATGCGGCTCATGGGAGCAATTGGCCGAAGTGACTTAGCAGACAACCCCAAATATGCATCAAATGCCGATCGGGTGGCCAACCAAGAGTTTTTAGACGATGTGCTTGAGGAGTGGTGCAAAACCCTCAACATTAAAGATGCTATGTCTATACTCGAGGAAAGCCGCGTTCCTTGCGGCCCCGTTTACAACGTCGCTGATATGATGGATGATCCGCATTTCAATGAAAGGGAACTCTTTGAGAGCGTGGAAATCAATGGCGAACCTCTAAGCATTCCGGCAATACTGCCTAAACTCAGTCGTTCTCCGGGTGCCACTGAATGGCCGGGGCCAAAAATAGCATCCCATACGGATGAAATTTTGCACGGAATTGGCTTTACAGAGCATGACATTGAAATGCTTAAGACGAGCGGAGTGGTTGCAGACGCCTAAAAAATTTCGCTCGCGCCTTTATTGGGTTCATGCACCGGCAAGTCCCTCCAGAAAATTGAGGTATTCTGAACCAGTAAACTGGTGAATCCCTGCTGGCACATTTGGCGATTCTGTTGTCCTTACTCGTCCGATGTAGTTTGCAATCCCAACCGGCACCCCCAATGATCTCAAAATAGAATAAGCTACAGTCGCATGAAAATAAAAATTTGGTAACGCGTAAGAACTGAAAAAGTCTTCCGTTGTGAATGGCAGTGTGACTCCCTCATACTTGAAAACGACCTCACCTCCTTTCAGGGACTCAATTTCTTTCGAATCTCGACCGCTAAGTCTCTGCAAGGAACCCTCAAGATATTGTTGAAGCCCATCATAATCGAAATTCAGGGTCATATCCGGCCCCGAGGCAACGCCATTATATGCAGCTATAATGGCTCCTTCTGAAAAATGTACCAGGGTTATAATCTGAAAATGCAACGGCAACATGGTTTCATGAAGGCGCTCATTAACGAGTTGGTTCCGATCGATATTGTTATCCAAGCAAAATTTCTGACCCTTCGCAAGACATGCCAAAATGGCAGATATCGTCTGTGTATAACTTTTCACAGTAGATCGATAAAGTGTTTGAGACATAGCTGACTCCTAAATTTATGTAATTTTTTTAAAAACTCGGCGCTTCCAAACGCTGCGCCCATACTATGGTATGTCAGCAAAAAAAGGCTTTGCAAACAAAAAGTTTTTGGTTTTTAAGAATCGTCGCTCACGGAAACGCAGTTTTGTAAATCCTATCTTCACAAGGTTAAGTGCGTCTATAACTGTGAAAATTGCGTATAATGAAGCCTAGGCGGCCGGCTAATACAATAATTATAAAGCGAGTCGGAAAGTAGGCTGTAAAATGATGTTGACTTTTGGCGATACGGAAGCGAAGCACGAATTTAGAAATGGGGCGGATCAAAAACAGACGAATAGATGGTCGCATCGGCTATCCCGAAAAAAGAGGGCTGTATGACCCTGCGTTTGAAAAAGACTCCTGCGGAGTTGGTTTCGTAGCGCAAATCAAAGGGCAAGCAAGCCGCCAAATTATGCTCGATGCTTATCACTTGAACTCCCGCATGGATCACAGGGGCGGTTGCGGTTTTGAGGAAAACACTGGAGACGGCGCCGGCATCCTGACAGCAATGCCATATTCTTTTTTTTCCTCAGTTGCAAAAGAATCAGGGATTGATCTTCCTGACAAACGTGAATTTGCAGTTGGCAACATTTTTCTACCACAGTTGGCAGATGAAGCAACATTTTGTAAAACTGTGATAGAGAGGTCAATCTTCGAAGCTGACCTCGATTTTTTGGGTTGGAGAGAGGTTCCAATAGACCCCAAAAGGTCGAATATCGGTCCAGCGGCAGTTGATGCCATGCCCTCGATGTTTCAGCTTTTTGTTGGCTCTAAGCGCAAGGATGTCGAAACGTTCGACCGTTCGTTATACGTCGCAAGAAAGCAGTTTACAAGTGAACTAAGATCAAATGCCACGCTCAGTCAAGCATCTATGGTTTATGCTTGCAGCCTATCACCGAAAACAATTGTTTATAAAGGAATGCTGACCCCAGCTCAGCTCTTTCCGTTCTATAGTGATCTCCAAGACTCTCGCTACGAAACACACTTAGCAATGGTGCACTCCCGATTTAGCACCAATACCTTCCCCTCTTGGGACAGAGCCCAGCCATGCCGTTACATGAGTCATAACGGAGAGATTAACACTCTCCGAGGAAACGTAAACCAAATGAAGGCTCGACAAGGCGTGGCTGCAAGCGGCTATTTTCAAGATAATATTGATAGTCTGTTTCCCATAGCTGAGCCGGATTGCTCTGACTCGGGAAATTTCGACAATGTTCTAGAATTTCTTATGATGTCAGGTCGCTCCCTGCAGGAATCTGCTGTGATCATGGTACCTGAAGCTTGGCAGTCCGACAAAAATATGTTGCCTGAAAAGAAAGCGTTTTATGAATTCCACTCTGCAATCATGGAGCCTTGGGACGGCCCAGCGTCTATTGCATTTACGGACGGCGACTATATCGGGGCTGTGCTTGATCGCAACGGGCTGCGCCCGAGCAGGTATTACATCACGCATGACGACAAAGTAATTATGGCCTCAGAAGTAGGCGTGTTGGAAGTTGAGCCGAGTAATGTAAAAATTAAAGGCCGATTGCAACCAGGGAAAATGTTTCTAATAGATTTTGATCAAGGGCGAATGATACCGGACGAAGAACTGAAGGAAGAATTTTCAAATAAAAATCCATATGCGGAATGGTTGCGCGATCAAAAAATCGAATTAGAGGATATTCCGCTCCCCCAAAAGAAAGTTCAAGTGGAATTTGAATCACTTCTTTCGCGAATGCAAGCCTTCGGTTACACAACGGAGACGATGGAGTTCATGCTAATGCCCCTGGTCACAGAGGCGAGAGACCCTCTTGGCTCCATGGGCAATGACTCTGCTTTAGCATGTCTCTCGAGCAAGTCTCGAATGACATATGACTATTTTAAACAGCTTTTTGCTCAGATAACAAACCCTCCGATCGATTCGATTCGCGAAGAGATAGTTATGTCCCTGATGTGCTTTATCGGTCCGGAGGGCAACGTCTTGGACGCAACCCCAAAACATGCAAATCGATTGCAGTTGAACAACCCCATTCTTACTAGCGAGGAATTGCTGAAGTTAAAACACCTTAATTACATGGGGTGGAAAAGTCAGACGATCGATATAACATTTCCGAAGTCATTGGGCGTGGAGGGTATGCTATCCGCCATAACTCGTATTTGCGAGGAAGCATCCAACGCCATAAAGGATGGATATTCATTAGTGATTTTATCTGATCGGAATATTAATCGCGATCGGATGGCGCTGAGTTCTCTCATAGCCTGTGGCGCGGTGCACCACCACCTTGTCAGCAATCAGGAACGCACCAGGATAGGTTTAGTTCTTGAGTCTGGTGAAGCTCGAGAGGTACATCATCATTGTCTTTTGATTGGCTATGGAGCTGATGCAGTCAACCCGTATTTGGCATTCGAAGCGCTTTTGCAAGCGCGCAACGAGAACCTTTTGGATCCTCATACTTACCCAGACATCGGGGTGATAAGTGGTGCATACATAAAAGGAGTGTCTAAAGGTATTTTAAAAGTGATGGCAAAGATGGGAATATCAACACTCCAATCATACAAAGGCGCGCAAATTTTTGAGGCTGTTGGAATAGCGCGAGACATTATCGATCGCTGCTTCGTGGGCACAGCTAGTCGGGTCGAGGGCGTAAGCTTTCCTATTCTGCATCGAGAGATTTTGAAGCGCCATGAGCAAGGTTTCCCCGAACGGTCAGCCAATTTGATTCCGGCACTGTCCAACCCTGGAGACTTCCATTGGCGAAGCGGGGGCGAAACTCACATGTGGGACCCAACAAGCATAGCGAACCTTCAAGTTGCGGCGAAAACCAATGACGAAGGCGCTTACTGGGCTTTTGCAAAACATGCGAATGAGCAAGCTACCCAGCGCGCAACCTTCAGGGGTCTCTTCAAATTTAAATACGACGAAACTACAGAAATCAATCCAGATATGGTTGAGCCGGCTTCCGAAATCGTGAAACGGTTTTGTACCGGCGCCATGAGTTTTGGTTCCATTTCAGCGGAAAGTCATGAGACTCTTGCGATAGCAATGAACCGTCTTGGCGGCAAGTCCAATACGGGAGAGGGAGGAGAGGATCCCAATAGATTTATCAGACTCGACAACGGGGACTCAAAAAGGTCTGCCATTAAGCAAGTCGCATCCGGAAGGTTCGGTGTAACAATCTGGTATCTGTCCAATGCTGATGAAATTCAAATAAAAATCGTTCAAGGCGCCAAACCGGGAGAGGGGGGAGAATTACCGGGAGGAAAAGTGGATGAAAATATTGCAAGCATTCGGTATTCAACGCCGGGGGTTGGGCTTATAAGCCCTCCTCCCCATCACGATGTTTACTCTATCGAGGACATAGCCCAGTTAATCCACGATGTGAAAAACTGTAATCCCAGTGCGCGGATCAGCGTTAAGCTAGGCTCTGAAATTGGCGTGGGTACAATAGCGGCCGGAGTGACGAAAGCGAAGACCGATCATCTCGTCATAGCTGGACATGATGGCGGTACCGGAGCGTCACCGCTTACATCGATCAAGCATGCCGGTTTGCCCTGGGAACTGGGTATAGCCGAAACCCATCAAACTCTGGTGATGAATAATCTGCGTTCTCGGGTGGTTCTGCAGACGGATGGTCAAATCAAAACGGGACGCGATGTCGCCATTGCGTTCCTGCTGGGTGCTGAGGAAATTGGTGTTTCAACGGCCCCGCTCGTTACCATGGGATGTATTATGATGCGAAAATGTCACCTGAATACATGCCCCGTTGGGATAGCAACTCAAGATTCCGAGCTAAGAAAAAAATTTAACGGCAAACCAGAGCATGTCGTCAACTATTTATTTATGGTAGCAGAAGAATTGCGTTTGATTATGGCCAAATTAGGTTTCAGAAGAGTAATTGACATGGTGGGCAGATCCGATCGACTGGATACTAACAAAGCGATCACACATTGGAAGGCTGAAGGGCTCGACCTCACAAAAATTTTGACGCCGGCAAAGGTAATCTATGAAGGCACAGAGGTCGTTCAGACCATAAAACAGAATCATGGGCTCAACCAAGCCTTGGATAACCAGTTAATTTCCCGATCACAGCCAGCCATAAAAAATGGTGACATGGTCAAAATCGAGCTTCCAATCATTAATACAAATCGTGCGGTGGGTGCTATGCTTTCGCACGAAGTCGCAAAAGCAACAAACGGAAAATTCCTTGCAGATGACACTATAAACATCAAGCTCAATGGATCGGCTGGCCAGAGCTTGGGCGCTTGGCTTGCCAAAGGCATTTGTATTAAAGTAGAGGGCGATGCGAACGACTATGTCGGGAAAGGGTTATCCGGTGGCAAAATAATCATCTACCCGCCGAAAGTGAGCACTTTCATACCTGAAGAAAATATTTTAATCGGCAATGTCGCACTTTATGGAGCAACCTCCGGAGAAGCCTACTTTAGGGGAATCGCCGCTGAGCGGTTCTGCGTAAGAAATAGTGGTGCATGCGCGGTCGTCGAGGGTGTAGGGGATCATGGGTGTGAATACATGACCGGCGGACGGGTAGTGATTTTAGGACAGACAGGAAGAAATTTTGGTGCAGGAATGAGTGGCGGAATCGCTTATGTTTGGGATAAGCTCGGGACCTTCGTTAGCACTTGCAATGCCGAAACCTTCGAACTAGAAACATTAGAAGCTGAAGACGATGTCAAAGAACTCAAACAGATGCTAAGGAACCATCTCCTCTACACAGGCTCCAGCGTAGCNGAAAAAATACTGTCCGGTTGGGAAACCGAGTGCAATTTCTTTGTAAAGGTATTCCCTACTGATTACAAACGTGTTCTAGAGGAAATCGCGTCAAGAGGATCAAAATTATCCGCCTCAGGGTAATACAAACTTTGAGAAGAACTTATGGGAAAAGTCACTGGTTTTAAGGAATTCGACCGAGTCTCGGTGCCATATAGGCCGACGAACTTGAGGCTAGACGATTACGAAGAAATCTATACGCCCCCGGCAGAAGAACATCTTAAAACTCAGGGAGCTCGCTGCATGAACTGTGGGGTGCCTTTTTGTCAGTCAAACCATGGGTGTCCAGTCGACAACTTGATCCCAGAATGGAATGACTTAGTTTACAACGGCCGTTGGAAAGATGCTTTAGACCGCTTACATGCGACAAACAACTTTCCTGAATTTACTGGTCGAGTCTGTCCCGCTCCATGCGAAGGAGCATGCGTACTTGGCATAAACGAACCTGCCGTTACAATCAAAAACTTGGAAAATGCCATTATTGACAGAGGCTTCGAAGAGGGCTGGGTTTCGGCCTCTAAGCCCAAGGTTAGGACCGGCAAGACCATAGNCATCGTCGGNTCGGGCCCAGCCGGTTTAGCTGCCGCCGCCCAACTTAATCAGGCAGGTCACAGTGTAACAGTATACGAAAGAGACGACCGCATCGGAGGCTTACTCATGTACGGCATTCCGAATATGAAACTAGAGAAAGATATAGTGGATCGACGGGTTCAATTACTTAGGGATGAGGGGATACAATTCCGCGAAAATACCGATGTAGGGAAAGACATTAGCGCAAGAGATCTCATGAACGAACATGATGTGCTTTTGTTGGCAACCGGTGCAACAAAGGCCAGAGATCTAAATATTCCAGGCAGAGATGGTAGTGGAGTACATCTCGCTATGGAATTTCTTACTTATAATACAAAAAGCTATCTAGATTCTGGACTAAATGACGGGAATTATATAAGTGCAAAAGATAAAAATGTCATAGTGATTGGAGGTGGAGATACTGGCACGGATTGCATTGCAACCTCATTGAGGCATGGTTGCAAATCTCTGGTTAATTTTGAGTTATTTCCCAAACCACCAGATGATCGCTCCCAAGACAACCCATGGCCGCTGTGGCCGAAGATCCATCGAATAGATTACGGACATGCCGAATCTGAGCAGCGTTTCGGGGAAGACCCAAGAAAATTCTCAATTAGTAGTAAAGAAATTCTTCGCAACGTAGATGGCAGCCTCAACGGCATCCTCACCATTGAAGTCGACAGCAAACTTCAGGAAATAAAGGGCTCCGAGAAAAGATGGGACGCCGATCTCATTCTATTGTCGATGGGTTTTCTTCAGCCAGAGCACTATATCAATGATCAGTTGGGGCTCGAAATTGATGAGCGTGGAAATTTTTTGGCAAATAAAATCGACTACAGAACCAGCCTTAAAAATGTTTATGCCACAGCAGACTGCAGAAGAGGACAAGATCTGGTAGTGCGGGCGATCAATGAAGGCAGAGAGGTAGCTAGGGCAATCGACCTTGACTTAATGGGAGCCTCTAATCTCCCCTAGGAGAACTTGCTCATCTCAAATAACTAAAAAACAAATACAGGGGAAATNGATCTTAATTTTGCATCCCCAGTTGCTTAATATGCGGAAATATTGGACATCGGCTAACCTTTTTTTGCAAAAGCTTTAGTCTGCGCCCCCACTAAGAGAATTTATCATTGACTAATCGCTCACTGTCTAAATGAATTCGTTTATAATAGAGGGGCAGGGTAACACAACAATTTCTTTCTTCTGTTAGATCGAAACTTGAAGAGTTAAACAAATGACCAAAAAAGAACCAGAATTTATGGGGAGTGATCTAACGGAACTTGATGTGTCAGGTCAAGGACTAAGCGAACTGGATCTTTCAAGATATCCTAAACTTGAGGTTCTTTACTGTGGCNACAATCAACTAACGAATTTAGATTTATCCCACACTCCAAATTTATATAAACTGTGGTGCCCTAGGAACCTTCTTACTCAAATTGATTTATCTTTTACTCGAGACTTATTCGTGCTCGGGTGCGAGGAAAATCGAATCACTCAACTTGATTTTTCGGTTNCTCCGCGACTTCAGTACCTCTTATGCAATGACAATGAGTTGCGAGAGTTGGATCTCTCTGGCACCCCACTGCTTTTGAACTTATCTTGCGGGAAAAATCAATTAATGGAGATTAAGCTGCCCAGCACTAATGAGCTGGAAAGCCTCTCATGTGCCCAAAACTTCCTCACCCAACTTGATATTTCGAACAAAGATCAATTGAGAGGGTTACTTTGCAGCGTAAACAAATTGCGTGAACTGGACCTATCAAANAAGCCACACTTAGAGACCTTGTCATGCTACGAAAATCTGCTCACTAATATTGATCTCCACGACAAACCAAAATTAAAGACGCTGCTCTGTGGATATAATCATATCGAACACCTCGACTTGAGTGACAAACCAGCTCTTCGATCAATTTTTTGCCATGAAAATAAGATATATGAACTTGATCTATCCAACAAACCTAATTTGGAGGAACTTTGTTGTTTTAAAAATAACCTAGCGCATCTAGACTTGTCAGGCACACCTAATCTCAAAGAATTATCTTGTTCAATGAATAAATTAACAGCCCTCGATCTATCAAAAACAAAAAAGCTCGAAGATCTTGATGTATCGGGGAATCCCCTAACTGCTTTGGATTTAAGCGGCACTTCTATCGGAAAAAAAATGCACTAAGCTCGCAAGATTTCGAAGATGTAAACAAAATATTAGTAACGCAATACTTCATGTTTTGTTCTGGTTAAAGCACCTTCCCCTTATCAGATTATTTTTTGCTTTAAAATCAGACATTGACCAACCACCGGTNGCTTGATGTTTGATTTTAATAGCCAATTACATGCCCATAACACGAGTTCCAACAAGAATTATGATAAGACGTACCAAAAGAATTAACCAGCCATCCACAAGCTAACCCGACAGAAAGACGATTTTTGTCTTGAAGTTAGTGTGTAAAATCATTCTCTTTTTTGCAAGAACCCCCTAGTCATCCCAAATATATTGCTATATTCGGGTTCTTCAAGAAGGGACACATAGAATCGCCTCGATTATCTGTCTTACTCATATCTCAACGCATCAATGGGCTGCAATCGAGACGCTTGCAGGGCCGGATAATACCCAAAAAACACTCCTATCAGCGCTGAAAATGCGAGGCTGGTCACAACGATATGATACTCAATGACTGCGACATACTCAGTATAAACCTCTAAAACAGTTACCACTCCAGCAGCGAGGAAAACACCTATGACCCCTCCTATACCGCATAGAGTTGTCGCCTCGACTAAAAATTGTCTCAGTATGTCCGAGGATTTTGCTCCTACCGCCATTCGCAAACCGATCTCTCTAGTCCTCTCGGTTACCGAAACCANCATAATGTTCATTATCCCAATTCCNCCAACCAGTAAACTTACCGAAGCTANCGCCGTCAGAAGACTGTTAAAAATCTGTGTTGTCTTTGCTCGGGCCTCATACATCTCGGAGAGGTTTTTAATAGTAAAGTTGTCATTTTGGTTAGGGCCAATTTTCATGCGGGTGCGCAATGCATTTGCAATATCCTCTTTGGCAAAAGTCATATCATAGCCGTCAAGCACCTTAACAGTTAACCAATCAACGGATTTGGGACTATGTTTTCTGATCCCTTGAATTCTCTTTCGAACAGTCTCAATAGGCATAAAAATCCTATCGTCTAAATCAATTCCGTTAGCACTTTGTCCCTTAGGAGCTAGTACTCCAACTACCTTCGCATTAAAGTTATTTATTCTTACTATCTGTCCGACTGACGCGCTCTCCCCGAACAATTCAGATCGCACAGTCTCTCCCAAGACTGCTACCNTATCGGCGGATCTCCACTCACTGGAACTGAAAGATCGCCCATCGGCAATCTTCCAACTTCGTGCGGCCAGGTAGCCATTAGCGATACCATCAATATTCGTTCGCCAATTCATGTTGCCAAAAACAATCTGGCCATTTCCTCTCAACGCTGATGCTGCCTCTTCCACTCCGGGCACCTGATTCTTAATAAAATCAGCATCAACAGTAGTTAACTTCTGAACAGAGCCTGCACCAGTAGAAGCTCCTCTAGAACTCCTACTGTTGCTAAAAACAATAAAGATACTCCCACCGAGGTTTTCTAGCTGTCGGTCAATCTGCTGCTGAGCACCGGCGCCGAGAGAAACCATAATTATCACAGCAGAGACACCGATAATAATGCCCAACATCGTCAGCATGCTTCGAAGAAGATTGACTCTCAATGCCCTTAAAGCAGTAGAGAGAAGCTGTAACAGTTTCATCTGATGCTACCTTGATTTGTAAGTCTGGAGATTTTGTTCTGATTCAGCACAATTCATTTCCAGCATCCAAGAGATCCCAGCTTTTGTCGGATATTAGTTTTCCATCACGAAAGATGAGATGACGGCTTGCAAAAGCAGCAATTTCAGGCTCATGGGTTACAAGAATTATGGTCTTACCATCTCTGTTCAACCGTTGAAGCAACTCCATTATCTCTAGTCCAGTCTTCGTATCCAAGGCACCAGTTGGTTCATCTGCAAGAATTATGAGAGGTTCATTCACTAAAGCTCTTGCTATTGCTACCCTCTGTTGCTGACCGCCCGAAAGCTGGGAGGGAAGATGCTCGCATCGATTTNATAAGCCCACCTTAAGTAAACAACTTAGCGCTGCGGGTTNCCAATTATCTTGCTCCATCTCAGAATAAAATAGAGGGAGCATTACATTTTCAATTGCGCTAGTTCTGGGCAGCAAATTAAATTGCTGGAAAACAAATCCTATCAACTGATTTCGAACCTTAGCCAACTGATCAGAAGGAAGATGTGAAACAATTTCACCATTAATTCTTATATCTCCAGCAGTTGGCGTATCCAGGCAGCCAAACATATTCATGAGTGTCGACTTTCCCGATCCTGATGCTCCCATCACCGCTACAAACTCACCCCTTGAAATATCGAGAGTTACGCCGTCAAGAGCCCAGATCATTTGATCTCCNATATCGTATGCCTTCTTCACATCGCGAACTTGAATAATATTTTTGCTCACGGTCATAAGCTATTTCTTTTGCCTACGAGAAACCCTAACTATAACTCTGCTGCCAACAGAAAGTTCGTTGCTTATCAATTCTGTGTATTCATCATTAGACAGTCCGGTCATTACCGAAACACGATGCGGCAATTCGTCCTCCAATATCCAGACCTCCCCATGCGAATGAACTTTGTCATCATAATGCCCGCGAGCCACTCGGTTCTGTTTCAAATCTCTAAATTTCTCGAACTGATCTTTTGTCAGCGATAGCTTAAGTTGGTTACCCAACTTTTGCCTAATCTGTTGCAGATTNTCTTCACTCCTCCAATTCCCAGCACTGCTCTTCTTAAACGCTTGCATATCGTCATCAAAGTCTTTCAGAATCAAATCCACATTTTTCTTTTGTTGGCCTTGGAGATCAAGCGTCAAAATGAAATCCTCAAGCGGCTTAGCTACTCGCCCTGTAAATTGAGGTGCGCTAGCGGGCCGAAAACGGAGCGCTGTGTTGGGCACTCTCATGACATCGTTTTTCTTCCCTAAAATGATATCGACATTAGCCGTCATTCCAGGCAGAAGACTTTGATCAGCATTATCTGNATTTATGATTACTTTGTAAGTTACTATGCTTGAAACTGTGGTCGATGCCTTTCGTATTTGGGAAATCTNGCCATCGAACTTCCGAGAAGGGTAAGCNTCCACTTGAAAACGGACTTGCTGACCATTTCTGAGCCTGCCAATGTCTGCCTCATCGACGTCGGCCTCGATTTGCATCTGAGCTAGATCTTGCGCTATCTCAAACAAAATCGGTGCAGAAAGGCTGGCAGCCACTGTCTGACCAATATCAACTTGACGATTTATAACGATGCCTGAGACGGGCGATCGAATCTTAGTCCGTTCTAAATCTAACTTAGCTTGTTCCAACTGAGCTAAGCGNTGCAGTATTTGCGCATCTGAGGCTTTTACCTGCGCACGACTCAGCTCTGTATCAGCTGCAGCCATACGAAGCATCGCAAGCCTATTATCCACTTCTGATTGGCTTACCAATTGACGGCGAAAAAGCTCCGACTGACGACTGTGTTCATACTTGGCTAATGTCAATTGCGCTAGAGATTTCTCTANCCCGGCTTTGTGCTGCTCTAGTAATGCTTTTGCCATAGCGAGGTCCGCCTCAGACTGCTGCAATCTTGCACGGATTGTTCGACTATCTAGTCTCGCAATAAGCTGTCCTTTTTCAACCTGAGAATTGAAATCAGCTTTAAGTTCGGAGATAACTCCCGATAGTTCCGATCCTACTTCAACCGTCACTACAGGAGCGATCGTCCCAGAGGCATTGACGGTGCTTTCGATATTACCACTGGTAATTTCCTGAGTTTGATATAGAAAATCAGCAGATTCAGTGCTGCTGCGTGCTAAATAATAGCAGATGACCAAAATTGTTAGTCCCAGTCCAGACAAAGGAATAATTTTTTTAAGTGCCTGAATGTCCACGTAATGTTTAAATTATCCTCTATATCGGAGTCTTTGCTTCGTTTCCATGTTCATTTTAGCACCTTAAGAACGCAAGTAAGAGGGTAAGATCATTGAGACGAGTAACTTCTATAACAGACGATCCCAATATTCGTCAGTAAGACAAGCTACAAACTAAATCTTAGTGAACGTTTAGTATATTTGTCATCCTATTCATAAAATAAATTTGCTTGTAAATGTTTTTCGAAGGAATTTTTCTTTGATCAACGCATCCGTCAAATTTGTATATTATAGGGCTTAAGAAAGTGTTGTTTGCACTTTCCATGACCTTGAGCGGTTGACTAAAAATATTTTGTTACCGATTACTTGATTAATATTGAGACGTCTTTCAATGAATACAAAGTGTCTTGAATACAGTAGAATTAGCCGCCCCTTAATAGCAAAAGCATGCCATGACCACTGAAACACTCGAAGTCGCGCTATTTCCGATACCCAACATGGTTACTTTCCCTGGTGAAGTGGTCCCACTCCATATTTTTGAGCCTCGATACAGAACTATGGTCGAAGAATGTGTTGAAAACACCCGAATGATCGCTGTATGTCATACAAAAAAGCAGATCAGTCCTGCCAAATTGGACCAATCCATCACGGACGTCTTATCCACCAACCAGGCCACATATTCACCAAGGGATGTATTTTGTGCGGGTTACTGCAGTGTCTCAGATAGAACTGTCGATGGCAGAATTTATCTGACTATCAAGATGTTACATCGGGTAAGATTAGGGCAAGAAACTCAAACCCTCCCCTACCGAATAGCCAACTGCACCAAATTAGTAGACGACATAATAGATTCTTCTGCAATGAGTGGCCACCAATCCATGATTGTGGACTCGATTCATCAACTGATTAAGACAAGAGCTCCATCCGAAGCTGCTAAATTTGACAAACAAAAATGGTTGTCACTGAATCCCGCAGAATTTTCCTTCAACGTTTTCCAAGTTCTGCGCTTCGAACCTGAATTGATGCAGACCATGCTAGAAATGACTGATCCGGAGGCGAGATTACAGCTTATTTCAAAATCGCTTTCATCTCGCTAAGCGAGCCCTCGCGTCGCCATGACATGATATAAATTCAGATCCGCTTGCGCGTTGATCGAATTCAGTGAGACAAGTGCTTAATTTTCATTACTAACCGCCCGTTTCCCTCTAATCAAGGATTAAAGCAGAGAATTAGGCTTTTACGACCAGAAAGATTCATTTTTGATTAGGTAAAAGACTGGTAACATATACAGCGAAGAATTTCGGGACGAGTCGCTATCAACACAAAATGTCCTGACATAAAAGAAATCAATCTAAGGGACGTGTAAATATATGAACAGCCAGTCATTAGCTTTTATTAAAACTAACATACCAACTATATTAGCCATCTCCGTAGCTCTGGTGATAGCAGCATGCTCGCCTGAAGCAACCTCACCTGCTGGCAATCCAGAAACCGCGCCACCAATTACAATTAACGACGTTTTGTCACAGGAGCATCGAGATGAGGGTCACATCAAGCGCGATAAATATCGCAACCCTGCTACCACACTGGAGTTTTTTGGCATCAAATCTGAGATGAGCGTCATCGAAATCAATCCGGGGAGAGGATATTATTTAGAGATTTTGGCGCCATTTATAACTGGGAACTACGTGGTTGCAGGAAATTACGATTTAGAGGCCGAGAGTGATTACGTCAAGCGAAGTACAAAAGTTCTTTATGACAAGCTCGAAAGTTCTATTATCTATAAAAATGTAGAGATCGCTCACTTTGACACAAACACATTAGATGTTTCAGATAGCAGTGTCGATGCTATTTTGACCTTTAGAAATATCCATAGCTTTGCCGGAAGCAACGGCGCCAAAAGTTCGTTCAAGCTCTTTTTCGATGCACTTAAACCCGGAGGTGTTTTGGGCGTCGTGCAGCATAGAGCGGTTGATGTCCCAGAGAATGCATATCTTGATTCATTTCCCGCTTCCGAACTCGAAAAGACCGGTTATATGCCAGAAGACTATGTCGTATCGCTGGCTGAATCGGAAGGATTTACCCTTGAAGAAAAATCTGAAATCAATGCCAATCCCCTCGATTCTGGGAAACATCCCAGGGGCGTTTGGACTCTCCCGCCAAGTCTAAGTATGGGGGATGAAAACAAAGCAGAATACTTGAGAATAGGTGAGAGCGATCGAATGACTCTGAAGTTCAGAAAACCACAGAGCTAGCGCGGAATTTTTAAAGCATTCAGATTTGTTTTCTGATTCAAACAATCAACCGATGTCAGGTTTTATGCTTATAAGTTAGCACCGCAATTTTTGTAATAATTTATTAGGTACAGAAAATCGGTATTATTATGGCGAAAACATCGCTACTTAACTGTGCCCAACTTATTTTTACCGCATCTATTGTTCAAGACAAACCGATCCTAATATAGCGCACTATAATCGGGACTCATAAGGCAGATTATCAATTCCATATCAAATACTTAACTCACATTTAATCCGGGCGCCACTTGGCAAGCGCTCCCACTTACTGGTAATCCGGTAAATAACTGTTGTGATGACACCTCAATTGGTGCAAACGTAAACACACAAAAATTGCCCCAGGCAACTAGCAATCTGAAAGCATATGAAATCTAATTTTAAAAACATCATCGATGATTGCGGCAACCGCTGCAAAAGGCTTCAACTAATAGCGAGGTTTACCCTGAATCACCCGAGCTAGCCCTTGGTTGGCCCTCTTTCAAATGAATACAAAGTCGTTTGAGGCTAAACATTCCTCAAACCCGACATCGATAGTCCTTGCCAAAACTCACGCTTCCGTCTATTGGCAACAAAGCCGTTCCGAAATTGGAGACGGATGAGGTTTAATCCATCTTCTTCTCGTTTTCACCACCCTGCCCTTCAGAATCAGCAACAATATTTTTTTCTCCGATGCCAAGCGATACTGCATTTAGAATCCGCATCTGCTCTAATTGTCTCTCCATCAAGATCATAGACTCCTGCGCCAAAGCTTCAGACGTAACAAAATGAACACCTCTTTCTATCTTATCATTGAGTTGATTCAACCTTCGATTGATTGCCCTCTCAGTATTATTTAAGCTTATTGTTAGGACAAGATACATGAGAAGGCCAGATACAAATGCGTATAACGATAGAGACGTAGACATTGCCAAGCTGACCAGAAGGTCTTCCATCTCAATTGTTTGCGCATCAGCTTCGTTAGCCCAAGATGATACCCCACCCAAGTCGGAAGCAAAGCCAAGCAAGCTAAAAACCAGTCCCAAGCCAATAAATAATCGAGGCCAAGCTTTCATATCATCCACACCAATCTCAAGACGGTCTAAATTAAAAAAGATATGGGGACGAACTGTATTCTTGAAAATTGGATTCTTTACCCGATTGCTCGGAATAACAAGGGTTTCACAAAACTCAGACCAGGCGCGAAACATACCGGGAAACTTTGCCATCTTTTCTTCAAATTGAGGGTAACGGTTCGCAAATTCTTTTTCGGAATTTGGAAACAACCTTCCCATCTGGGTTAAAACGTTTAAATCACGATGTCTTATATAAAGCACTCGCGACAAACACACGAACCCTGCAATCAAAATCAACAGTGAGACGCCCGAAACCACATGAGGTATTCTGATAAGTTCCAGTATGGGGTCAATAATATCTTGCACAATCCCACCGCCAGCCTGGACGGTTAAAACCAGTTCCGAGGCATCTGATGCTAAGACGGATGAGATCCAGAATGGAAAAGTGAGCGAAGTAGACAGCCAGCCATATCTCCTTAAGCTTAGTTCGTTAAAAAAACGTTTCTCTGTCGATAGTGACATAAGTGCTCCTTCAGGGCCTATTCGTCAAAAAGTACTCAATCACTGTACTTTAGATAACAAATTCTAACAAAAATGTATTCGACTATTCGAACCGAAAATTGGCGCCAGCAAACTAATTAATTCGTTATTTTAACCAAAAAACCACTAAACAGCATCCGCTCATGCCTGCTAGTCAATTTTCTTACTAAGGGTTTTACAAAGATCTTTAACAGGCTTTCAGGGGCAGTCGGTTTTACTCCCGGAGTGCTAACATATACCTCGCCACCGCCAGCTGAGTCTCGAAGTCAAGGTAATTCATGGCAGGCATTGGTGGGTAGTTGCTCCGCTTCTTGACAGGTGCGTTAATATACGATGCCAATCCCTCTGGATTATTCGCATACATCGCCTGGATGACGGGCACTGGAGGTCCAATCAATCGGCCCGTAAAGCTATGGCANCCAGCGCAGACCCCAAGGTAAGCTATTTCGCCCCTGTCACTCGCGCTAATTACACGAGGCTCTGCACCACCATCTAAGAGGTAAGAGCTTATGCTGTCAGTATTGCTAAAATCACAGTTCCCATAATCACCTATACCCACAGCCTGATATCGGTGGCGGTTAACAATACAGCTACCAACGCTTGGACCAGCATGAACGATGTCAACTGGTCCCGTATGNAGCTCTGCTAATGCCAACGCCATAACTTCCGGAATTGTGTCATAACCGTTGTTAAGCATGACATTATCCAAGATCATGGTGCGATCCGAATTTGGTTCTGAGTGCGGATCAATCGTTACGTTGGATGCATAGCTATGGTCTGAAATGATAATTCCTGAAGTCTTGTTATTGGAGATAATATTACCCTCGATAATCACGTCATCGGCGGCCATAATCAGCACACCAGTTCCTGAGGGAATGCCAGCAACCATTGACCCTGGAGCACCAAAGTTAGGGGTGTTATTATTAGAGACGAAATTGTTCCGAATNATCACATCCTCGGTGGACTTTATGNGCAAGCCAGGCGTCACAAATGCAAGAATTCCGCCAGTGTTATTGTGAGCGTTATTGTTCTCCACAATCGCATGGCGACTGTTTTCGATTTCAATACCGGCTACGCTGTCAAATACCTCGTTAAAGGCCACATGAACGTTATCGCTCATTCCGATATAAATTGCAGCGTCAGCAATACCCGAGACCACATTATGCTCTATAAGCCCGTTGATTCCGAGTTGNGGGAATATTCCGTATATCCCTGTATCCACAATCAAATTATTTCGGATCTCGAAGTTATTGCCTGCTTGGCCCATAATCCCATTACCCTTATAGTCCTTGATGTGAAAATTTTCGATTACAATGTTATTCCCTGAATAAAGGATGGCATCATTTAGCGTGTTACGGCCATCCAAAATTGCGCGCCGACCCTGATCAATGACACCCATTAGANGGATNTCGTCTTTGTCGATATATACCGTTTCAGAGTATGTTCCCGGAAGGACTTGAATTGTATCTCCCGATTGAGACATCTCCACAACCGACTGAATAGAATCCCCGGGATTTATAATGTGAATAGTGCCAGTGGACAGACGTTTTGTCACTGCAGCTACTGTTGTGTCACCTGCAATCGTTCGATAACCTCCGTCATAACTCGCAGCTCCCAATGAGCTTGTTATTACAGGGACGGGTTGCTTGTTGCTGCCAAGTATCCATCCGCATAGGAAAACAAAAACAGCTAACACCAAAGTTCGTTTGCTGAGCATCATTAATCTCCGGACGAAGTGGCCAATATATCTGGCTGAAGACCCATTAACAGGCCGGACGGAACGCGCTCGGGAATGACGGGCATAAATGCTTCATCGTTCAGTGCTTTCATGAAGTCAACG